>JAJQDT010000019.1 GCA_021202075.1 Lachnospiraceae bacterium | reverse complement strand
GCAGGAAAATAAAGCTGCCCTTATTCAGGCACGCGAGAGGAAGCAGGCAAAGCTGCCCGCGGATGAACCATACCGCAAACTGTGTATAATAAATGCTTTCATTTTCTGAGCCGAAAATCAGCATAAGCTGGCTGGGGAACAGCAGGAAAATGACTGACGAAACCAGACCCAGTAATGCTTCACACGCCATCAGCCGTTTCATCAGCCCAAGGACACGGTCGTTGCGTTTCGCGCCGATATTGTATCCGGCAATCGGAATACACCCGGCAGCCAGACCGGCAGAAATGGAGATAATAATCTGGAAGAATTTCGACACAATCCCCGCAATCGCAGTTGGAATCTGAGCATATTCCGTCTGTCCGAATACAGAATCCATTGCGCCATATTTCACAGCCATATTGATCGTTGCCGCCATAGAGAGCACGATAGAGAACTGTGAGAGAAAGCTCGCAAAGCCAAGAGTCAGGATTTGCCTTACGAGCCCTGGCTGAAAGCGGAAGCAGCTTTTGTTTAATGGGGTCGCCTTCATTCTGAAAAGGTACAGAGCCGCCATAACTGCAGATAGAATCTGACCGCCGATGGTCGCAACGGCGGCTCCCATCATCCCCCATTTCAGAACATAGATACAGATCGGATCAAAAATAATGTTAAAGGCAGCGCCCATCAGCAATGTCGACATTGCAAAGCGCGGACTGCCGTCAGAACGTATGATGGGGTTTAAAGCCTGCCCGAACATATAAAACGGGATTCCTAACGTAATCCAGAAAAAATACTCCTTCGAGAGCCGGAATGTTTCTTCGTTCACATCCGCACCGAACATCCGCAGAATCGGTTCCTGAAACAGAAGATAAACTGCTGTAAGAACAAGGCTCACTGCCAGAACAGAAACCACAGCGTTTCCGACGCCGCTTGCGGCATCATCACTTTTTTTGCTTCCGAGGCTGATACTGACGAATGTGCAGCATCCGTCCCCGATCATGACGGCAATGGCTATGGCCACCACTGTCATCGGAAAAACGACCGTGTTGGCTGCATTTCCATATGAACCGAGGTATGACGCGTTTGCGATAAAAATCTGGTCGACAATATTGTAAAGTGCCGCTACCAGCATGGAGATCACACAGGGAAACGCATATTTTCGCATGAGCCTTCCCAGACTCTCCGTTTCAAGATAGTTATTTGTCTCAGCTGACATAGAATATCCCTTCCTTAATTTCGTATTCCAGTCCGGTGTATAAACTCTCTACCCGTGGAATGCGAATTGGAATCTATCCATGACCAGTGCTTCTATTCTACTCTGATCTTTTGGGATATTCAACTTTAATATTTGAATGTCTAATCCCGCTATTTGAGTTATAGCGGTGTGACGATGAATGACACGTTGTACTCCGGTACCGGAACCTTGTTTACGATGCAGGTATGGCAGAGAATTTCAATGTATTCGATTTTGAACTGGATGCGGAAGACATGGAAAAACTGGAGGCGCTTGATACTGCCCAGAGTCTGTTTTTCTCCCATTATGATTCGCAGACGGTAGAGTGGTTCATGAGCGTAGTAAAATAGAAATCTGCAATAAAATACAGCCCGCAGCATCGGCATAACCGACAGCCAAGGGCTGTAAGACAATCGTACATTCGGGATCTTTTGATTTGTCTGTATTCGCAGTAATCCTCTTATCTCTTCGAAAACCCGGAAACAAGTTTCCTCGTTCGAATGATAAAAATGCTCGCAAGCGGCATTTTTATCTCTTCGAAAACTGCGGAGCGCGACGAGCCGCCTTGAGGCCGTATTTCTTTCTCTCTTTCATTCTCGGGTCACGGGTGAGGTAACCGGCGGATTTCAGAGTCGGACGATAGTCGTTGTCTGCCTGCAGCAGGGCTCTGGAGATACCGTGGCGGATCGCGCCGGCCTGACCGGTGGTGCCGCCGCCGTAGACATTTACCTGTACATCAAACTTATCGGTTGTCTCGGTAGCAACAAGCGGCTGGCGAACGATTACCTTCAGAGTCTCAAGCCCGAAATAATCGTCGATGTCTCTTTTATTTATCGTAATCTTGCCGGTGCCCGGCATCAGATAGACTCTGGCAACTGATTTTTTTCTTCTTCCTGTTCCATAAAACTTTTCCTTAGCCAATGTTCTTTACCTCCCTTTTAGAATGTCAGCAGCTCCGGCTTCTGTGCCTGCTGCTTATGGTCCGAACCAGCATATACATACAGCTTCTTGTACATCTGTCTGCCGAGCGGTCCCTTCGGAAGCATTCCCTTGACCGCCAGTTCAATGACTCTTTCCGGCTTGGTCGCGAGCATCTTACGGAGAGTTGTTTCCTTCATTCCGCCAACATAGTCTGAATGATGGTAGTAAATCTTCTGATCCAGCTTCTTGCCGGTCACTTTAACCTTTTCTGCATTTACGATGATTACATAATCGCCCAGATCCAGATGAGGGGTGAAGATTGGCTTCTTTTTTCCTCTCAAAATACTTGCCACTTCTGATGCCAGACGCCCCAAAGTCATATCGGTCGCATCCACAACATACCATTTTCTCTCAATCGTGGCCGGATTCACCATTTCCGTTTTCATTCTTGGTCTTTCCTCCTTCATTCCTGGTCAATGGTTTTTATGCGAAACCACTGACACAGCCGCCATCTGATTGTGTGTCTCTGGCGGCACTCCAGTTTGTTCCCGGGCTTGCAGAGGCTTATTTCCGCCCTCCCGTTTATCCGATATCCGCAAGCCGGAAATCCCTGAGGTCAGAAATCCCTGACTTCTATGGGAACTGCGTGTCGCTTACAGAACTCCTTCGCTTCTATGGGAACTGCGTGTCACTCAGAGAAATCCTTCCTCTCTGCAATGCTCACGCAATTGCTGATGGGATCATTCCATACGGTATCGGATTCTTATGAAGAAAATGTTCTACCGGGGCTTTGGCTCGAACATTTATCTATCGAACAGGTGTCGCTTTGTGTTTTCTCATTCGCTTTGGAGCAGAAGCACAGTCATTTGCAGTGATTCTGCTTTCTGTCTGCTTCTGTCTTCGAGTAAAAAGGACACAAAACACAGTGTGCTTTGCGGGCACACTGGAACATTATAGTAATAAATCAATCCTCTGTCAATGATTTTTTTGCCGTTTTGCGGAAACTTGTGAATTTCGTTTTGCGTTTTGCGGAGCTTGCGAATTTTGATGACAAACTTTGCCGGACATAGTATAATGAAAGCCGCGCAATTAAGAATCGGCAGCGTTCTCAATTTACTGCGCAAATCGGAACATTGCCTTCGTTCATATTTGCTTCGCGAGTACGGACATATAATGGCAAAAGGATTTTCGTAAATCAGATAAAACCAGACAGATAAAAGCAGTGAATGATTGTGCTGGAAATGCAGGCTGCAAAATGAAACAGAAAAACAGAAAAACAGAAAGAGGAAAAACAATGGCAAAATTATATTTTCGCTATGGTGCGATGGGGAGCTCTAAGACGGCGAATGCGCTGATGGTTCAGTATAATTATTACGAGAGGGGAAAATGCGCGCTGCTGGTGAAGCCGAAGCTGGACAACCGCGATGGGGAAGGTATCATTTCTTCCCGCATCGGTCTGAGACAGGGATGCAGCTATGTGGAAGATCTGGTGCAGATGACGCAGGAGGAGATTCAGAAGTATGACTGCGTGGTTGTGGATGAGGCGCAGTTCTGTACGAAGGAGCAGGTGGAGTTTTTCGTGCATATCGTGGACGATCTGACGGTGCCCGTGATCTGCTATGGCCTGCGGACGGATTTTCAGCGGAACCTGTTCCAGGGCAGCATGTGGCTGCTTGCCTGGGCGGATGTCATTGAGGAAATCAAAACGGTCTGCTGGTGCGGCAAGGCGGCGACCTGCAATGCCCGTTTTAACGAAAAGGGCGAGATGATTACGGAAGGCGATCAGGTGGTACTTGGTGCGAATGATAACTACACCGCGCTGTGCCGGAAGCACCACCGCCGGAAAATGCTGAAGCCGATGCCATAAGGGCGCCGACCGGAGCGGAAGCGGAGATGCCGACGAAGTCGGAGGATTCCTTGTGATGGATATCATAAGGGCGCTGACCAGGGTTACCTTGCCTCCAGCATCAGCTGAATTTTCGTTTTTACTATATCGAACGCGACATCATTCATGCCACTGTTGATCACCAGATCGGCGGTGGCTTTTGTTGGCTCGACGAACATATAGTGCATGGGTTTGACAGTGGTCAGATACTGCTGGACGATGTTGTCGATGTCGCGCCCGCGTTCTTTTACGTCGCGGACAATCCTGCGCAGGATGCGTTCGTCCGCGTCGGCTTCTACATAGATTTTGATATCAAACAGATTGCGCAGCCGCTCGTCGGCGAGCAGCAGGATGCCTTCCGCCAGAATGATGCGGCGCGGTTCGATATGAATGATTTCATCGGAACGATTGTGCTGACTGTAATCATAGACCGGGCAATCGATGGCCTTTCCGTCCTTCAGCATTTCCAGGTGCCGGACCATCAGGTCAGTCTCCAGCGCGTCCGGATGGTCGTAGTTCACCATCTTGCGCACCTCAAACGGGACATTGTCCTGCCGTTTGTAATAGTTGTCGTGGTAAATGACCGCGATGTCATCCGCGAAATATTCCTTTAAGCGATTCGTAAAGGTGGATTTTCCTGAGCCGGTGCCGCCGGCGATTCCGATGATGATACAGTCCATTTTAAGATCCTTTCTCTGACGAAGGTGAAGAGGTATGGCCGCCTGATCCCGGCGGGATTATTCCGGCTCGCCCGGATGCATTGGATGCAGTCCGGAAACGGCATCCTTATTAATTGTGGAAAACAATTGTGGAAAATGTGTCCCTTGCCTGGACATGAACAACTATCTATTTGTGTATGATTTTACGTGATTTAGGGAAACACGTCAAGGGAATATTTTCCGGCTCTTTTGATTGTCTCCATTTAGTGGCCTCTATATTGATAGTCAGCTGTTCATTTGCCTATATCGGGTATAGGCAAATTCAGTTATCTATCTTAATTGTCTCTATATAATAATTGCCCCTTTCTGTTTGATATGATGTTTAAACCATTGGGATTGTACACATCTGCCCATTGTATGCTTCCTGCATTTGTTCGCTTTATACTGCATATGATGATAAAAGGGACAAAAGGTCTGGAATGGAGCGCTGGCGTTCCTGTTCATGACCCTGGGGACCGCAGTATCATACCCTGTTGCTTCTCGAATCATATGTCACGGAGTCGAGGATTTTATGGTCTGCGATTCGCGCGTTAGGCGGTGCAAGATGCATAAGTTATTTTTTAACAGGTCCTTAGAAGACGGGATGATAATGGCGGCCTTAATAATTGGTCTGGAGAATGGGAAACCGATGCGCAATGCGGGGGATGGAAGAGATGAATGTGATCTGGGGTGTGATGCTGCTGACCGGAATCGGATATGGTGTGCTGACCGGCCGGGTGAATGCGATATCGGAAGCGCTGTTGTCGTCGGCAAAGGAGGGCGTATCGCTGTGTGTGGCAATGCTGGGCGTGATGGCATTGTGGAGCGGGATGATGGAGATTGCGAAAGATGCGGGGCTGATACAGGCGATTGCGGGCAAACTGCGCCCGGTTATGCGGTTTCTGTTTCCGGCCATTCCGGAGGGGCACCCCGCGCTGGAATCGATTACAACGAACTGCATTTGTAATCTTCTGGGGCTGGGAAGCGCATCGACGGTGTACGGGCTGAAGGCGATGGAAGAATTAGAAGCGCTGGAGGAAGAGAGGAGAACGACAGAATCGTTAAGCAGGAATGAGTCATCCCCGGATTCGTTAGAACACTCCGCAAATCAACGATGTAAAAAAGGAAAGGATCCCGGCATGAGAAGCCGATGGTCAGGGCGCCCCGCACCTCGGGGCACGGCCAGTAACGAGATGTGTAATTTCCTGATTCTGAATATTTCTTCGCTCCAGCTTATTCCGATGACGATGATCGCTTACCGCAGCCAGTATGGGAGCGTGAATCCGACCGCAATCCTCGCACCGGGCATTGTGGCGACGGCGGTGAGTACAGGTGTGGCGGTGATATTTTGCAGGGCGATGGATCATTTGCGGTGAGGCGGAGGGACGGAAACGTCTCCTGTTCGGCAATCTGCGAGCCAGGCGGAAACATTTCTGTTTTACAACCAGCGAGTCGGTCAGAAGCGCCTCTGCTTTGCGAAGAGCAAGCCGATCAGAAGCGCCTCTGCTTTGCGAAGAGCGAGTCGGTCAGAAGCGCCTCTGCTTTGCGAAGAGCGAGCCGGTCAGAAGCGTTCCTGCTCTGTGGCCTGCGAGCCAGTCAGAAGCATTTCGGTTTTGCGGCCTGCGTCATGGCTACCGGCAGCTCTCCCGCACGATGAGACGGCTTGGAAACTCGACGCGGATTTTTTCTGTATGGCCTCTCTGGATCCGGTCTAATAAAACCTTTACGGCCATCTTTCCCATGTCCTCACCGGGGATGTGGACGGTTGTCAGGGAGGGCGTGACATCCTGCGCAGCCTGAATATCATCGATTGAAATCAGCTCCGGCATCAGCGGGGGCTTTTTTTGACTTCCTATGCGCATGGAACTGTCCGTGTCTGCTTTCCGGGATGCCTGCGCATCTTTGTCTGAATGGCCTGTGAGTTGTCGGGACGGACGCGGGTTGGCGGAGGCCGGGGAGGCGTTTTGTTCGTTCCGGGCCCGGAGTGCCCCGAGGGCGGTAGCGTCATTGGCACAGAGAACGGCGTCAATGGTGTGGCTTTGCAGCAGCTTTTTCATCGCCTCATAACCGCTTTCTGTGGTCTGGTCGGTAGGAAGAATAGTGGCATAATCCAGAGGCAGGCCGCTGCGGATCATGGATTCACAGTAGCCGACATAGCGGTCTTCATAGGAACAATCTCCGATGTACCCGATGCGGCGGTGTCCTTTCGAAATCAGATAGTCCATTGCACAGGCGGCGGCAGCTTTTCCGTCGCAGATGATTTCATCTATCTCAAACTGTGTCGGATTCCGGCTGATGGAGACGATATTTTTACTGTGTTTTTTTAAGCGATCCAGTGTCTGAGGTGTGCTGCGCCCCAGGATGATGTAGCCGTCGGCTTTTTTTTCGCTGTCCTTTTGTGTACCGATGGCTGAGTCGGGCTTACTGGTTTCTTGTGTGTCGGTAACCGGGTCGGGCCGGCTGTTATTTTGTGCGTCGGTGACCGGATCGGGCCGGCTGCTTTTTTGTGCGCTGGTGGCCGGGGCTGACTGGCTGATTTTTAGCGTGTCAGCGGCTGAGGCGGGCTGATTCGTCCTGTGCACGGCGGATTCGCTCACCCATGGAAGTTTTCCATCGGAAAGTTCGGCTGCTGTATAGACACTACATATGGTACACCCGCTGGCGAAGGCTTCCTGTTCGACGCTGCGGAACAATTCGCGGAAAAACGGATCGTCATCCAGGGAATGAAAACGCTCCAGGATGACCGCGAAGCTTCTGTGCGGCGATTCGTCGGCGCGGGTGGAACCGCGCTTGAGGGCGCGCGCGCTTTCGTTCGGCACATACTGCAGCTCTTTTGCCGCCGCCCAGATTCTGGTTTTCACTTCCTCTGAGGCACAGTTGTACTCCCGGTTGTTCAACACTCTTGAAACGGTTGAGATGGATACGCCGGTCATCTCGGCGATTTGTTTTAAGGACATTGGAGGCTCCTCCTTTCGCATGGAATCTGCGTAAATAAAGAGCATTTGCCCAAACGGAATGAGTTAAGGCTTCTCTTTATCAAAATTTCACCATGCCGCCTGCGGCAACACAAATGCAACTGCCGAAATCTTTCATACTTGTACCGCAAGGTGAAAACGTTTGCGTAAAAAACGCTTTTCATATTTCCCCATTTGGAGTATGATGTTGCCATTATAATTCAGAAATCAAGAAAATACAATGAAAAAAGGAGAAAACTTTATGAAGATTATGAGTGAAAACGTTTGCGTAAATAATTTTTCAGAATCGAAACAGGGGAAACTGCAAAAGAAGCTGAAAAAAGGATGGCGGCATCAGCTGGGGCAGATTGCATTTTCTCTGCTTGTGCCGCTGGCACTTACGGCAGCCCTCTCCGGCACAGCTTACGCGGATGACACGGTTGAAGTGAGGATGGCGTATTTTCCGAATATCACCCACTCTCAGGCGCTGGTCATGAAAAATGAGGGGGCTCTGGAGGAGGCGCTTGGCGACGGGTATGAGGTTTCCTGGACCTCCTTTACTGCAGGCTCTTCTGAGGTGGAAGCGCTGTTTGCGGAGGCCATCGATATCGGTTACATCGGTCCGGTGCCGGCTATCAACGGCAATGTGAAGTCAGACGGCGACGTGGTTGTGATCGCGAATGCGGCGGACGCAGGGGCCGTGCTGATTGTGAATTCAGATTCCGGCATTTCGTCTGTGGCAGATCTGGATGGCAAAACGGTGGCAATCCCGCAGGTGGGAAATACGCAGCACCTGTGCCTTCTGAATCTGCTCTCCGAAAATGACCTGGCGCCGGTATCTTCCGGCGGGACCGTGGAAGTGGTCGCGGTCGACAATTCTAATCTTCAGAATATGTTTGATCAGGGAAGTATCGATGCGGCGCTGGTTCCGGAACCATGGGGAACAATTCTGACTGCGTCTGACAATGTGGATTTGCTTCTGGACTATCAGGATATTTATCTGTCCGGCGATTATCCGGTCGCGGTGGTGGTTGTCCGCAAGGATTTCATGGAGGAGCATCCGGACGTCGTGGAGACGTTTTTACAGGTACACATCGATACGACGGATGCGATCAACGCGGATCTGGATGGTTCGATTGACGCGATGATTGAGGAGATTGAAAACGTGACCGGGACGGCTTACGACAAAGAGGTAGTCGAAAGCTCATTTTCTCGGACGACGGTTACCGTCGAGCTGAATGAAGAAGCGCTGACACAGTTTGCGCAGACCGCGTTTGACGAGGAATTTATCAGTGAGCTTCCGGATGACTCGCTGACCGATCTGTCCATGCTGGAGGAGCTGCTGGGGGCAGAGTAATCTATGCCGGGGAAAGGATGGAATCCGTTTTGTCACTGGAATTAAAGCAAATCAGCCGCAGTTTTGATAACTCGGTCAGGGAAACGCTGAAGGATATTTCTCTGACGGTGGATGACGGGGAATTTGTATGCATCGTCGGCCCGTCCGGCTGTGGAAAATCTACATTATTGAATATTGTTGCAGGGCTGGACCGCCCGACGTCCGGAGAAATCCTGGTAAATGGAAAACCGATCGCGGGGCCGGGGGCGGACCGCGTGATGATGTTTCAGGAGCACGCACTCTACCCGTGGCTCAATGTCCGGGAGAATGTGAAGTTCGGGATGAAGCTTGCCGGTGTGCCGAAGGAGGAGCAGGAGCGCCGCGCGGAGCATTATCTGAAGCTGGTGCGGCTCTGGGAATTCCGGGATTACCGGATCCATGAAATCTCGGGCGGAATGAAACAGCGGACGGCTCTGGCGCGGGCGCTGTGCCTGAACAGCCCGCTGCTTTTGATGGACGAGCCGTTTTCGGCTCTGGATAAGCAGACCACGAATAAGCTTCGCTCGGACCTAGAGCAGATCTGGGAGGAGACGAAAAAAACGATTCTCTTTGTCACACACAGTGTGGAGGAAGCGGTGTTCCTGGCGGACCGGATTGTGGTCCTGTCGGACAATCCGGGATGCGTCAAAGAGGTTTTTCCGGTCAGTCTTCCGCGGCCCAGAGAAATTGATTCGCCGGAGTTTCTGGCAATCCGGCATAAGATTTTGTCCTGCGTGGAGAGGGAGGTGGAGAAGTTTGCAAAAGAAGAATACGACAGATGATGGCGCCGGGAATATTGTGCAGAAGGTCATCACAAGCATTTGTTTTTATGTTCTGCTGATTCTCCTATGGCAGGCGATTTACACCCTCGGAACCGGTCCGCTTGGCTGGTGGAAGTCCTACGCGATGCCGAACCCGCTCGGGGTTGTCAAAAGCCTGAGAAAGCTGATTGTAAATGGTACGCTGCTGCATGCGACCACCTACAGCCTGAGGCGTGTGCTGATCGGGTTTGCGGTTTCGCTGCTGATTGGAACGATTCTGGGGCTTTTGGTCTCGGCGTCAAAATTCCTGAACCGAAACCTGAAGCCGCTGATGAACGGGATTCAGTCGCTTCCGAGCGTCTGCTGGGTGCCGTTTGCGATTCTCTGGTTTGGACTGAAGGAATCGGCGGTGTTGTTCGTTGTGGTGATTGGCTCCACGTTCAGTGTAGCGCTGGCCATCGAGAACGCGATCAGCACGATCCCTCCGATTTACCGGAGATCCGCGGCGACGATGGGAGCAACGACGGTCCAGATGTATACAAATATCATTTTTCCGGCAGCGCTGCCGGGATTTCTGGCAGGGCTGCGGCAGTCCTGGTCGTTTGCCTGGAGGGCGCTGATGTCCGGTGAAGTGATGTCCGCCTATGTCGGCTTGGGCTATTCGCTGATGGCGGCGCGCGACATGGCGGATATCAACCAGGTGACGGCCGTGATGCTGACCATTATCGTGATCGGCATTCTCATCGACCGGTGCGTCTTCTCCGCGCTGGAGCGGCGGGTGCTCAGAAGCAGGGGGCTGTAAGAAACATTCCTGCCGCGCAAACCACGGTATCACTCCCTTTTGCCGCTCGAATCATAATATCTGTAATGATACAAAAACCGCCGGATTCCGCGAATGAGAATGTCGGCGGTTTTTTGCATTGTTTTTTCGGGTATTACCGGTCATTGGCCAGGGCAGCGCCGGGGATTTTTGCATTGTGCTTTCGGCGAAAAAGGAAACAGAATGCATATGAAATCCTGCCGAGCCGGAATCGGAGCGGCGGGTGTGCAAATGCAGAGAATTATGAGCAGGAAATTATGAATCCGTCCGGGTCCACACCTGCATCTCGCCGCCGTCTTCGCTGGAGCGGTTTGCCCACATATAGTAGGGAATGAAGCTCAGGGTGACGGGATCCTTCATCGGCTGCTTCCATGGATGGTAGAGGGAAACAGCGTCATCCTGCCTCTGCCGATAGCCCTGCCAGAGGATGTTTTTTGCCGGCTCGCCGCAGATGTCGATATCGCCAACTTCGGGTGCGGCGCAGGAGTCGAGCGTCAGCAGATGTAAATCCTTGCCATTGTCGGCCTCCTCCATGCAATAGACGATGGGGCCTCTGGTCACGGCCGCTTTCCCGATGTCCTCGCGGATTTTGGTATCCGGTGCAGCCAGTTTTACGTCCATCGGGAAATGAAGGGAAATCACATCTTCTTCACCCCAGTTTTTTTCAATGTAAAGATAACCATCGCGAACTTCGACATGTGCTCCGTCAAGGCCGGTAATGCCGCAGCAGGAGACGAGCTGCCGGATGTAAGACTCATGCGCAGAAGGGACATGGAACGGTGCCGGACTCTTTGATGCGCAAGACTGCGCAAAGAGTTCTTCCGGCTGACGCCGGGCGCCTCCTGCCTGAATGCTTTGGTTGTATATACAACCTTCTGCAGAAGGATCCTCATCTGCGAGACGTTCCGCCGCCCAGTCCGGGATGCGCAGTGCAAGACGGAAGGGTGTGCCTTTTGCCTGTACCCGTATGCGGACCGCGCCGTCCCAAGGGAACGCCGAGTCGATATGGATGTGTACTTGCGTTTTCTGGTCTGCCAGATTATGATTGCGGCACACAACGTCCTCTTTCAGACTGCCATCGCTGCAAACACTTCCATTGATGTTCATACCGCCATCGTCTCCATTGTCATTCAAATCATCGGCAGCGGGAGGGATGGATTTTTTATGTGCGGATTCCGCTGGTTCATTCTTTTTCATGTTATCAGGGATGCCCCCGTCTGCTATGGCGTGCCCGGTCATGGATTTGGTAATATCAGCCCCGATATAAAGATGCAGATATAATGTATTTTCTGTCTCCGTGTATGCATAGGAGGCGATGGAAGAGAGCAGCCGCGCGAGGTTCGGCGGGCAGCAGGCACAGCCGAACCATTTCTGGCGCACCGGCTTTACGTGGAATTTGCGCTCGTCTTTTTGGCAGGCTTCCGGATTTACCTCCAGCGGGTTTACGTAGAAAAAGCTTTTGCCGTCGAGTGCCATGCCGCTCAGGATTCCATTGTAGAGCGCGCGCTCCATCACATCTGCGTATCTGGACTGCGGGCAGATTTCTAGCATCCGGCGGGCGAAGAACACGAGACCGATGGAAGCGCAGGTCTCCGCGTAAGCGGTATCGTTAGGCAGATCCCAGGCGAACGAGAATGCCTCGCCGAGATGCGTGCTGCCGATGCCCCCGGTGATATACATTTTTTTCAGGACAATATCGTCCCAGAGCCGCTCGCACGCCTGGTAGAGCTCTTCATCCTGAGTCAGGCGCGCGACGTCGGCCATGCCGGAATACAGGTAGACCGCGCGCACCGCATGCCCGACTGCCTCGTTCTGCTCCCGCACCGGCAGATGCGCCTGATTGTATTCGTAGCGCAGGTCCTCCTCGTGCCCGGGCAGGATGGCTTCCGGATGCTCCCGGTCAAAGTAGTAGGGCCGCGTGCCCCTCTGATCGATGAAAAAACGGCTCAGATTCAGGTACTTCGGTTCCCCGGTCACCTCGTAGAGACGCACAAGCGCCATCTCCGCGATCTCATGTCCCGGATATCCCTTACACTTTCCATCCTCCGGCCCAAACGTATCCGCAATAAAATCCGCATACCGCCGTGCGGCATTCAACAGCTTCTCTTTTCCGGTTGCCTGATAATAGGCCACAGCGCCCTCGACCAGATGCCCAAAGCAGTATAGCTCATGGTGATCCCGAAGATTTGTGAACGTCTTGTCCCTGCCGCCGATAATATAACAGGTGTCCAGATAGCCGTCCTCCTGCTGTGCGGCGCAGACAATATCAATCGCCTGATCTGCCAGTTTTTCCAGAGCCGGGTCCGGATGCTGTGTCAGAGAGTAGCCGACTGCCTCGATCCATTTGGAAAAATCGCTGTCCTGGAACACAAACCCGTAAAACTGGTCGCCCGGATGCGCCGGATCCTCCGGCAGAGTCTCAAACCCGCGAAGCGTAAACTTCGGTTCCACAAAGGATGCACCCTTCTCCCTCCGCTTGCGGTTTATTTTTCCGGCAATCTTAAAATTCCGCATACAATAACTCGGCGCTGCGCCTTCCACTTGGTCATTCAGCGCCGCCCACTGGTACGGAATCACCTCCGTGCGCACCAGCTCCATCTCATGTTTCCAAAAAGTATCCGTTATCTGAATATCCCGCAAAGAGAGCGGGGAACTGAATTCGGACCAGTCCATAATAAAGGATCTCCTTTCATGGTTTTACACTCCGGTCGTGAACAGCCGGATTAATGCATAATGTAACATATGTCCGTATTTGCAAAGCGAGTATGGACGAAGGCAATGTCCCAGATTTACAAGGGAAATTGAGGATGGTACCGCGCCTTGCGCGGCTTTCATTGTATCATAGAAACCCCACAATTTGAAGCAGAATCTCCTGCTATTACAGAAGAAACGGCTCGTTCCGTCCGGAAGCTTCCGGTTATGGAGCGAGCCGTGAAATGACCCTGCGACTGCGGGCATCTTGTATTCTTCACTCAAGTGAGAATTTCGTTGTATGAACCGCAGCAAACAGCTGCTGCAGGAATTTTATCGCATGAGCCGCAGCAAAACCGGTCATTTGGATTTCGAAGAGCTTTCGCCGGAATCTGCAGAATTTTTGCCGGATTCGGAGGAATCCTGTGCGGGAGACTGGGAAAGCAATGCCTCCGCGGTGGCAAGCAGCACACCAAGCTGCCCGTCGTCGCAGCGGGTCAGCAGCCGTTCCAGCTGACTGCGGGTACTGTTGTCAACTTCTTTTTCCGGATAGACGACCGTATCCGCGGAGAGATTAAAATACCGCATCACCCGCACGAACATTTCAAGGCTGGGGTTGTTCCGGAATCCTTCGAGATCTTTCAGATAAGAGAGCGAAATATCCAGAATTTCCGCCAGCTCCGCCTGCGTGAGTTTTCTGTCCATCCGCGCGTTTTTCAGCACAATGCCGAATTGTCTTGGATAAAAGTCCATTTATATCACCTCCTGAAAGTATGTTATTACCGCACCATATAAAAGTAAAAATGGAACAGCCATACTTTATAAGGTTGGTAAAACCGCACCATAAAAAACCAAGACCTTTTTATTTACCTACTCCCCAAAACGTATAATTTATGCTACAATGGAAGCCACGCGATGGAGAATCACTTCGTGATTGCATATCCCGTACGAAGTGCGGGATGCCACCCGGCGAGGGCATATCCCGTACGAAGTGCGGGATGCCACCCGGCGAGGGGGCGCGGTACCGTCCTCGATTTCCTCTGGAAATCGGGACATTGCCTTCGTCCATATCCGCTTCGCGTATACGGACATGTAATGGAAGCCGCGCAATGGAGAATCAGCAGCGTATATGGACATATGCTGCAATGTCGCTTAAGAAGCTTAGTATACAATCATAGACGGGAGGATTGTGATGGCGGGAAAACGCGAGAACTATATTACGTGGGATGAATATTTTATGGCCGTGGCAAAGCTGGCCGGTATGCGGTCAAAGGATCCGAATTCTCAGGTGGGAACCTGCATCGTCAGCCAGGATAATAAAATCCTGTCGATGGGCTACAACGGATTCCCGAGAGGGTGTTCGGACGACGAGTTCCCGTGGGAACGGGAGGGGGAGGCGGCCGCCACAAAATACCCCTATGTGGTGCATAGCGAGCTGAATGCGATTCTGAATTACCGCGGCGGCAGTCTGGACGGAGCAAAGCTCTATGTATCGCTGTTTCCGTGCAACGAATGTGCGAAGGCCATCATACAGGCCGGAATCAAGACGGTCGTCTACGATGACGACAAATACGATGGGACCCCTTCCGTTCTTGCATCAAAGCGCATGATGGACGCGGCGGGTGTGCGGTATTATCGCTACCAGAGAAGCGGCCGGGAGATTTCGATTACCGTATAGGAATGACAGACGGGAATGCCTGATCCGTTGAATAAGAATGACGGGCGGAACGCCTGATATATAAAAATAAGAAAAGCAAACGTGAGCGTTCGATTATCGAATAAGAATGGCAGACGAAAATATTTGATTTAAAATAAGAATGACAAATGTGAATGTTCAATTACAGGGGAGAGAATTGCAAACATGAACGTTTGCCTTTTAAGAGGAGGAAAGAGTAGAATGAAATTTATCAATACATTTCGTGAGGGAGACAAGATTAACGAAATATATCTGTGCAAATACAAACAGTCTGCGACTGCGAAGAACGGAAAACTTTACGAGAACGTTGTTTTGCAGGACAAAACAGGTACCATTGACGCGAAAATCTGGGATCCGAACTCTTCAGGAATCGAGGAGTTCGGCGTGCTGGATTATGTCAGCGTAAGCGGTGAGATTTCGAATTTTCAGGGTACGCTTCAGATGAGCATCCGCCGCGCCCGCAAGGCAGACGAGTCGGAATACGTCGCGGAGGATTATCTTCCGGTCAGCGAAAAGAACATCGATCAGATGTACGAGGAGCTGATGGGCTATATGCGTCAGGTCGAGAACCCCTATCTGCAGAAACTCATTCAGATGTATTTTGTAGATAATGAAGCTTTTATTGCCGCATTTAAAAATCACTCAGCGGCAAAAACCGTCCATCACAGCTATGTCGGCGGCCTGCTGGAACACACCCTCGGCGTAGTAAAACTCTGCGACTTTTACGTAAAGCAGTACCCGTATCTGAAAAAAGATCTGCTGTTCACTGCGGCTGTTTTTCACGACGTAGGCAAGCTCAAGGAGATTTCCAATTTTCCGGAAAACGACTACACGGATGACGGCCAGCTTCTCGGGCACATCGTCATGGGGAGCGAACTGGTAGGCTTTGGCTGCCGCCATATCAAAGGCTTTCCGAAACGCCTGATGAGTGAGCTGCAGCACTGCATTCTCGCCCACCACGGCGAGCTTGAGTACGGTTCCCCCAAAAAACCGGCGCTTGCCGAGGCGCTGGCCCTGAACTATGCGGACGACACCGACGCCAAGCTCGAGACCATGCGCGAGGTCCTCAAAAATGCCGGAGACAACCCGCAGTGGCTCGGATACAACCGGCTGTTTGAATCGAACTTAAGAAAGACGTCAGAGTTCTGATATATTTGGGCGGCAGCCTGCCTGAGCAGGCAACCCGTATCATACGGGCAGGCTGCATCGTACAGGCAAGTTATATCGTGCGGGCTGACTGTATCATGCATGTAATCCACATTGTGTGGGCAACCATATTGTTAAAACTTATGCATACTGCATATGGGATTATGATACGGGATGATGTATAGGCAGAAACCACAGACAGGATATATATGAAAAAAGACGATATTATCATAGTGAGAATTGAAGATTTCAGCAACGAAGGTCTCGGAATTGGTTATATTGAAGATGACTTTTTAAACCCTTTGACTGAAATTGATGCTAAACAAAATACCGCCGGGGATTCGATGCGTCAGGCGGAACAAAGCACTGCCGTAGATTCGATGCGTCGGGCGGAACAAAGCACCGCCGTGGATTCTTTGCGTCAGGCGGAACAAAGCACTGCGGGGGATTCGGAGCTTCAGCCGGAACAGGGCTCTGCTGAAGCTCCGGCAATTTCATCGGCAGATACCGGCCAACGGCGGGGACCGGTTTTGTTTATAAAAGATACGATCATCGGAGACGTGGCAGAGGTAAAGGTCATGAAAATGAAAAAGACCTACGGCTATGCCCGTCTCCTGCGCATTCTCACGCCCAGCCAGGATCGTGTGGAGGCTCCCTGTCCGGTCGCCCGCCCGTGCGGCGGGTGCCAGATCCAGGAGATGAACTACGAGGCCCAGCTTCGTTTTAAAGAGAAAAAGGTGCGCGGCAATCTGCAGCGCATCGGCGGCTTTGCTGAACCACCCATGGAGTCCATCATTGGGATGGAGAACCGCTCCATGCCAAATAGTCCATTAGGTAGTGACTCAGTATCGTTCTCAGATTTCCTTGAAAATCAGGACATTGCCAATACTATCCGGGACATCGTCAGTCCTGTCGATTCGCGTGACCAATCGGGACGAGAGATGGAATATCCATTCCGCTATCGTAACAAGGCACAATATCCCATTGGCAGAGACAAAGACGGCAATCTCATCGCGGGCTTCTATGCGGGACGTACCCACACCGTCATCGACAGCCGCGACTGTCTCCTCGGCGCAAAGGTTAACAAGTCCATTCTGGATATCGTATTGAATCACATGGAAACATACGGAATCGAACCCTATGATGAGACGACCGGAACAGGGCTCGTGCGCCACGTGATGATACGGGTGAGTAAGGAAGTGTTGGAGGAGCAGATAGAGCCGACGCAATATATGGAACTGCACGGCAACACAAATGTCTCATACACGACAGAAACAGCGCATAATGCAGCTGGTGATGCTGCCTTGACAGAAGCAGTGCATGGAGAGGCTGACAGTGCTTCTTCAACAGAACCAGCACGCGGTAAGGCAAGCGGAGCCTCCGGTCAGATCATGGTCTGCATCGTGATAAATGGAACCTCCCTGCCGAAAAGCGACCGTCTGGTCCAGGCGCTTTGCGCCATTCCCGGCATGACCAGCATCACGCTGAACGTCAACCGTGAGCGTACCAATGTGATCATGGGCAGGCAGCTGAAGCTGCTCTGGGGAAAAGAATACATAGAGGACACGATTGGCGATATCTGCTTTCGCATTTCTCCGCTTTCCTTTTATCAGGTTAATCCCCGTCAGACCGAAAAGCTTTACGCCAAAGCGCTCGAATACGCAGGTCTGACCGGACAGGAAACCGTGTGGGATCTTTACTGCGGAATCGGCACCATCTCGCTCTTTCTCGCGAAGAACGCGCGGACCGTATACGGCGTCGAAATCATACCGGACGCTATCCGCGACGCCCGGCAGAATGCGCAGCTAAATGGCATTACAAACGCAGAATTCTTCGTCGGCAAGGCCGAAGAAGTGCTGCCCGAGAAATACGAGAAAGAAGGAATCCACGCCGACGTCATCGTCGTCGATCCGCCCCGCAAGGGCTGCGACAGGAGTGTCCTCGACACCATGCTCAAAATAGCACCGAAACGGATCGTCTATGTCAGCTGCGACTCCGCGACACTCGCGCGGGACTTGAAATATCTGTGTGCGGGCGGGTACGAGCTGAAAAAGATCTGCTCGACAGACATGTTCGCAAATTCGTGCCACGTCGAGACGGTGGTATTGATGTCAAGAATCGACACACAATGAGCCAAAACAGGCTTGAAAACAGGGGCTTTTGCCACTTAACCGGGGAAACGGTGAGATGGTGAAAGCCTTTTCTTGTTTTCTGACAAAACATATCCATGTTGGGAGATAGGGCTAAGCGAGAATATGAAACTACTTTTTAGAGGGTGGGTTGTGGATACGAAACTGCTTTTTGAGGGGTTGTGGATAGGAAACTGAAATGGAGACTGAGGTTGCGGAATATGACGAGAGCCTTGTCCGAAAGTTGATTGAGAAGATTACAGTTTACGATGACCATTTCACAGTGGAGTTTAAATCGGGGTTGGAGACGGAAGTGGCGATGTAAGAGCAAATATAAATATTGTAAGGCACTTGAGGTTAATTATTGCCCAGGTGCTTTTTTTGGTTGGCGTTGCGTCAAAAAAATAAAAAATTGACGTAACGCTTGCTTTTCTCTAAGAAGTATGCTAATATAAGCGCAGCGTCAAAAAATAAAAAAATTGACAAAACGCTTGAAGGGAGGCGAGGCACATGTGGACTAATCAGGCGTTAAGAAATCTTTCAGATAAAAAAATATACTCTCGCGAAGAACTGTTTCAAATTTTTTGTGCCGAAAAAGAAGATTTGAGTGAGAGTGCGTTTCGATGGACACTGTACAATCTGCAAAAAGAACAGCAGCTCTTTCGCGTGGATTACGATGCATATGTAACGGTTCAGCAGGAGGAGCTTCCTGTGTACAGACCGGTTTATTCTGACAGAGGTATGGAAGTCAGAGAAAAGCTGGAAGATAAATTTCCGGAGCTTACATTTGTTATTTTTGAAAGTGTTCTGCTAAATGAGTTTTTGAATCACCAGATAGCGCAGAACACAGTATATGTGCAGGTGCAAAAGGATGTGAGTTCCTACATCTTTGATGAATTACAACAGGAATATACCGGAAGTGTGCTTTACAAACCGGGAAAAAATGAATTTGAGAGATATTGGACGAGAGACTGTATTGTTGTTTTGGAGTTGGTCAGTCAGGCTCCGATGTCAGATGAGAAGCCGCATGAAATGACCGCAGAGAAGCTGCTGGTTGATATTGTGGCAGAAAAAAGTATTGCGGCAACATTCAGCCCATCGGAGGTTCCCCTCATATATGCGAGCATGATAGAAAGCTATCAGGTGGAGCGCAGAAGATTGAATCGGTATGCAGGACGCAGAGGGAAAACAGAGTTGGTAAAGAAATATGCGGGAGGAAGAACGTAAGATGCTATCAAGAACTATGTACACATCAGAGTATATCAACGACCTGTACAAGAAAACAGGGAATGACCCCACACTGCTTGAAAGAGTGGTTTATGCGTTTGGCCTTTTGGAAGCGATTAAGCGGGTAGGACTTCCGTTTTGTTTTAAAGGTGGAACCGCTCTCATGTTGTTGCTTGATCGTCCAAGGAGATTGAGTACCGATATCGATATTATCGTGGAACCTGGAACCGATATTGATGAATATATCCGCAAGGCAGGAGAAATATTTCCATTTCTGGATGTGGAGGAACATGTCCGAGTTGGCAAGAATGATATTGAAAAGAGACATTTCAAATTTAAGTATCGCTCACCAAGGAGTGAGCGGGATGTCACCATTTTGCTGGATGTTCTTTTTGAAAAGATACAGTACAAAACGTGCATTTTGAAGCCGATAAAAAATGAGCTACTTTTGACAGAGGGAGAAGACCTTTCCGTCAGCATTCCAAATGTCAATGGCATCCTTGGAGATAAGATGACGGCATTTGCACCGCATACAACGGGAATTCCGTTTGGAGTGGATAAGGAATTGGAAGTAATCAAGCAGCTTTATGATTGCGCTTCGCTTTTTGATGCGATGACTGATTTCAGTGAGGTGTGTGAATCCTATCATAGGATTGTTTATTCGGAGATGGCGTACAGAGGACTTTCCATTTCAGCAGAGGATGTGTTGAAAGATACAATTAACGGATGCCTCTGCATCGCCAGTAGAGGCATCCCCAATGCGGAAGATTATACATATTTCAAGGATGGTATTTCCAGAATTAGGAACCACATTATTGGAAGCCGATTTGGCGGAGATGTTGCTGGGGCATATGCCGGAAGAGTGATGTATCTTGCTGCAGCGATGTTGACCGGGCAGGAAACTTTGATTAAAATTAATGATCCAGGAGAATATGCCGGACAAAAGCTTGAAATGGAAAAACCAAAGAGATTCTCTTATATGCGTATTGTGGACTCGGTTTCCTATGGGTATCTTGTTGAGGCAGCCGAACTCCTGCAAGGAACCGAGTTTGTTTCGTAAAATCCGGTAAGTGATATGTCGATATGTTTGCGCGAACATCCATATGCGCCAAAATGCCCAAAAACGGGCAAAAAACGGCTTGATATGTTTTGCCACACGGTCAAAGGGAAAAAAATGCCCTTCGATATGTTTGCGCACACTACCGAAGCCTACCTGACATCAATATCATTTTCTCGTGCCACGTCGAGACGGTGGTATTGATGTCAAGAATCGACACACAATGAGCCAAAACAGGCTAGAAAACAGGGGCTTTTGCCACTTGACCGGGGAAACGGTGAGGTGGTGAAAGCCCTTTCGTGGTTTCTGACAAAACATATCCATGTGGGGAGAATGTGTCAAGTGAGAATAGGAAACTACTTTTTAGTGGGTGGGTTGTGGATAGGAAACTGCTTTAATGGATTTCGCATATGAGAAAGAACAAGATGATAACAGTATAAGAATACAGGTGGGCTGTTTAAGGAACAGTATGTTGATACAAAACCGATTAAAACAATATAAAACATGAATAATCATTATAATTCATTAAAAAACTGGCTTATGCAGTATTTTCATGCGTTAATCAAGAAAAAGCTTGAAAAGCAGCCTGCCCTATGGTATTAGGATAATCCGGTCTTAAACACTTTTGGAATAAAAAAAGAGCAGAATTCCTTGATTTTTCAATGTTTTCTGCTCTTTTCAGCCTTCACGGGATACCGCGAGGGCTTTTTTCGTGGCGTGAAATTCATCCTGCGACCTTCGCGGAGGCGTAGCCGTGACAGGCGGCAAATAGATGGAGGTGGAATCATTGCCAAGAAAACCCAAACACCCTTGTGCGAAACAGGGATGTCCAGAACTTGTGGAATACGGGGAGCGTTTCTGCGAGAAGCACCAGAAAGAAGAAAACAAACGCTACGAGAAGTACGACCGGGACCCGGCTGTACGCCGTAGATATGGGCGGGCTTGGAAACGCATCCGTGACAGCTATGCCGCTGCGCACCCTTTGTGTGAGCTCTGCCTCGAGAAGGGTATATATACGAAGACTGAGGAGATACATCACAAGCTGCCGCTCTCTGAGGGAGGAACGCATGACCGCGCCAACCTTATAGCCCTGTGCAAGCCGTGCCATGCGAGGATATAAAGCGGAGCGTGGTGACAGGTGGCATAACCACGCAAAGCGTGATGGAAACTGACATTATAGCTGGTGGGTTGTAATCCAGTGCAGCAAATCCTCAAAGCCGGATTCTCCCGCAGCTATTTTAAGAAATATATCGGATAATTCTTCCTACGTATAATCAAGTTCCACTTTATTGAGCGCAAGAAATACAAGCATCGCATGAGCACCGATGCATTTGTTTCCATCGACAAAGGCGTGATTCTTTACGAGGCCATAACCTAAACGGGCTGCCTTTTGCTGGATGGACGGATACACATCCGTATTTCCAAAGCTGTGAAACGGTGCATTTAAAGCTGAGTCAAGCAGTCCATCATCACGGACACCATCGCTGCCGCCGGTTTCTTCCAGAAGCTGTGTGTGCAGTAATAAAATCTGCTCCTTTGAGAGAATAATCATTTGGCCAGTACCTCGTATGCTTCATGATTTTTTGCAAGCAGTCGTTTGGATACCGAAAGGACATCCTCATCGCTTACGGTCTGCTCTGCTTCAGCAGAACTAAATTCGATAAGCAAATAACGTGGAGTGTTGTTCTTTAAGATAACAACCGCTCCATTTTCATCAACCATGCGAGCGACTCGCGAGAAGTTCTGGTTAGCCTCCGTGATGGAGAGGCTGCTCCGCACACGGAAAGGAATGGGATGAGTATGATTGAGAAGGTGAATCCGAGCCATCCGGATAAGGTGGCGGACAGGATTGCCGGAGCGATTGTCGACCTGGCATATGCTTCCGAGGAGAATCCGAAAATCGCTGTTGAGGTGCTAATCGGACATGACGTCTGTCATGTCATCATCGAGACCACGGCGGATTTAAATGAGCTGGAGGTTCAAGAAGCAGTCCACAGGATTGCCGGTCTGATAGTTCCTGATTTGTGATAGTGGCGCAGGATAAACTGCTCGCTGACAATCAGGCGGATGAAATCCGATGCGGCGATAATGGGATTTTTAAGGGTGCGCCTCTGACGGATGAACAGACAAAGCTCTCTGAAATAGCCCACGCCATCTATGAAAAGTACACTTCTGATGGAAAGTACATTTTAGACGGCGACAGGCTGATTATCTGCCAGAGCAATGCTCCGACGGATGAGCTGCGAAGTGGGTATCCGGAAGCGGAAATCAATCCGCTCGGAGACTGGAGCGGCGGCACGGATGTTGACACGGGCGCCACCAACAGGAAACTGGGGAGTGACATTGACTATGGGTGCGTCAACCGTAGTACAGGCATGACGAATTACTATTCCGGAATAATTGACCGGATGCTTTCTTTCCCTGAGTGGGATGGGAAATATGCTCACGGGATCCGCAGATATGCGATGCCGTTTTTCAAATGGCTTGCGGAGAACCAGATAGCATCCATCTCAGAAGTCGATGAGTCGGTAATCCGAAAGTATATGACTGAATCGGCAAAACGCCTTCGTTTAAACTCCATCCATCACATGAACAGGGGATTGAGGCAGACTTTTTATTTCCTGAAGAAAGAAGGGCTGGTTGACCAGGATTATTCCTTTGTGTTTTCTCTTCCACTCCCCAAAGAGCACAGGATCCGCAAGCCGATTCCGCACGAAGAAATCGCAGCGATACTTGGAACCATCGACCAGTCTACCCCGCAGGGAAAGCGTGACTACGCTATGATATTGACCGGTGTGGTCACAGGATTGCGGAGTGTGGATATCCGGGAACTGAAGTTTGAAAATATTGACTGGGTCAATGGGGAAATCCGCATCTCACAGGTCAAGACAAGGAAAGCGTTAGCTTTGCCGCTTACCAAAGACGTAGGCGAAGCGATAAAAAAATATATTTTAGATGGAAGACCTGACAGCAGCTCCGAATATATTTTCCTGCGCACATACGCACCACATCCAAAGCTCACCACAAGCGCCATCTATAATATTTTTAATAAATACAGGTTCGCGCTTGGACTTCCGAGGTGTGGCTTTCACGATCTCCGCCGTGCTCTTGGAACAAGCCTTGTCACGACGGGGACATCTGTAACGACGGTTGCGCAAGTATTGGGGCACAGGAATCTCGAATCAACCAAACAGTACATCAACCTGGATGTCGAACATCTGCGCGGTGTCGGGCTGGGACTGGAAGGATTCATGCCAAAGGAAGAAGGTGATGGGTATGGAATTTAAAAGTGGTTTCGCCAAATCCATAGAATCCTATCTTGAATACCGGGATGGCATGCATTACGGCGGCGAAGGGGAAAGGAAGTATTTACTTTCCTTTGACCAATACTGTGCAGAACATTTCCCGGGGGAAAATTCCCTTACAAAAGAAACTGTTCGGAGCTGGTTCTCCAGTGAGAAAGCCAAAGGGCACCGTGCCTTGAGAAGCAAGGCCACTACCATCCGTATGTTTGCGAGATATCTCGGTCCTTCTTCGTACATCCTGCCAATGAGCTTTGTCCCGAAAGTTCCGCAATATGTGCCTTACATAATGACGGACGATGAACTCCAGGCGTTGTTTCTTGCAGCAGACCATTTGTCCATGCACCGTTTAACCTCTTTTTTAGACGAGACAATACCTTTTCTCCTGCGCTTTATCTATGCTTGCGGCCTCAGGCCTGGCGAAGCCCTGAGGCTTAAAATCGATGATGTTGATTTGAAGACCGGGGAGGTTTTTATCAGAAATACGAAACGCCATAAGGACAGGATCATAGTAGCATCAGAGGACGTTAAGGATCTGTTAAAGCAGTTTGACATAAAGCGCAAGATAGACTGTCCATACAGTTCTTTTACGATAACTCTATATTTACGATAATCTGGATCATGCGGTGAGAGTATAAGAGTGTGGGGCTGCGGAATGCAGCCCTGATATGAGGATGGAAATGGGTCTGTTGGCTGTCTCGTTTGAGATGGCTGGTAGGCCTTATTTTTTTAAATAATTGTTTTATTCTGATAAAGTGTATTCGCTGCTTTCTTACATTTTTTTTCAACTGGTCAATGACATCACAAATATCGGTATCTATACAGATTGATTGCCGCTCAATCTCTTTCGGACAAAATGCTTCTCCGCTGTTAATGCAGGCATAAGTCGCTTTCGGATTTTTCGCTGTCATCTGCCAGAAGGGATACTTTATAATTACCGGCGTGTTATAGCCGACTCCGAGTTCCAGGAACAGTGTTTGTATTCCTTCATGACGGCGAAGGAACAGCGAGTAGCGTTCTGCCGCCCTGTGCCAGCCATCATCCTCCACAAAGGTGTCATCGCTACGCAGATTCATGGTCATAGGCTTGCCACAGACCGGACATCGGGGAATCAGTTCTGACGGGATTTTCATATCCCGCTGTTTTTTAATCATCTGCCGTATGGCACTTTCGTTGTCATAGTTTTCCTGATGGCACGGCTCGGAGCATTGGAACAGACCGTAATCTCCCTGGGTATAAAACAGACACTTTTTATCAAATCCGGCTTTCTGGAAACAGTGGTCCACATTCGTGGTCAGGACGAAATAGTCTTTACCCTTTACGAGCGCAAGCAGCTCCTGATAGACTGGTTTCGGTGCGTCCACATAGCGGTTGACGTAGACGTAACGACTCCAGTATGCCCAGTGTTCCTCCAATGTATCATAGGGATAGAACCCTCCGGAGTACATATCGTGGAAACCATACTTCGCCCCAAAATCAGAAAAATATTCCTCGAATCGTTCTCCATTATACACAAATCCTGCCGATGTGGAAAGACCTGCACCGGCTCCGATTACAACAGCATCAGCTTTATCCAGAGCGGATTTCAGCTGCTCTATCTGCCGTGAGGAGTTCCCTGCAGATTTTGTGGTCGATGTCCTTAAAAACATTGAAAATCACCTCGATTTCGCTATGGGTCTGCTTTCTGTATTCTGTCACGGTATTAACTGCAATCTGTGCCGCTTTGTCATTCGGGAAATGAAATTCCCCAGTGGAAATGCAGCAGAACGCGATGCTCTTAATATTGTTTTGCTCTGCAAGTTCCAGACAGGAGCGGTAGCAGGAAGCAAGCAGTTCCTTGTCCTTTTTGGTCAGCCAGCCGCCTACAATGGGGCCGACGGTGTGAATCACATAATCGCATGGAAGATTGAATGCCGGAGTGATTTTTGCCCGGCCGGTTTCCTCCTCATGTCCCTGCTGAGTCATTAGATCAGCGCAGGCCGCGCGAAGCTGAATCCCTGAAAATGTGTGAATCGCATTATCAATACACCCGTGGTTCGGGCAGAAGCAGCCGAGCATCTGGGAGTTGGCCGCGTTGACAATCGTCCCGCAACGCAGCGTTGTAATGTCTCCCTGCCAGAGATAAATGCCCTCCTGAACCGGCGACAGATCAGCGATGTCCGGAATGCCCTTCTGTTCAGTTTCTTCCTGCAAATAGGCATCCTGTATTTTTAGAAATTCATTACTGACCGTTTTAGGCATCCGCACATTGAACAAAGTCCGCAGAAGCCATTTCTGTTGCTGTTCATCAGATGGAATTTCCATATCCCGATATTGTGCTTCCTCTGAAAGAAGCACTCTGATTAAATATATTCTGCGTTCTTCCTGTGTCATGATTCCTGTTCTTCTTTCTTTACACCGTAATATTTTTCACTGGATTGACATTGAATCCGGCAGTGGCTGCAATCGCCGGGACATTCACAATGTTCCTGTCCACGCAGCGCCCGTATGATGCTACGCAGACCTGTCCCCAGGCGATGGTCATGGCGTTATATCCGCTTTCTTTATTTCCGGCATATATCAGGCACCAGTCCGTGCCGAACATGGTCACCGGGTTGCGATTAAAATCTCTGATGGAAATTTCTTTCATCGTCTGCGTCCCTCCATCCTAAAATCTCAACACACGGTCATTCTTTCGTGGTTTCGCTGTGGAGTGCGGGTCACCTTCACGGGGATAGCCGAGCAGAAGTTGCATGACTGCATAATAATCCGTGCGGATACCCCATTTTTTCAGGATTTCCTGCCCGTATGGGGCATTAAACGCCAGCCAGCCCTGCCCAAGATAACAGGAGCCAACACCCAGCGAATCCGCTGCCAGCATCATGTTTTCGGCGGCCACCGTACAGTCCTCTGCGGAAAAGAGGAAGTTCTTCGGCGCAAACATGGTAATAACTGTGGGAGCGTCGTAAAAAGCGTTTTTGATAGACAGGTCATCCGCAATGCTGGGCTGCTCCTTTAAAACATAGCTTGTGGCTGACGCAATATGCGGATTGGAATTTGCCTACTTGATGCGTCCCAGCCGTTCATTGACATCTTTATCCTGGCAGACGGCAAGAATCACGCTCTGCCGTCCTCCGGCGCTGGGAGCGTACAGACCGGCCTGTAAAATTTCCTGCAATGCCGGTTCTTCTATCTGCCTTGTGTCAAAGCGGCGAATCGCTCTGCGGTGCATAATGGTTTCCATAAGTTCATTCATTTATTATACAGCCTCCTTAGCGCAGTCCAAATGCGAAGCATTTCTTGCCATGGACGGCGCGTCCTGCCTCCGACCGCAGGGAGGTGGCGTTTCCACCTCCGATATTTCATGCCAGCACTGCGGGTCTGCGGTGTAGAAGTTCCCATCCTTCCCACTGGCTACAGCGGGGCAGCCCCGGCAGAACACCAGCAGCTCACATTTGGAGCATTTCTCAAACTTCGTGTAATCACGGTAAGTCTCCATCTCGCAAACCCAGATATCCGCCAGACGATCATCAAACACGTTGCCGACCTTGCTGTTCTGTACCCGGCGGCAGGCGTACACATCTCCGGTTGGAAGGATGGTCAGGTGGCAGCTGCCGCAGTTGCAGCCGCCGTAGATCATCCCATCCTCCACAGTCTCCGGTATTTTGAACGCGCCGGTTTCATATTCGTAAAGCGCCCAGAGGTGATCTTTTTTGTTAAAGTAAGTCTGGCATCCGGCAGCTTCATACTCTTTGAATTTCCTGTCGCAGTCTGCCAGCAGCTTCCGATAACGGAGCGGTTCGATACCGGTATCCTTTTCTTCGCTTGTCGGGCAGTAGCGGGCAAAGGCGAACACATTCGCTCCGGTTGCGACCACAGCGTCAATGATATCAGTTACTTCATCAATGTTCGTGCCGGAAACGGTGGTCATGATCACGCTGCGGATGCCCGCCCGGTTGATGTAGCCGATCTTTTCCAGTGTAATGTCGAAGGAGCCGGGCTTGCGGAACCAGTCGTGTGTTTCGCGCATCCCGTCAATGGAGAGCTGGTACTTCTGACAGCCATACTCCTTCAGACGGCGGCACACGTCGTCTGTCAGGTGAAACGGATTGCCAAGAATGGTAAAGGGAATGCCATGTTCTTTCATCAACCCAAGCAGCTTCCAGAAGTCCGGGTGAAGAATGGGATCGCCGCCGGTGATATAAAAATAAGGCAGACGGTGATAAACCTCACAGAAATCCAGACAGTTGTAAAATGTGTCCTGCATCTGCTCCCAATTCATAGCGTCCAGCTTTTTGCAGACGTTTTCGGAAAAGATGTAGCAGTGTTTGCATCGTTGGTCACATTCATCTGTTATATGCCACTGGAAAGAAAAGTATTGCTTCATAAAGCATGGCCTCCTTGGGGTTCCTATCGTAAAATCCGATAAACGGATATTGTTTCGCAAGTGTCTGATGAACGGATATTTATTATGTGCATAGCGGTTCATCAGGCGATTAGTTTGCGGACAGAATTACTTGTCGCCAGCGCCGCAAGAGGAACCGCAGGCAGCAGGCTTTTCTTCCAGTTTGTCCGATGCTCCGCAGGCCGTACCACAGGAAGCAGCAGATGTTTCGTCCTTCCATCCAAACAGATTAGAAAGTGCCATAGTTGATTACCTCCGAATTTGTATTCAGGAGCTGTCTTTCTCTCTGTAATTATGATTATACTTAAGCGTTTTTAGGCAAACAAGTACGCACCTTTTTATTACATAGTCACAAAAAGGTGACCTTTGGATTTTCCAGGAGTTTTCCTATAGAAACTTCATATACTTTCTATTGATTTTGATGGTATGTTGCACTATAATTCGAGTGTAGCATTCAGATTTGATGTTAGAAAAAATAGAATGTGAGGTGCCTTTTATGAAGACAAAAGACGAGCTTCCGGCTTGTCAGGTGGCAACGACGGTTGAATTGATAGGAAGTAAATGGAAACTGCTGATTTTGCGAAACCTGCGTTCCCGTCCCTGGCGGTTTAATGAACTGCGGCGCGATTTGGAAGGAATCAGTCAGAAGGTACTGACAGACAGCCTGCGATCTATGGAAGACGATGGAATCATCACACGCACAGTCTACCCGGAAGTGCCGCTACATGTGGAATATGCTCTCAGTGAATTGGGAGAATCAATGAAACCTATCCTTGACGCGATGGAGGCGTGGGGGACAGCTTATAAGGAAAGTTTGGAAAAAGGTTGTTAAATAATGTGGCCTGACGGTTTTTTGAAAATGCCGACAGGCCTTATTTTTATTGGAATGGTCGAAAAAATTAAAAAAAGTGCTTGACAATAATTGACCAGGGTGGTATGATAATTAACGCCGCTGAGGAAGACGGCGAAACAAAAAGGTAGAAAATGCTACAGAACCTTGATAACTGAACAGTGAGACAACCTTGAAAAGATTCTAAAAAAGTTCC
>JAJQDT010000151.1 GCA_021202075.1 Lachnospiraceae bacterium | reverse complement strand
TTTATGAAGGCGCTGAAAAGGGTGGAATTCGGTTGCTCAATGAAAATACCGTCGAGACGGTTTGCCTTCTTCACAAACCATTTTAGACCCATTCCGCAGTCCGAAGTTCTATGTGGACCTTATGATTGATATGAAGGATTATTATCGGATTGTAGGACGGAAGCGTTAAAAACTGAATAATGAGATTTTTACAGGAAGCTGTCAGTATGTGTTTTTTCTTACTGGCAGCTTATTTCTTTGAAAATTACAGGTAAGGTATTAGAAGCGTTTGGCAAATGTGATTGATTGCTGAGCGCTTTTTTCATTTCATGGAGAGCGTGAAGATGGGTAACTGTAGTTTGGTGTCCGCGATGGATACCCTTTTTCATACAGAACAGGAGGGCAATTATGCTTACACATTTTATTGCATTTTTCGCAGGCGGCTTTTTCGGAGTCACTGTTATGTGTCTGTGTTTTGCAGCAAGCGAAGAGGATCGTAGGAATGGATGCTATGACGAAAAGGGGGATATAAAAGAATGAATACTCAGATTATCTGCCTCGGAAACCAGAAAGGCGGAGTCGGAAAAACCCAGACTTGTGTGAATCTTGGTGTTGATCTGGCACGGCAGGGTAAGAAGGTTCTGATTGTGGATCTCGATCCCCAGGCTAGTGCAACAATTAGCCTGGGTTTTCCTCGTCCGGATCAGCTTCCGGTTACGGTATCAACGGTGTTAGGAAAAATTTTGACGGATCAGCCAATTGATCTGGGAGAGGGAATACTGCATCAGGCAGAAGGTGTTGACCTGATGCCAGCGGATATTCAGCTATCCGGTATGGAAGTTTCTTTGGTGAATATGATCAGCCGGGAGACAGTACTGCGCCAGTATCTGGATACAGTGAAAAGTCAGTATACGCATATTCTGATCGATTGTCAGCCATCGCTGGGAATGCTTACTGTCAATGCTCTGGCAGCAGCTACGCGCATTATAGTGCCGGTTCAGGCTGAATATCTTCCAGCTAAAGGACTGGAGCAGCTTTTGCAAACAGTCGGTAAGGTCAGGCGGCAGATTAACCCGACATTACAAATTGATGGGATTCTTCTGACCATGGTAGATAAACGGACTAATTTTGCGAGAGAAACGGCGTCACTGATCAGGGACACTTATGGAAGAAAAATCAATGTATTTAAAACGGAAATTCCGTTTTCAGTAAAAGCAAAAGAAGCAACTGCAGCAGGCATGAGTATTTATGCTTACGACCCAAAAGGGAAGGTAGCGGGAGCGTATATGGAATTGACGAAAGAGGTGTTGAATCTTGAAAAGCAGCGCGAAAAACACAAAACTTGCGTCCGTTGATGACCTGTTTAAGACGGATGAAGGACGGGCGGATGATGAGAGGGAACGTGTGCAGGAGATTGCGATTTCTGAACTGCATCCCTTTAAAGATCATCCGTTTAAGGTTGTGGATGATGAAAAAATGATGGAGACCGTTGAAAGCGTACAGCAGTACGGCGTTCTGGTTCCGATCATAGCAAGGCCCTTGCCGAGAGGAGAATATGAGATCGTTTCCGGCCATCGTCGGCACAGAGCCTGTGAATTGGCAGGGAAAGAGACAATGCCGGTAATTGTGCGTGATTTGGATGATGATGAGGCAGTATTGCTAATGATGGATAGCAATCTGCAAAGGGAAACAATACTTCCGAGTGAAAGAGCCTTTGCTTTTAAGATGAAGATGGATGCAATCAAACATCAGGGTTCAAGGGCTGATTTAACTTCTCGCCAAGTTGGCGAGAAGTTGCAGACGTCGATTAAAACGGTCGCAGAGCAGGCAAATGAGAGCCAAAGACAGGTGCAACGTTATATTCGTCTGACAGAACTGATACCTCCGCTTTTGGACATGGTAGATGAAAAGAAAATCGCTTTTAACCCAGCATATGAGTTGTCATTTTTGAAGCCGAAGGAACAGGAGATGTTGATTGAAACTATGGATTACGAGCAGGCAACTCCATCACTTTCCCAGGCTCAGCGGTTGAAGCAGTTCAGCCAGGATGGGCGATTAACAGAGGACTCGATGCTGGCCATTATGTCTGAGGAAAAGAAGCCGGTTCAGGACCGAGTGATGTTTACATCGGATGTCCTGAGACAGTATTTTCCGAAAGATTATACGCCAAGGAAGATGGAAGAAACGATTATCCAGCTTTTGGAACAATGGAAACAGAAGCGGCAGATGCAGCAGAAACAGCAACAGAAAAAGCGAAATTTACGTTGAGTTATTTGCAGAGCTGCGGTTGGTGACGCGTATACGATCTCCTTTGAGGACTATGGGAGTTATGCGGAATGGTTTGATGAAATGGCGGGTGAGACTGAGACTGATTCAGAAATTGCCAGTTCAGACATCGAGCGCGTTGTGACATTGTCCACCTGTAATGGAAACAACGCCACCCGCCTGGTGGTGCAGGGCGTTCTTGTGTGGGCAGAGTATGGAGGACAGTGACTGAAAAAGATACAGGCGTAACCGCCGGGGAAATATACTGTTCGTTATCTGATTACTGAACCTGGCAGTGGAATCGGCATAGTTGCAAAGATAACCGGGATACATGATAATAGCAACAGTTACACAGGAACAACAGCACCATTATTTTCTAATAAGAAGGAGGCAGTCTATTATGAGCAAAGAAATTCTGGATATTATGGAGGACCTTTTTAACGGAAAGCTTTACCCGGCAGAACAGGTAGTGTCAGAATCGCCCAGATGCAGGGAAATATCGGAGGAGATTTGCCAGAAGATGATTGGCATGGAGGAAACGCTGGAGGCTCCGACCTATAAGGAGATTGAAGCGGTCCATGATTTGTTTGTGGCGGAGTCTGAAATCATGGGAGTGGAATACTTCAAATGTGGATTTTCACTCGGGCTGCAGTTTATGCAGGAATCGCAGGAGGTAATCAACTATCTTCATTCCTGCCATAACAGAATCTATAGGAATGAAAGCGCAGCTGCAGAGGGACAGGACAGCGGGGAGGAATAAGGCGATGAAAGAGGCTGGAATGCGGAACAATGCAGGCTGTATGGGAAAAATCTTTTATTCTTTTGTGGTGATGCTCCTGCTTTTGATTGTTTCTTCTGCTACGGCAGAAGCGACAACGTCCACATCCGTTAAGGTTCTCAAGGCAGGAAAATCGTATACGGTATCCGGTTGTTATAAAGCGAAGTCTTCAAAGAAGCCGGTCGCTTCCACGAAAAAGGTGAAAACCGGCAAGTACCGGATTACCGCCAAAAAGAAAGGCACGGCTACGGTCACTGTATATGATAAGAACGGAAAGGTGGCTAAAAAAATTTACCTGCTTGTGACGGATTCCAGCTCTTTCAAATACAACACCAATAAGCTGTCGCTGGAAATAGGAGAATCAAAAACGGCAAAGGCCACCGTACAGGGCGGATGCTCAGTGAAATACAAAAGTTCCGATTCAAGCGTGGCGAAAGTCAGCAGTAAGGGGAAAATTACCGCAGTAAAGAGCGGGACGTCAACGATCTCTGCAAAGGTTTATTATAAAGGGAAATGCGTGAAGACCATGAAAAAAACGGTAACGGTGACAGGGAATTCTTCCGTAACGTCATCGGATGCGGAAGAGAAAACGGTGAGCTATCCGGGATATACTTACGAGGTATATCTGGTGGCGCCTTCGGATCAGAAGGTTTACTCTTACCCAGACAGCCCGCTGTATGCCGGAACCGGGAATACCCTGGATACCTACTGCTTTTACATCAAAACGCAGAATACGAAGCTGTCCAGCTTCAGCCTTTTTGTAAATGGGGAAGCGGTGACTTATTCCTCCTCGAAGGTGACGATAAAGTCGGTGATCTGGGATGACATCCAGTATGAAAACAACCAGGTGGTCAACGGTTACCGCAAGGTATCAGGCGGCTATGTGATCAACCTCAGTTTTCCGTCAGCCGGCACTTACACGTTCGAGGTGGCGGAATGGGGAACGACAGACAAGACGAAGAAAAAAGTTGTCACTTCGTTCAGCCTGAAAGTGCTGGATTATGAAGAATCGGAAACCGAATGGATAGACAGCCTGGTTGCAGCGCATACGACAGGCGGCATGGATTCCTTTGAGAAAATGGAGTCGGTATGCAGTTACCTGCGATCCTCCGCATCCGGATTCACTTATCTGAGCAATGATGATGGAATCAGCGTCTCATTAGCAGCGGAGTATAAAGGCCCATACTTTGAAACGAAGCAGTGGGATTCTTATATTTCCCCGGCAATACTCGCACGGATAGCGGAACGGATCGGTGGCTTCACTTACATCCATAACTGCTACAGCGATTACACGAAAGGATCAGAAGCATGGCAGACCACCCATTATCTATTGAAATATGGTGTTGACGGTGACATACGGGAGATTTCGGTCTGCCCGGCGGTAGCTACTGGTGAGATCGGCACATTGACTTACATCAACTTTGGCAGCACATCGCAGATGGTTCGCCTGGGATAAAAGAAACGGGAACAGCGTTAGAGAGAGATCAATCTACCGCTGTTCCCGTTTTTTTGAAATCCAGAAATCTTTTACAGGAGTCTCGATAAACTGGAATATCAGCTACTGTGCCATTTTTACTCGTGCCTTTGCTGTATATTCCCTGATTTCCACCTTGATTACAGCAACAGCCGCCACCATTTTTTCAGTGAAATCAAACGTCCTTCCCGTTTGGTTTTCCATCAATAAATTTAATGCTCGTTTTTTCTCTTCCTCGTCATCAACTATTGTGGCATAACCTTGGCCAATTACAGAAGAATAGAAGGAACCATACTGACATGGGATATCATCAGCGGAATCAAGTTCAACATCTGTTTCAAGTTCGATGCAGGCATTGGAATTGCTCCTAATCAAATCAATCTTACGCCCATTTTTTGCGCCATGCATATAAAAAATAAACATATCCTTGCTGCAATCATATTCGTATCCATAATGGAGCGGTACAATATAAGGAAACTTATTATCAATTAGCCCCAGATGCAAAATTTTAGCTCGGTCTATTATTTTGATAATCTGATTATGATCCGTAACAACCCTATCTTTTCTTCTGATATCCGTATTCAAAACCGGCTTACCTCCATATTCCGATTTATCAGTTTAATATGGACATTATACATCATCCAGCTTTTGCTGAACAGATGGCACTCCGGTATTTTTTGATTTTTTGAGATCTCAAATTTTACTGCAAATTCCCGGAGAGATGAACTGTGTGACTTTATCCCCGTCTTCAGAAGTTAACGCTGAAATTTTCGGGAGCAAAAGCCACCCCTGA
>JAJQDT010000088.1 GCA_021202075.1 Lachnospiraceae bacterium | reverse complement strand
GCTTATGGCACCACACCGAGTTACGACGGAGAAACGCCGACGAAAGCAGCGGACGTACAGTACACCTATACATTCGCAGGCTGGACGCCGGAAGTATCGGGTGTGACTGGGAGTGTGACGTATACGGCAACTTATTCCGCAACTGCTGTGGAAGATTCTAATGAGGCAGGAAATACAGAAAGCACGGAAGCTGAATCAATAGATAGTGAAACGGCGACTACGGAGAATAATTCTGATGCAACCAAATCGCCCCAGACAGGTGATAACTCTAATATATGGTTATGGATTGTTTTGGTACTTTCCAGTGGGGTTTGTATGATTTGTATTTCTTCTGTTCGTAGAAGAAGGAATCATTAAGAACTTATATGATTTGTTCAGAAATTGATTATACGGAACAGGAGAAGGGGGTGATGACGATGGTTTAATTAGAAATTTTGAATATTGTTTAACATAGGTAAAATAAAAACATCAACTACTTGAAATGGAGGATTTTATATGCCATATACATCTGATAACTTTGTGAAAGCAATTATCTCTGCACACAAAACTCAAATGCCTAATCAGAAAAATCGTTGTAGTAATAATTATAACCTGTCAAAAATGAAAAATATGAAAAACGGGGATAAATACGGGGGCTTGAAATTCACTTTTGAAGGTGTAGATACTATTTCTTTGATGCAAGATAAAGATAAAACGGATCCATATATTGCTGACGGAATACGAAGCGGAGAAATTGTTGATTACGATGACTGCGGCCAAAAAAATATTTATGTTGCAAATGTTGTAAACTCTTCTAAAGAAGAAGATATGTTTTGTATCACTGTCGAGTCTGTTGAAATATAGGAGGAATGATATATGTCATTTAAAGAGAGCAAATTTGAGTCTATCACAATTGAAAGCGCATGTGAGATTGAAGGTCAAGATTGTCGTTGTAGCCTTAACTATGATATGACTCAATTGGTGGAAACACCACGGATGAGATGGACAATTGAGCCAATTGAAGGTGTAGATGTGTCGAAAATTACTTTTAAGCTTTTTCAGGACTGCTCTGGAAAAGATAAGGAATTGACAAGAAGTATGATAACGAGTGGGGCTGTTACACTTTTTTTTGCAACGGATAAACTATATGTTGGCGATGTGGGTTATTTAAAAAACACAACATTTAGGATTACAGTTACACCTACTTTTGAATTGAAGTAAAATGGTTTAATTTAGTAATGATGTTCTTGGTGGAGGGAATAAGAACTATTCTGATATAGCGAAAGAAACAAATAGGCTGTAACACAAGAAACAACAATTGGCAGGGAGTAGCAGACAAGACTACTCTCCTGCCAACATTTTTTCAATACTTATCGCTCGAGATTTTTCGTTTTCTTATTTTGGCGGATTGGCTGATCCCGTCTCCGTTCCATCTCCTGCTCATGGCGCAGCTTTGCAGCGTGCTCCCGGAACAGGTCAGAGTCCTCGCCCAGCCTGTTGTCGATTCGCTGCTCTGCAGAGGCCAGTCGGTCATACTGGAATTTTTGCCCGAATGTTTCACGCAGCCTATAGCGGATTTGATTACGGTAATTATCCCGGAGCGGAACACGAGCATCCAGCAAGGCATCTTCCTGCTGCGGGGATATTTTTTCTCTGGTTTCTGTGAAGCTTTTTTCGTCAGCCGCGAGTTGGCTGGTCAGTTTCGGCTGCTCTGATTTCATTTTCTCCAGATAATCTTTCATCTTAGAAAGCGTCCCTTCTGCCTGTTTCATTTCCGTATCATTTTGGCAGCCTACCTCATGTATCAGCTGATTCTTTCGGTTTTTTAATTCCTCAATTTCTTCCGTGAGAGTTGTGATTTGCTTGTTATATTGAATGTGCTTTGCGGGGTTGAAAATGCTTGTATTGTCTTTTGCTGCCACAATGCTATTCTTTTCAGTCTGTTTTTCTTTCAGTTTCTTTTTTACAGACTTGTATTCCTTAACAAGCGGCAGATTCCAGTCAACGCGTCCGGACATATCTTTTGTTTTTGCGCGGTTCTGGAACAGATGATATTGCAGCATGATCATGTGTGCCCGAATACTTTCTAATCGTTCTGCAATAGCCGGGATGGTATTTGCTACAGCCTCTGTCAGCTTCCGTACCTGTGCTTTCAGCTCCTTCAGTAAGCGATTGTCTGCTTTGATTTGCCGGTTTAGTTCGCAGCGGTCAGAAACAATACCTTTGCGTTCCAGTGCCTGTGCGGTTACACCCTCGTGGATGGTAGGCTGTTCATCAAGGCCGCGTTCTGCATGGCTGCGGTGGTCGATTCGGTCAGCGGCATGGACACGGGCCAGGTGCTGGTTGGTCACATCTGCCCATGCCTTCCGCCAGATGAGAAGCTGTTCCTCACTGTTCCATCGTTCTGTGATGGGGTTTTGCCTTCCGTATTTTGTGCTTTTGGGGTGCTTGTCCGCGCGAACCAGGCCACGACGCTCTGCTTCGGATGGCGGCAGGTAGATTTTCTTTTTTCCTTTTTCTGGCTTATAAGGGTACTGTTTTTCCCATCCCTCGGCCTGAGCTGCTTTGAACTCGGCTGCGGTAAATCCCTGTTCTTCTCCGTTACGTACACAGAGATACTCTTTCTGCGTCTTGTACTGCCATTTCCCGTGCTCATCCAGTGGGCGCACGGTCAGCATGATATGGGCGTGTGGATTGTGACCATCCGTATCATGGATACAGACATCCGCGCACATCCCGTCAGCAACAAATTGCTCCTGTACAAACTCTGTCAGCAAAGCCTCCCACTGTGCCTTGTCCAACTCCACCGGCAGCGCCACCACAAACTCACGGGCAAGGCGGCTGTCTTTTGTTTTTTCGTTTTCCTCTACAGCATTCCAGAGTGTCTCCCTGTCCTGCCACTCGGATGGAGCGTTGTCCGGCAGGAATATCTGTTGCCAGACAAGCCCCTGCTTGCGGGAATAATCATGCTGAATACCATCATAGTCGTTGTAAATTTGGCTGCAGCTCATATAGGCGGCGGCAGCGCAGGCGGAGCGTCCATTTCCCCTGCTGATGACTTTTGCCTCTAAGTGATAGATTGCCATGCAATCACCGTCCTTTCTATTTTGTTTCCTTTTAAGAAAGAAAATGGGTGTGTCACGGAACAGCGGCACACCCATATCTTCGAAAACTGGCTTATTTAAATAACAGGCTCCTTGAAGAGACAGGCTTTCGCAGGCTGCCAATATCGGCATGGACTCCATGCCGGTCTGCATCGGATGTGCCGGGTGCAGGAACTGCCCGGGCATGTTAGACGGTTCGGTTGGCTGCACAGGTGTTCCGCTTGCGGAATCACCTGCCCCCTCTGGAGGAATGTCCAGTGGACATTTCGTGAAGAGCGCACGTTCCTGACCGCAGGGAAGGATACCACCGCCCACAGAGTGGGTGGTGAGTAAGTGCGCCCTTACGGGAATGAAGACGGTGTAAGACTACATTCCCCGGAGACGTATCAGCAGCTCGCGCTTCAAATAATCAAGCTCCATATCAGCTACAGACGGGGCAACGCTTTCAAGGATTGCACCCTCCTGAATCAACCGCCGTGTTCTGGCTTTCCTTTCTTTTACCCGGTTCCGCGCTTCCGCTTCCTCCTGCCTGTGTCTGGCCTGCAGAAGGGCTTTTTCATCTGCCGTCATGTCTTTCTTTTCTACCATATCTGGCTCCTTTCCCTGAATTGGCCGTTTCCGGCCTCGGATTTTATATTCCTGCCCGTATCCGGGCTGTTCGGTATCACAAAGAGCTGGATTGGTGCCGTTTTTAGTAAAAATCTGTAGCATGAAATGCTCAGAACACATCTGTACTTAAAAATGGTACTAATATTGCCTGTTGGTTATTTCTATCCGGCACCAAATCCATGCTTCATTGATACGATCGTTTATGAGAACAGTTGCTTTGCCTGCGCCATGCTTTCCGATGCGATAAGCTCCCGGATATTCTGATTGTTGATCCGGATAGGAACACACCGTTCCAGAATCCTGTCATAAATCCGTTTCCGTGCAATATCTGTAGTGCCTTTCATCTCCGAAAGCGTCAGGTTCGTGGTTACAATAAGCGGCTTCCGGCTCCGATACCGGCTGTCGATCACATTGAAAACCTGCTCTCTGGAATACTCAGAATTGCGCTCTGCACCGAGGTCGTCGATGATCAGCAGGCTGTAACGGTTCAGGCTGTCGATGAACTCGTTGCGGTCATCGGAATACATCCCGGTCAGGGTATTGAGTATCCGCGCAAAGTTTGTCATCAGTACCGGAATGCCCTGATCCAGAAGTGCATTGGCTATACATCCGGCAAAAAATGATTTTCCGGTTCCCGTATTGCCCCACAGGAGAAGCCCTGTGGAAGTAGCTTTCATTTCTTCCCATTTTTCAACATAGGTATGGGCATAACGGATTTCCGGGTTGTAGCCTTTATCGTTGGCAAACGTGCAGGCATAGAGTTCCTTATCATGCAGGCCGTTGGCTTTCATGCGTGATACATGATCGAGAAACTCACGGTGTGCGCGTTCAGTTTCCTCTTTTTCATGGGCTTCCTTCTGGCAGCGGCACATGACGAACGGAGTAAAATCCCTGTCTCCGATATGCTTGCGGCATTGCCTTGGCGTGTGGCATTTGGAGCAGTAGATCAGCCCATCCGCTTCACACACATATTCATCTGCCTTAAGTTTCCCATTTGCCGACATGGATTCCATCATATCTGTAATCATATTCATAAACTTTCACCTTCCTCATAGTCGTAGTTTCTTGACGTGGAAGCAGGTTTGTCCCGTAGCACCCAACTTCGGATGGCGGCAGCGTGGTTCTGATACGTCTTTCCACTGGAAGCCATATAGCTGGACAGCTTTTCAATATATTGCTGCCAGTCAGGAACATCCCGTTTCAGATCACATAGCTCATTCTCTGTCAGGAAAACATTCTGATATTTCCCATAAACAGCGGGGGACGCCTTACTCCCTTCATTTTCTGAATGGTTCTTGTTAATCTCTTTCTTATTACCGGACAGTTTTCTGTCTGTAACAGGGACAATTTTCTGTCTGTCCATAGGACAGTTTTCTGTCTCTCTCTCAGACAGATTTCTGTCTGTCTGAGATGCCATACCGGATGGTATTTTCACATAAATGCGGTTGGGGAACCCGGCGCCCTGCCGTTTGCGGACAATCAATCCGCAGCCCTCAAGAGAAGCCAGGCTGTTCTTGATGGTCATTTCGCCCTTATGAAGAGCAGCCGCCAGATCAGCGATTGTAAAGTAGATGAACACATGGCCCTGCGCATCTGCCCAGCCGTCATTTTTCATAGAAAGCCTTGCCCGATCCAGAA
>JAJQDT010000143.1 GCA_021202075.1 Lachnospiraceae bacterium | reverse complement strand
CTCTCAGGGGTGGCTTTTGCTCCCGAAAATTTCAGCGTTAACTTCTGAAGACGGGCATTTACAATTTTGTAAGATGTGTTCCCGCCTTGGATTTTACCGCTGATTTGTCTGCTTTTAAAATTGACAGAGCGAAAATGTATTACTATAATATGACTAAACTTATTTCTCGGAGGGAGGTCCGGTAATAAAATGAACCTTTTTGGCAATAGCTTCTTTAACTCTGCGCCGGAGCATGACCGGCCGCCCAGGACCGGCGCGGTCCTCTATTTTCAGGTATTCTGGGATCATCTTGGCAAAAATCTGCTCCTGAACCTGATTTGTTTTGCTGCATTCCTTCCCATGATGCTGGGCGTCAGTCTCGGTCTCATATACGAAAATTTCTGGCTGACGCTTCTATTCGGGCTGATCGGGGGCGCCATCGCCGCTCCCTTCTGGTGCGCTTTTTTGCGGCAGGCCTTTTGCTATTTTCGCCCCACCCATAACTCCTGGCTTTCTGAATGGAAGACCGCCTTCGCATCCATCTGGAAGCGCGCGGCCAAAGAAGGCGCGCTCTGGGGGCTTCTCCTTTCCGCCCTGCTTTTCGTGGGGCAGTTTTTTCTGAATAGGACATCAGACGGCATACTGCCCGCGCCAATCGTGTGGATGATCCTGGCGCTGGATTTTTTCCTCTTCTCACTGGCAACCGTCGCTCTGGGCACGCCGCTTTGCTTTGATGTGCGTCCTTTTTCCGCGCAGCTTACCAGCGCGGCCGCGTTTCTGAAAACGCATCCGGCGCGGCTTCTCGTCCTGGCTCTCGTATTTCTGATCTGGTATGCCGTCTGGCTCTCCATGTTTCCGGTCAGCGTCCCCTTCGCGGTACTGTTTGCATTCTGGCCGATCCTTCTGCTGGCCGCACAGCTGCAGCGGCCGATTCTGGATGAGCAGGAATCGTACAAAGTGCCGGAGGATCCCATGTATACAGCCGATGATATACGAAAGAAATCACGTCTTGCGGATTCCGAAATCGCCTACTCAGAGGGTGCATGGCAGCACGGTCAAAGCAATTCCAGCACCCCTGGAGCGCGTGACACGTCGCTCACCCTGAGCGAGCGCCTGGAAATTGCAATGCGCCGCTTCTGGCCACTCGTAATCGGGATCCTGGTCGTCGCAAGCCTTGGTCTTGGCGTACTGCGGACATTCCTCTCCATGCGGGAAGCGGACCTGAGCATCGCGTTTGTCCACAGCGACACGCTTCCGGACTCCGTCAAAAGCGCTCTGGAAAAATCCCTCGGTGAGCTGGTCGGCGATCGAAACGGCGACGGCGTTGTCTCGGTTGAAATCAACGACTATGAAGTAGTTTTTGACGGCAGCGCGACCGACTCCGATATGCAGACAGCCGGGGTCACCCTTCTGGTCACAGACCTGTCCCAATCCATCAGCAGTATTTATATTGTAGAGGACGCGGACGGATTTCTTGCGGCATACGAGGATCAGGTCGATGCCTCCGCCATGCTCACGTGGGCGGATTATCCGGCACTTTCCGCGCTCGAAGCCGGAACCTATTCCCAGGTCGAGGATATTTCCGTGGATCACACCGGGCAGGAGCTGCTCGCCAAATACATGGTTCTCCCTTCTGACGACTGTGCAGAGGATATTTGGGAAATTCTGCTGTCCCGTTAATTTGTTCCGGCTCCGGCTGCCTGGTTCGTTGCTTCGCCGGAATAAAACGAATATCCGGGCAGATGCCATCGATGAATTCAAACATCACATTCTTGACCTTTTGCAACTTATAGCTTATCATATAATCAATAGAGCAAATGCCGAATATCTAAATTCGCACTTATTAAGGAGGGAACGATAACTATGACATTGGAATCTATTCGCAATGCTGTACTGAAAATTGTACCCATTTATCCTATCAAAAAGGTTACGCTTTTTGGTTCCCGTGCAGACGGCACTTATCGAGAAAACAGTGACGTAGATTTGATCATGGAGTTTTCTAAGCCTATATCTTTATTTATTCTTGCTGAAATCAAATTTCATCTGGAAGATTTATTAGGAGTAGCTGTCGATATCATACATGGGCCCATACGAGATACAGACTTTCTCCAAACTACTTCGGAGGTAGAATTATATGCAGCATAGAGATATTATTGTAATTCGCAAGGTAATTGATGAAATACAAATAGGCATGGATATGCTCGGAGATACCTCTTTAAATGAATTTCTGAAAGATGAAAAACTAAAACGCGCTGTCAGTATGACAGTCATTAATATCGGAGAATTAATAAAAAATATCACGCCGGAAACCAGTGTGCCGTCTCAATCATAATTTTAATTATAGCACTGCCTATGCCGCCATCCGCCGCGTTGTCGTCAGTCGACGTAGCCCGCTACGCCTCCTTCCTCCGCCTTGCGGCTGACGACATATTCAGCGCTATAACTTAAAAAATGATTGAGACGGCACACTAGACGTGAATATCCGCAAATTCCCTGGCGAGCCGCTGCCGGAATGCGTGACCTGGCCGCTCACAAATTCATCCGCTCCTTACGCCCCTCCTCCTCGCGCAGCATATCTTCCACGTATTTGGGCAGCATGAATGCGCCCCGGTGCAGGTTCGGCGTGTAGTAATCGGTCTCGATGCCGTAAGACTCCCACCTGGCGCCGTCGAAATCGCGCAGCGGATGGTATTTTTTCGACGCAAAGCCAAACAGCCAGTAGCCCGAGGAGCAGGTCGGAATGTGCGCCTGATAGACACGGCTGATCGGGAAGCTGTGGCTCGCCTTGTTGTGCATCAGGCGGCAGGACTCCTCGTCGCCCTCGTAGAACGGACTGCCATGCTGGTATACCATGATGCCGTCCTCCTTGAGGGCACGGTAGCAGTTCCCATAGAACTCACGGGTAAACAGTCCCGCCTTGTGTCCGAGCGGGTCGATCGCGTCATTAATAATCAGGTCATACTCGCCCTGCTTCGTGCGCAGGAATTTCAGACCGTCGATATGATAAAAACGCACGCGCGGGTCGTCCAGGCTGGAGGCGATCGCGGGGAAAAACTCACGGCAGACCTCGACGAAGCGCTGGTCCGGCTCGGTCACATCCATGCACTCGATTCCATCGTAGCGCGCGAGCATGCGCAGCACACCGCCGTCGCCGCCACCGAGCACCAGCACATTTTTGACGTTTGGGTGCACCGCCATCGGCACATGTACAATCATCTCGTCATAGATAAAACCGTCCTTTTCAGAAAAGACGATCTTTCCGTCGGAGCTTAGAAACCTCCCGAGCTCGTCGGAATCAAACACATCGATGCGCTGGAATTCCGTCTGTTCCCCCAGTAGCTGATTTTTTACCTTCACGGACATCTTGATCTGATCCGCGTGATAATCCGAAAACCAAAGATCCATCGTCGCATCTCTCCCTTAATACCAATATCATTCAATTTTCTAAAGAATCATGATTCTCCTGAATTTTGCAAATGCTTCCGATGCATTTTTATCTGTTCGGCCGCAATATATTCATATCCTTTTACCATTTCAATCCTTCCACACCTGCCGTTCGTCCTTCAGCACGTTCAGGTACTCGACCTCGGGGTCCTCGGTGCCCTGCAGGGAGCAGCCCTTTTCCTTCGCATATAAAATATATTCGATAATCTCCTGCGTAATCATTTCGCCCGGCGCGAGGATCGGGATCCCCGGCGGGTAGCACATCACAAATTCCCCGCAGGTCCTGCCTACGGTCGCGCGGATCGGCAGGTAGTCCTTCTCCGCATAAAAAGCGGCCTGCGGCGATTCGAGCACGATGGGGTTGATGTATTCGGAGTCCAGCATCTTCGCGGAGCTTTTGGTATAGCGCCGCTTGATGTCAAACAGAGCGCCGACCAGCCGCTCGATGTCCTGGATGCGGTCGCCGATAGAAATGTATGCCATAATATTTGTGAGGTCGCCCAGTTCAATCTGAATGTCGTATTCGTCGCGCAGCAGATCATAAACCTCGATGCCGGCAAGCCCCAGATCACGTGTGTAGACGGACAGCTTGGTCACGTCAAAATCATAAATGCTGTCCCCGTTGATCAGCTCCCGGCCATAGGCATAATAGCCGCCGATGTCATTGATCTCCGAGCGGGCGTATTCCGCCATCTCCACCACCTTCGCGAATGCTTCCCTGCCGTGAAGGACAAGGTTCCGCCGGGAAATGTCCAGGCTGGACATCAGGAGGTAGGATGCGCTGGTCGTCTGCGTCAGGTTGATGACCTGATGGACGTATTCCCAGTTCACGTGCTCGCCAGTCAGAAGCAGCGAGCTCTGCGTCAGGCTCCCGCCGGATTTGTGCATGGAGATGGCGGACATATCCGCCCCGGCCGCCATCGCGCTGACCGGCAGATTCTCTCCGAAATAAAAATGTGTCCCATGCGCCTCGTCCGCCAGCACCATCATCTCATATTTGTGCGCCAGCTCCACGATGGAGCGGATATCCGAGCAGATGCCATAATAGGTCGGATTGTTGATCAGCACCGCCACCGCGCCCGGGTTGTCCAGAATCGCGCGCTCCACCTCGGACACCTTCATGCCCAGCGAGATGCCGAGCTTCGGCTCCACCTCCGGATTCACATAGACCGGGATCGCGCCGCAGAGCACGAGCGCATTGATCACACTCTTATGTACATTGCGCGGGAGGATGATTTTGTCGCCCGCGTGGCAGACCGAGAGCACCATGCTCTGCACCGCCGACGTCGTGCCGCCGACCATAAAAAACGCATGCGACGCGCCGAACGCCTCCGCCGCCAGCTGCTCAGCTTCCTTAATCACAGAAACCGGCTGACAGAGATTGTCCAGCGGCTTCATCGAATTCACGTCGATGCCGACGCACTTCTCCCCCAGGAAATTCACGAGCTCCTGATTCCCCCGTCCCCGCTTGTGCCCGGGAACGTCAAACGGAACAACTCTTCTTCTTTTTAAGCGCTCCAATGCCTCATAGATCGGCGCGCGCGACTGTGATAATGGCTGCATGGGCCGCTCCCCCCTGTCACAAAATAAAGTAGTGTTCTCATTATACTGGATTCATATAAAAAATCAATCCCTGAATTCGCGCTTTTCCAACAGGTTTTTCCCTTGCAGACGATAGCAAACATATGTTATACTTTTGCCGGAGACGGTAACAGTATCATTACCAAAGAAAAGGCAGTTCGATACCAATGATAAAAGCGACAAAATCGGATGTAAATGAATTTTTTTCAAACAAAGGAGGTAGTTCTTATGCCATTACCAAAAGAAGAGCTTTATACAACCGATGATATCTACGGCCTGCCGGAAGGCCTGAGGGCAGAGCTGATTGACGGCCGGATTTATTACATGGCTCCCCCAACGCGGAAGCACCAGAGACTGACTGGTACATTATACCGCATAATAGGAAACTACATCGATGCGAACCATGGCTCCTGCGAGGTGGATATCGCTCCGTTTGCTGTCTTTTTAAATAAGGATGATTCCAATTATGTGGAGCCAGACATTTCCGTCATCTGCGATCCGGAAAAGCTGAATGACAAGGGCTGCGAGGGCGCGCCGGACTGGGTGATCGAGGTGGTATCGCCCGGAAGCCGTCAGATGGATTATCTGATCAAGCTGATCAAATATCAGTCCGCCGGTGTCCGCGAGTACTGGCTGGTGGACCCGGATAAAAACCGCATCACGGTCTATAACTTCGCACAGAATGAACAGAACGAATACTCATTTGCCGACACCGTGCCCGTCGGGATCTATCCGGACTTTTCCATCGATTTTAGCCAGATTTCGTTCTGACACCGGTGGATTTCCGGTTCCGCCGTTTTTCTTCCAAAGTCATAATGCCATGACAGACAATGGAAGCCGCGCAATGGAGAATCGCTTCGCGATTGGCGCGGCCTTCATCCGCACTCGCAAGCGAGTACGGATATGTAATACACGAACAAATAAATACGGGCAGTTCCATGCTTTTATTAAGCTTTGACTATATCTGAAAGCTGTATTTTATGTATTTTTCTCTTGACATTGATTCCCATTTTGTCTATCATAAAAAACAATTAACCGTTCCAGTCAGCAGACGTCGCAAAGTGAGTCACAGAGCTGCGGTCTGCCAGCTGGAGCAGTTACGAATAAAAGATGCCGTCTGCGTGCGAGGTTGTAGCACGACGGTGTCTTTTCATGTAAAGAAAGATCAAGAAAGGAGCTTCCTAAATGATTCGTACAATTGCGAAACAGGTAAAGGAATACCGGAATGCTTCGATTGTCACGCCGCTGTTCATGCTGCTGGAAGTGGTCATGGAGACGATGATTCCGTTTCTGATGGCTTCCATCATCGATGACGGCGTCAATACGGGCGACATCGGGCATATTTACCGGATCGGCGGACTGATGATCGTCTGTGCGCTGGTTGGTTTGTCGGGCGGCATGCTGGGCGGCCGGTTCGGCGCAAAAGCCTCCGCAGGTCTGGCAAAGAATCTGCGCTTTGCGATGTTTGAGCACATCCAGACCTTTTCTTTTTCGAACATCGACAAATTCAGCCCGGCGGGACTGGTCACCCGTCTGACGACGGACGTGACGAACATCCAGAACGCATACCAGATGATCCTGAAGATGGCAATGAGAGCCCCCGCGAGCATTATCTGCGCGCTGGTCATGGCCTTTATGATCAATGCGAGACTGGCATCCATCTACCTGATTGCTGCGCTGATCCTCGGCACGATTCTGATTATTCTGGTTGTACATGCAACTAAATATTTCCAGCAGGTCTTCCCGAAATACGACGACCTGAACGCCTCCATCGAGGAGAACGTCTCAGCCATCCGCGTGGTAAAGGCGTATGTGCGCGAGGATCATGAGACGAAAAAGCTGAACAGGGCCAGTGAGAATATCTATAAGCTGTTTGTGAAGGCAGAGCACAATGTCATTGTCAACGCCCCGCTGATGCAGCTTACCGTTTACAGCTGTATCATCCTGATCAGCTGGATCGGCGCGAAGATGATCGTCGCGGATTCCCTGACGACCGGTGAACTGATGAGTCTGCTGACCTACTGCATGAACATCCTCTCAAGCCTGATGATGCTCTCCATGATTTTTGTTATGATTTCCATGAGTGTCGCAAGCGCCCGGAGAATCTGCGAAGTCCTGGATGAGGAGCCGGATCTGGTAAACCCGGATCAGCCGCGGATGGAAGTGGCGGACGGCAGCATTCAGTTTGACCATGTGGATTTTTCTTATCATAAGGATAGTAATGAATATGTCCTGTCAGATATCAATCTCGACATTCGTTCCGGCGAGACCATCGGCATTATCGGCGGCACCGGCAGCGCGAAGACGAGTCTGGTGAACCTGATCAGCCGTCTCTACGATGTGACAAACGGTTCCGTCCGGGTCGGCGGACGTGATGTGCGCGAGTATGACATGGAAGTGCTGCGCAACCAGGTTGCGGTTGTCCTGCAGAAGAATGTCCTGTTTTCCGGCACGATTTATGAGAACCTGCGCTGGGGCAATAAAGAAGCGACCGATGAGGAATGTCAGGAAGCCTGCCGTCTGGCATGCGCGGACGATTTCATCCGGGCGTTCCCGGACGGATACAACACCCACATTGAACAGGGCGGCTCCAACGTCTCCGGCGGTCAGAAGCAGCGCCTCTGCATTGCCCGTGCTTTACTGAAAAATCCGAAAATACTGATCCTCGACGACAGCACGAGCGCGGTAGATACTGCGACCGACGCAAAGATCCGCCGCGCGTTCCGGGAGGACATCCCGAATACGACGAAGCTGATCATCGCGCAGCGCATTTCCAGTGTGCAGGACGCGGATCGCATCATCGTGATGGAGGAAGGCCGCATCGACGGCTTCGGCACTCATGAAGAGCTGCTTGCCACGAATGAGATTTACCGCGAGGTATACGAGTCTCAGATGGGCGGCGGCGGCGATTTTGATGAAAATGGAGGTGACTGATTATGCCAGGACCTGGAGACAGAGCTCCGCGCGGAGTGAAACCAAACGTGCAGAATCCCGGAAAGCTGCTCGCCCGGCTGATGGGCTATATTTTCCGTGATTACAAGTTCCACTGCATCATTGTTTTTATCCTGATCTGCTGCAGCGTGCTTGCGAACGTGCAGGGTACGCTTTTCATGAAAAATCTGATTGATGATTACATTACTCCGTTTTTGCTGACGGACAATCCGGACTTCGGTCCGCTCGCCCGCGCGATTGGCAGGGTGGCCTGCTTCTACCTGCTCGGCGTCATCTCAGTTTATATGTACAACCGGATTATGGTGACGGTGTCTCAGGGAACTCTGAAGCATCTGAGAGACGATCTGTTTTCCCATATGGAGACGCTGCCGATCAAATACTTCGATACACACGCGCACGGCGACATCATGTCTGTCTACACCAACGACATCGATACCCTGCGCCAGATGATCAGCCAGAGCATCCCGCAGACGATCAACGCCGCGTTTACAATTGTCAGCGTCTTTATCAGTATGCTGATCTTAAGTGTGCCGCTCACCGGCGTGACGCTGGTCATGGTCTGCGTCATGATCTACTGCACAGGTAAAGCTACCTCATTAAGCGGCAAATATTTCACAGAGCAGCAGCGGAACCTCGGCAGAGTAAATGGCTATATCGAAGAAATGATGAAAGGTCAGAAGGTCGTAAAGGTCTTCTGCCATGAAAAAGAATGCGTGGAGGATTTTACAAAGCTGAATGACGAGCTCTGTGTCAGTGCTGACCGGGCAAATACGTACTCCAGCTTTCTGGGACCGATCAATGCCCAGCTCGGCAATGTCAGCTACGTGCTCTGCGCCATCGTCGGCGGTATTCTCGCACTGAACGGCGTCGGCGGGTTCACGCTCGGCGGTCTGGCCAGCTTCCTGACGTTCAACAAGAGCTTCAGCCAGCCGATTAACCAGGTCAGCCAGCAGTTCAATGCCATCATCATGGCAATGGCGGGCGCGGACCGTATCTTCCGCCTGATGGACGAAGAATCCGAAGCGGATAATGGCTATGTGACGCTGGTGAATGCAAAAGAGGTCAACGGCGTGCTGACCGAGTCCGACGCACGAACCGGACGCTGGGCCTGGAAGCACACGCATCAGGCGGACGGCTCTGTGGACTATAAGGAGCTGACCGGCGACGTCGTTTTCGACGGCGTAGACTTCGGGTACACGGATGAAAAAATCGTCCTGCACGATATCAAGCTCTACGCGACACCGGGACAGAAAATCGCCTTCGTCGGCTCTACCGGCGCCGGCAAGACCACGATTACCAACCTGATCAACCGCTTCTACGATATCCAGGACGGGAAGATCCGCTACGACGGCATCAACGTCAATAAGATCAAAAAGGCCGACCTGCGGCGCTCGCTCGGCATCGTGCTGCAGGATACGCACCTGTTCACCGGAACGGTCAGCGAGAACATCCGCTTCGGCAAGCTGGACGCGACCGATGAGGAAGTCATCGCAGCAGCGAAGCTCGCGAACGCGGACGGCTTCATCCGCCGCCTCCCGCAGGGCTACGACACCATGCTCACCGGCGACGGCGCGAACCTAAGTCAGGGCCAGCGGCAGCTGCTCGCCATCGCCCGCGCGGCCATTGCAGACCCGCCGGTGCTAATCCTCGACGAAGCGACGAGCTCCATCGACACCCGTACCGAGCGCATCGTGCAGGAAGGCATGGATCACCTGATGAACGGGCGCACCACCTTCGTGATTGCCCACCGTCTGTCTACCGTCAAGAATTCCGACTGCATCATGGTACTCGAGCAGGGCCGCATCATCGAGCGCGGCACCCACGACCAGCTCATCGAGCAGAAGGGTCGGTACTACCAGCTGTATACCGGAAATGCGATCGGAGCGTGACCGCTCCATGTTATGCCACAAAAAGCCCCGCCATTCATATGAATGGCGGGGCTTTTTATTCACTCCTTCACCAGCCGGATCACATTCCAGGATGCTTTGTGCAGCATGCTGGTGACGGTGCCGCCGTCCATGGCGGACTGACTGGTGCTCTTTGGCGCGACCTTCTCGTCGCCGAAGTGGTTCTCGGCCTTGAGGTCGTCATTTTCGAGTACGATGTGCTCTGCAAGGCGGTAGCCCGCGAAGCTTCTGACGTCGGTCGCGAGAACGACGTCCTCTTCGAGGTTGCGGTTGACCGCGAAGAGGGTCAGCTCGCCTTTTTCTTCGTTGTAGACGCTGACGGATTCGATGTCGGTGACCGCGTCGTGCTCTTTGGTGTCATGCTTCGGCACGTCCATGACCGGCATCAGCGCGACGCCGCGGCCGTATTTTGACGCGTGCATGAACGGATAGAAGATGGTCTGCCGCCATGCCCCGCCGCCGTTCGGGTCGGTCATGATCGGCGCGATGACATTGATGAGCTGCGCAAGGCACGCCACCTTCACGCGGTCGCTGTGACGCAGAAGCACGATCAGCATCAGGCCGACGAGAAGCGCATCCTCGAAGTTGTAAATGTCCTCGAGAAGCGGCGGCGCGACCTGCCACGGAGTCTCCTTCTTAATCTTCTGATCCGCCTGATTGGAGTGATACCACACATTCCACTCATCGAAGCTTAAGTACATATCCTTTTTGCTTCTCTTCTTTGCCTTTACATAATCGCAGGTGGCGATGATTTCCCTGATGAAATAGTCCATGTCGTCGGACTTCGCAAGGAAATCGTTGCTGTTGTTGCTGCGGTTGCCGTAATAGGTGTGCAGGGAAAGATAATCCACATACTCATAGCAGTGGCTGAGCACCGTGTCCTCCCAGATTGCGTAGGTCGGCATCCGGCGGTTCGAGCTGCCGCACGCGACAAATTCGATCGTCGGATCGATGATGTGCATCGCCTTCGCGGTCTCCTCCGCCAGGCGGCCATACTCATCGGCGGTCTTGTGTCCGAGCTGCCACGGTCCGTCCATCTCATTTCCGAGACACCAGGTCTTGAAGCCATACGGCTCCTTCTGCCCGTGGCTGATGCGCAGGTCGCTGTACTTCGTCCCGCCCGGATGATTGCAATATTCGAGCAGGTTGCAGGCGTCCGCGATTCCCCTCGTACCGAGGTTCAGCGCCATCATCACATCTGAATTCGCCTCTCTCGCCCATTTGCTGAACTCATGCAGGCCTACCTCATTCTTCTCCAGGCTCTTCCATGCCAGCTCCAGGCGGTGCGGGCGTTCCTCCACCGGTCCGACACTGTCCTCCCAGTTAAAGCTGGACACAAAATTGCCGCCCGGATAGCGGACAATCGGCACATTCAGCTCCTTCACCAGGTCAATCACGTCTGTGCGGAAGCCGTCCGCGTTCGAGAGCGGATGCCCCGGCTGATAAATCCCATCATAGACCGCGCGGCCCAGATGCTCGATAAACGAGCCATAGATCCGCTCATCGATCTCTGAAATCTGAAACGCCCGGTCCAGAATCATTCTTGCGTTCTTTGACATACGTTTTCCTCCTTAATATATCGGGATTCTTCACACATTCTTGCCCAGTCTGTATGTACAATTCCGTTTTTTTCATATAGCTTCCAAACGATTCAGAAACGATTCTGCATACACATACAGAATCGCTGCCCTTCCATATGCAGATTATCGCTTATTCTATCACAAATATTTTATTCTGTTTGCAGAATCTTTGCCATTTCAGACACAATATTTTTCTGTTTATGCCTATAGCAAGAGCCGCGTCAAACGCAAAACCGTCCGGCGCGGCTCCAGATCCTGCATCTGCAATCGCCATAAAGTGCAGCAGGCAGTGCCTTTACACTTTTGCCATCGCAAAATAAATCTCATTTGCCCCTATTGGAGCACATATGTTTTCACTACGCACAGGGAAGAAACTCTCTCCCATCAGCCCTTCACAGCGCCGGATGTCATACCGTCTACCAGATACCGGTTGAAGATCAGATAGATAATCAGGATTGGGATGATACCGAACATAGAGCCTGCGATCAGAAGATCATAGTTGTTGCCGTAAGGTGTCAACAGGGTATTCAAACCAATCTGCAGCGTGAACTTGCTCGTGTCACGATAAACAAGCATCGGCCACAGCATATTGTTCCAGGAACCCATCGCGCAGAGGATTGCCATGGAAGCGAACGCCGGCTTCGTGATCGGCATCATGATTCTCACGCTGATGCCATACTCCGTACAGCCATCCACACGCGCCGCGTCGAGCAGCTCCTTCGGCAGGCTCGTCATATATTGCCGGAAGAAGAAGATCGTCGAGGCGGCACATAAGCCGGGCAAGATAACACCTGCATTCGTATTGATAATTCCGATATTCGTTACCTCTGTATACAACGGAAGCATCAGGATCTCGAACGGCACACTCATCGTACCGATAACCATGAAAAACAGGAAGCCCTGCAGCTTAAACTTGTACATCGTAAGACCATACGCGATAAAATAGCAGACCAGCAGAGTCAGGATAACGGTCTCACCTGTCAGCACCAGAGAGTTCCGGTACCACATGAAATACTTCTGAGAGTCCGCAATCGCGGTCGTATCCGATGTATGCGGATTGATAAACATCGTAAACAGATACGAATAGTTGTCAAGGCTCCACTCGCTGACCTTCAGGTTCAGTGACATACCATTCTGGAAAATCTCACGCGCCGGGCGGAGTGAAGCGGTCAGGCCGGCAAGCAGCGGAAACGCGATCAGGCCGCAGATGACTACAAACAATCCTGTCGATAAAAACGAGGCAAGCTTGTGATTATCTTCCATTGTTTTCTGTTTTGGAACACTTGTATTCTTTGCCATCGTCAGTCATCCTCCCCCCTGTGTTTTCCGACCTTGATCGTACCGGTCGCAATCAGCTGCGCAACGTTAATTGCCATCGCAATCACAAGGAGCACAACGCCAACCGCGCACGCATAACCCATGTCGTTCTTCTCAATACCACGCTTGTACAGATATCCGACAATCGTCAGACCGATGTTCTTCGGAGACGAGTTGCCGTTCCACAGCATGAAGCTTTCAAGGAACATGGACAGACCTGCGTATACGGAAATCGTAACTACATAAACGATTGTCGGCTTCAGAAGCGGAAGCGTCAGATACCAGAACTTCTGCCATCCGTTCGCGCCGTCAATATCGCCGGACTCATAAATGCTGTTGTCAATACTCTTCAGGCCGGACACGAAGTACAGCATATTAACGCCGGTCCATCTCCACATACACAGAAGAAGCAGTGCGCACCACGCAGTGCCTTTGGATTTCAGCCAGGCGATGCTGGACTGCCCAAGCAGATGCATCAGCTGGTTCATCTGGGAGCTGTCGCCCTCGGAGAACATCAGACGGAACAGCATACCGGAGATAACTACGGAGGTCAGTGCCGGGATATAAAGGATTACCTTCCAGACGCCTCTCGCCTTGGTCAGACGGCTCTCGATCAGCACTGCCAGCAGCATTGGGATCGGGATCAGCAGAAGCAGCGTCAGCAGCATGTACTCGACACTGTTTGCCACAGCAGTCGCAAAATACTTATCTGACATCAGCTTGACGAAATTCTTCGTGCCGATAAAGGTCCAGCCGCTGAACGAGACTTCCTGGAAGCTCATCATAATACCTGTTACCAGCGGATATGCCCAGAATATGAGCAGACTCAGTACAAACGGAAGTACAAATACATACGGCGCTACCTTCTGAGAGTAAAGCAGTTTCTTTGCTTTTTTCACTGTAATCAACCTCTCTCTCAATATGGCAGAGGTTCTCTGCCTAAGTAAACGTTTCAGACAAAACCAGTTCGCCATTTTTCCCCGGATTCCTGCCCGGGTCAATTCCTTTACTGTCAATTCATGGCAGGCCAGATCTGGAAAACCTCACGTTTCCGCTGATATACGGAGAGGCCCGGGAATGCAATTCCCGAGCCTCCCCTGATTATCTGCGTAATTGTCCGAAACAGATAACTGCTAACAGTCTCACATATCTGCAGTTATCAAAACGATTCTTGCATTACTGCCCCAATTACTGCTCCAGTTCGAAGTCCAGATAGTCCTGAGCATCCTGCAGTGCATCTTCTACGCTCCAGCCATCCTCAAGAACATAGTTCAGAGTCGTGGTGCAGAAGTAGTCGTTCAGTGTCGGGGACTTGCTTGTCGTATAGATGGTGCCGATCGCGTCGTTGTCAGCCAGTTCCTGAAGAACGGAATACGGCTCTACACGGAAGAACGTGTTGTATACATTGGACTCATCAAATGCGAAGTCCTCATCATACCACAGGTCTGTGTTGCAAACGTCAAATCCAAGGTCTGTCCAGATATGAGCTTCACCTTCTGCAGAGCACTTCGCCCATGCAAGCCACTCAGCAGCCAGCTCCGGATCAGAGCTCTGATTGGTAACAACTGTACCGGTACCACCGATACCTACAGAATTGATCTGGCCCTCTTCGAATACCGGAAGAGTTGTGATGTCATACTTGCCTTCCATCTCCGGCATATAACTCGTGAAACGGCTCATGTACCACATTGCCTTCGGGAAAGAAGCGATCTTGCCATCCATGATGTTCGCGAAACCAGCCTCAAGGTCTACATGACCATCGGTGGAGATCATCGCGATGCCTTCCTCAAGCCATCTCTGCTGCATCTCAAGCATGTTCGTAACAGACTCAAGCTGTACATCTACATCGCCGCCGATACCGCCGGTCCAGTCCTCGCCGTACTCAGCCATCGCAATCCACAGCCAGTCAACGCCGCCCGTATCAACGGAGGTCAGATAAACTTCGCCGTTGGAAGCATCGCGAAGCGCGATACCAAGCTCTTCATACTCATCCCATGTCGTGATGTTCGTATAGTCCAGACCATACTCTTCAAAGATCTCTGCGTTCCAGTACATTACTGTAGCGCCTACGTGAGTCGGAACGCCAAGGCGGTTGCCGTCCGCGTCAGAGTATACATCCAGACGGGAGGTAACGAGAGAATCCTCATACTCAGCAAGTGCATCGTTCAGAACATACAGAGGGCTGTCAGAGCCGCTGTAGTTCGGGAACTGGCCGATCTCGATATCGCAGATATCCGGAGCGCCGCTGCCTGCCTGAAGGGACATCATGAGCTTATTGTGCATATCAGAATACGGATATGTACTGAATGTGATCTGAATCTGTCTGTCCGGATTCAGTTCATTCCACTCTTCTACCATGTTTGCATAGAACTCATTGTGAACGTCTACGAATGACCACAGTTCGAAATGCGTGCCATCGTCCGGACCAACCGTCGTAACAGCAGTCGCTTCATACTCGGTCTCTTCTTCTGCAGATGCTACAAGCCCCATAGATGCTACGAGAGCTCCGCACATCAACAATGCTAACCATTTTCTTTTCATTATTACTTCCTCCTTCTCTTTTGCGCTGCGTAATCCGTCACAGCGCGATTCCCGAAGTTTAGGGAAAATTATGCGTTTTCCCCAAAAAGTCACATCGCCGGTCGCGTCACTTCCTCTTTTTGGTGAAATTGCATATTTTTCTCGATTCCACTTCTTTGTTGGTGAGAACATTTTACAACCACTGGTTTCGTATGTCAAGGTTTATTTTTGGTTTTTATTTGATATTTTAGAAAAATCTAAAATAAAATTCAATTTGCCACCCTGCCTTCCTTTACAAAATCTCCCCCTGTTTCATTGACTTTTTCGGCATTTTTGCTATAATAAAATCGTTTGATTCGAAAAAAGCAAAATAATTTTGATTTATGATTTTTTTGTGAAAAGAAAGGGAATTTTCTGTGAATTCAGTGACACTCAAACAACAGTTGCCACTCTTCCAGGCATTGAGCTCCGAGCTGCGTGTACAGATTCTGAAGCTCATCGTCGCGAACAGCGGGATCAGTCTGAGGCATCTGGCGGAAAAATTAAATATGCCGCAGAGCACCTTGAGCCCGCACATCGGAAAGCTTGCCGCCTGCGGTCTGATCCGTGTTGAGGAGGAGCCCGCCTCGCACGGGATCCAGAAATGCTGCTATCCGAAGATGTCCCAGATCCTGGTGGATTTCGGCGACAGCTGCAACCGGATGCCGCTCTATCAGGCGGAAATTCCGATCGGACAGTACTCCGATTTCGATGTGATGCCGACCTGTGGGCTCGCGACCACGTCCGCATTCCTGGGCGCGCTCGATGAGCCGCGGCTGTTCGCGCACCCGGAGAGCTCGAAAGCCGGCATTCTCTGGTTCATGACCGGCTACGTGGAATACATCCTGCCGAATTCTTCTTATTGGAATACGAAAATAGAAAAAATCACCCTGACCTTCGAGATCGGCTCGGAGGCGCCGGGCGCGAACAATGACTGGCCGTCGCGAATTGTCTTTTCCCTGAACGGCACGCGCCTCGGCGAATATATCTCACCGGGCGATTTTTGCGACCGCCGCGGGCGCCAGAATCCTCCCTGGTGGTATGGCTTCCTCAATCAGTATGGTCTATTCAAAACGCTGACCATCACCACCACCGGCTGTTATCTGGACGGCAAACCGCTCTCCGCCGTGACCGTGGACGACCTGCAGCTCGACAGCCAGTCCGTGATGAAGCTCCGGTTCGAGGTACCCGCCGGGACGCCCCTCTCCCACGGCCTGACGCTCTACGGGCAGGGGTTTGGGGATTACAATCAGGATATCAAGATGATGATACAATACCGGAAAGAATAAATCGCATAATATAAAGAAGACCCGTGCATATCGGCTGCGCGGGTCTTGTCTTCATTTTATTACTTTTATTACCATTCACGGCTTCATTTCTTCACAAAAATCGGCCTTCCGGTCTCGGGATCCCACTCGATCTTCATGAGCATGGTGTGGCGATTCGGATTGTAGAGCGGATTCCCGGTAATCTCTTCCTCCTGCCGCGCATGGTATACCATGATGGTATTGCCTTCCTCGTCCGTGGTGAAGCAGTTATGCCCCGGCCCAAAGATTCCCTTGCCCGGGTCGGTTTTCAGCACCGGCCAGCGCTCCTTTTTCCAGACTCGCGGATCGAGCAGATCAGCGTCCTCGTCGACGGAAAGCATACCCATACAGTATTCCGGTCCGGTCTCCGACGCCGAATAGGTCATATAAATCTTGCCGGCATTGTGGATCACCGCCGGTCCTTCGTTCACCCAGAAGCCCACGCGCTCCCAGTCGTAGTCCGGGGTCGTCAGCAGCACCTGCACGGTCTCCAGGCTGCACGGCGAGGACATCCGCGCGATGTACAGGTTTGAAATCTGCTTGCCGACGCCTACCTTCTCCGCCCACACATAGTAACGCTGTCCCTTATTCTCAAAAATCGTCGCGTCCAGCGAAAACGCCTCGAACGAAAACGGATCGTCCGCCGCGCGCTGCATCTTGCCCTTCTCAACCCAGGTGCCGGTGATTGGATCCTCATCCGCGCACTCCAGAATATACGGACGGATCTCCCAGATATCGTCCTTGTCGCCGCCGGCGTAGTAGATGTACCATTTTCCGTCCAGATAGTACAGCTCCGGGGCCCAGATGTTAATGCTCATGATGCCGCTCTCATGCTTTTTCCAGATCATGACCTCCTCGGCGTCCTTCAGGCCTGCGAGCGTCTCGGAATGCCGCAGCACAATCCCGTCATAAGCCGGAATCGATGCTGTAAAATAATACGTCCCATCCGTGTGCCGGTACACATACGGATCCGCGCGCTGCAAAATCCATGGTTCATTATAAATCAGTTCTGTAGATGCGCTCATCTCATCATCCTCCTCGTACAAATATTGATTCCAATTGTATTCCTTTTTCTCATTCCTGATTGTGAATTGTCAACTGTCTAAAGCCATCAGGCTTCCATCCTCATAAGCATGCTGGTTTCCCACGCATGCCGACATATGCGATCCCCACTGCTGTTCTTCTGCCGGAAAAAGGCCAGGTCTGCCCCAGGCAGCAGCCTGCAGCGGTTTCTCCTTGCGTCAGTCAATATTTCATTATATGTTTTTTTCGGAGCTTTGCAAGAAAAAAATTCAGTTGCAGTTTTTACTTTTATTCGTTATAATGACAAAAGATTTTGTCTTCTTATACCTGATTTTGTGAATATTTACGTTCAGATTGATTCAGGCAACGATTGATATCCGTCTTATGGATGTTTGCGGTCAGAGATGTTTCCGTTTTCCGCAGCGAAAGCAGACAACAGGACATTTGAACACCGCATCAGCTGCAATGACAAAAATACCGGAAAGGATACATTGCCATGATCCATATCGAAAATCTTGAGGAAGGGCTTCCGATTTTCAAGGCGCTCGGGTCTGAGGTCCGTCTCAGGCTGATTCAGCTTCTGCTGGAAAATAAGGAAATGAACATGAACGAGCTGGCTTCGCACCTGGGCATTACGAACGGGGCTCTGACCAGCCATGTGAAAAAGCTGGAGGAGAGCGGCATTGTCACGATTTTAAGTGAACATGCGGGACATGGCAACCAGAAGGTCTGCCGGGTGAATGTCGACAAAATTCTGATCGACATCATGCCCGAGGAGGAGGATTCCGCCTCGAACAGCTACTCCATCAGCATCCCGATCGGCCATTATTTTAACTACTCTGTCTATCCGACCTGCGGACTTTCCACCGCGAAGAATCTGATCGGCGAGGTGGACGATCCGCGGTTTTTTGCGCATCCCCAGCACGTGGACGCACAGATTCTGTGGTTTGGGAAGGGTTACATTGACTACCGGATTCCGAATATGCTGCCCCCGGGCAACCGCCTTGACCAGCTTATCATCTCCTTCGAGATCGGCAGCGAGGCGCCCGGCACGAACAACGACTGGCCCTCGGATATCACCTTTCTGCTGAACCGCATCAAGCTCGGCACCTGGACAAGCCCCGGCGACTTCGGCGATGTGCGCGGCATGTTCACCCCGAGCTGGTGGTTCCCGAACTGGAACCAGTACGGCACCCTGAAAATGATCGTTGTCAACAAAAAAGGCACCTTTATCGACGGCATTAAGATATCCGACGTCTCAAGCAGCCGCCTCTCGATCGGCCCGCAGGACGACATCACCTTCCGCCTGCAGACCCAGGAGCCGGCCGTGAACGTCGGCGGCATCACACTGTTCGGCAAAGAGTTTGGAAACTACAACCAGGATATCCGTGTGCGCGTGAACTACAGTCCGGGGTGAGAAACCCCGGATTTTTTACTAAATTCTCATCTGCTCCTCCAGATCAAAAATCACATCCAGCAATTCAGCCATATTATGAACTTCCCGATGATTATTTAAAAAGACTGCCCGAAACTCTCCATAGCCAAAATTCATATTATGCTGGAGGCAAATCGTCAGATCCTGCCTTTCGGCAATTTCCAGAATCCATTTTGCACAATTATCACCACAGTTCGTAGCGTTAAAAATATGTTCTCTATCCTTATACATTAATATCAGTGTCTTTGTACCGCCCGATAAATTCCGGGGACCAATCGGACCCAGTACAGGACTTTCTATCAAATGCGGACTAATCACCTCAGATTTGTCCACATCCAGGATAATGCTTTTCACAAAATCCTCCATAAGCCACTCGTCCTGATATACACTGTTAAAATATACATCGCTTCTATTAATTACCCCATTCATTTCCCCATAATAAATATACAGCATTTCCTTTTCCCACCTGGTTCTTTATTTGTCCGTCATCCGGCATGGATGGTGGACGCAAGCCTCGCCTCACAAGCAGTGCGACTTTAAATGGCGAGGCTAAACTACCGCCTCCACTAACAGCCTGTTGCCAAGCCGGATTTTTTTCACACCGACCTGCTTTTTCTTGTTAAAGTTAAAACTCAGCATATATCCTTTTTGCAGATGATAATTATTCATATACTCGAGGAGTTGCTCTTCTCCGCGCCTGTTATATTCCTGTCCATGCCAGATCTTCATCTCGAGAACTTCCTGCTTCCCCTTGTAATCAATGATCACATCGGTTCGTTTCAGATTCCTGGTTCTGGCTTCAACATAATAATTTCCGCTTCCGTTTATAATCGGTTTCAGAAAAATCAGAAAAATACGCCTTCCATTATCCTCGACAAACCGTTCATCCGCACCTGCGTAGATATCCTCAAAATATTCACAGAATTTCTGTAAAACCAGTTCCATTTGCAGGATTCCGCCGGATACAAACTGATTCTTCTCTACATCTGCAACAGAGAAAATATCCACGTCGGTTTCCTGTTCTGATATAAAGAGATTATACAGTTTCATTTCAAAAATCCGATTCGAAACCGCGACTGCATTCTCCCGTTCTTTCAGAAATCCAAACATTTCCCCGATACGGATGCGCTCATTGTCCGCCTCATAGGAATACCGTTTCCCCTGAAGCAAAATAGCATAAATCATTTCCTTGAGTTTTGGATAATCCGCCAGCTTTTTAACCATGTCATCAAACAGCGTATTTGATCTCTTTAAGATTTCCCGCACCGCATCCTGAAATGCTTCCGAAGACCATGCCCGTTGACGCTCTTCTTTCGAACTGCTCTCAATCACCGCCTGCGCCATAATCTGGCACAATCTCGATACAAGGAACGGATAGCCGGAGGTATAGTCAGAAAGAAGCCGGCTGATTTTGGGTATATCCATTCCGGTATGCCAGTCTTCTTCATATTGCTGCAGCATTGAAGCAATATCTTCAGCAGAAAAGCTCATGTCGACCGTAAAGTCCACGGCAATATTCCAGGGACTATTATATTTAGATTCCTCTCCGGGATGCAGTTTCTTTTTTAAATTCTTAATATCATAGACGCCTGCCAGAATAACAGATAAAAAAGTCGTATCCTTTCCTTTTAATTGCTCCAGATATTTCGATCGAAGCAAGCCCAGAAATGAAAGGAAAATTTGATTATCCGAGCTTTTATCCACCTCATCGATCATCAAAACTACTTTTCTTTCACTGTTTTCGCACAGCCCCGTAATTCTGGCGTTCAAGTCCCGCAATGGAAGGGCATCAGAAACAGGCTTTTCCCAATCGTTTATCAGGCTATCCTTCACGCCCTGCCTGCGCAGACAATCTGCAATATCCATAGACACTCCCGTTGCAAAATTTGACAGGGAAAAGAAATACTCATCCGCCGCCTCAAAGCTCAGGCTCAACACAATAAACTGCTCTTTCAGTCTTTCTTCGAGCAGATATAAAGTAGTTGTCTTGCCAAACTGCCTCGCGCGGTTGATAGTGAAATATTTTCCAGGCAATACGTATTCTTCGATAATGCGCTCCACCCGGCCACTCATATCAACCATGTAATTTTTTTCAGGAATACAAAGACCCGTGACATTAAATGTTTTCCGCATAGACCACCTCACCTGCCTCTCCTTATCTCCTGCGCAAAGCCCATCCGGGCAAAATAAAAATTGTATTTGTTTTTCTTCATTAAATGTCCGTCATCTGGTACAAGTCAAAGACCCCGATGCAAGCATACGGGGCATCAAATTTGCAGCGATGCAAGCATCGGGGTATTTGACCCTCGCGGCATCTACGCTCTGCTTCGGTCGGTGCTAAACGGATGTCCACTGGACATCCAGCACCGCCAAATATCCGTGCAAGCTATGTCATAAGGTGTCGGCTTGCCGACGGATTCCTTATGACTCCGGCTACCTGGCTCGTTGCTTCGCGGGAATAAAGGGCGCAGACCTCGCCTCGCACGCAACGCAACTCCAAATGCACAACATCAATTCGCTAAAATAAGTATATATGATACACCTGAAAAAGGCAACTGTTTTTCTAAATCCCGTTCACCATCTGCGTTCTATATCCGGGCATTTCCGAACCTTGATAGCTGCCCGCAGCTCCACAAAGCAGCCGCAGAGTCTGCACATCCCGTTGAGGATGTGCTCGCATTCGCTGCACTTCGTAAGACGCTCTTCATAAGTTGTCTGATCTACGCGGACATCTTCATCCAAATTTGCAATGTATTCGCCCAGCTTTTTGCGGAATTCCTCTTCCGTCTCCTGATATAAATGACATTTCCGGCAGATTCTCAGATACTCACTCATGGGCTCTCCTTTATTACATGTCCATCATCCGGTACGGATGATGGACGCAGGCCTCGCCTCGCACACAGTGCGACTTCAAATGGCGAGGCTCTCCTTTATTGTAAAAACCCGCCGTGGATGTCCATGACGGGTTTTCCAATATAATTATTTGTCTATGTTCCGCTACCGGGCTTTGCCAACTCACTGCCGCAGCCCATGGCACATCCACTGCAGCCTGATACTCAGGCACAAACCAGGCGTGTTATTTTGTAGCAGTTCCTTACTGCAGCTCTACGCTCAGCCGAACGACCGCGCACGGCGGGATGGTAAAGGAAAGTCCCTGCTCCGTGACAGTAACGCCGCCGAACGGCTTCACCGTTACGACTTCCGGCTCCTCGAACGTGTTCTTCTCATGCATTTCACCGGATACAGTATCTGCAGTGACAGATTTTACCGCATGGCCGACGATGCTGGTCTCTACCGGATACACGGTGTCCGCGGAAGCGTTCGTTACCGTGATGTGCAGAATGCCATCCGCGTCCACAGAGGCGGACTCGGTCAGGTTCGGCAGATGATATGTAATAATGTTGTCGCTCTCCCCGGTTCCAAACCGATCTTCCCCGAGGTCGATCTCCTCGGTCTCGATGGAGCTGTCCACCAGATCGGCGTCCTGATGTACCTTGTACAGATCAAATACATGGTAGGTCGGCGTCAGAATCATATCCGCACCCTCCGTCAGAATGACGGACTGCAGTACGTTGACCATCTGCGCGATGTTCGCCATCTTCACGCGGTCGGAATGCTTGTTGAAGATGTTGAGCGTGATGCCCGCCACCAGCGCGTCGCGGATGGTGTTCTGCTGATAGAGGAAGCCCGGGTTCGTGCCCGGCTCTACCGTAAACCAGGTGCCCCACTCGTCTACGATGAGACCAACCTTCTTCTCCGGGTCATAGCGATCCATAATCGCGCCATGCTTCGTCACAAGCTCGTCCATAAAATACGCCTTCGCAAGCGTCTTGTACCATACTCTCTCGTCAAAATCGGTCGCGCTGCCCTTGATCTGCCAGCCCTCCGGATGCACATAATAGTGCAGGGAAAGCCCGTCCAGATGACCGTGGAAACGCGGATCGCAGTGATGATAGAGAGTCTTCAGCACCTCGTCCGTCCACTCATAATCGTCAACATTCGGGCCGCTGCAGATCTTCAGGATGCTGCTCTTCCCGGTGTGCGGATCCGGATATTTATAATCGCGCACATAGGTCTGGTACCGGCGATACTCATTTGCGTAATAGTCCGGGTTCATATTGCCGCCGCAGCCCCAGTTCTCATTGCCGACGCCGAAGAAGCGAACCTCCCACGGCTCCTCATGACCGTTCTCCTTGCGCAGATTGCTCATAGGGGACATCCCGTCAAAGGTCATGTACTCGACCCACTCCGACATCTCGCGCACCGTGCCGCTGCCCACGTTCCCATTCACATAGGCCTCGCAGCCCAGCTGACGGCAAAGCTCGAAAAACTCATGCGTGCCAAAGCTGTTGTCCTCGATCACGCCGCCCCAGTGGGTGTTGATCATCTTCTTGCGGCTCTCCTTCGGACCGATGCCGTCCATCCAGTGATATTCATCCGCAAAGCAGCCGCCCGGCCACCGCAGCACCGGAATCTGAATCTTTTTCAGCGCCTCCACCACGTCCTTGCGCATCCCGTTCTCATTCGGAATCGGAGAATTTTCTCCAACATAAATGCCCTCATAAATGCATCTGCCCAGATGCTCCGAAAAATGCCCGTAAATCTCTTTGTTGATCCTGCTGACCTTCCTGTCCGGATTGATTACTAGTTTTGCCATGCAATTCTCCTTTTAAAATGATGGGAACGCCCGGCCCGGGGCGTTTGTTGTCTGTGTCATTGGTTCCATTGCCGCCGTGTTCAAAGAAATCCGGCAATATACTTTCTGCGATCTGCGGATTCCCAACCTTTTGATTTGAATCATTATTTTACAGATTCGTAAAATATTATACACAAGGCCATAAAAATAGCAACACCTTTTTTCCGTAAATCATGGACATATATGGGTCACAAATGAAAAATACAGGTCGTATTTTGCCATGACCTTCGCCTCGCGCATATTCGACTCATAATAGCGTTTGTTGTGCGATAAAAACTTCTGAATCTCGTACTTCTCCCGCACAAACGCTTTTATCGTGCGCACCCCCGCCAGGTTTTCCTCCGCAATCGTGGTCAGCGCGGCATTTTCTTCACTGATATCGTTATAAACCTTATCCAGCAGCCGCTCCAGGTTCCCGCCCGTAAAGACGTCATTTACGATAATCTTCGTAATCTGAGGACAGAGCATATCCAGGCCGACCGCAAGCATTTTCTTATATATAGACTTATACCAGCTCACCAAATTATCATTATTTTTAAAATCCACTTGTTTTTTCGCAAACCCATGATTATACTATGCTCAAACAGACCTCATAATGGTAAAGGTAAGTAACGATTCCCTGTCACCCGCGCATCTGCCTTCCATGCCCCATAGTCAAAAACCGGATGCATAACCGGGTGAGGGCCAAACGGGCGCCACCTGCGCCTGTCACCGCCGAAGGCGATTTGATTGCAAGTGCTCCATATCCCGATAACAGAAAGGAAGTGAATATTCCATGAGTAAAATATTTAATACCACCGCAAACTGCATACCAGAAAGACATTATATGGTAGATCTTACAGAGCGCCTGAAGAAAATCCGGGAAATGGTAGACCGTGGCGACTATTTTACCATCAACCGCGCCAGACAGTACGGGAAAACAACCACACTGCTGGCGCTGGCGGACTATTTGAAAAATGATTATCTTGTAATCCGGCTGGATTTTCAACGGTTGAGCGAGGCTTCCTTTACGGATGAAAGCAGCTTTATCTTTGCGCTCTCGAAGCGCATTCTTCTGGCTGTAAAGGGTATTGAGATTCCTGAAGAATCGAAAAATCGTCTCGCTTTTTTTTCTCAGAAAAAAGGAAACGCAGAGACTCTCGATGAACTGTTTATTGTCTTAAATGAATGGTGTGAGCTTTCCGAAAAACCGGTTGTTCTTATAATTGATGAAGTAGATCAGGCATCCAATTATCAGGTGTTTCTGAACTTTCTGGCGCAATTGAGAGCGAATTACATCGAAAGGGATCTGACTCCCACTTTCCATTCCGTTATTCTGGCAGGGGTGTATGATATTAAAAATCTGAAAAGGAAATTTGTTTCTCCAGATGAACATAACACGAATTCACCCTGGAATGTGGCAGCTGATTATAAGATTGATATGAGTTTTTCCGCAGCTGATATTGAAGGAATGCTTCGCAAGTATGAAAGTGATTACGGGACGGGAATGGATGTGCGGGCAATTGCTCAGGAAATCTATGATTATACATCCGGATATCCATTTCTGGTGTCACGCATTTGCAAATATCTGGATGAAACACTTCCGGGCACGGATGCCTTTTCGAATCGTTCAGCGGCCTGGACAAAGGAAGGGATAATCAAGGCAGCCGGAGCGATTGTGATGGAAGAAAATACACTGTTTGAATCCCTGATTGACAAGGTAAATCTGTACCCGGATCTGAAGGAAATCCTGTATGATATCCTGATAAACGGTGCGGATGTTTATTACAATCCGGATAGCGCAGCAATCAGTGCGGCAAAAATGTTTGGATTTGTCAAAAAAAAGGATGCAAATATCATTATAGCAAACCGTATTTTTGAAACACGCCTTTATAACTATTTCCTGCTCTCCGAAGAAAGCAGGACGACGGACATTTACCGCCTCGGAGTCCGCGAAAAATATCAGTTCATACGCGACGATGGGCTTGACATGAATTTAATTCTGGAGCGATTTGTTGTCAGCTTCGATGATCTCTACGGCGATCGAAAACAGAAATTTAAAGAAGAAGACGGCAGAAAATATTTTCTTCTGTACCTCCGTCCTATCATAAACGGGGAAGGGAATTATTACATTGAGTCACGTACCAGAAATATGGAGCGGACAGATATTATCATTGATTATAAAGCGAAACAATACGTGATTGAGCTCAAGCTCTGGCATGGAAATGCCTATAATACGCGTGGGGAAAAGCAGCTGAAGGATTATCTGGATTATTATCATCTGGACACAGGGTATATGCTCAGCTTCAATTTCAACCAGAAGAAGGAAATCGGTCTGAAAGAAATCAAAATCGGCGGCAAACTGCTTGTAGAGGCAGTGGTGTAAAGCCACTCCCTCTTATCCCGGATAATTTTTTCCAGATTTAATTTACTTTGCTCAGGAGTTGTCGCGACAAACGCAGCTGATGGATCTTTTCTTTCCCAAAAGAATAAGAGCCTTTATGGCTCTTATTCTTTATTGCTGTGATGCTATTTTTTGATTTTCACCGTTGTGACGCTGCTCCATGGCGAATAATACGTATTGCCGGAGACGGTCTTATATGTCCGGATCCGCAGATAGTAGGTCTTGCCTTTTTTCAGACGGGTCAGGGTCTTGTTCGTTTTAGAGGATCCTGAAACCTTCACCGTGTTTGTCGCACTTCCGCTTTTGAATTTCTTATTTGTGGAGTATTGAATCTGGTATCCGGAAACCTTCGAGTCCTTTTTCCATTTGATGACCATCTTCTTTGGGGACTTGTTCGTCGTGCCTGATATACTGTTTCCGGTCAGTCGGACGATTACTTTCCCCGTGCCGCTTCCTTTTGTATTCCCTGAATAAGGTACAACCTTGTAGGTGTACTTTGTTCCGTTTTTACTCTTTACCGTGGTGTCCGAATAGCTTGTGGTCGCGGCTTTCTTTATCGTCTTGATCTTCTTGTAGCTGCCGGATCCGGTCTTACGGTAAATGTAATAGCCGGAGGCTTTGGAGACCTTGCTCCATTTGATCGTGATCCCCTTTTTTGTATTGGTCAGGCTCGAGATGACTCCTTCTTTCATCAAATCAGTGGAAGTAATAGACGTACTGTCAGACGTATCGCTGATGAGTGTGGTCGTTGTACCTGTATCATCCGTGCCATCGGAGCTGTCATCCTGATCTCCCTCGATAATCGTCACTTCAATCGTCTTTGTCGCGCTATTATAATTATCCGTCTCTGCAGCGTTTACCGTAATTATGACTGAACCAGGCGATATCCCGGTAACGATGCCATAATTATTAACGGTCGCTATGGAACCATCCGCGCTGATAAAAGATATCTCGCCCTGCGCGGAAGCCAGGATCGTTCCGGTCTCGCCCGCCTTTATTGCAGAAGGTCCGATAACCGTGAAGCTCTGGTAAGCTTTGTTAATCTTGAATGTACCGGTCGCTTCACCTGTATAATTGCCCATGCCAGTGGCAATAATGGTGGCAGTACCGGCGTTAACATTGTTCTCATACGAAAGTGTGAAATCAACATCCTTCGTCAAGTGATGAACGCCCGTCTTCACCGTCGCGTCCGGCTCCTGCGCTGAGCCGTCATAGGTAACGGCGGCGTCTGAGGAAAGAACTGTGTATTCGGAAATATCCGCAGGTTCAATCTCAAACGTCTTTGTGATAACCCCGTAATAATCCCCGATGCCTGTAATCGTGACCGTAGCAGTGCCCGCGTTGACATTGTTGCTGAAGGAAACAGTATAATCCGTTCCCTGCGTCAATGTGGCAGAACCATCTGTGACCGTGACAGTCGGAGTCTTTGCATTTCCGTCATAGGTATAACTTTCGGAGGAAATACTGCTGGTGCAGGATGTGATGTTTTTGTTGGTGATGATCAAAACAACATTCATCGTATCACTCGTGCTTACTCCGACTATAGAGCAAGAATAAGCCGGGCGTAAAGTTGTCGCAAGAGCATCCGAAAGAGTTAAAACTCCATCCGACAAAGAGAACCCAAAAATCTCACCACCTTCTGAAGAATAAACAAGTTCTCCCGTTTCTACTTCTTGCGCATATGAGGAAAGATCAATGCTGGAATAATCTTCCACGCTGATATAATCTCCGAGGGATATGCTCAATATCCCATCAGACCAGCTCGCCCGAACATCACAGGTTTGAATACCACAATACAACCTCGTAAGGTTTGAGTTCGCGCTTACATCCAGGGTGGTTAAGTTATTATTATCACAGTAAAGAGAGACTAATTGTGTATTTTTGCTAATATCCAGCTCCGTCAGAGAATTATTATTACAGTAAAGGGTAACCAGTGCAGTGTTGTGGCTCAAATCCAGTTCTGTTAAAGAATTTCCGGAACATGAAAGATAGCCAAGAGATACATTCTCACTGAGGTTCAGGCTCGTCAGGTTATTCGAGTGGCATATCAGCATGGTAAGAGCAGTGTTTTTGCTGAGTTCCAAAGACAAGAGATTGTTAGAATAACATCCTATTGTTTTTAAAGATGTATTATTATCCAGATTCAGCTCCGTCAAATCGTTTTCATGGCAATATAACTGTTCCAAAAGCGTGTTTTTACTTATGTCAAGATTTTCCAGGCCGTTTTCGTTACAGTCTAAAACTTCAAGACTTGTGTTTGCAGCCACATCCAGATTATTCAGATTGTTATTACCACAATACAGTGCTTCCAAATTCTGATTTGCGCTTAAATCTAACTGTGACAGCGAGTTATCGGAGCAGGAGAGACGAATCAGTGCTGTGTTATTATTTACATTCAGTTCAGTCAGGTTATTGGAACCACAATTCAAATCATAAAGCAAGATACAATTACTGATATCTAAGCTGGTCAAATGATTGTTTCCTTTTTCTGAATCATCATTAGAGCAATATAACAACAATAACGAGTCGCATCCGCTGACATTCAAGCTTTCCAGATTATTATTATCACAATGTAAATATTTTAGAGCGGTATTGGTGCCCAGATCCAGAGTTGTCAGTAGATTGTCTTGGCAATACAGGGTAGTTAAAGCTGTCAGATTACTGACATCCAGAGAAGTAAGACTGTTTGAATTACAATTCAACGTGACCAATGCGGTACCATTTACGTAAAGGGATTCAAGCTGGTTGTGGTAACAGCGTAAATATGTGAGGTTTGTGTTAGCGCTAACATCCAGTGCAGTCAAATTGTTATATCCGCAAGTAAGGCTTGTCAGCTTTGTAAAGTATCGGATTCCTTCCAGTGTGGTGATTTCCATTTCTTCAACATTCAATGAGCTGACTGAATTGATTTCACTCTGAGACAGGGTTCCGCTGCTGTCTTCATCAATATTTTCTAAAATATATGTCCTGAAAACGGAATCAGGAAAAACGGACGCACTTATGGAAACAATTTCCGGGTCTTCATCATCGTCCGAATCTTCATCGTCAATCACACTACAGGACTCGTCAGCGTATACAGAATCTGCCTCTGCTATTTCTGCTATTTCTTCTATTTCCAAATCAAAATCAGAAACTGAACCACTCTGCGATTCATCTGCAGGAAGAATTTCATTCGTTGCTTCGCTGTCAGAAAACGAGTATGTGTCCTCTTCTTCCATAATAAGAACCGCATCGTCCGATTCAGTCAGTGTCACTGCCCCCCCCTGAATCAATTTCAGTGGATGTCATTTCGCCAGCAAATGCAGTGACAGATACAACACTTGTCAAAGCCATAATTGCTGCAATAAAAAATTTTTTTCCTTTCATGCCTGTTCCTCCTTGTTTGTGATGGATTTATCGTACCAGTTTTCCGGTATTATAGCATACTATACGATGGATTTCCAGAAGATTTCACTTTAATTTTCGCGCTGAAGTGAAAAGCGTTACTATTCACGGGGTGGGGATGAAGGAAGACTAAGATTTTGAACTTTTGTGAA
>JAJQDT010000038.1 GCA_021202075.1 Lachnospiraceae bacterium | reverse complement strand
TGACCGTGAGCTGATTTTCATAATTATCCAGGCTTGCGCAAAATGCGATGGCATCTTCCGAAGAGCATAAAATTTCATTTTCAAAGATTACCTCTGTCACTTCATCCAGATCATTGTCCGCTAAAAATGAGGACAACACTTTAAGAAAATCCGATTCACGGAATCCGGATTTTTCTTTTTGCGCGTCTGTCAGTCCGGAAATCTTTATGGATGACAGAATCGTTGCTTCTGATGTTCCAAAAATCGTTGCCTGCCAATTTTCTGTCTCACCCTCATCATCTGTATCAGAATTTGACTCGTTAATGCTATCCGCACCCGTTTGCGTTTCTGCGATTTCTCCGTCTCCAGCGGCTGCAGTATCAATCCCAGTCAACGATGCATCTTCGTCTTCGGAATCTCCTGTGCCGGTTACCAGGACAGTCTCAGAAACGAAATCTGTCTCAGACTCTTCAGTGGGTTCTTCGGACGCCTGATACTGATCCGCTCCTGTATTTTCAGGTTCGTCATTGAATATTTGCCCCGCAAAAGAATAAACCACAATCAGCCAGATAACAGCCAGTGCAGCAAAAAGGAACAGCCGCTTATCCGGCCGGCCAGTTCCTTTGTTCTCCATCAGCTCAAATGATTCTTTTTCAGAATCCGTATCAATGGATTCGGTCTCAGCCTCCTCGATTATTTCCTGATGCGTGATTTCCTGATTGATTTCTTTCTCCTCTTGCAGATTGTTCTTATTTGTTCTTCTTCGTTTTCCCATAAGCTTCTCCCTCCATCACAGCCCGGAAAAGCTGTAAGTATTCGCTGCTTTGTCATAGGTTCCAGTGATTGTACCGCCAGTGCTGAGCATGATCCGGATCGTAGCCGTCTTATTCTCCGGGTCTATTTCGTAGGAAGACATCGTCCCGGTAATGCTGCCGCTGCAGCCCTTGTTCAGAATATAGTCAAACGCTGCCTGATAAAAGGCGTCCTGGTCTCCGACATAGCTCAGAAAGACAGTAGAAACTGACAGGATATCAAAAGTCGTGGTGGCTGTAGTCGTGCCAGTTGTACTCCCCGAACCGGACGAACCCGTTTCAGTACTTCCGGAATTGGAAGCAGCAGATTCTTCTGCGCTGTCAGATGTCCCCTCTCCACTCAAAGTATCTGCAGCGTCCACGGTATCCGCTGAATCCGTGTCACTCGTGGTTATGTTCTCCTCTTCTGCTGCCGTCTCCGCTTCTGTTTCATCTGCGGCATCTGTAATACCCAGGAATCTTCAATTACATAGTACGTAGAGAGCACTCTCCATGTCTCATAGCCATTAAAATAAATATAGTACGAAACCTTAGGTGTATCGGATTCCTCTGATGCTGCCGCATCGCCAAAGTATACGTCTGTCACCATCCGGTACTCACTGTCTTCGGAGTCAATGTGAAGCGCATCACCAAGTGCCTGCAGGAACGTCTGCTCGTTGAACATTCCATTATAGCTTTCAGCCACTTCGTCAGTAAGATTGTGCAGTGTAAGCCCATATGGGGATGCCGCTTCGGTCTCGCTCTCTGCTTCTGCCACTGCCGCTTCCGTCTGTATTTCTGTTTCAGTATCAACGTCTACAAAGTTAAAATTGATGAAAATATCCCGGTCGGGCATAACAAAGCTCAGCCGCATCTCCCCGGCAGCGTCTTCCGTACCGGATACGGAACGCACCACGCTGCTGACGGTCTGCATGTCATAATCGAGGACATCCACACTCTCCAGCGCCTTCCCTTCTGTCGGCGTGATCAGCATCGTCACAAGAACGTTCTCTTCCACCTGAAGCGTTGATTCCGTGTCACTGTCTGATACCAGCCAGTCTGCATCAAACTCAATGGTTCCGGCACTGCTCTTATAAAGCAGAATGTTATGCACCGGCGTTTCTGTTTCCGTCTCACCGGTGGCTTCGCTTTCTGTCTCCGTCTCCGTGGCAGCGTTTTTTCCCCGCATTTTTGGTAAAACAGACTGCACCACTGCAAGTACCACAATCAGGACAACCGCGGCTGCTACCGCGATATAAACCGGCTTATTGCTTTTCTTCTTATACATGGTATCGTTTCCTCCTCTAATTCTCGCTGTACAGGGAATATACTCCGTAATAATCCCATTTTTTGTTATAGCTGCAGATAAACAGCTCCGAATCATCATCCTCCGTAAATAATTCAATCTGGCAGGAGCACTCCTCGTCATTATTCCGGACATTCTCAACAATCTCAATCTTCGAAATGCTTACCTGATTGCCATAGAGGGAATAGACGTACTCCCCGACTGCCGTGAGAAACTGCGTCTCCCTGCCATCCAGAAAGTCCGTAAAGCTGTCTGCTGCCCCATCCATCACAGAAATCTCCGGTTGAAAAATTTCCACATAAGCTTCCATTTCTTCCAGCTGTTCCGATTGAGCCGTATCTGCTTCTTCTGTCTTTCCTTCACTTGATTCCTGCATCACTTCCTGTGTCCCTGAATCATCCCCCGATTCATCTGCGACAGCTCCGGTCGCGTCTTCGGACGCTGAGGAAGACTCCAGCCCCAGAATTGCGGTATCCCCTGTCTCCGGTGCTGACTCTGACGCTGATTCTGGTCTTTCCTCTGATTCTAATTCTGGTTCGACTTCTATTACTGATTCAGGGTCTGGTTCTGAGTCCGCCGTTGCTGAGTCTGCTTCCAATCCCAATGCATTCTCAGAGGATTGCTCAGTTTCTGAATTCAATTCCGTCGTATCATCAAGAATCATTTCCGTTTCCGTCAGCATCTCTTCTTCCGTCTCAGAATCTGGTTCTGTTCCAGAGTGATCGATAATCCTTCCCACAATCGCATCCGAAATGGAATTTATCGCGTAAGGAAGTAAAACGGATGCCCCAATCAGCAGCACAAGCAGGATAATGTATCCCGCAGTAGAGTTTCAGGAAATCCTCCTTTTCCGGATCGTCCATCGTCGCAAAATTAGCATCCTCAAACAGGTATGCCCGGTCATACTGCTTTTTCGCGCCGTCCGGATTTTTTTCCAATTCAAAAATGCCATCCTCACTAATCCGGCAGATGGGAATCAGGTCCTGTACATATTTTGGCGTTTTATGGAGCTTTTCCGTCGTCACCTTGCAATCAGACATTTTCAATCGATCATCACCCCGGTTTCTTCCCTGATTTTCATCGGCTTAAGCGCATTCCCGTCGTATCCCTGGCAATGTCCCTGGTTCAGAAATCCGTTCCCTTCCTCATAAGGTGCCAGCAGCTGCTTTCTGTCTCTCCGGTTTATTCGATGCGGCTGCACTTCCGGCGCATCATTTTCCTTTTTTTCGCAATTGACCCAATTGGCCCATTTATTTGCTGTTCTTCCTCTCTTGCAGTTATATGCTGCCCTTCCTTTTCTACAGCATTTCCATCTGCCATATAGCCCTCCATCCAGTCCCCCGGCTCTGTCTCCATCCGCTCAAAAACCAGAGGCCGAAATCGGTATAACGGTGTTTTCGTCACCTCCCGCCGCCTTTTCAGGTATTCCAGCGGCGGCATCCTATCAATCTTCAGGAAACCAGCAGCCGCGAACGGCAACGCGGCCGGAAACACCAGATACAGGGAAACTGTCTGGGGCAGCCCCAGCACAGCATTGCAAAGAAAATAACAGCCAGCGCCGACCCCCAGGGTGAGCGCACACATGACAGTCTGTTTTAACGTCATTCCCTTGAAAAAATCATCTTTATAATCGTCTATGTCCTTGTTTACAGGTATCTGCATATCTCCCTCCGTTTTCTGCATCTGCTTTATCTACGAATATTGAAATTTGCCATTTTTTTGCAAATTTTTACTAAAATTATTCTTGCCTAATCAGCTCATTTCGCATATAATAAAGACACAAGAAGCAAGGCTTCTTGTCTTCGTTAAATGATGACGAGTGACGGTTCTGACTCGTCGGTAAAATAAAAGCTGACCGAGCGAAGATGATGTGTGACGGTTCTGACACATCGGTAAAATAAAAATTGACCGGGCGAAGAATAATCCGGCGGGGTTGGATTAACCATCCATCCCCGCTTTTTACATGAGGTATTGAATATGGAATTTGATTCCGGTTTATATCTTCTATCATCTAAATTTATAACAGACTATCCGGCATCCACATACCCTGAACTTATGCATAAACAGGGACGTCCATATACCTGCTTACTCATAGATTCACATGAGGATTATTTTATCTGCGTTCCTTTTCGTTCAGATATTCGACATAAGAATTCATTTCTTTTCGCTGGAACTAAACGTTCACGAAGGACAAGTTCCGGGTTGGATTACTCAAAAATCGTAATTATTAAAAATTCTGAATATATTGACTCATCTACCCCGGCCATCGTAGACCAGGATGAATATAACGAAATGGTCAAAAATCTTCCAACGATTGTTCTGGAAGCCAACGATTATGTGAATACATACATCGGCCACGTTACCGGTAAAGGGCAAATTCATCCAAGGGAATTTTCCCGAAAATACCAGTTTTCAACCTTACCATATTTTCATGATGTCATGAAAATATAAAAGCTCCACGGCAACGAGCTCGCTTAAAAGATTCGCGTATTTACCCCAGCCCCAGACATCGTCTCACCACCGTATCCGCTCCTTTCACACAGGCGCAGGCAGTTATCATCGGCAGACAGTATTCGCAGATTCCAAGCACGACACCCACCACACCATCAACACTTCCAAACGCTGATGTGTCCTGGAACATCCCATAGCTGATATCGATGGCAAGGACAATCACCAGTGCTTCCAGGCAGTATCCTGTATAGGTCCGCAGCCAGGCAATCCCGGACTGGGAAAACTCCCGTCCTCCTGCAAACCCGGCAAACGCCACCGGAGCAAATGGGATGCACAGCAGCATCTTAAACAGACGCGACAGGACCGACAGTTTCAGCTGGATTGCACAGACAATGATTACCAAACCGCCAATCACTCCTCCGAGCATTGCCACCAGCCCATATGCCAGCCATGTGCCGCCATCCGCATCCGAATCATCCAGTTCCTCCTTCATTTCATCAAACAATCCGTCCACTTCTTCTGCTTCTATTTCCACCGAAACTGACGTCACCAGTGCAGTCGCACATTTTGTAATGCCTGTAGCCAGAGTCAGGGAATTCACGATCAGGGACGCGGTTATCACATACCGGACAAAGAACCGGAACATGCTCTCCAGCGTAAAATTTGTCCGGATGTCAATGCTCTCATTCAGCCATCCAAGCACAAAGAACAGCACGGCCAGAGCCGCCGCAACTGAAAGCATAATGTTATAAATATCTCCGGTCACGGTTCCCCATGCGTTCGAGACAGTCATCGGGTCTTTCTGCGCATTAAGTCTGATATGGCTGTTAATGTTCTTTTACTCATGTGTGTTCCTCCTAGTTTTGAATTATACATTGAGCTTTGCGAAGGGATTCCCATTCCCACCATTCCCAA
>JAJQDT010000029.1:8080-30089 GCA_021202075.1 Lachnospiraceae bacterium | reverse complement strand
CACAGCCACGCGGCGACCCACCTCCCCGGATCCGCCTCCGCACTACTCGGCGTCCAATTATAATACTGCGAATGAAGCGCGGTCACACGAAGAACGAGCGCAAGAAGCTCGCTTTTTGACAGTCTCTTCAGCCTTATGACGGGACCCATCATGTTGACGTATTCGCCCGTGTCGAATTTGCCGTCCGAAAGACGGCTGTGAAGCGCCTCATAGCTGAAAAGTCCTCGCCGCCTGTCCTCAAGGAACTGAGGCGTTCCCGCCATCACAATCATGAGATGCGCGGCGCCGCCCTCAAGAGTATTGTTGTACATTGTGAGAATGCGCTCGTAATTGTTTTCGCGGCTTATCTTGTTCGGGATTTTGTAAAGGTTCACGCACTCGTCGATAAATACGACAAATCCGCTGTAGCCTATTTCGGCGAAAAGACCCGCGAGAAGCCTTATTCTGTCGTACCAGTTTTCGTCGGTTATTATTGAGCTTACGCCGGGCAGGTACGCTCTTGCGTCGCGCCTTGATGAAAATTCACCGCGAAGATATTTGACGCAGGCGCTTTTTGTCTCCTCGTCGCCGCATTCGCACGCGGTAAAATACGTCGATATGACGTATGAGGTTTCAAATCCGCCGACATCGTTTTCGATTTTGTGAAGCACGGAAAAGATTTCCGCCTTTACGCGCTTGTTGAATTCATCCGAGCCGACCTCAATTCCCGACATTACAAGCCTTGACTTGATGTCGGATATCCATGACGACAAAATTCCTGTCAGCGCGCCGCCGTCGGGAGACGCCTTTGTCGCGAGATTCCTGATAAGCTCGCGGTAGGTCGCAAGACCCCCACCGTTTGACCCCGCAAGGCGCCTTTCTATCGAAAGGTCGCAGTCGGCGGTGACGAATCCGCGCTCAAGCGCGTATCCCCTCATGAGCTGTATCAGAAAGCTTTTGCCCGAGCCGTATCGCCCTATCAAAAACTTCATCGCCGCCTCGCCGCCTGCCGTGCGGTCAAGGTCGGAGAGAAGCGCTGATATTTCGTCCGTGCGTCCGATTGCGATATATGGCGCGCCGGAGCGCGGCACGACACCGGCTGAAAGGGAATTCATAAGCCCCGAAAGTATGCGCTTCGGCACTCGCTTCGTGTCCTTGACCTCTGCGTTTTTTTCTTTGTTATTGACAGTCACACTGACGCCTCCTCTCTGTAATCCTCAATTATTACGTAATATTTCCCGTCCTCGGACGGCGTAAGCACAATGTCGCCGATTATATCGACGGCGGTTTCGTTTATTTTTGCGGCGGCGCTGTCGGCGTAAATTCCCGATTTTCGGCAAAGCTCACTTTGAGCCGTACCGTCGCCTGAAAGCGCCGTATCGAGAAACCGCAGCAGGGTATCGTCAAGCGCGCCGCGAAGCGTTTCACTCACCTCGCCGCTTGAGTCACCCACCCCGTCATCCGCACAAATTTCGACATCTGTCACGGTTTCACGCTCTGGTTTTTCCGCATCTGCCGATGTCGCCTCCGGCTCGGATTCCGCCGCCATGCTTTCCGTGAGCTTTTCGGTGATTTCCCACGATTTATTCTCAATATCCCTTGCCGATGTCATGTCAAGCACGTCAGATTCGGGTTCATATTCTGCGGCGTATTCCTCCTCCTCGTCGTCCTGCGGCTTTTTCTTCGCTGTTTGAGGCATAGGCAGCTTTATTTCAAAATACTCGTCGATTGCCTCCGCGATTTTCGGAGGCAGTCCCTTTGCCTGTAGTCTTGAACGGATTCCGAGATATGCGCGCACCTTATTTTCTGAATATTTTACAGCTGCCGTAATCGGTGCGCGAAGCTCGCTTTCGCGGTTGAATTTCAGATATTCGAGCCTTATATGGCGGTTTACGCTGTCGGATACGAGCGCTCCGCAGTAAAGATAGTGCAGCGCCCATGAAGGCTTAAAATCCGATTTTTCAATCCTCAGAAGCTGCTTTTTGTTTATGACATATTCAAGGGCTCCGATGATAAGGCGGCTGTAAAAATCGGGATCCCTGCGGCTGTTGTCGCCTGACTCGGGTTCTTTGTCGAATACGCTGTCCTTCCACATATAATCCGAGAAAATTTCAATGAGCGCTTTTGCGTCGATTTTGCCGTCCTTATATGTCACGTAAAAGTACCGCATATTCTTTTTTGAGACTATTTCACCGAGTATCGGCTTCAGCTTGTCGGTCGGGCAGGGAAGCTTATACAAAAGGCAGTAGTCCATGACCCAAATCTCAAGGTTTTTGTCAAGCGCGTTGTATTTTTCCCTGTACGCGAGCCAAATGCTGCACAAAGCGTCAAGCCCCTTGCTCGGAGGAATAAGGTCGGGAAGATTGATTATCTCGAAAATGTAAAGGAGAATATAGGTGTAGTCCGTGTCGGGATATATGGATGCGCGGACGTTTTCGCGCCACCAGAAATAGTACGCAAGCTGAGCGGTGCTCATCTGGCGGTACTGCGGCGTATACGAGAAATACGGCGCAAATTCCGCCTTTTTTCCGACAACGCCGAAATAGCGCTTCGCGTCCGACCGAAAACCCGAGTAAAAATCGTGCGTTGAGCGTATCTTGAATACGGAAGCCTTTGTAATAAGGCAGTTTGTCAGCTCGTATTCGTATTCGGGCGCCTCCGTCTCACCGCGCCGTCCGTAAAAGAAGCCGGGACTGACGCTTTCGCGCTCGGATTTCGCTTTGCCCTCAGGCTTTGGAAGCGGCTTCGGGTTCAGCTTCGGAATCGATACCTGCTTTGGACGCGCCTCGCGCAAAGTTTCGTCTTTGTAAGCGCTTTTTTTCGGGTCGCTCCTCTGATTTGCGGCGGTACCTTTGACCTCGACCTCTCGGAAGCGCAGCGCGAGCCTGCTTATTGAGGGCTTTGCGCCGCCGGTAATATTAACATCTGCTTTCACGTCAACGGGAATTTCAATGTCAACCGCCGAGGTGTCGCGCGCGCTTGCTGTGGATTTTGAGCGCACCGCGCGGTCGTCCGCGTCTCTTTTGGGCAAAAACGGGGACAGATTCCAAAAATCGTCCTCACTGTTTTCGATTTTTGACATTGAGCCGCCTCCCCTCGTGAACATCCGTTCGTATCATGCTATTATACCACAAAATCGACGATTTGTCAATAGCAAATTTGTGAACATTACGTTATTTTCGGAAAAAAGTGGTCGCCTCGACTGATTTCCATGCAGCTTTCGCCAAAAATATGACTTTGAGAAGCTGCCCATCGGCAAAGTAACACAATTTATTAAATAGCGCTTGACAAGCTTCGGGCAATAATATATACTGAATACGCTGTTCCCAAAAGGAAAATTTGTTAAATAGGTCGGGGCAGCCTTGACGAAACCGAGAGGAATGTGCATAATGTGCATATTTTATAACCGAATTAAAATGTTATTCCGGAGGGACGAAAGCCCCTCCTAAATTTTTCAAATGGAGGAGATCGCATGAGCGAGAACAGGAGACTGACAAAGGAAGAGGCAGCCGAGCTTCTGGCACGGCTGGAGGAAATGAAGAGGGTGGATGTGCGGACGGTTGACGTATCGACGCTTGTTGATATTGCCGAGGTCAAAATCGACACGTCTTTGCCGCCCTTGGAGCGGGTTCTTGACTTTATCCGCCAGATTAAAAACCCGTACTGTTATCTGGATGGCGGTATAGTTGTTAAGGTGAGCTTCGCGGGGCGGCGCAGCATGGAGGATTCACTCTGTCATTACATTCGCACCGTGTGCGGATGAGCTGACTTTTGGAAAAGGAGAGAGCAAATTTATGGCAGCAAAAAATGATTTTGAAGGCGCCGCGCGTCGGGGAGGCGCCGTTTACCGCACGGCAGTATATCTGCGCCTTTCAAAGGATGACGGGGACAAGCAGGAGAGCGATTCAATTGTGAATCAGCGCAGGCTTATCGAGGATTTTGTCAGCGGAAAGAGCGAATTTTGTGTGGTGGAGGAGTATGTGGACGACGGCTGGAGCGGCTCGAATTTCGACAGACCCGCATTCAGGCAAATGTACGATGACATTGAATGCGGTGCGGTGAACTGCGTTATCGTAAAGGATCTTTCGCGCTTCGGGAGAAACTACATTGAGGTCGGACGGTATCTTGAGCGCATTTTTCCGCTTATGGGCGTGAGGATGATAGCCGTGAACGACTGCTACGACAGTCTTTGCAGACGTTCGGAATCGGACGCACTCATTTTGCCTATGAAAAACCTCATAAATGACATCTACTGTCGGGATATTTCCGTGAAAATCAAGACACAGCTTGAAGCGAAGCGCAGGCGCGGCGAGTGCGTGGCGAATTTCACGCCATACGGATATTGCAGGGACAAGCGCGACAGGGGAAGGCTCGTTCCGGATGAAACTACGGCTCCGCACGTAAGGCAGATATTTCTCTGGAAGCTTGAAGGCTTCAGCTATAAATCAATTGCCGATAAGCTGAACAGTCAGGGAGTGCTGTCGCCATACGAGCAGAGGACATCAAACGGGGAGAAAATTTCGGGCTATTTCAAGCGCGGGGACAAAGCAATGTGGTCAAAGGGAATCGTCTATCGAATCCTGCATAACGAGTGCTATATCGGCACGCTCGTTCAGGGAAAATGGAAAAAGCTCGATTACAGGTCACGCGAAAATGTGTATCTGCCGCCCGACGAATGGACGAGGACGGAGGGAACACACGAGGCAATAGTTGACGCCGAGGTATTTTTCACGGTGCGGGAGCTTATGAAAAGAGATACAAGGTTAGCCGAAGGCAGGGAACGCGCTGAACTCTTCTCCGGCTTTCTTTTTTGCGGCGAATGCGGCAGGCAGCTTGTAATCCGGGCATCACGCTACAAGGATAAAAGGTACAAATATTACTGCTGTCCCGACTGCAGGGGCGCGGAGAAAAGAGGCGGACGCATCGCGGAGGAGAGGGCATATAAATCCGTTTTGGACGCTGTTTGCGCGCAAATCGCTCTTTTTGTGAAAAAGGAGCGGCTGCTCGATGAAGCCGGTCGCATTCCCGAACGCGGAATGCGGGTTGTCCGTCTGGATGAGCAGCTTTTGCGGATACGTGAGGAAATCGAGCGATACACGAAGCTTAAATCCGGACTTTACGAGAGCAGCGCTTCCGGTATTCTGACGGAGGAGGAATATTCCGAATATTCAGCGGTGTACGGTCGGAAAATCGAAAGCGCCGCGGCGGCTTTTGAGCGTGTGACCGAGGATCGCAGGCGAGAGCTTGACGCTTATCGTGAGGCTGAATGGATCCGGAGCTTCCGCGAAAACGGAAGCATAATTTCGCTCGACCGTCCCATAATAGCGGAGCTTTTTGATAAGATTTTCATATATGGGGACGGACGTGCGGAGATAGGGTTCCGGGCCATTGAGGCGATTTTTGATACGATTATGTACGGAGGGGATGCTGCCGGCCATTACGATGGCTGATGTCTAGAAAAGAACTGCTCTTTATATTGCGCCGAGCGTATGGGGAGATTTTGTGGATATAAATTATGCGGAGGCGGCTTGCAGAGATTACGTGAGGGCAGACGGAACGCTGCGCCTGATACGAATTTACCGCGATATGCGGGCGGCGGTGAGAAGGGTTCCCGACAGCAGGGAGAGAAATGCGTGGATTGCCGAGAACAATGAGGCGTGGAAACGACTGCTTGACGATGTGGAGACGGGTGCGATTGAGGCTGTCGTTATCTATGCCGCAAGCACGGTGGCGCCTACGGTCTATGCGCTGCAAAGCGTGGTCAATGAGTTTTTTATTCCCTGCGGGATTCGGTTTGCGGATGTGCAGACAGGCTTTGATACGGGAAATGTCAGATATGCGGATGCGGCGAGTGCGGCGGAGGGGAGATATTTTAAGCAAAGGCGCTCTGAATATCGCAGCTTTCTGATGCGCCGTGCGTATAATAGTCAGGAGAACGAAAAATCGAGCGGTATGTGCGATGTTACGCCGCGAAACGGAGAGGAGAGGGGATAAATGGGGAGACGTGACAGAATACCGAAATCAACAGAGCGGTATATTGAACGGACGAGAAAAAAGGTGTGGAATACAGCCGTCTATGCGCGCCTTTCACATGAAAACAGCGGTCTTGACGATTCGCGCTCGCTTCAAAATCAGGTGCGGTATGTGAAGGAATATATAGAGCGCCACCCGGAGTTTCGGCTTGTCGGATGCTACGTGGATAACGGGTGGTCGGGGATGAGCTTTGACCGTCCCGAATTTAAACGGCTGATGGACGATGTGGATGCGGGCAAAATCAACTGTATCGCCGTCAAGGATCTTTCGCGGTTCGGGAGAAATCATGTTGATGCGGGATATTACATTGAAAAGCTCTTCCCGAAAAAGGGCATTCGCTTTATTTCCGTCATCGACGGATATGACAGCATTGACGATGACGGGATGAACAGCATCATGGTACCGATAAAAAATATGGTAAACGAGATGTACATTTTAGACGTTCGTCAGAAGATAACAAACACGATAAGATTGAATCACATGAGGGGAGTTGCGGGTATAAATCTTGCGCCATACGGGTATCTGAAGATGCCGGACTGCAGTTACAGGCTCATTCCAGATCCCGAGACCGCGGATTTTGTGCGATTGATGTTCAAATGGACGGCTGCGGGAGTTGGCGTGACTGAGACTGTACGCAGGCTGGAAGCCCTCGGTGCGCCGACGCCCCTTGAAAGAAAAAGACAGCTCGGATATAAACGTGAAAGAAAGACAACGGGAAAATGGAGCAATTACACGGTGGGAAATCTGCTGAAAAACCGCACGTACATAGGGGAAACCGTATATAACGTCTACGGAAAGGGGGAGATTATGACCTTTCCCGACACTCACGATGCGCTGACGGACAAAGAGACCTTCGAGGCTGTGCGTGAGATACGCGATTATAACTCCCGCAGGAGAAAAGAAGCCGTTGACGGCAAGGCGGAGATAAGGGAGAAAAATCCCGACGTTCTGAACGGGCTGATTTTTTGCGCGGAATGTGGACACGCGATGCTTTATTCGCGTGTGTCAAGACGCGGGGACGTTCGGCGAAGGTCTTATATTTGCGGAAATTACTATAATTACAGGCGCGGCGACGCGGATGCGCCCTCCTGCTGCGCTAAGGCTTACAGCGTTTCCGACCGCACGGTCAGAAAAATTTTGCTTGACCTCATAAGATGCCGAATTTTAGTTGAGGCTGATGACGGCGTGATAAAATCTGCTGCGTGTGAGGCAGTTAAGCATAGACGCGCGGAAACGGAATTGCTGCTGGCGGAGGAGACGAACATAAAAAACGGGCTGCACCGGCTTTACGAGGATTTCGCGGATAAAAAATCAGTCGGGGACGATTATGCGGCGGCGAGGGAAGCATACCTTGAAAGACTGCGCGAGGTCAGGGAGAGACTTGCAGACATTGAGGAAGATACTGTCGCCGACCCATGCGACGCGCTTAAATTGACGCTTTTTGACGGTGCGGGAGACTCGCCGCAGGAAGGCAGGACAGTAATGCTCGCGCCGTATTCATCGGTTGAAATAATTGAGTCAGATGAGGCGAATGCCGCGGAGAGGCTGCTTTGCGCGGGACTGACGAGGGGGCTTGCGGAGGCGATGGTGGAGCGCGTGGAATATGGCGTGGGCGGATACCTGTCAGTTACATTCGGGCTTGAGGATTACGCGGAGCGGCTGATACGTGAGTATGCGACGGAGGCGAAGGAAAATCAATGATAGCGCTTTATATAAGGCTTTCGCAGTCTGACGAGGACATAGGAGAGTACAAGTCACAGAGCGACAGTGTGGAGAATCAGAGGAAGCTTCTTTACGATTACATATCGGAGCATTCTGATTTGAAAAACGAGGAATCGGAGGAATTTATCGACGACGGCTACAGCGGGATGACGTTTGGCAGACCCGCTTTTCAGCGAATGCTGGAGCTTATTGTGCAGCGCAAAGTAAATACCGTTATTGTCAAGGATTTTTCGCGATTTGGCAGAAATTATATGGAGGCGGCGGATTATCTGGAGCTTTTGTTCCCGCTTCTTGGCGTGCGATTTCTTTCTGTTGCCGATTCATACGACAGCCAAGACAAAAGTGACCGCCAGATGGAGGTTGCGGTGAAGAATATCGTAAACACCTTCTACAGCCGCGACCTTTCGCGAAAAATCAAATCTACCGTTCACATGAAACGGCAGAGCGGGGAGTATGTGGCGGCGGCAAGACCGTTCGGGTATCTTCGCTGCCCCGAAAATCCCTCCTCCGTCATAATCGACACGGAGGCAGCGGCGATTGTAAGGTATATTTTTGAGCTGGCGTGCGGGGGAATGAATACGGGCGCGATAGCGAGGAGACTTAATGCGGAGGGCGTACTGACGCGGGAGGCGTACAACCGCTCACACCATGTTTACGGCAAGGAGAAAAGCTTCGGGGAAATCGGAGAATACGCGGGATGGGACAGCGCAAAGGTAAGGGATGTTATATCAAACGAGACTTACGCGGGAACATATATCGGTCAGGAAAGGACGAATATTGTCCCCGGATTTCGTAAAACAGAAGCGTCCGGCGCGCCGCTGCGCATTTTGAATCATCATCCCCCAATCGTGAGCATGGAGGTGTTCCGCGCGGCGCAGGAATGCATGAATACTGTAAGCCGTGTGACGGGCAGGTCGAACGACTATCCGCTGAAGGGGCTTGTGTTCTGCGGCTTCTGCGGCTATGCAATGTGGTATTCAAAAAATAACGGCAGCGGTAGATTTCGCTGTGAGCATCGTGTTGCGACGGGAATTGACGCGGGCTGCATGAGAAAATATACAGACGAAAAAGAATTGAGCGAGACGATTTTTTCCGCGATAAGAATGTGGGTTTCGCTTGTGCGTATAATTTCGGGAGACGCTGAAAATGCGGAGCAGACGCGATGGAACAATTTGCGGCTGCTGCGGGAGAGGGCGGATATGGCTGATATTGAAATGAAGGAAATCGGCAAACAAAAAAACGCGCTTTGCAGGGCTTACAGCGAGGGGCGAATCGGAAAGGAGGAATTTTTGAATCAGAAAGAGGCTCTGACAGCAAAACAAAGTGAAATAAGAACGAGGTCAGACGAAATCACCGCGTGCTTGGGAAAGCTTTGCAGCGCAGGCATTATATCTGAACCGATGGAGATTTCAAAACGAGTGAATCTTTTTGAAAATGAGAAGGGATTGACGCGGCGCATCGCTGAGAGCTTCATTGAGCGGGTGACCGTATACGATAAACGGCATATCGAGATAACATGGCAGTGTCATGATGTGATTATAAATGCATTTGTGGGGGGGGTATATAGGATAAGCGAGATTTGGAGAATTCAAATAAATGAGCGTTTTTATTGCAGCACCTCGGTCTGCAGTGGCAGGCGGCTCTCAGGCAGAGGCGCGAGGCGAAATTTTTTGTAACTGAATATGTGAAATTTGCACCGCCGCCAAGCTTTTTGCGATGAAGATGACAGTGCGCCCCTCCCAGCGAGGGGCTTTTTTATTGCGATTTTTTGATTCTGCACCGCATTCGGGAGGCGGAATTTGAAGGCAAAGCTTTCGCGAATTTGCGCAATGTGGTTTTTTATTCAACTGAATTTGAGACATAAAGACAAAGAGGGGAAATGCTAAGAAATGCGTGCTGTTTTTGGCGGACGTCATGATCTGTCGGAATTGTGATCATAAGAATGCTTGCGCAAAAAGAGAAGAAAACACATATGGAGACACCTTTGCTGTTTGGTGCAAATGGAGGCAGTGAAAAGGAAAGGAATTAACCGACGCATGCTGCAAAAGACGCAACGAGTAAACCACTGGGGTAAGAGCTGATGAAATTAAGTGAGCAGACATTAGATGCTACGGGTAAATCGATTGTAGAAAATAGACAAAATAGAAACAAAAGCACCCTTGTATTTTGTTAAATATCAACAGCAAAAATCGCTATTTTCACATCGTAAACCCTCAAAAATCCTAGCGTACAGACAAGAGTCGGTTTAACCGTAGCATATTTTTCGCACATGCTACAGGTAAACCGATGGGTAAAAAACAGAACGGGATTTACTTCACTGTAGCATGGGTAGTCTGGTTGCTATAGAGAATCGGATTGACTTTGCTGTAGCACAAGTTGGTTTTTGATGGGTAGGAAATAGGTTTTGAAGCAATCGGTTTAACTGTAGCATAATGGGCTTTGTTTAAAGCTATAAATGCTGTAGCTAATGGTCATGCAATGGGTAGGCCGATTGTCGATAGTCATATAGGAATAGGTTTAACCGTAGCGCGTTTTTGAAAAATGGAGGTTAATATGGAGAAGAATTTACCAAAAGGCAACCACATGAAGGGAGAAATTGAAATCTTGACTCCAAAGGTTGTATATGAGAATCAATTTGCCAAATTTTATGATGATATGGTAATTTTTCCGAGCGGTGTCACCGGCTCATATATACGAATGTCTTATACAGCACCTTTTAGCGTGGGTGTTTTTCCGGTTCTTGAAAATGGGAAAGTGCAGCTTGTCAAAACATTTCGTCATGGTGCCCGCAGTTGGGGGCTTGAAATCCCCAAGGGTTTTGGGAATCCAGGAGAAACATTCCAGCAGGCAGCCATGAGGGAGTTAAGTGAAGAAACGGGGTTAATCAGTGCGAGACTGGATTTTATAGGGAGGTATTATGACGCACCCTCTTTGAATGGAGATCCGCTTTATTGTTTTATTGCCAGAGATTGCAGGCAGGTGGAATCCCAACACCTGGATTGGAGTGAGCCGAATATAAAGACGGCGACCATAGATCCAGCTTGTTATAATTTGTCTGACGGATATGGCTATACGGACAATATGACAGAATTGTTTTTATTAAAATACATAAGGGGAGAATGGAATGGCTAATGCACTATACATGACAACCTTGGACGGGAATGTGGGACATAGAGATCTGCGTCCGGCGTGGAAATTGCGAAAAGAAATCATGTTTCAGTTACTATTCTGGGATTATGTCTGTGTAGCGGACTCCCAGTTTTTGACGAATTCTAATTTTTCAGATTTGCTCCTGATGGGAGATGAGATAGACAACGGCCTTAAGATGAGATGCACAGAGGGCCAGTTTTGTCTGTATGATTTGGATTTGCTGTCCAAGAACGGATTGCTGCGTTGCGTGAGACGCGATGAGACAACTCTGGAAGATGTCCGTAGCGGCTTTGAGAAGCGATTTGGCGAGGATAGGTGGATTTTATCAAAGGAAAACACAGTCAGGCTTTCTAAGCGTATTTGCAAATATGAGAGTTATAAGTTGGATCACGTCGCCGGTGCTTTTAAGGCAAACCTGCACGAAGCCTTTGAAAAGTCCCGGTGTTTGGAAGCAGTGGGCAATCCGGCACTGAAAGAGCAGGTTGAGGGATATATTAACGGCGAACGTGTGAACTTTGATGATCTGGAGCGTATCCTGTCAGGCGCTTATCATGAAGACAGTATCAGCGAAGCAGCCAGGGATATGCTGTATAACCTAGTGAAATCCTGTTATATTCCGAATGTCCCCAAAGCACTTAACATGCATTTTCTGGCTGAGTCGGATTTCTTGCCGATTTGGATGGACCCCAGAGTGGATACGGCTCCACAGGACGCATACCAAAGCCTGCATGATACGAGGATGAATTATTGTTGTATGTTTGACAGCAGAATTGTAAATATATTGCCGATAAAGACATTTATAGATATCAGGAATAAGCTTAATATTAGGTACCAGGCAGATGACAGGGAGAAGTTGCTACGTTTCTTGCTGGCTGATCTGCCAATCGCGGATGTTCACGAAAGAGAAGACGCAATAGAACTCTTTAATACTTACACATCGGAACTGAACCGACATGTCTGGGGCGAACTGAAAAATATATACAACAGCATGACTGCAAATGGCTTCCGGGCTGACACTGAAAAGAGTTACACATTAATTAAAAATGTGGCCAGTGGTGCAATGGTAGGAGCTATCACTGCGTTTGTACCATGCATGGTGACAGCGAATTTATCTCCCGAAACAAATGCTATAATTATTGGCGCAATGGTTGGCGCCTTAGAACCGATAGCAGAGCACATCGGGCGCCAGATTTCCGATGGGGTCATTAAGACCTTTCACAGAAGAAATGACATGGATGTTAGGAAATATTATAGAGAAATGGAGAAACTCATCAACAGTAGCAGGGGAGATTTTATCATAAGCGCCAATGATGCCAGTGTTGGAGTTATATAATGAGACTTCCTTAAAATGCAGACGCGGCACAGGATTATATGAACGGTAGCAGGACAAATACCCATCACGGCAAAACCTTTACTACAAAACAGCTTCGGTACGATGATAATTAAAATGTTGAGTATCGTTCAGGCTTATTATTAGAGCGAGGAAACCGAGAGTTAGAAATGGCTTTAAACGTAGAGTGTTCAAAAAGTTGCTACAGGCAAACCGATGGTGAGATAGGGAGAAAATGTGCAGATGAACACAGTCTCTATCTCGTATATGAGGTGTTAGATATGGAAGAGAAGGAAAAGCCAATCAGTGAAAAGGTAATCATAGAGCAAAAGACGGCGCCTAACGGGATTCCTGTTTACGGTATTAACGAGCCCTGGGTACAGCAGTACATTGCTGACTTTGGCTGTGAGCCGAGTTTCTTCTAAGGCCATGGTTATGTGTGAGTTGTGGTTGTTGATGAAAATGAGGGTTTGAGGAGAGGGATTATGTATCCGAAAGTAAAGAGATTATTGGATTTAGTGGTATCTGGCATCTGCATTGTTATTGGAGCAATTCCGATGCTGATTGTTGCAATAATCGTGAAGATAGATTCACCCGGTCCGGCGATTTTTAAACAGGATCGGTTGGGTGTTGGCGGTAAGCCGTTCAAATTTTATAAGTTCAGATCCATGGTTGTGAATGCTGAACACACCGGCAGTGGTGTTTACTCTGGCAAAGGTGATTCACGCATCACAAGGGTTGGTCGAATTCTCCGAGCAACGAGCATAGATGAAGTTCCCCAGCTTTTTAATATATTCAAAGGCGAGATGAGCTTCATCGGTCCCAGACCTGCGCTTACATATCACCCCTGGCCTTATGAGGAGTACACGGAACATCAGAAGCATATGTTTGATGTTCGTCCCGGCATTACCGGCTGGGCACAGATTAATGGTCGCAAGGAAGTGGAGTGGCCGAGACGTATTGAGATGAATGTCTGGTATGTCGAACACATGTCGTTTCTGCTTGATGTGAAGATTTTCTTCAAGACACTCGGTAAAGTGTTCACGAACGCTGATAATGAAAACACCACTAAGACGGCTGCGGCTGGTAATACGGCAAAAGAAGTAGCCGCTGACCAGGTCGCAGCAACTGTTGACGATAAAGCAACTGTGCAGAAATAAGGAGGCTGAGCGATGCTGAAATTAATGTACATAACGAACCGCCCAGGCGTTGCTCAGATTGCGGAGTCGGCGGGTGTAGATAGAATTTTTGTTGATTTAGAGTATATAGGAAAAGCTACAAGGCAAGGTGGCATGGATACGGTTCAGTCTTACCACACCCTTGATGATGTGAAAGTAATTTCTGACGCAATTACCACAGCCGAACTTCTCGTCCGCATTAACCCGATACATGAAGCTACAGCAGAGTACTGCTCTTCTAAAGAGGAAATTGATACTGCCTTTGTGAATGGGGCGGATATTATCATGCTCCCGTTCTTTAAGACTGTAGGTGAGGTTGAGGAGTTTCTGTCTCTTGTGAACGGCAGAGTTAAGACCATGCTACTTGTGGAGACCCCAGAGTCTGTGGATGTGATTGATAATATCCTCAAACTGGACGGTATTGATAGTATCCACATTGGGTTGAACGACCTGAGCCTTGGCTACGGCATGAAGTTCATGTTTGAGCTTCTGACCGATGGGACTGTGGAGCATCTTTGTGCGAAGTTCCGGGACAAAAACATCCCCTACGGTTTCGGAGGCATTGCGTCCCTTGGCAAAGGGATGATTCCGGCTGAGATGATTATTAAAGAGCACTATCGGCTGGGCTCGACTTGTGCAATTCTCTCACGCAGTTTCTTTAATGTGGACAAGATTGACCACCTTGGTGTTATCAGTTCCACATTCGTCAATGGCATTCGTCAGTTGAGAGAATTTGAAGCAGAGTGTGAGCTACATGCAAGTTATTTTGCAGATAATAAAGCGGCAATGGCTGAAGCTGTGAGGAAGATTGAAGGATGATTACATTTATAACATGGTTGCGATGCCTCGCAGCTATGCTAATTACTAATGCGCATTATACAGGAATATATCCCACAGATTTAATAGCGAACGGTGGGCTGATTGGAGACATTCTTTTCTTCGCTGTTTCCGGATACTGCTTAACAAACATACGGACTGGATTCTGGAAATGGTATGGGAAGAGGATAAGTCGGATTCTCCCAGCAGTTATCTTGATTACTCTTATATATGCTGTGCTTGGACAGTATGATTTGAGTAGCTATGCTCTTGGAACAGAAAACACGATATTATATAGCGAGTTGGCAGCTGTGGGCGTTAGGTATTCGAAGTGGTTGTCGTGGTTTATATACCCCACCTATTATCACTTTATCGGCTCGATCTTGGTCCTCTATATTCCATACTACTTCATGATGAAATCTGAAAGGATAAAGAAACATATCCCAGCTGTGATGGGAATCATTTTCATCGCGTATGTCGCTTGCTACATTTTTGCTTATGATAAAAGCTACTACCACATTGACACAGTTAGAGAGCCAATGATCCGTTTCCTATTCATGGAGAGTATGTTGCTTGGTGTCTGGTTCAGATTGAATGATGAAAAGCTACGAAATAAAGGTAGAGCATGGGTTTATGCGGTTGGTTCTATAGTTGCTTTTGGCGGATACTTTGTAAGTAAGATTTTCCTGCAGGGGGGGTGCAGCACAGTACCAAATCCTCAACCAGGTTATCATATTTGTCCTGCTCTATCTGATTTTCAGGTGGTTCAGCAGCATAGACCGGCACTTAGAAAAAGCGCCGAAATGGTTAGGCCAGTTTTTTGGGCTGGTTGCAAAGCTAACTCTTGAGATTTATTTGGTTCAGTATGTCTTGATTGATGTCATTAAAGACACAGATTTGTTCTTCCCGTTGAACTGGATTGTACTGACCGCCCTGATAGCAACATCAGCATTTATCCTGCACACAACAGTGGACATTGGAACAAAGCTGATTACGAAAGGAAACTAATATGCATTTGCTTGTGACTGGGGCCTTCACATGGACAGAAGATGAACTGAATAAACTAAAGGCACTTGGTCATGAAGTTATATTCATGCAACAGGAGAGTGATTTACTTCCGTGTGATTCAGAGTGGGTTGATGGTGTTATCTGCAACGGTTTGTTTCTTTCACATCCGATTGAGCAGTTTGAGAACTTACGCTATATACAACTCACAAGCGCAGGCTATGACCGTATACCGATGGACTATGTAAAGGCACACGGGATACAAATATACAACGCCAGAGGTGTGTATAGCATTCCGATGGCTGAGATGGCTATTTGCGGTGTCTTGCAATTATACAAGCAGAGTAAATTCTTCTTTGAAAATCAGAAGGAACATAGATGGGTTAAACACAGAGGTATACAGGAATTATGTGGGAAGACTGTGTGCATTGTTGGCTGCGGAAGCGTAGGGGCAGAGTGTGCGAAAAGATTCAAAGCGTTTGGCTGCCGGATGCTTGGAGTGGATATAAAGCCGTATGAATCAAAGCTGTTTGAAGAGATGGTTTCCCTTGATGAATTCGATTCTGTTCTTGGACACAGTGATGTTCTTGTTCTGACCCTTCCGCTGACAGATGAAACAAGAGGAATGATGGACTTCGAGCAATTAAAAAAAATGAAGATTGGAGCCGTTCTGGTTAATATCGCACGAGGGGCAGTTGTTAAGACGGATGCGTTGATGGATGCATTAGGAGACAATTTGCGAGGAGCGGTGATTGATGTTTTTGAAGAAGAACCGCTTGGAGCAGACAGTTTGCTCTGGAACATGGAGAATGTTATAGTCACGCCGCATAACAGTTTTATTGGTGATGGGAACCATGAGCGGATGTTAAATGTGATTTATCGAAGTTTGGAGGAAATGGCATGAAAGTTCTAATCATATCGCCAAAAAACAAAACAGTTTATAATTTTCGCGGGGATCTTATAAGAGATATGGTAAAAAAAGAAATTGAAGTTGCAGTTACTGGACCAAACAAGGATTATGTAGATGATATAAGTGAGTTAGGAGTAAAAAAAATTTTTGAAATACAGCTAAAAAAAGATAGAATCAGTCTTATGGGCGATATCGGATATTTTTTTAAATTGAGGAAAACGATTAAAGAGTTTGGACCGGATATTGTTTTTTCGTACACAGCAAAACCAATTGTTTATGGCAGTGTGGCTGCGGGGGTCACTGGGGTAAATAAGATATATGCCATGGTTGAAGGGCTTGGGCGCATATATACATCTAATGATATCAAAGCTAAGATTCTTCGCCGTGTTAATAAATGGCTATATAAAATTGCATTTTTGTTTTGCAATAAAGTGATTTTTTTAAATTATGACGATAGTGAATTGTTTTTGAAAATGCGTATTTTGAAAAACACGAAAGTTGCTCACATTGATGGCATCGGAGTGAATATGAATACTTTCAGACCATCTCCCTTTCCGAAGATTCCGACGTTCCTGATGGTAAGCCGTATCATAAAAGAAAAAGGAGTGTTAGATTTTTGTGAAGCTGCAAAATATGTTAAAAGTCTTTACCCTAATTCAAAATTTATTTTGCTTGGAGGCTTCGATAGTTCAATAGGGGCGATACAGCCACCAGTAATTAAGAAATATGTAGAAGAGGGTGTTATAGAATATCCAGGCGAGGTTAAAAATCCAATAGATTATTACCAACTTTCATCGGTTTTTGTCCTTCCATCGTATTATAGAGAGGGTTTGCCACGAGCAATAATAGAAGCGATGGCTTGCGGTAGACCAATTATTACAACGGACTGGACCGGTTGTAGAGACACAGTTATAGATGGCGAAAATGGTTTTTTGGTTGATATTAAGAATCCAGCAATGCTTGCAGATAAAATGCGTGTTTTTATCGAACAGCCCGACCTAATTGAAAGCATGGGAAAAAAATCATATATTAGATGCCAAGAAAAATATGATGTGGATATAATAAATAGAAATCTTTTTGAGATTCTAGAATTGACTTAAGCGAAGGCGGATTAGCAATGGAATATATACCAGATTTGATTTCGGTTATAATGGGAATTTATAATTGTGCAGACACTTTATCTGAAGCAATCGATTCTATCTTAGCACAGACATATGATAAGTGGGAACTTATTCTATGCGATGACGGATCAATGGATGATACTTTTGATGTTGCCGAAAAGTATGCTTCTTTGTATCCGTTCAAAATAATTCTTTTAAAGAACGAGGCAAATTGTGGACTGAATTTTACATTAAACAAATGCTTGAAATACGCTAAAGGCGAATATATTGCAAGAATGGATGGAGACGATATCTCAACGCAAGATAGGTTTTCCAAAGAAATTTCTGTTTTACAAGAAAACCCCGAATATGCAATTGTAAGTACGCCTATGATATACTTTGACGAACACGGCGATTGGGGAAGAAATTACCTTAAGGAGATTCCTCAAAGAAGGGATTTGATACATGGTTCCCCTCATAATCACGCTCCTTGCGTAATAAGGCATGAGGCATTTTGTACTGTTAATGGATATACGGAAGATGAACGCTTATTGCGTGTGGAAGATTATGATTTGTGGGTTAAACTGTATGCTGCTGGATATCGTGGTTATAACTTAAGTGAACCTTTGTATAAAATGAGGGATGATTATAATGCATATAAGAGACGAAATTTTCAAAATCGTATAAACGAGGCATATTCCAGGACGCTTTGTGTTAGAAGACTCGAGTTGCCGATTTGGTATTACTTGTATGCTTTGAGACCGATTTTAGTTGGATTACTGCCCCAAAAAATGTATGATATTCTTCATAAACACAAGCTAAGAGGAAAATGATAGAGCAATGTATGTATATTTGGCGGTACTGGCATTAATTGGTTTGATTTTTGCTGTTGCCCATGTTTCTAAACTTGATTACTACCAAATTGCACCAGAAGGTAAAATTCATATCGGAGGATGGCTTTTAGTTGCGGGCATTTTAATCGTTGTCGCTGGATTTAGGTATAATGTTGGCGCGGATTATGCTCAATACATTTCTAACTATAGTGGATATTTAACGAAAGAACTGAATATATTTGAAGATACGGAAATATTTATCTGTTTAATTGCTCGATTAGCTAGCAAGATTTGCGATAACCCCCAGACAATGATTTTCTTATGTTCTTTGTTTACTATAGGTTCATATATGTTTGTAATCGAGGAATATGCAGAAATACCTGTTTTGAGTGCTTATTTGTTTATATTTTTGGGATGCTGGCTAGGTTCATTTAACGCTGTTCGTCAATATTTAGCGGCAACATTCTTATTTTTAGGGTTACGTTATGTAATCAAGGGTTCCTTTTGGAAGTGGTGCTTATTCGTCATTCTTGCTGTTTTATGTCATACGACATCCATAATTATGCTTCCTATATATTTTTTGGTGCGTATGAAAGATGAAAAAAATTTTTATATTATTAGTTTTGCTATCATGGTTGTGTTGTTCTTTTCATATGACAGAATATTCTCTGCAATAGACTTGTTGAGACAACACGAAACCTATTCAGTAGCTGAGAGAATTTATGCACAGAACCAAGTGAGTATTTTCCGCATTTTGGTGGCTTGGGTGCCTGTTTTGCTTCGTTTCTTTCCAGAGAAAATCGAACCTACTAACATGCAAGATAGAGTGATTTTGAATTATTCTTTCATGCATGCAATTCTCTTAACAGCCGCTATGAATAGCTCATATTTGGGAAGGATTCAAATATATTTGATGCCGTACAATGCATTAGCAATTCCTTTGCTAATTATGAGGCAAAAAGATGAAGGATCCAATAGGAATGTTATTTTAATTGTCACTTTTATTGCTTATTTTTTGTACTGGACTTTTGAGGCTAGAGGAACATATGTGGTAAATTATCAATGGGTTTTATAGATTTATTAGATTTGCGAGGGTTGCAAGATGATTTCTGTTATTATTCCCGTTTTTAACTCATCATCACAAATTTGTGGGTTAGTTGACTCGCTATTGGATCAAACATTTTCCGACATAGAAGTAATATTTGTTGATGATGGTTCAACAGATAATTGCTACAGTATATTAAAACAATATGCGTTAGAACATTGTTCTATCAAGGTTATACGCAAACCCAACGGAGGTGTTTCCTCAGCTCGTAATGCGGGCTTAAAAATTGCAACCGGCGATTACATCGGGTTTGTCGATGCTGATGACTGGATTGAGCCGGATATGTATGAAAGCATGGTTAGAGCAATGGAAGATAATAATGCGCAACTGGTTTCGTGTGATTTATATCAGGACGAAGCAGATGTACAGCCGTATATTACATATGATGAGGGAGAATCATATGATGTCGAAATTTTAGAGGTAAAAAATCCCTACCGGGATATTTTACTTATTCCACAAATAGCTGGCTATTTGTGGAATAAGCTCTTTAAAAAAGATCTTATTACACAAATGTTAGATGAAGAATTATCACAGAATGAAGATTTATTATTTGTAGCACAGTATTTAAAATCTGTGACTAAGATGGTTCATATAAACAAAAAGCTGTATCATTATAGAATGGGAGACCCTACTCCGAGAATAGATTTAACAAATAGGTCACTGTCTTTGATGCAGGCATATGAAAAAATCCTTGACTGTTATATTTCAGATGTGCCAGCCCTTGCCTGGTTGCCACGAAAGAATTTATTGAAAGTTTATTTGAATTTTAATGCTAGATACAAACTTTCAAAAATGGTCGATAGGGCGGTTTACGATAGAATACAGCAAGGAATTAACAGATATTTGAGTTCTGTTATTAAGGATCATAATGTATCATTAGGTGAAAAGCTGAATATATTGTTGACTTGGATGTTTCCTAAATTATTATTGACTATAAAAAACAAGCAGTTGAGCGAGCGTCACAAGAATGGAGATTGGTCAAAATAATTTAGAAATTATGAGGTTAATCTATGAAGATTGGAACTATTACATATCATGGAGCATATAATTATGGCTCTGTATTACAGGCATATGCTTTGCAAGAATTTGTTATCCAACTTGGTGAACAGCATGGTGTTGATATTGATTACAGTATAATTAATTATAGACCACGGTGCCAAAAAGAAATCTATTGGCAAGTTTATCCACCTGTGACAAAGACTAATATTATTAAGTCACTTATGCGAATGCCATATGCTAGGCAACTAAAAAGAAAGGCAGTTGAATATGAACAATTTCTCAGTGAGCATTTGAATCTGACCGAGGAAGTGCAAGAAAATGATTTGAATAGATTTTCTGATGAATTCGATTGGTATATCAGCGGCAGTGATCAGATTTTCAATATTAGGAGCAAGGATTTTACTTTTTCTAACTTACTGAACTTTACTAATAGTCCGCATAAGATTAGCTATGCGGCCAGTTTAGGACCGTTGCAGATTGATTGGTCACAGTATGATAAGGAGAAATATATTTCTTTTATTCAGGAATTTTCACACATTTCTGTACGAGAACAGCGTAGTAAGGATATGCTTGATAAGCTGCTTGGAAAGGATGTGTGTTCAGTACATATTGATCCTACTTTGCTGTTAGATGCAAATGAATGGCGTAAAGTACAGTCAGGAAAAGATTATAAAGACGGACAATACATTCTGATTTACTGTCTGGAACCAACGAAGAAGCATATGTTTATTGCTGAACAGTTGAGCAAAACATTGGATTTACCAATTGTCTGTACAGGTTATAGATGTAAATATGATTATTTTAATTCCTTTGTGAAACTGTATGATGCCGGTCCGGCTGATTTTCTGGCTTTGATAGATCATGCGGCAATGGTTCTCACATCGTCTTTCCACGGAACAGCATTTTCTGTCATTTACAATAAACCCTTTTGGGTGATTGATGGAATGGAGGACAATCGTATACGGGATTTGCTTATCATGACGGGACTAAGCGGCAATAGCATCACGCTTGAATCCTTGCCGAATTTCAAAAAAGAACAGCCTTTAAGAATGAGTAGCGACGGCACGTCACAGATAATTGAGCGTGAAAGGGTTAGAAGCAGTGAGTATTTAAAAAATGCATTGGAGTTGTAAACGAAATATAATGGAAACATTGCAGAGTAATAAGACAGCACGAATAGAATGGATCGACGCAGCAAAGGGCTTGTTAATGCTTCTTGTTATATGGGGACACTCTACATCATCGGTGGAAGTACATAATTATATCAGTTCCTTTTATATGTCTGCATTCTTTATTCTTTCAGGCTATACTATGAGAGAAAAATTGGTACTACCACTTTGGAAGCACATTGCAAATCGAGCAATTTCATTACTTGGACCATATTTATTATTTAGTGGCTTATGGATTGCTTATTCCTGCCTGAAATCAATGATAGTACCGACAAATTTTTCAGTAACCTCTGCTTTTCTTAGCGTTTTCTTACCTTACAGCGGGAGAACGAACGGTTCTGTTTATGATTTCTGGTTTTTACCATGTATGTTTTTGGCACATGCAATATTCTGTATGACCATTTATCCATATAAGCAGTATAAAGCTTCCGGCATAATATTATGGTTAATCTGCTTGCTAGTTGGGATGAGCATAGAGCGCAGTTCTCTTCTCCTTTGTACTTCAGCGGCTGTAATGTTCGTCGGTGTTGGATATGCAGCCAAAAAAGGTCGGGGGGGGGTACAACACACGAAAAGCCTTGTGTAGTGTGCCGCATTGGTATCGTGATTCATTGGTTTATGAGCTACATGTAGAGTTGGTTTATTGGATAGATGGTGGACTTTAGTACAGCATGCTTTCG
>JAJQDT010000029.1:0-8070 GCA_021202075.1 Lachnospiraceae bacterium | reverse complement strand
CCCCGCTGATATCTTCTATGTAGCTCAGCCGCATATAGCTTCGTGCCTATCTGAAAAGCCCCACACTAATGGCGGGGGTGGCCTACAACACACGACATGCCTTGTGTATTGTGCCTCATTGGTATCTTGATTCATTGGATTAGTACCTACATGAATAGTTGGTATCTTGGAAACTTGGTTGACTTTAGTTCAGCATGCTTTGGAAATGTAGCTTTGTTTATAGTGAGCAGTGTGAGCGGAACAATGATTTGGTGTTATATTGCACAGGTATTAGCTTTTATGAAGCCATTGAAATTTATTGGACGAAACAGCTTGGTTTATTATGGTATGCATTTCTTCTTTACAAGCGCAATCGGATTTTTAACAGATAATACACTGATTATTGTTCTCGCCGCTCTTTCAGGGACGACAGTAACGGTTATGATTTATAACAAGCTTAAAATTTACAAATTATTTAAAGGAAGGTTTACATTATGAACGAAACAGAGCCTTTGATATCGGTTATTGTTCCGGTATATAAGGTAGAACCATATTTAGAAAAATGTGTACGTTCTATCCAAAATCAAACATATGAGAATTTAGAGATTATTCTTGTGGATGATGGTTCACCAGATAGATGTGGGCAAATTTGTGATGTGCTGGCAAAGCATGATGCAAGAGTACGGACAGTCCACCGTGCTAATGGTGGACTGTCTGCTGCAAGGAACAGTGGATTGTCGGTAGCAACAGGTGAGCTTGTTGGGTTTGTAGACAGTGATGACTATATTGATGTTGATATGTTTGAAACTCTGTATAAAGCTATTTTCCCTGACAGCGTTGGATTAGCGGTTTGCATGGCTCGCGATGTCAATGAACAGGGCAATCTTATTAATAAAAGAGATTTTTCAGAATTTGTAACAAATTATTCCGGCTGCGATGCCAGCCGGTATTTGTTCCAAACACTGAACAACAGTGTTTGGAACAAATTATTCCGAAGTAAATTGATAGGAGAAATGAAGTTCCCGGAAGGTCGTATTCATGGAGAAGATTTTATATTTTTGCTTCAATATATGAAAAACGTAAGTGAAATTGCTGTTATTGATGCGCCAAAATATAATTATGTCCATCGGGAGGGATCGATTACAAAGTCGACCTTTTCGAAGAAAAAGCTTGACGAGATATTATCAAAGGATGATATACGCAAAATAGTGGTTGAAGATTACCCTGATTTTGTTTCATATGCCGACAAATGGTGCTTTCAGGCAAGATTAAATGTTGTGAGAGGCATTAGTCTTGCTGGAGTACACAACGAATGGAAGATTGAAAAAAAAGATTGCCTGCAATATTTAAAGAGTAACTATCCAAATGTGAAAAATAGTCTTTCAAAAAAAGAAAAAACAGAATATATATTGCAGATACATCTATCTGGTTTATATCCATATATTATTAGAACTGCATTGAAATTTAAACAACATTATGAAGGGACAATGGAATGAACAAAGCAAAAAAACTTATAAAAAACACAGCGATGTTGTTTACGGGAAGTTTTGTGACCAAAATTCTGTCATTTTTGTTGGTGCCTTTTTATACATCTATATTGTCAACATCGGATTATGGAACAGCGGATCTGATTAGCACAACAGTTTTGCTGGTTTTGCCCTTTACATCTCTTTTGATGGACGAGGCTGTAATGAGATTCGCGCTTGATAAGGGAAACGACCAGAAGCAAGTATTTACAATTGCTATGACCGTTAGTACGGCAGGATTTATTGTGGCGATGTGCTTATCTCCGATAATATTGCTTTTTGAGTCTATTCGCCCATATTATTTGTTTGTTATTTTGTATTATGTTTCCCTTTGGATTTATAATATTTGCACCAGCTACGTGAAGGGGTTGGATAAGTTTTCCGTAATTGCTGTAGCCGGGGTCACGCATACAATTTTTTACATAGGAATAAATATTCTTTGCCTTGCAATTCTAAAAATTGGGGTTTACGGCTACCTTCTTGCAATCGATTTGTCAAATTTCATAGCTGCATTGTTTTTAATTATTAGCTGCAAACTTTATAAAAATTTCGTTTCTATCAAAAAAATTGATAGGGATATGGCTAAGAAAATGATAAATTATTCTGTGCCAATGATACCTGATTATATCAGTTGGTGGGTTGTAAATTGTTCAGATAGATACATGGTAGCCTTTTTCTGTGGAACAGGTGTTACCGGCATTTACTCTGTTGCGTATAAAATTCCTTCTGTACTTAGCTCATTGACAAGCATATTTTCAAGTGCTTGGAGAATTTCCTCTGTAGACGAATTCGGCTCAGAGGCATCAATTAGATTTTATAAGCAAGTTTATAGAACTTATAGCTGTATCCTTTTTGTTGGGGGTGCAATATTGATTGCGTGTGTAAAAATTTTAGCAAAAATCCTTTTCGCGAATGAATTTTATGCTGCGTGGCACATTACCCCAATACTTATATTTGCTTATATATTAAGTGCTCAGGCAATTTTCGTGGGTTCTATTTTCACAGCGTCTAAGAAGACAAAAAACATGGCTGTAGCACCCTTAATTGGGGCGGTGGTTAATATAGTTATGAACGCAATCTTGATTCCGATTTATGGTGGAACAGGTGCGGCAATAGGTACTGTCATAGGATACATAACTATCCTTGTAATTAATCTATTTATGACAAGTAAAATCCTTAATATGCAATTGCTGATTAAACAGGATATTTTGGTTTATATGTTTATTGTCATCGAAATAATCGCATTTTTAAGTGAGACTCTTATAGGTTGGGGAGTTGTGGTGATTTGTTGTGCGGGAGAGTTGCTGTTAAATTTAAAATGGATAAGACGTGTGCTTGAGATTTTCGTCACGCGATTTAATAAGAAACAGGAGAATGACTAGCAATGAGTATAAAAGAAAATAAATTTAACAGGTATGTAGATTGCTTTACTTCGAACAATTGCATCCACTCATCTTTGATGTTCGGAAATGAGAATAATGTTCCCAATCCATTGTATAGTTTTGTGGTACCAACTTATAAAAGACCAGATATGCTGAAAATGGCGTTAGAAAGCATTATAAAACAAACGGCAAGTGATATTCCATTTGAAATTTTGGTATTGGATAATAATGATGATATTACTGACAACAAGGTTTTGGAAGTCGTGGGGAAATTATCAGATCCAAGAATTTTATATTATAGAAATGAAAAAAATCTGGGTGCATGCGGAAACTGGAATCGATGCGTTCAGCTTGCGCGGAGCAAATGGGTTATATTTTTACACGATGATGATTTGCTCATGCCTGAATACTTGGCAAGAATGGATGAATTTATTCGGAGAGTTGGAACCAAGCGGAATATTGGATATATCCGGGCAGGATGTATATCCTTTTTTGGTGATGGGCTTCCGGACGAGTCTAATATTGGACGAGAATCCAAAAGCAGAATTGGCAGATTTTTTGATAAAAAAGACAAATTAGTTGCGTTTAGAATGACATCAAAGGATATTTATTTAAATGGAGGAGTTGCTTGGTTTGGCGCACCAACATATGGTGCAGTCATAAATCGTGAGGCAATGATTCATGTTGGGGGTTATGATGAACAATATTCTCCATGTGCCGATTGTTTCGGAGGATATAAACTTATGCGTGAATATGAAGTTTTTCACACAATTCAGCCTACAGGATACTATCGATGGTCACAAAATGATACATATAATCCAATAACACTTGCAGGTTTGCTTAATCGCTATGAAGAATTCCTTCGCTTCCTATCGACTGAAAGCTTATTTGTTCGATTTTTTAAAGATTGTTTTTATTATGATTCTCTTAAATGGATGCAAGCAAAAGCAATTGAAGCGGGCAAGGTTTTTGACGTAACAACCTGCAATAATTATAGTTTATATAAAGAACGAAAGACAAGAAGTAATATGCTTCATCTAATTCAAAAAGCAAACAAAGGAATATCTTTTGTGAGGCTTGTAAAACAATATTATAACTTGGAATGAGAGGTGCGCAATTTGAAAACGGTTTTATTGGCTGGTGGTTATGGGACTAGAATATCAGAGGAGTCGCAATATAAACCTAAGCCTATGATTGAAATAGGTGGAAAGCCTATTTTGTGGCACATTATGAAGGAGTATTCCTATTACGGATTTAATGAATTTATTATCTGTGCGGGTTATAAGCAGTATGTTATAAAGGAATGGTTTGCTGATTACTTCCTACATAACAGTGATATTACATTCGATTTTACCAATGGGAAGAACGAACAGATTGTTCATGACCAACATTGTGAACCGTGGAAGGTCACGGTTATAGATACAGGTCTTAATACAATGACAGGCGGTCGAATAAAGAGAATACAGAAGTATGTAGGGAACGAGCCGTTTATGATGACTTACGGAGATGGAGTTTGTGATGTTGATATAAAGAAGCTCATTGAATTCCATCAGTCTCACGGGAAAATCGCAACGCTAACTGCTGTGATGCTTGTGCAACAAAAGGGAGTACTCGATATAGGTGGCAACAATGCAGTCAAGTCTTTTCGAGAAAAAAGTAATAATGATGGTGCTCCTATTAATGCGGGCTATATGGTTCTCAATCCGGAAATTTTCGATTATATAGATGGGGATGATACTGTTTTTGAAAAGACTCCACTGGAAAGATTAGCAGAAGAAGGTCAGCTTATGTCCTATATGCACAAAGGCTTCTGGCAGTGCATGGACACAAAGCGGGAAATGATAACTTTAGAAAGCTACTTAGAAAATGGAACTGCCCCATGGAAAAAATGGGAGGACTAATTATGTTCGACATATCATTTTATAAAGGCAAAAAAGTATTCGTAACTGGTCACACTGGCTTCAAGGGATCGTGGCTCTGCAAGATGCTTGTGAACGCAGGTGCGGAGGTTACTGGATATTCTCTGAACCCGCCGACGAATCCTTCTTTATTTGAGATTGCCGACATTGCGTCATACATCCACTCTGTCATCGGGGATATAAGGGATTATGAAGCGTTAAAATCCGCTTTCGATGAAGCGCAACCAGAAATTGTGTTACACCTTGCAGCACAGCCGATAGTGCGCGATAGCTATAAAGATCCTGCATATACATACGAAACCAATGTGATGGGAACTGTCAACATTCTTGAATGTGTTCGTAGCAACAATTGTGTGAAGTCTTTCCTGAACGTGACCACAGATAAGGTTTACCTCAATAAAGAATGGGTGTGGGGATATAGGGAGAATGAAAAATTGGATGGCTACGATCCGTACTCCAATTCAAAATCCTGTTCGGAGCTTGTGACTCATTCATATAAACGCAGTTTCTTCGGAGACGGTCATGTGGCGATTTCCACAGCAAGAGCTGGTAATGTTATCGGTGGTGGCGACTTCGCCAATGACAGAATCATCCCCGACTGCATTCGTGCGGCACAAAAGCACGAAGATATTATTGTTCGAAATCCATATTCTACACGTCCGTACCAGCATGTCCTTGAGCCATTGTATTCCTACTTGATGATTGCGGCAATGCAGTATGAAGATGGCAGGTATGCCGATTATTATAACGTCGGGCCTGATGATGTCGACTGCTTTCAGACTGGAGCTCTGGTTGACCTGTTCGTCAGAAAATGGGGCGAGGGCATGAAGTGGGTCGACCGCTATGACGGTGGACCGCACGAGGCTAATTTCCTGAAGTTGGATTGTTCGAAGCTTAAGGCTACATTCGGCTGGACACCACACTGGAATCTCGATCCAGCAATTGAGAAGGTCGTGGAATGGAGTAAGTGCTGGATGTCCGGCGGTGACGTAAGAGCATGTATGGACAGGCAGATTGAAGAATTCATGGGTAGATAGGAGGAAATATAAAATGTCTACTTGGAGTAATGAAACCGAAGCCAGAGAGCAGATTAAGAATCTGGTGACGGAGTATTATCATGATTTTAAGGAAAAGAAAGAGCCTTTCAAAGAGGGAGATCGTATTTCTTACGCATCCCGTGTTTTTGATGAGAAAGAGATGTGTTCCCTTACGGATGCAATGCTTGATTTCTGGCTGACAACAGGAAGATTTTCAGACCAATTTGAAAAAGAGTTTGCCAAGTGGATAGGAGTAAAGTATGCCCATTTGGTTAACAGCGGTTCGTCGGCAAACCTTATCGCATTCTCTGTCCTCACGGCTCCTGAACTGGGAGAACGCCAGATTAAGCGCGGTGATGAAGTTATCACAGTGGCATGTGGCTTCCCTACAACGGTTACGCCTATTCTTCAGTATGGTGCTATACCTGTTTTTGTCGATGTTACCGTACCTCAGTATAACATTGATGTTACTAAACTTGAGGGCGCTCTTTCGGATAAAACAAAAGCGGTTATGATTGCACATACTCTTGGTAACCCATTCGACCTTGCGGCAGTTAAGGAGTTTTGTGCTGAACATAATCTCTGGCTTGTAGAAGATAACTGTGATGCACTTGGAACCCAGTATACAATCAATGGCGAGACAAAGTTCACAGGTACATGGGGTGATATTGGAACGAGCAGTTTCTACCCGCCGCATCATATGACAATGGGTGAAGGTGGATGTGTATATACGGACAACTCATTCCTTAACCGTCTGATCCTTTCCTATAGGGACTGGGGACGTGATTGCATCTGTCCTTCTGGTCATGATAACTTCTGCGGACATCGTTTTGATGGGCAGTATGGTGAGCTGCCAAAAGGTTATGATCACAAATATGTATACAGCCATTTCGGATATAACCTGAAAGTTACCGATATGCAGGCAGCAGTCGGGTGCGAACAGTTGAAGAAGTTCCCGTCATTTATAGAGCGCCGTCGCCATAACTGGGACAGACTTTATAAAGCATTGGAGTCGGTTGCTGATAAAATCGTGCTTCCTGAAGCTGCTGAAAACAGTCGCCCGTCCTGGTTTGGCTTCCTCATCAGCGTAAAACCTGGGAGCGGTTTGGATAGGAATAAAGTCACCAGATATATTGAGGAGCACAATGTACAGACCCGGTTGCTTTTCAGCGGCAATTTGGTTAAGCACCCATGCTTTGACCAGATTCGAGGAACGGATGCCTATCGTGTAGCAGGTAGTCTTGAGACAACAGATTTTATCATGAATAATACATTCTGGGTCGGTGTTTATCCTGGAATGACAGATGAGATGATTGACTATATGGCGAAAACCATTATTGGTGCAGTATTATCAAACGGCTAATTAATTTTGAGGAGACTAATCGTGATTCGTTGATATTGAAGATAATGTGTAAATTTGGGAGGAAGTATTGAATATGCAAAAGAAACTTGAACGCAAAAAGTATATCCATCTTATGCTTTTTTTGCTTTCGGCGTTGTCATTTCTCGTTTTGGGTATGACGACTATTGAATATGCAATTGTATCAATAATAGTGGTTATGGTTCTTGCCGGGGTACTACTGATTAACAACAAACTAATTAATAGGTCTGCCATTTCCAAAAGTGGGATAAGCCTTTCCGTTGTTTTAGTATTTATAAGGGGGTTCTTCTTTTATACAACTTTATATCATAGCAGTAAACTAGCAGCTTTATCAGCTATGCTACATTTACCCAGTGAATATGGTGTACTAATAATAACAATAATATTGAGCTCAGTGTCCTTATACTCGGTTATAGAAGTCATTGGTTCATTTCATATTCGGAAATACAATGGACTGCCTGATGAGATAACTCGGTATAAGAATTTGTTATTGAATAAACGTAATCTGATTCTATTTTTCCTCATTATTGGATCACTGCTATATTTATTGGCATATTCGGAGGCCAGCCCATTAGTCAGATATACTCCGGATGGGGATTATTCTATCTTTTATGTTGTGGGGAGAGGATGGCTGAATGGCGATTTACCTTATGTTCAGATTTTTGATCATAAGGGACCATTGATTTTTCTTATCTATATGCTGGGACAGATGATAGGAGATTCGTTGGGAATATATTTATTTCAGGCAATAGCGCTTTGCGTTACCCTGTGTTTTGCATTTTTGATGATTTCAGAAGGCAATCGGGGGGGGGGAAAAACTATGCATACATATCTATAGTATTATTA
>JAJQDT010000043.1 GCA_021202075.1 Lachnospiraceae bacterium | reverse complement strand
CTGCATTAGCAATAGTCTAAGCAGCTTGGATCTGAGCAGCTGTACGGTTTTAACAATTTTGTACTGCTATGGAAATAATTTGAGCAGCCTGGACGTGAGCAGCTGCACGGCTTTAACAGATTTGCGGTGCTATGGCAATAATCTGAGCTCCCTGGACGTGAGCAACTGTACGGCTTTAACAAGTTTGAGCTGCTCTGGCAATAATCTGAGCAGCTTGGACGTGAGCAACTGTACTGCATTAGAATATTTGTATTGTGGCGCACAGAATATCAATGTTTTGACAAGTTCGCTTGATGACGTGCAGAGCATTTCTCTCACGGCTCTGGTTGGTGAGGAGAATATTGGAAATGTGTCCCTACCTTCATATGAAAGTACGATAGCTTCCATTTCCGGAGACTATATTGTTTTCAGCGGAACATCTCTGCCAGAATCACTGACCTATTACTATACTGTAACCAATGGAAGTTTCAGTACAACAATGATAGTTACTCTGACGTTTACTGAAGAAGATATTTCCAACTGGACGGTAACGCTCGCTCCAGAAAGCTATGTGTATGATGGGACTGAAAAAGCGCCGTCTGTTACCATAACCGATGGTTCGGCAACTCTGACAGCCGGTACGGATTACACGCTTCTCTATAATGACAATGTGAATGCCGGCACCGCGAATGTTACGATCAGGTGTTTTGGAAATAATTACGGCATGATTATAAAGACATTTACCATAGACCCCGCAGACATATCGGAATATACAGTTCTCTTATCGGACAGCGCTTATACCTATGACGGCGAGGCAAAGGAGCCGACGGTCAAGGTCAAGCTGCATGTTGATTATCTGACGCAGGACGTGGATTACACGGTTTCCTACGAGAATAACCAGAATGCCGGAACCGCTACCGCGATTGCCACTGGTACGGGAAATTATACAGGTACGGCGTCCAAAACCTTTACGATTAATAAGGCATACCAGGATTTGGTTATCATAGAACCGTCTGCGATTAAGGTGGGTGAAATCGGGACGATTCTTGCAAGCGCCCAGGGGGCGATCAGTTATATTTCCCAGGATGTCTCCATAGCTACGGTAAACAGCAATGGCATCGTTACGGGCATAGCGCCTGGCTCTGTAGTCATTACCATACAGGCCGCGGAGACGGAGAATTATAAATTCGCGAGCAATATCATAGCCGTTACGGTGATAAAAGGAACGCAGACGCTGACAGCCGCTGCCGGGGAATCTTCGATTGCAGTCGGAGAAACCACCACAATCACAGCAAGCGGTCAGGGAACGATCACCTACAGCTCCAGTGATACGGCCATAGCCACCGTTGACAGCAGTGGTCTGGTGACAGGCACAGGCGCGGGAACTGCGACGATTACGGTCAGTGCGGCGGGAAACAGCAGCTATGATGCCGCGAGTACGACGATTACTATTACCGTAACTGCGGACAGCAATTCCGGTACCGGGAGCGGCACTGATGATACCGACTCAGCCGGAGCCTCCTCTTCCGGGAGTGGCACTGATACTGACATAGCAGAAACATCCTCTGCCGGGAACGAAACCGATACTGTGTCCACAGAAGCCTCCCCTGCCGGAATCGGATCTGTTCTCACGGACACTTCCGGAACCGGAACTTATCTGGTGACGGGGTCTGGGGCGAATCCCACCGTCACATACACCGGAACAGCTTCTTCCTCCGCAGCTTCCGTTACGATTCCGGACACCGTTACGATAAACAGCGTGACTTATCAGGTGACCGCAATTGCAGATAATGCGTTTAAGGGAAATACAAGCCTGACGAGCGTGAGCATCGGCGCCAATGTCACGGCCATTGGGGCGAGCGCATTTTACGGATGCACGAAACTGACGGGCGTGAGCATCGGCTCCAATGTCATCACCATCGGAGCGAACGCGTTTTATGGATGTACGGCTCTGACTACAGTCAGCATCCCTTCCTCCGTCACGGCCATCGGCGCTTCGTCCTTCGCGAAGTGTACGGCTCTGAAAACAGTCACGGGCTGCTCCTCGGTCACATCCGTCGGAGCGGGCGCTTTCAGCGGCGACACGAAGCTGACCACCGTAAAGGGGATGAATAAAGTTACCACGATCGGAAGCAAGGCGTTCTATAAATGCAAGAAGCTGACGACAGTCGGCAGCAAAGCTTCACGGGTTACTTTGGCGAAAGTGAAAACGATCGGCTCCTCCGCTTTTTACGGCTGCACATCGATAACCTATGTGAACCTGACGTCCAAAGCGCTGACGGCGATCAAAGCCTCGGCATTCCAGGGCTGCACGTCGCTGAAGACCTTTGTGAGCAAATCGGCGAAGCTGAGTGCGATCGGCAAGAAAGCGTTCTACAAGGACAAAAAGCTTGCGTCGGTGACATTCAAGACGGCAAAGCTGACCAGCGCGAAAACCGGCGCGAACGCATTCAAAGGGATTAAGAGCATCTGTACGTTCAAGGTGCCGTCAGCGAAGGTATCCGCCTATAAGAAGCTCTTCAAGGCAAAGGGCGCAGGCAGTAAGATAGCGGTAAAGAAAGCATAGAACCGGCATTCCTGTTCGAAGCGGCCATGGAATTATTGCAAAGTTCAGAACAACCCGGCTCCAAAGCTGCTTCCATGGTGAACTACCCATTATCTAACGCCGATGGGATTGCGACCACATTCTTTCAAACCTGCCCGGATGTGTTTCATGCACATCCGGGCAGGTTTTCCATTACGCATTTGTGGTGTTTCTTCTCCGTTCCCTTCGCTTCTTTATCATAGTTCACTCCAGCCAGGATAAGTTTTTCCCAACCCTCTGTACTAATTGGTCTGAATGCTAAGGAGAAATTTTGATTATTTTCTGGATTTTTTCACTATTCATTGTCGCTATGGAGTGTGCCGGAAGCCGATCATTTTCATTAAACAACCGCTTCTATCAGGGTCTTATCTCCCAAAGCAATTTCTTTGATCCCCATCTTCTTATTCTTATTGAAGCAGAAGCTCAGCATATAGCCTTTCTTCAAATGAAAATAATCCAGATAATCAGCAAGCTGATCTTCTCCCCGCTGATTATAAGCATTTCCGCGCCAGATCTTGAGCTCTATAATAAATTGCTCGCCGCGGTAGTCAATGACCAGATCTGTTCTCTCCCTGTTTCGTGTCCGTGCTTCCACGTAGCAATTTCCTACACCATTAATGATGGGCTTCAGATACAGCATAAAATAGCGTCTTCCGACATCCTCCAGAAAAGTCTCATCCTGATCTCCATAGAGGTAATCAAAGCTTTCTATAAAGCGCTCCAATACAAGTCGGACATTCAGATGACCACCCACAACAAATTTATTTTTCTCCTGAACACCGACATCGTACATCTTACTGTCCATAAATTCCTCTGAGATAAACCAGTTATAAAGCACGGTCTCAAAAATGCGATTGGAAATGACAGCCGAACCATTCACATTCTTCACAAATCCGAACATGGCAGCTATCTCAATGTACTCGTTTAGCTCATTATACTGAACCTGTTTGCCTGTAAAAAGCAGCTCGTACAGAGTGGTCCGAAGCATCGGATAGTCCTTCACCTTTCCAGTCAGAGACTGGAACAGCGCATTTGATTCATTCAGCAAAAGCTTTACCGCTTCCATCAGACCGTCTTTCGTCCATATCCTGGTCCTGTCAGTATATTGACCGTTATCTGCAAGATCTTCATCCATAATCTTGCACAAATCTGAAACCAGGAAAGGATATCCTGATGTATATCCATAAATCAATTCTGAGATTTCGTTAATATTCATTCCGGTATGATGATCCGCTTCATACTGTTCGATCATTCCTGCAATTTCATCACAGCTAAAACTCATATCCATACGGAATTTCGCCGCTATATTCCACGGACTGTTCTGCTTGTGTTCAGAATCCGGGCGAATCTTTCTTTTCAGATTACGAATATCATACAGTCCGGCCAGAATTACCGATTGAAAAGTCGGCATCGTGTCCCGGTCAAGATAATACGCCCGCAGCTGCGCCAGAAAATCCAGAAAAACCTGATTATTGGAGGCAGTATCCACTTCATCGATGATCAGGACGACCGGCTTATCCGAAAACTCGCACCAGTCGCTGAAGCAAAAGAAAAGATCTCCCAGGATAAACGCTCTGTCAGATCCTTCAGCAGCCTCAACCCCGGCCATCCTCTTGATTTCACGGACAGTTTCGTCCGGTATCGCGGGCATTCGCCGGATTATCCTGTAAACCTCGCGAGCCAATCCTTTTACAAAATCCGTTTCGCTTGCAAAATCTGCCGTGCTCATTTTCTGAAAGTCAAGACTCAGCACCACATAATCGTTTTCCAGATACTTTGCAAGTGCACGCAGAATAGTTGTTTTTCCATACTGTCTGGCCCGATTAATAGAAAAATAATCCCCGGCATCCACCATTTTCTTAATTTCCTTTAATCTGGACTCCAAATCCACCATGTAATGCCGTGCCGGATTGCACGCCCCGGTAACATTGAATGTTTTTGCCATCTGCCGCACCCCTCCAAATGCAAGGTTATTCGTTGCTTTACTGTCCTGAGTCATAGTAAAAAAACTGCTTACTGTCCTGAATCGATACAAAATTGTTCTTAATCATTGATTATACATGAAAATAACTTCTTTGCAACACAAAAATGAGGATCTATCCTTTTACTTACCCGCTCATCACTGCCCGCTTCGATAAAAACAGATGTGCGTAATCCAGCAGCTCCTGACTTCGCTTCTGCTTTACCAATGCGGCTATGTCGTTGAACGCTATATCAGCATTGAAAGCAAGATTGAGAAAACGAAAGCCACCTGCTACAATGTGCTAGAGCAAGCCGGTGTAAATTGGCACGAAGGGACAAACGATCCCGCTCCATTTGTCAAATATATTTTAGGAATTGTGCTTTCGGCTTACCGTGATTTTGAAAACCGTGTCAGCCTGGTGGATGAGAAGCTGCCCGCTATTGAACTTGTAAGAAAAGCGGCAAATGAGAAAATCGGAAAATTCACAAAGAGTGAAATTATGGAGCTTGTTCCTGGTATCAGAAAAGCATCCGTAGAAAATTCGCTGAAAAAACTCGTAGACGAAAGTCTTTTGACGCGGCATGGCAAAGGCAAAGGGACATTTTACACACGAAATTAAAAAAGACCGCATTGGAGCCGGGTACCATTACGTGACTGTTACAGGAGGCTTTTTTTATATTACAGAATTATCTTGTAAAATCCGGAATGGTTTGATATATTCTTTTTAAACTGTCACATATTGGAATGCCTGGCAAAAAGGGATGTGATCTCGGCATCGCCTGCTATAAAAAGCAGTGCAGGGGCGTTTTGGAACAGGAATTGTAATTATGGCATGGAAGAACTCCAATAAAGCCTGTCGAGTTCCGATTCCTGAGATTTAGCAGATGAAATCTCAGAAGGAGGTATATAGCGCTATACGGCGCTTATACGGCCGCGGTCCGGAAACAGACTGCGGCCAATAAATAAGACAAGAAAATAAGGAAAGCTTCCTGTATAATTCAAATATAGGGAATTCCGAGAAAGGTGGTTGAT
>JAJQDT010000067.1:6055-102911 GCA_021202075.1 Lachnospiraceae bacterium | reverse complement strand
CGGCTCTTCGCGCGTGACGGGGAAGACGCTTCAGGAGCTTCCGATCCGAAAGGGGGGTTAGAGATATAATAGGAACAACCAAGAAAAAGCCTTATTTTTCAATGGTTTTGGCTGCTTGAGTTGCTTCCAACTTTTCAGATTTTCAGTGCTTGGATGAGCAAAACGGCAGGCTTAAGCCTTGGAAGATATCAATGGTTTCTGGCCGCTCTTTTGACCCAAAGAGTACAAGAAAATTTGATAAGGAGGAAATGGACTCAGGCTCGTGCATGATGAATGTACGGGCTTGTTGTCGTTGTGTGGGATAAGAGCAGGATGCTGATAAATGTACAAATTTTTTGTTCTAATAGCACGTAAGGGTGAGAGCGGAACAAAAATCGTACAGCTACACAGACATGAAAACAGTGCATCCTCACAGATGCTTGAGAACAGATAGATGAGAGTGTTTAGGTTTGAGGGAGGACGGACGTGTGAAGAACGATAAGAAGAAGCTGCTGATATATGCGCACTACTACATACCGGATACAGCTTCGACAGGCCAGATTCTTAGAGAACTGGCCGAGGGACTTCTGGATACGTTTGATGTTACGGTGATCTGCGTCGTGCCGAGTTATTTGGGTACGATTGAAGATAAATATAAAACACAGAAATACTACAAGGAAAAAATTAACGGAGTGAAGGTGCTCCGTATCCGGGTTCCGGAGTTCGATAAGACGAAGGGCGGCAGCCGCGTAAAGAATATATTGAGTTATTTCTTTGGAGCGATGGGAGCTACATTTAAGGTAGGAAAGCAGGACTATGTGTTCTCTATTTCACAGCCGCCGATACTTGGTGGGCTGCTTGGTGTTTGGGGCAAATGGGTAAAACGGGCAAAGTTCATTTACAACATCCAAGATTTCAATCCGGAGCAGACGATTGCTGTTGGGTACAGTAAAAATAAGCTGGTTCTCGGAGCAATGATGTGGTTTGACAAATTCTCCTGCAAACGGAGCAATCTGATTATCACGGTTGGCCGCGACCTTGGGGAGACGATTGAGAATAGGTTTAAGGGGAGAAAAGTTCTGAAGTACACTATCATCAACAACTGGATCAATGAAAAGGAAATATATCCACTGGAGAACGGTAATGAAAAGGTTGTGGCTTTTCGGAAACAGTATGGGCTGGAAGATAAGTTCGTGTTTATGTATTCCGGAAACATCGGCCTCTACTACGACTTAGAGGGAATCATCAAGGTCATCGAAAAGTTTCAAGGGGCTGTGACTCCGGATGGAAAAGAAGTTGTGTTCGCTTTTGTTGGCGCCGGTTCGGTGCTGGACAAGCTGGTCGTGTACACACGGCAACACAAGATGAATAATGTGGTGTTCATTCCATATCAACCGATAGATGAGCTTATCTATTCTCTGAATGCTGGTGAAGTTTACTGGTGTGTTAATGCGAAGGGTATCAAAGGCGTTTCTGTTCCGTCTAAGATTTATGGAATTATGGCTGCTGGGAAGCCTGTCCTTGGTGTTCAGGAAGAAGGAACGGAAGCCAGAAAGCTGATAACTGATGTTGAATGCGGCAAATGTGTTTCTGCCGGTGATTATAAAGCCATAGAAGATGAAATTCAGTGGTTCATTGAGAATAGTAACTGTGATGAACTGCAGAAGATGGGCATGAAAGGTAGAGAGTATTTGGTAAAAGAGTTGACCCAGGATGTCAGTGTTGGAAAATATAAGAGAGCTATTTTAGCACTGTGATGTGTGGTTTTATACACAGTTATTAATATGAAGAAATTGATAGAGGAGATATAACAATGAGCGGATTGAATATTGCGGTTGCAGGTACTGGATATGTAGGTCTTTCAATCGCTACGCTTCTGGCACAAAACAATAAAGTAACTGCTGTGGACATTATTCCTGAAAAGGTTGAACTCATCAACCAGAGAAAGAGTCCGATTCAGGATGAATACATAGAGAAGTACTTGGCGGAAAAAGAATTAGATTTGACCGCCACACTTGACGCAGCAGAGGCGTACAAAACTGCTGATTTCGTTGTTATTGCCGCACCTACGAATTATGACAGTAAGAAGAACTTCTTCAATACATCCGCTGTGGAAGCAGTTATCAAGTTGGTAATTGAGAACAACCCGGATGCTATCATGGTCATTAAATCTACCATTCCTGTGGGATACACAGCAAGCATCAGAGAAAAGTTCCATTGTGACAATATCATCTTCAGCCCGGAATTTCTCCGTGAGTCAAAAGCACTTTATGATAATCTTTATCCATCCCGCATTATTGTCGGGACGGATGTGGAAAATGCAAGGCTTGTTAAGGTGGCGAACACTTTTGCAGATTTACTCCAAGAGGGAGCAATAAAAGAGAATATCGATACGCTCATCATGGGCTTTACCGAGGCGGAGGCTGTGAAGCTGTTTGCTAATACCTATTTGGCTCTACGTGTCTCGTACTTTAATGAATTGGACACATACGCAGAGATGAAAGGGCTGAACACACAGCAGATAATCGAAGGCGTCTGCCTCGATCCACGTATAGGGTCTCATTACAATAATCCGAGCTTTGGGTATGGCGGTTACTGTTTACCGAAAGATACGAAGCAGTTATTGGCTAACTATGAGGATGTGCCGGAAAACTTGATTCAGGCAATTGTGGAGAGCAATAGGACCAGAAAGGATTTTATTGCTGATCGCGTTCTGAATATGGCTGGGTACTATGATTACTATAACCGTGGCGACTACGAAGCTGGGGCTGAGAAGACCTGTGTGATTGGGGTGTACAGGCTCACTATGAAGAGCAATAGCGACAACTTCCGGCAGAGCAGTATTCAGGGAGTAATGAAGCGGATTAAGGCAAAGGGAGCGACCGTAATTGTTTACGAACCAACTCTCGAAGATGGGAGTACTTTCTTCGGAAGTATGGTCGTTAATGATTTGGATAAGTTTAAGGAGCAGTCTCAGGCGATTATTGCGAATCGTTATAACTCGGAACTTGATGATGTGAAAGAAAAGGTATATACGAGAGACTTGTTTGGGTGCGATTAAACCTACAGAAACGAGGGAGACAGGCCTATGAAAATAGTACAAATAAATACGTTTCCCTATAAAGCGACAGGAAATATCATGCTGGGCATCCACAGGCTACTCACAGAGGAAGGGCACGATTCCTACGTGGTATGGGGACGCGGGAGAGATGCTGAAAATGACCATGAAATTGTCATTAAAGATGACTTAGGCGTGAAGTTACATGGGGCTTACACAAGATTAACTGATAGGACGGGTTTCGCTTCCAAACCAGCAACGAGGAAGTTACTTGCTAAGCTTGATGAAATCCAGCCGGACATAGTCCATTTGCATAACATTCACGGTTATTATATCAATATTGAGTTGCTTTTCAATTACATAAGAAGCAAAAGCATAAGGGTGGTTTGGACGCTACATGACTGCTGGCCTGTTACAGGTCATTGCGCATATTTCGATATGGTCGGTTGTGAGAAATGGAAAACAGGCTGTCATGATTGTGAGCAAAAGGGAACCTATCCTGCGTCAAAACTGCTGGATTCCTCTGCATGGAATTGGGATAGAAAGTGGCAACTGTTTAGTGGCTTAGACATTACAATTGTTACGCCGTGTGTGTGGCTGAAAAGAATAATCAACCAGTCATTTTTAAGAGAATACCCCATCAAGGTTCTGTATAACGGGATTGATTTGGATGTGTTCAAACCATCGTATACATCGGAGAAACGCCGGAAGTATTGTCCTGATGACAAGGCTATGGTGCTTGGTGTGGCATCGGAGTGGACTGAGAGAAAAGGACTTAACGATTTCATTCGTCTTGCTGAGAAAGCACCAGATATTCAGTTTGTCGTGGTTGGACTGACCGAAGAACAGGTTAAACGGATGCCTAATTCTATAGTAGCAATTGAGAGAACAAGTAACGTTCAAGAGTTGGTGGAGCTGTATTCTGTTGCCGATGTGTTTTTAAACCCGACATACGAGGATAACTTTCCAACAACGAACATAGAAGCTCTTGCCTGTGGAACACCAATAGTTGTTTATGACACTGGCGGTTGTCCAGAGGCAGTAGAGATAGGTAATAAAACAGCAAATCGGATAGTGGGCACTGTGGTTAAGAAGAAATCTTCATCAAATGACGATGTAGATAGTTTAGTTGCATGTTTACGTCAAGCAGCAGAGGGAAAACAATCAAAGATTGCATACTGTCGAAAAGCAGCAAAGGCATTTGATATGCACATGCGACTGAAAGAATATACGAGCATATATGAAGAACAACGTACGGCTATAGAAATGCGAATTTAACTAAGTGTTGATAGGTTTGCGTTAATATATAAAATGGGAGTTTTTTGAGCATGAGAGGCATTATATTGGCAGGCGGTTCAGGCACTCGCTTGTATCCGCTGACAAAAGTTACATCGAAGCAATTGCTTCCTATATATGATAAGCCAATGATTTATTATCCGATGTCCATTCTGATGAATGCAGGCATACGGGATATTCTGATTATTTCCACGCCGGCGGATACGCCTCGCTTTGAGGATTTGCTGGGTGATGGTCACCAGTTTGGAGTGAGGTTGTCCTATGCGGTTCAGCCATCTCCGGATGGATTGGCACAGGCATTCATCATTGGTGCGGACTTTATCGGAAACGATACCGTGGCTATGGTGCTGGGTGATAACATCTTCGCCGGACACGGATTGAAGAAGAGACTGAAAGCCGCTGTGGAGAATGCTGAGAACGGCAAAGGTGCTACAGTGTTTGGGTATTATGTGGATGACCCTGAACGGTTCGGTATTGTGGAGTTCGATAAGGACGGCAAGGCTGTGTCTATTGAAGAAAAGCCGGAGCATCCGAAGAGCAATTACTGTGTGACGGGTTTGTATTTCTACGACAATCGTGTCGTGGAGTACGCAAAGAATCTAACTCCGTCAGCTCGTGGTGAGTTGGAAATTACGGATTTAAATCGCATCTATCTTGAAAATGGTGATTTGAATGTGGAACTGCTGGGACAGGGCTTCACATGGCTTGATACAGGAACGCATGAGTCTTTAGTGGATGCCACAAACTTTGTGAAGACCATTGAACAACACCAGCACAGAAAAGTTGGATGCCTGGAAGAAATCGCATATCTGAACGGTTGGATCAGTAGGGAAGATGTGCTGGCTGTGTACGAAGTATTGAAGAAGAATCAGTATGGTCAATATTTGAAAGATGTATTAGATGGAAAGTATCTGGATGTGCTGCACTGAGAAGTAGATGCACACAGTTCATATAGAGAGGAACAGAAAATGGTAATCATCGTAACTGGCGGTGCCGGATTTATAGGAAGCAACTTCATATTCCATATGCTCGATACATACTCCGACTATTGCATTATCTGTTTGGATAAGCTGACATATGCGGGTAATTTGTCTACCTTGGCACCTGTGATGGATAATCCGAATTTCAGATTTGTGAGAGCGGACATCTGTGACAGGGATGCAGTATACAAACTTTTTGAAGAAGAAAAACCTGATATTGTGGTCAATTTCGCAGCAGAAAGCCATGTTGACCGTTCTATTGAAGATCCGGGCATCTTTTTACAGACCAACATTATCGGTACCAGTGTTCTGATGGACGCCTGCCGGAAGTATGGCATTACTCGTTATCATCAAGTGTCAACCGACGAGGTATATGGTGATCTGCCATTAGACCGCCCGGACTTATTCTTTACTGAGGATACTCCGATTCACACGAGCAGCCCATACAGTTCGAGTAAGGCGAGTGCAGACCTTCTGGTTCTCGCTTATCACAGAACCTATGGATTGCCTGTGACTATTTCAAGATGCTCCAATAACTATGGCCCGTATCACTTCCCGGAGAAGCTGATACCGCTCATGATTGCCAATGCTCTGAACGACAAGCCTCTGCCGGTCTATGGTGAAGGTCTCAACGTTCGTGACTGGCTCTATGTGGAAGACCACTGCAGTGCTATTGATTTAATTATCCACAGGGGCAAAGTAGGCGAAGTCTATAACGTCGGCGGTCACAATGAGATGAAGAACATCGACATTGTGAAGATTATCTGCCGTGAACTTGGTAAGCCGGAGAGTTTGATTACCCATGTCACAGATCGCAAGGGTCACGATATGCGGTATGCCATTGACCCGACTAAAATTCACGATGAACTGGGGTGGCTGCCGGAGACGAAGTTCGAGGATGGCATCAAGAAGACAATTCAGTGGTACTTAGATAACCGTAAGTGGTGGGAAACCATCGTAAGCGGAGAGTATCAGAACTATTACGAGAAAATGTACGCTAATCGTTGAAGTTTATGCTAACCGATAAGGTTGATGGAGATAGATGAACATGAAGGTATTCGTAACCGGTGTCGGAGGACAGCTCGGACACGACGTGATGAATGAATTGAATAAGCGTGGCTATGAGAGCGTTGGCTCTGATGTAGTTGAAATCAATGATAGTTCATATCCATATGTTCAACTTGACATCACCGATGCTACAGCAGTAGAAAAAGAAATAACCGAAGTAAATCCCGATGTTGTAATCCACTGCGCCGCTTGGACAGCTGTGGATATGGCTGAAGACGACGACAAGGTTGAGAAAGTCCGTGCAATAAATGCAGGCGGTACAAGAAATATCGCAGAAGTTTGCAAGAAACTTGATTGCAAAATGGTCTACATCAGCACCGATTATGTCTTTGACGGACAAGGTACAGAGCCATGGAAACCTGACTGCAAGGACTACAAGCCTCTCAACGTCTACGGACAGACAAAGCTTGAAGGCGAACTTGCTGTGAGACAGACATTGGACAAGTACTTCATCGTTCGTATTGCATGGGTGTTCGGTTTAAATGGTAAGAACTTCATCAAGACGATGCTGAACGTTGGAAAGACACACGACACTGTGAGAGTCGTTAATGACCAGATTGGCATGCCGACCTATACATACGATTTGGCACGGCTTCTGGTGGATATGGTAGAAACCGAGAAGTACGGCTATTACCACGCCACAAACGATGGTGGATATATCAGTTGGTATGACTTCACGAAGGAGATTTATAGGCAGGCTGGATACACGACAGAAGTGATTCCTGTGACCACAGAAGAGTATGGATTGTCTAAAGCGGCACGTCCATTCAACAGTCGTTTGGATAAGAGCAAGCTGGTGGAAGCAGGCTTTACGCCATTGCCCACTTGGCAGGATGCTGTGAGCAGATATTTGAAAGAGATTGAGTATTAAGAAGTAGGTGGAAAAGTCATGGGACAGATTAAAGTAACGAAAGCACCAATAGATGGACTGTATGTAATTGAGCCAACTGTCCACGGTGACAGCAGAGGCTATTTCGTGGAGACATATAACCAGAATGATATGCATGAGGCTGGATTGGATATGGTATTTGTCCAGGACAACCAGTCCATGTCAACCAAGGGTGTTCTGAGGGGATTGCATTTTCAAAAGAAATATCCTCAAGGAAAGCTGGTGCGTGTCATTAAGGGCAGCGTTTTTGATGTGGCTGTAGACTTGAGAAACAACAGCAAAACCTATGGTCAGTGGTATGGAGTAGAGCTAAATGCAGAGAACATGAAGCAGTTTTATATTTCAGAAGGGTTTGCACACGGCTTTCTGGTTCTCTCCGATGTAGCAGAGTTTTGCTACAAGTGTACTGACTTCTATCATCCCGGAGACGAAGGTGGAATGGCTTGGAATGACCCGGAGATAGGTATTGAATGGCCGGGTGTCGTTGGAGAATATCGAGGCACAGCAAATGCTGAAGGATATAGTTTAGATGGTGCGAAACTGAATCTAAGCGATAAGGATCAGAAGTGGCTTGGATTGAAAGATACATTTAGGTTTTAAGGTGAGGTTACAGTGATGAAAATTGGTTTATTGGCAGTGCGTACATTAAACTATGGTAGTTTATTACAATCATATGCCACACAAGAGGTTCTTAGAGAAATGGGGCATGATGTAGAGATAATCTCTTATAAAAAAACAAATATTTTAAAGCAAGGTCTGAGACTTTTGTATCCTCCAATGTTAGAACGACAGATTCAGGTAGTGTACAAAAAATTATACTTGAATCTAATAGATAAAAAGCTCGGTGAGTATTTTCAATGTAAAGAAAGAGCGATGGAAACATTTATTGATGAACATTTTATATCTTCAGAAGTCTATGTGGGACGAAAAAACTTAATTGAGAAATCAAAAAAATATGATGTTTTTGTATTAGGTAGTGACCAAGTTTGGAATCCATTAAATTATGGAGCTGATTATTTCTCAATGAGTTGGGTGCCAGATGAAATTCCTAAAATTACATATGCCGCAAGTTTCGGAGTGAGCGATTTGCCTAAGTATCAACGAAAAAAAACAAGGAGAGACATTCAGAGAATACAGTTCGTTTCTGTCCGAGAAAAAAGTGCGAGTGAACTTATATATAAAATGACGGGCAGAAGAGTTCCGGTGGTAGCAGATCCTACTATCTTAATAGATAGAACTTGCTGGGATAAAATAAAGGGAGAAAAAATAATAGAAGGCAAATATATAATGTGTTATTTTTTGGGAGATAATCCTAATCATCGTGAAACAGCAAGAAGGTTGAGTGAAGCGTTAAAACTTCCTATTGTAACTTTACCGCACGGAGATGAAATCGTTAAATCAGATTTTGGATTTGGAAATGTCATTCCTGAAGGAGTGGGTCCATCAGAATTCATCAATTTGATAAGTAATGCGCAATATGTATGTACCGATTCGTTCCACGGAACGGTATTCTCAATATTATATCATAAGCAATTTATAACATTCAAGAGATATACGGAAAATGTCAATGGAAAAGAATCAACCAATTCAAGGCTTACATCTTTACTTAGTCTATTGGAATTAAAGAATAGACTTTTCGATTCTTCAAAAGGACTTGACACAAAGATGTTCGATGAGATAGATTTTTCAATTCCTGACTTAAAATTAAGAGATCTTAGAGAAAAATCATATAGCTTTTTAGCCGGAGTATTGGACTCAATAATTAAATAATTTTTCCGAGGTGAAATTAATGAAAATTTTGCATATAACATTAAGGGGACCGGTAACGGACGGATGGAACTATCAAGATAACATGCTAATCAAATACCACAAAAAACTTGGCCATGATGTTTATATGCTTACCTCTAAGTGGATTTGGGGAAGCGATGGCAAGATGCATAAGACTGATAAAGATAGATACGATGATAAGGATGGAGTGCATTTTGTTAGAATAGAGATTAAGGGAAAAGACAACTTTCAAAATAAGTTTAAAAGATTTGAAAATGTATATGAAGAAATAGAAAGGATATCACCAGACTTTATTTTTGCACACGCTGCCCAGTATTTGGATATAGTAGAAGTGGGAAAATATGTAAGAAATAACCCGAATGTTAGATTAGTTGTAGACTGTCATGTTGATTTTTCAAACAGTGCTTCAAATTGGATATCAAAAAATATATTACATCGAATAATATGGGGGTGGCATTTTAGATACATAGCAAAATATGCAGATCATGTATATGGTGTATTACCAGCAAGAGTAGAATTCCTGAAAAATATTTATCACGTAGATCCGCAAAAAGTTTCTTTACTTGTGATGGGTGCCGATGATGAATTGGTAGAACAGGCGTTGTTGAAAGATAATATTCGCTCCTTTAGAAATAAGTATGAAATCAATGAAACAGATTTTTTGATTGTTTCAGGAGGAAAGATTGACAAGGCAAAATGGCAAACATTGCTTCTACTCGAAGCAGTAGCTAAAAATAAAGACGAAAAATTGAGGTTGATTATATTTGGATCGGTAGATGAATCAATCAAGGATAGGTTTATGCAATATATTGATGGAAGACGTATACAATATGTTGGCTGGATTGATTCTGCAGATTCGTATCAATTCTTCGGTGCAGCCGATTTAGTTGTTTTTCCAGGACGGCATTCAGTTTTTTGGGAAGAAGTAGCTGGAATGGGAAAGCCAATGATATGTAAATATTGGGAAGGAACAACACACGTAGATAAAGGCGGAAATGTTAGATTCCTATATGAGGACACGCTAGAAGCAATGCAGGATGCTATAGAGGAATGTAAGGAGCCGGAAAAGTATACATACATGTGCAAACTAGCAAATGAAAATCAGTATACCTTCAGATATACTGAAATTTCAAAAAGTTGTCTACCAGATTATTATGATAGGGGTTAAGAGCATGATATATGTCATAACAGCGGTTCATAATCGCATTGAAACAACTAGGATATTTATAAATAAATTAAATCAGCAAACAATAAATGAGAGCATAATGCTGGTACTAGTTGACGATGGTTGTACAGATGGAACAGTAGAAATGGCTCAGAAACAATTTTCCAATATTCATATAATTGCTGGTGACGGGAACCTATGGTGGGCAGGAGCAATGGATGTTGCATTGAGGTGGGTAAATAGCGTTTGTAAAAAGGATGATATGGTCTTAATAAGTAATGATGATGTTGATTTTGACGAGAATTATATTGAAAGGGGAATCTCAAAATTAATAAAAGAGCCAAGAAACACTCTTGTTAGTGGTATTGGAGTAAGCATCAATACTCATCAATATAAGACAACGCCGATTTTTTGGGATTTAAAAAAAGGTAGGGGCTACCCTGTTGGACCAAATGAGTATTCAAACTGCGTCGCGACAAGAAGTTTATTCTTCTATGCAGAAGCCATTAGAAATATTGGGTATTTTCACCCAAAGATACTTCCACATTATCAGTCAGATTATGAGTGGACAATTAGAGCGGTAAAAAGAGGATATACGATTAAATGCTACGACGATCTTACATATAGTTTTGATGAAAAGACCTGTGGCTATGGAAACTTTAGAAAATTGACCTATAGGCAGGTTTTTTCAAAAAAATCAAGTTGCAATCCTTTTTATAGGTTTACATTTTATGTATTAGTAACGCCATTACATGTGTTGCCAGTATGCTTAGTTAACCAAGTCAGACGTTTATTTAAGAATGATAAAAACTTGTCATAAGCCTTAGCTGTATATATTTAGATATGTAAGCGACGAAAATAAAATTTCATGAAAGGTTTTTCACAAAATGAAAATAGAAGATATGAAAATTGCTTTTGTTAAGCAAGATTGCTATCAAGATCTATATGTGGCCTCAAATGATGCTTCAGTTGAGGAGATACTTTTTTCGTCACAAGGAAGAGTTGGACCCATTGGGCTATTCACTTTATTGAATACGGATTTTTATATTGTTAAAGAAGAGAAAAAACATCGTGAATGCAGATTCTGGGAAAGAACTGCAATCACGAGAAAAGCAATTAAAAATGACCGAGCCTTGAAGAATTGTACTTTGGACTGTATTCCGGGACAGGAATTTAAAAAACCGGGTTCTAATAAACCAAACGGGTTTTATGCCGTTGATTTAAAAACTATTGACTGGGGAAAATACAATATCGTAATATGCGTTAATTGTGCGATACCGACATATATGACAAGAAAATACCCTGGAACTTTATGGGCATATATGATAGGTGCTGCAAATTTTGCTATGGACAAAGTCTATTTTGGGTACGATGTTAGTTTAAATCAAGAAATATGTGGAAGATATAATAAGACTACCGGAGTCCTTGATTTCCCTTATACATTTGTTGGCGATAAATGCTTGGAAAAGATTGTAGCTAGTTACTTAAAAAGACCACCTTTGAACGAAGGAATATATGGAGAAATAAATACAACTACAGAGAGACCTGTTATAAGAATACCTCAATTTGAACCTATTTCAGATGCAACTGGGCAACCAATAAAAGTGCATAAGCAATTAATTAGGGATAATCTTTGCGAAATGTATGATGCTAAATATTATTTAAAAGTTGGAGGGCGAATTACACGAGGAAACGGGGCTATAGAAGCCATTTCATGCGGAACAGTTGTATTGATGAATCCAGAGGATATCATATGTGGTCAGATCCTTCCCAAAGATGCGTGGGTTATGAATGCCGAGGATGCAATCGAAAAGATAATGTTCTTAGATTCTCATCCAGAAGAATACTCAAAACTTTTGGAAGAGGAGAGGATGCTGCTGAGAAATTTTGTTGTCGATTACCCATTGCATAATTTAGAAAGGTTGTACAACGAAAAAAATGGAAAGGTAAATAGTATTAAGCGATATAGTGATATACATTATTTGAAAGATATGATTACTAAAATATACAATTGGAGTAGAAAAAGAACTCAGTTTAGTAAGTGAAATTTTAGAGGTAGTATGGAATGGATAAAATTTTAGTTATTAATGTGCTGTATTCATCAGACGATGGGTTGGCAAAAGCACCAAACATTAAAGGCGCATCTATTAGCACATATGATATATATGTACGAAATAGTTTTATGTCGTTGATTTCAACAAAAAAAAGTAATGAAGATGTGGATTGTGCTATTGTTACCAATAGACCATTGATGGCTCCATATGATGCTTTATTTAGAAATAATGGCATTCGTAACATTATCGTTCCATTTGACGAATATTGTGTTCCAAAGGATTTTGTATGGTCATATGCTTTTTATAAACTTTGCGCATTGAAACACATTGTATATGAAAATGACTATGACTATGACATTCTTTTGCTACTGGATACTGATACATTAGTAATGCGTCCTTTAGATTATTTATGGCGTGAACTAGGACCGGATCGTGTTTTCTTGTATAATCTGCATCGACAGTTTATGCATCCAGTTAGGAATGAAATTGAAAAAATATATTTTGATATATACGGAACCCATGAGTATGTAGAACAATGGGGGGGGTGAATTTATTTGTGGGAATTATTATGCGTTAAAAAAATTCATCCAATCCATTGACTCAGTATATCAAATACTTGCAGATGACTATTTTTCTAAACTGCCTAATAATGCTGGAGATGAGTATATTATATCAATAGCAGTAAAAAATTCTAAATCACTCATAATTCGCAATGCTAATGCATATATTCAGAGATTTTGGACAGGAAAATTCTATCTGTCTAGTACAGCGTGGAAATATGATGCTGTATGTATTTGGCATCTACCAGCTGAAAAGAAGTATGGTATGCTTGATGCGTACAATTATTATCAAAAAAAGGGCAAGATGCCCACAATCGATAAGATGGCTACAATGTGTTCTCTTCCTTCCGACCATTGTAGATTTGGATATTATACAATAAGAAAAATCATTAAAAACATAATAAAAAGGCAGGCGTAATATGGATATAAAAAGTCTTTTCAAGGGAAACAAAGCACTATATTCTTTCGTAATGGCCTTTCGGGCATTGAACAATAAAGACATCCAAGATAGAATATGGGGAATCAACAATAATTATAATGATATCGAAATCGAGAATTATGGGGATTTGAATCAAGGGAAAATAGTCTACAATTTATGTATAGATCATGATTGTATGGGCTTTTTCGGGTTGATGAGATGGCTTTGTACAGGATTAATTCTAAGTGATAGATTTGGTTTTGTGCCCCATATGAGTTTTTCTCAAGAGACTCTTTATTATGATTCGACAATTTCATATACAAACAATCCGTTTGAATATTATTTTCAACAAAATGGTTTGGTGGATTACAATGAACTATTGCATTCGCAGAATGTTGTTAAATTTAAGAACAAACATCTCAGCATTTGTGATTTGTACTATAAAGATAGAGATTCTGTCGATGCATACGCTGCAGTATGGCGCAAGCACATACGATTAAATCCAGATATTCAAAATAAAATTGACAAGGATGAGTCATCTTTGCTTGATTCCAAAAAAACACTTGGTATACATTTTAGGGGAACGGATTATAAGCTTGGTTATAAGAATCATCCTATTCCCGTGACTCTAGACGAGACCATAAACCAGATTAAAATAGCATTGGATTGCAGTGATTGTGAACGAATATTTGTCGCGTCTGATGAACAAGCTGCTATTGCTCGACTAAATCAAGAGTTTCCAAGACTTGTTTGTTCTTATAGTGATGTTTTGCGTTCCACTGATGGAAAAGCTTTACATACATCAGTTAACACGCGAGCTCACCATCAGTTTTTACTTGGCTTTGAGGTTTTACGCGATGTAATCACTCTATCTCGCTGTGATGGCTTAATAGCAGGTCACTCTAATGTAAGTGCTTTTGCTGATGTCATTAAAACAGCAAATGGCGAGAAATATGATTATTTTAATATTATTGATAAAGGAAAGAATAAGTCAGGCCAAGTGTTCAATAAAAATACGATTGTTAAATAGCAATTTACAATATAGGTGGAAGTTAAATGATTACCGTAGATAGAAAATCTATTAGTTATTACGTTATTGTATATTACCTACTGATAATGAGCGGAAGTTTATTTGGTCACTTTGCATCTGACAGCTTGGCCAAAATTAATGCCGTTGTTACAGTTGCTCTTATATTTTATGTTGTTTTTGTGAGCGGAATTCCGATTAGAAGAGATCTTGTTTCTGCGTTCCTGGTAATTTCCGTTTTTACATATATTTTTCGTATTCTTTGGTGGAACGAATTAGGCTCTATCATGGGCTATGTTGGCGACATACTCATTTTGATATCATTTATTTTATGGGCATATGTACTTGACTATAAGTTAATGATAAAGGCGTTTATCAATATCATGCTATGGATGGCAATATTTTCTATCATAGGATATGTATTTTATGACAACCTTGTATCTTTAGCAGTCCCAGTGCTTGGTAGCTCGTGGAAGTATCATTTTTTTGGTATTTTTTCTATCCGAGAAGTTGGTTCTGGATCAATAAGAAGTAATGGCCTTTTTTGGGAGCCAGGTATGTTCCAAGGCTACCTTATTTTTTCAATGATGCTGTTGGCGGTTAAACGGAACCGTAACAGAATGGATTGGATTAAGTTGATTATATTTGCCTTAGCTATTTTGACTACACAGTCTACAACGGGATATTTATTACTAATTGTTATTATAATGTTACTGGTCACTACAAAGCTTAACCAGATAGAAATCTCTTCTAAATGGGGAAACCAACTACAATGGTTTTTATTGCTTGTGTCCGTTTTATGTGTAGTGGTAGCCTTTATAAATCCTAATATTATGAATAGTTTCCTTTCACTTTTTCCAGAGAATGTTACTGGTAAATTATTGGAAACAGATAATATATCAACTAATAGTAGGTTTTATGGAATGCTCTATGACATTCGTATTGCACTTAACTATCCGTTAGGTATTGGTAGAAACGTCTCACAACAGCTTTTATCTGAGCAAATGTCTATATCTGGCGTTGAGATTCTTGGAAGGACAAGTAGTTGGACTACTGCGCTTATAATGGACGGACTTATAGGCGGGGTTATGTACATTTGCATTTATATTCGAGGTTGCTTTAAGTTTTCGGAAGATAATTTTATAAATGGTATTTATATCTGTATAATAATGGCAACAATAGTAAATACAGAACCACATTATGGTTGCTTATTCTTTAATATGATTGTTGTGATGTGGTATCTAAATAAAGATAAAGACTTCAAGTTACAACAAGATATAGATCAGATGGTTGAGGTGAATTTCAATAGTGAAGACTGATAAGATGGAATCAAAAATTGCAACTGGATTGTTTTGGACTTTTTCTGAGAGAATATTTGCTCAGGGTGTTTCATTTGTTGTATCAATAATATTAGCAAGAGTAATGATGCCTAGTGATTATGGCGCTGTTTCTATGATAATGGTATTCATATCACTAGCAAATGTCTTGGTTGCCAATGGACTGGGGGAGTCTTTAATACAAAAGAAAGATAGTAATGAAGAAGACTTCTCTACGATTTTTTTCTGCTCTATTTTTCTCTCAATTATTTTGTATGTTATTTTGTTTGTAGCTGCACCAATCATAAGCAACTTCTATCAAATGGACTTGACGTGGCTGCTTCGTGTTTTAGCCCTGAAAATTCCCCTTGCCGCAATTAATAGCATTCAATCTGCCTATATATCAAAACACATGATATTTAAAAAAATGTTTTGGGGGACATCGATTGGAACATTTATATCGGGCATAGTTGGAGTTACGCTAGCCATCTCAGGAGCCGGATCATGGGCACTTGTTGCACAGTATCTTACAAATTCAGCAATTGATGTAATTGTTTTGTGGGTAATTTTGCCACTTAAAATCAAACCGTGTTTTTCGTATGCGAGTGCAAAAGAGCTATTTCCTTATGGAATGAAAATAATGTTTTCTAGCTTAATAAATACTGGTTTTACAGAGGTGCGTTCATTAGTTATTGGAAAGGTATATACTTCCGCTGATTTGGCTTATTATCAAAAAGGAAACCAATTTCCTGCTTTAGTCATTAATAATGTCGATACTGCAATAGGTAAAGTCTTTTTCCCTGCCATGTCGTCTGTTAATGATGAAAAAAATCGACTTAAAGAAATGGCTAGAACATCAATAAGGATGACGTCATTTATTATTTTCCCAATCATGTTTGGCCTTGCAGCTGTTGGTGAGAATCTAATTCTTGTATTGCTAACTGAAAAATGGCGTGATAGCGTTATTTTTCTTCAGCTTGCTTGTATATTTTACGCTACTCAACCTATTCAGACAGCTGATTGGCAAATATTGAAAGCGTTAGGCAGAGCGGACCTGTGTGTTAAACTCGAAGTCTTGAAGAAAACGATTGCAATTGCCTTGTTAGCGGTTTCTGCCTTCATAAGTGTAGAAGCTGTTGCAGTTTGTACAGTTATTACGGCAGTTATTTCCACGATTATAAATATGATTCCCGCATCTCGATTAGTTGGTTACTCTATCAGGGATCATATTCGAGATATTTGTCATCCTCTTGTGTATTCGATAGTAATGCTGGTCGTTGTTTTATTAATCGGAAAACTGATAGAGAATATTTATATCAGCTTAATTGTGCAGATACTTACAGGTGTGCTGATATACATTGGCCTTTCGTTTATTCTTAAGGATTCAACATTTCTGCAATTGTTTAATTTCGTAAAAAGCTATTTACGAGGAAGGAAATGACTATGCTATTATTAATTACTGGTTGTATTTCAGTTAGTGCAGATACTCCATTTGTCAGAGTGAGAAAGGAAGAAGAGCGGCTTGAGCAATATTTAGCTACTTTAAAATGGGCACTAACATCATCTCCTTTTGATGAAATTATTTTCTGCGAGAATAGCTGTTATGATTATGATTTTGAAGCTTTTTGCCAAAGCCTCAATAATAAAAAACGATTTGAATATTTGACTTTCGAGGGAGATAGAAATAAGACAGTTAAGTTTGGAAAAGGTTATGGTGAAGGAGAAATAATCAAATATGCACCGAATAATAGTAAATTTCTTAAACACAGACCATTTTTTTATAAAATAACTGGAAAGCTCATCGTTGATAACATATATGATGTCGCTTCTAATACAACTGAAAACAGGTTTATGAATTATTGCGAGAGAATCGATAAAGTTGATACAAAATTCTATAAAGTAAGAACAGAAGACTATATTAAATATCTGCAAGATGCTTATTATGAAGTTGACGACACCAATAACATGTATTTAGAAAGGGTCATCCGTAAATATTTAAAAGAAAATAATATCAAGTATAAAAGCTTCTCCTGTATACCGATCATCGTAGGTGTTTCAGGCACAACAGGAAAAGAGTATAAAAGGCCATCTGTAAGGAGACTGGGACTATATAACTTTTTATGCAAAATGGGTTTATATAATTTTAAATTCATGTATCCGGTAGATTGGCTTCTAAATCGGATTCATTTTTAAAAGACTAACTAAATACAGGAGAAAAATTTATATGCAACCAGATAATACGATCAAAAGAGATCCTTTTATCGATATAATAAAAACTGTCGCTGTTTTTCTAATGATTTTAGGGCACTGCATACAGTATGGTAACGGTAACGAGTGGTATAGCAGTAGTGCATTCTTGAATTATCCCCTTTTTAAGTGGATTTATAGTTTTCATATGCCTTTATTTGTTATGATTAGTGGCTTCCTTTTCTATAACACATATACTAAATATAGACTTAGAGACATAGTATTGAAAAAAACATGCTCAATTGCTGTCCCTCTGGGTGTATGGTGCTTTGTTGATTATATACTCAAAGTGCCCGTGCGTGGGGGGGGTACTGGCTTCTGGCACATTATAAAAAGCTTTATCTCAAATTCTATAGGATGTTTATGGTTCTTATGGACAATTTTAGCTTGTTACGCAATTACTGCATTATTGTGCGTTCTGCTACGTAAGGCATCTGGATGTTATACGTTTTTAACATTTGCAATAAGTTTTATTGCACTTAACCTTCTAACTGATGCGCATAACATAATGTACATTAAGTGGCTCATACCTTATTTTTGGCTTGGCTTTTTCTTGAATAAGCATAGAGAATCTATAGAGGATAAAAAAGTTGAAAAGAAAAAAAAATTGTTCGTAGCTATTACTTTTGGCTTGCTTCATTTTCTTTTACTTTTATTCTATAACAATAGTTGCTACATTTATGTTGGCAAAATGTACCTTTTTAGGGAAGGACGTCCCACCTATCAATTAGCATTAGATTTATACCGATGGATAATTGGCCTGGTTGGAGTTATCGCTTTTGTGTCACTATTAAAGCTCATATACGACTCAGTAAGCAACGAATCGCCCCGAATTTTTAAAGAGTATAATTTCAGCGTATTGCTATTACCGGGGCGATATTCTTTAGGTATTTACATACTTAACAACTTTTTTGATCTATATTTATTGCTTCCACTTACGCATAGCTTTAGCTTTTCTACATTGCAAACTACGGTAGAGGCACTTCTAATGCTCTTTATTTTTACGTTAATGATTAGGCTTATTTCTAGATGTATACCGCTATCACATGTTTTATTTGGAGTATAGCTTCAAGCTTCTTGAGGAATACCCTTGATTTGGGCATATGATATTATACGCTTCACAGAAGCGCATTGGTTAAGTATTTATTACTTAGATGCAATATTGATATAGTTTATAAATTGCGAAAATGAATATAGCTAAGCGTTTGTTTTATATACATTTATGGAGGGAGCAAATATGAGAGAATTAAAGCAATCAACTTATACAAATAATGAGGCGGGTAATAGCCGGATGTTTTGGAACAAAATTACATTGATTCAATTTGTACTTTCTGTAAGTATTGTTCTTCGCCATGCTAATCCGGGTAATAGCTGGGGCATTCAGGGGGGGGTACTAGTATTTACACAAATTATTACAGATATAACACATTTTGCGGTGCCTGCGTTCTTTATAATATCGGGATTTTTATTTTATAGAAATATTTCCCCTTATTTAACTATGGCACAATTCCGACCGATATATTTTGATAAAGTAAAGAGGAGAATAGCATCACTTGTCGTACCGTACTTATTCTGGAATTTTGCTGCTTGGTTGTTTTACACAGTTTGCACTCATTTAACGATTATTAGTTCTAGAATGAATATGGATCCTACGGCTTTATCGGTTGCTGGAATTTTAAAGGCTATCTTATTATCGGAATATACACCATTATGGTTTGTTGGAAATCTCATTATTTACTCAGCTTTTGCCTCTCTCATCTTTGCTTTTTTGAAAAACAAACACATTGGAACAGCCATAATTATTAGTTTAACTATTGCTGTTTTCGCTTTTGAGATTAGTCCTTCTCTCATTCAGTGGTTTCCGATTTATTTATTCGGCTGCTTTTTGGGCTTGCATTATGACGAGTCTGTTATTTGTTGTCTTTCAGGTAGCAACGCATTTAAGAAGAGAAAATATGCCGAATTAACTGTCGCCCTAGTGTTATTTATATCTGCTTTTGTAATCTTTTGTTTTACTAAAAGCTTTCGGTCGCTTTTTATTTTTAGAATTATAAGCTGTGTTGCTGTTATTGTAATAATTAATATATTTCTTGGGCACTGTCGCATCATAGAACAACATGAATTGCCAGGCTATGCGAAAACTTCATTTTTCATATATTGTGTACACTATGTGCAATTGGTATGTTTTGATAAGATAGCTTTAATCTTTTTTGGAAATGGAACGGTATCGTATATAGTAACATATTTTGGAGGATGGATAATTATAACAGTTCTTTGCATTGCAGAAGCTTACACGTTAAAAAAACTTACTCCACGCTTTTACAGAGTTGTATGCGGTGGAAGATAATAATTATGTAATATTAATAAACAATTGGAAAGGTTGAGTATGATTAATGACGAAATCTGAATTGGATTTCCTTAAAATTTTAAAGAATACTGTTCATCCAGAGGAGAACATCACTCTTGATGCTCCCGATTGGGATGTAATAGTCTCTGTCGCCCGTAAACAGAATTTATTTCCGCTGGTGTATGATGCAGCAGGAACTTTGCCTGGATTTGAAACTGTGGAAGACAAGTACTTCATCCCAGCTACAGGTGCAATGAGCGGTCAGATGCAGAACACATCAGATTTCGTCGACGTTTATAAGCATTTCTTATTGGTGGGACTTGCTCCGATAGTCATGAAAGTTCTAAAGAAAGCCGATCTTTTGGACGATTTTCCATCTGATTATCATAAGGAACGCATTTGCTTTCATAATGGTCAGAAGAATTATTTTCTGAGTGTTTTCTATCACATATGGAATGCGTTTGCACATTGCAGATTGAATATGATAGATGACGATGGAGAATGCGTACTTATTTTGGAAGATGGAATACCCCAGAAGGATAAAACAAAAGTATCCGCAAGAATGATATTGAGAAAAAGTACGCTACTTAAATGGATAGACATTATAGAAGGCGGAGAACGGGAATGGACACCATCGAAATAAGGGCAATCGTAGAAGGAAATAGCCCATTAATAATCCAACCAACCTCTTTACAAATGACTGTGGCGACCGTCGTGTTTGTGCCTTGATACCCCTTTGTTTTAGCGGATTCTTTGCATACGTATGACTGCCTACATATCTGACTACTTGCTAGGGGAGGCTTTTTGAAAATGATGATTCTGATGATGAAAAGCGACATAAATTATATGTAGAAAAACTAGAAGAGGAGCATGGACAGATGGAAGAGCGCAACAGCAATAACGAACGTCCTTATAACAGCGAACTTTTCTATTCTGGGCCAACTTCCTGTTCTTCCCGAATCATTACAACTCCATCGGGATTCGCCCGTTCAAGTCTCTTATTTTTACAGGAGTGTGGGGAGCTGACTGCAATAAAACCGCACACTTCTTCCCGAACCAACTTGGCATCGTACCTGTTCTTTGTGGTGAAAGAAGGGGCTGGATGGTTGGAGTATGATGGAGAGCGGTATGAACTGGGTGAAGGCGATATTGTGTTTATCGACTGCCGGAAAGGTTATTCACAGTCGTCATCGGAAAGAGCATGGACTTTGAAATGGGCGCATTTCAATTCATCTCAGATGAGCAGTATATGGAATAAGTACTGTGAGCGGGGTGGAAAGCCTGTCTTTCATCCGGGTGACAGCAGTGAATACACTTCGCTCCTCGACAAATTATACGAGACAGCTTCAAGCGAATCGTATATCCGAGATGTTCAACTGAATACAATCTTATCAGAACTGATTGGACTGCTTTTTGCGGAGACTATCTACGAAGAGAATGAGAAGCCAGTGTCAACATCCACAGGAAGCACAGCAGCCATAAACGTAGGAGAAATAAAATCCTACATTGATACACACTATCAAGAGCCGCTCACGCTTGAAGCCTTGGCCGACCACTTTCATTTTAGCAAGCATTACATAGCCCGGATTTTCAAGGCCACATTTGGTCTTTCTGTAGGTTCCTATATTCAGCTCGTTCGTATAGGAAAATCGAAAGAGTTGCTCAGATTCACATTATTTCCAGTCGAACAGATTTCTTATGAGTGCGGATATGGTGGAGATAGTAATTATTTTAGTCGTGTGTTTAAGAAAGTGGAAGGTGTTTCACCATCGAATTTCCGCCGGAACTGGATGAGCGGAAGTGAGAAGAATACGGACACCGATTAGCAAAACAGTAACCAGTAAACATAACCTGAAATGGTATGAATAATATATTACTGTCGAAGGCGACAGTTAATTTAATGGCATGAAGCACTATGCAGTGCTATGAAGCCATTATCGAAAGACGGAACAACCATACCATAGGTGCCAAATCAAGAAAGATACCACGTACCAATGAACCAGACAAAAGAAAATAAGCAGACAATACTTTTGATTCTCATTGATCTTTTTATCTGCGTCGTCAGCTATCTGCTGGGAGGATATCTGTGGCTGACGTTTTACCACAATCTGACGGTTGCTCAGATTGTACAAGATTATGATGTGCAGATGCTCCTGTTTGAAAATCTTCCGGTTATCTTGATTTTATATCTGGCGGCAATCTTGCTGTTCAATGTGGAGAATGGGTTTATAAGACGCAGTAATGCCAGGGTGCTGTGGGCATCTTTGAAGTCCGGAGTGATTATGCTGCTGACGGAGGCGTTGATTGTATTTGTTCGTATCCGTTCGATGCCGGATGCTTCAAGGGGGACGTATATCTGCATTGCTGTGGTGAATCTGATCCTATTCTTTGCTGTGCATATGCTTCTGCGCTATTACTTGCTGAAGGTACACAGGAATATGAAGAACGTACCGCAGATGTTCCTGGTGACGACGACGGATCGTCTAGAGCAGACTCTGAGGGAATGTGTCAGCGAGTGGAACTATCGGCTGTGCGCGATTGCTTTGATTGATGAGGATCAGATAGGAAGAGTAATCCATCTGGAGGATTACAGAGCTGCATCCTCAAAAAGCAGAGCGGAGAAGGGCGATGCTGTAGATGCAGACGATGCGGTTCCCGTTGTCGCTACCTACTATAACATGTACAGTTACGCGCAGAGCCACGCTGTGGATGAAGTGTACATCAACGTTCCATACCATACCGGCAAGTCAACCTTTCAGGCCGCTATGCAGTTTGAGAAGATGGGTGTCAATGTTCATGTAAGCCTTGAGTTGCTGAACCATTTCGAAGGCTGTCAGAAGAGTATTGGCATGGTCTACGGTGATCCGGTTGTCACGTTCTCAAACCATCAGTATGACTGGCGGACGCTGGTGGCCAAGAGACTCATGGACATTGCAGGAGGTATTGTTGGACTTCTGATTACTGCCGTTGCGACTGTCATCCTTGCGATTCCGTTGTTGATAGAATCTCCGGGACCTTTATTCTTTGGACAGAACCGCGTCGGGAAAAACGGCCGTATCTTTAAGATGTACAAGTTCCGCTCGATGTATAAGGACGCGGAGGAGCGTAAGAAAGAGCTGATGGCTCAGAACGAGATGGGCGGTCCGATGTTTAAGATGAAGGACGATCCGAGAATAACGAAGGTAGGGAAGTTCATCCGCGCGACGAGCATTGACGAGTTGCCGCAGTTCTGGAACGTGCTCAAAGGTGACATGAGTCTGGTTGGGACAAGACCGCCGACAGTGGACGAGTTTGAGCAGTATGAGGCTTCACAGAAGAGACGGCTGAGTGCAAAGCCTGGGATTACCGGGTTGTGGCAGGTGAGCGGCCGGAACGATATCAGCGACTTCGAAGATGTCGTGAAGATGGATCTGGAATACATAGATAACTGGAGCTTGATGTTGGATGTGAAGATACTCTTCAAAACGGTGCTGGTGGTTTTGAAGAGAGGCGGAGAGTAAGGAGAATCCGAGGAGGAAGAAGTTATGCTAAAGAATATCAGTAAGCGGTTGACCGGAGATATGTTGAAGATCCTGTGCGATATGGGGCATGGGGATGAGATAGTGATTGCGGATGCGAATTTCCCGGCTGAGACGATGGGAAAAAGGGTTATCCGGTGTCCGGGGATGGACGGGAGCCAATTCCTGGAGGCGATTCTGCCGCTGTTTCCGCTTGATACTTATACGGAGAGGCCGGCTGTGGTCATGGAATTGACGGATGGTGACAAGGCAAAGGGAATGAAGGAGCCTGTCATCTGGGATGCCTATGCGAAGCTGCTGAAGAACGCAGGCGAGAACGCGGATTTTGAGCGGATGGAGCGTTTCGCGTTCTATGAGCGGGCGAAGAAAGCCTATGTGGTTATTCAGACCGGTGAAGAGCGGCAGTATGGGAATCTGCTGTTGGTCAAAGGTGTGGTCTGAATCAGGGCATGGTCTCATGCGGAGAGATCTGGATCTCTGTATGAATTGTAATGTTGCGATGGAGGAGCTGGAATACAAGAGAGGTATTAGCGGGTTATGAACCAATACACGACACTTTTCGAGCAGCAGTCCTATCGGGATGCTCTCGATTACTATATAGAATCACTGACAAACGAAAAAATAGCTGTGTGGGACTATGTGATATTGACGGCGAGCAATGACGACCAGGCAAAGTCCTATGAGATGCAGATTGAACACAGACTTGGAAAGGGGCAGATATCGGAGAGAACACACTATGCGGTGCTCCCGGATCTGGGCGGTCAGAGAGTCGGCAGCGGTGGCGCGACTTTCTCCGCAATTCGTTATGTGAAGAAGCATGCGGGGACCCTGGAAGGTAAGCGCATCCTTGTCATCCATTCTGGCGGTGACAGCAAGCGTGTGCCGCAGTATTCGGCCTGCGGGAAGCTGTTCTCGCCGGTTCCGCGTCTCTTGCCGGGAGGACGGCGTTCGACGTTGTTTGATGAATTCCTGATCGGTATGAGTACAGTGGCAAGCCGTATATCAGAGGGAATGCTTGTCTGCTCCGGGGATGTGCTTCTCCTTTTCAACGCCCTTCAGATTGATTTCTACGGCGCGGGAGCGGCGGCACTTTCCATAAAAGAGACGGTCGAGACTGGGAAGAACCACGGTGTTTATCTGAAGGATGCGGACGGGAACGTTGGCCGTTTCCTGCACAAGCAGACGGTAGAGACCCTGGGAAGCTGCGGCGCGGTAGATGGGCGCGGCATGGTGGATATTGACACAGGCGCAGTCATCCTGCGGCCGGATTTCCTGGCGGATTTGTACAGTCTGGTGGATACGGAAGAGAAGTACCACAGGTTTGTAAACCCGGACGCCTGTCTTTCCTTCTATGCGGACTTTCTGTATCCGCTGGCATCGGAATCCACGCTGGAGCAGTTCTATAAAGAAAAACCAGAAGGAAACTATACAGATGAGCTTCGGGAATGCAGGACAGAACTCTGGAACGTGCTGTCACCATATTCCATGAAGCTCATCCGCCTCTCTCCGGCATCGTTCATCCATTTTGGGACAACGAGGGAGCTGCTGCATCTGATGACGGACGGCATGGATGAGTATAGATTTTTAGACTGGTCAGGCACGGTAAACTCGAACCTGGCGCCGCAGAATTTTGCCGTGAGCAACAGCTACATCAGCAGAAGAGCAAATGTAGGAGCAGGCAGTTATATTGAAGACAGCCGTATTCATCGTTATAGTAAGATAGGAAAGGGCTGTGTGATTTCTGGTGTGACGCTGAACGGCGAGACAGTGCCGGATGGAGCGGTACTCCATGCACTGAAGCTGAAGAGCGGGAAGTTTGTCTGCCGAATGTATGGTGTGGAAGACAACCCGAAGGAGAGCAAGCTGTTCGGGAAAGAGATTGGAGAAGCACTGTGGACGGCGAAGCTGTATCCGGTGTGCGATACCATAGAAGAAGCGGTAAAGGCGACACTGGAACTGGCTGGTGGGAAGGATAAGACAGGTAGAGAACTCCTCAGCCTCAAAGACAGCTTTAACCAGGCAGATGTGACGGCGATCCTCCCATGGCAGGAGAATCTGTATGAACAAGTGGTGGCGGAGGCAATCCTTGAGAATATCGAGAACGGTGTCCCTGCAGAAGCCGTTGCGAAAACCTATCCGGACATTGACCACCACACGGTTGAATATCTTTTAAATAAAGCAAAGAAACAGGATATCGGCAAGCTGGAAGAATTTAGCCGGCTGATCCGCATATATAGTTACTTGTGGAAGATAACAGATGAGAATAAATACAGCGACCTGTGCTTCGGTACGATATGCGACGCAACGCTGGCGGCAGCGATGGAGAGCGTACAGTTTACCGAGTACCATTTGGAGCGGGATGTGATCGTCAGCCTTCCCGTTCGTGTGAACTGGGGCGGTGGTTGGAGCGACACTCCTCCTTACTGCATGGAAAACGGCGGGACGGTGCTGAACGCGGCTATTTCACTGAATGGTCGCTTGCCGATTGAAGCGACAGTAAAACATCTGGATAAGCCAGTAATCGCTCTGGCAAGCACAGACATTGGGAGCTATAAAGAATTTGACAAATTAGAGGAACTGCAGGACTGCAGGAACCCGTCCGACCCGTTTGCGCTGCATAAGGCGGCATTGCTTGCCTGCGGGGTAATTCCGGCAAAAGGAACGGGCGATATAAGCTCCGTGGCAGAATTGTGTGAGCGCCTTGGCGGTGGAATGTACATGAACACACGGGTGATTGATATCCCGAAGGGCAGTGGTCTTGGCACCAGTTCGATTCTCGCCGGTGCCTGTGTGAAAGCATTGCTGCAGGCGATGGGGCAGGAGCCGACGGACGAGGAAGTGTTCGGGCGGGTGCTCTGCATGGAGCAGCTGATGTCCACAGGCGGCGGCTGGCAGGACCAGGTCGGCGGCATCGTACCGGGAATCAAGATGGTCACCACGAGGCCGGGGTTATCACAAAAGATTACCTTCACGCCTCTTGCTATCAGCGAGAAGACAGTAGCGGAGCTGAATGACAGGTTTGCCCTCATTTACACAGGGCAGAGGCGTCTGGCGCGGAACCTCCTCCGGGATGTGGTCGGGAAGTACGTCTGCAACGATGAGACATCCATCAAGGCACACGACGCCATACAGCGGCTGGCCGTTCTGATGCGGTTTGAGTTGGAGAAAAGCAACGTGGACGGTTTCGCACAGCTTCTGACGGAGCACTGGCAGGAGAGCCAGCATATCGACGCAGGCAGCACGAATACCTGCATTGACCAGATATTCACAGTCATTGATGACCTGGTGGATGGCAAGATGATCTGCGGCGCAGGTGGCGGCGGGTTCCTGCAGGTGGTGCTGAAGAAAGGAATATCAAAAGAAGACCTGCGGGAGCGGCTGAACGAAGTTTTCCAGGACAGCGGAGTCGATGTCTGGGAGTGCGAGTTTGTGTAAATGCGGATGGACGCGACGAGAGCGACGAGAAAGAACCGTATTTTGGAGACAGATATAGAAGGGTGAGAGACGATGTTAAAGAATATCAGTAAGCTATTGACCGGAAATATGCTCAAGATTCTGTGCGACATGGGACACGGAGATGAGCTTGTGATTGCGGATGCAAATTTTCCGGCAGAGAATATGGGGCAGCGGGTGATTCACTGCCCGGGAATGGATGGAAGCCAGTTCCTGCAGGCGCTCCTTCCGTTGTTTCCGCTCGATTCATATACAGAAAAACCGGTAGCACTCATGGATCTGACCGATGGAGACAAGGCGAAAGGGATGCCGGAGCCTGTGATCTGGGCGGCATATGAGAGGCTGCTGATCGCCGCCGGGGAGAATCCAGATTTTGACCTGATGGAGAGGTATGCGTTTTACGAGCGGGCGAAGAAGGCCTATGTGGTTGTACAGACTGGCGAAGAGCGGCAGTATGGGAACCTGCTTCTGGTTAAGGGTGTGGTGAAATAGAGAGCATGAAGAAACCCCTGTGGGAGATGAGGGGTGTCTCCTGCAGGGGTTAATTTGGTGATACAGGTTAGTTAAGACTAACTATCGGAATATTCAGATAAGCCGCAACATGAAAGTTGAAAATCGACTGGCTATGGTCGAGAAATACGAACGGCTGTCTCTGGAGATGCGTGAGCGGACGGATGGCGGGATATCTGGATGCGCTGTCAGAACTCGATGGGGATGCTTGAAGCGACAAGATTTGAAGGGAAGAGATTGGTAAGAAAAAAGATAGACTGGTACCCGGACGCTATTTACCAGTTAATGTCCGTGGCAAAGATACCTGCACCAATCGACCAGACAAAGTCAATATTGTGCTAATAGAAGAGTATGCGTTCTGTTCAAAGTCTCTGGTTGATAGATTAAAATTGTTGACAGACAAGAGAGAAAGAGCCGTCTGCTATATTTTTTGCGGAGTTCTTTCTCATGTTTATGGAATACAGAATTACCTATGTTTGGAGGTCCTTATGAAAACAGCATTAATTACAGGAATCACAGGACAGGACGGCTCTTATCTGGCGGAACTGCTTTTGGAGAAAGGCTATGATGTACATGGAATCATCCGGCGCTCATCTGTGGACTACAGGGAGCGAATCTCCCATCTGGAAGGAAGAGAAAATTTTCATCTCCATTATGCGGATTTGGGGGATTCCATGAGTCTCGTTTCGGTTATCGGAACAGTCAGACCTGATGAGATTTATAATCTGGCTGCGCAGAGCCATGTGCAGGTATCCTTTGATGTGCCTGAGTTCACCGCCGATGTGGACGCAACAGGTGTTTTGAGAATACTTGAGGCAGTTCGGCTGACGGGGTTAAAAGATACCTGCCGCATTTATCAGGCGTCCACTTCCGAACTCTACGGAAAGGTAGAGGAAGTTCCTCAGAACGAGAAAACCCCGTTTCATCCATACAGCCCTTATGCTGTGGCGAAACAGTATGGCTTCTGGATTACGAAGGAGTATCGGGAGGCCTACCATATGTTCTGCTGCTCCGGTATTCTTTTCAACCATGAATCGGAGCGGCGCGGCGAAACCTTCGTGACGAGGAAAATTACTCTTGCTGCTTCGAGAATCGCGCAAGGTAAGCAGGATAAGCTCTATCTTGGGAACCTGTCGTCTCTGCGCGACTGGGGCTACGCAAAAGATTATGTAGAGTGCATGTGGCTGATTCTTCAGCACGACACTCCGGAGGATTTCGTAATCGCGACCGGCGAACAGCATTCCGTCCGTGAATTTGCGACCCTCGCTTTCCACTATGCAGGGATTGAACTTGAGTGGCAGGGTGAAGGCATGGATGAAAAGGGCATTGATAAAACTACAGGTAAGGTGCTTGTGGAAGTCAGCCCTGATTTTTACCGTCCAACCGATGTGGTCAACCTCTGGGGTGACCCGACGAAGGCGAAGCAGGAGCTGGGCTGGAACCCGACGAAGACATCGTTTGAGCAGCTGGTTGAGCTGATGGTGAAGCACGATATGGAGAAGGTTGCCGTGGAACGCGCCCAGGAGCACATCCGCTGCAATCTTGAAGAGTATTTGGAGAAAGGTGTCGTTAAGTGATGGAAAAAGACGCAAAAATTTATGTGGCCGGTCATCGCGGAATGGTTGGTTCCGCTATTGTACGTGAACTGAACCGCCAGGGCTATAATAACATTATCACACGTACCCATAAGGAACTTGACCTGACCCGTCAGGATGCCGTGGAAGTGTTCTTTGCAGAGGAGAAGCCGGAATATGTATTCCTTGCAGCTGCGAAGGTGGGTGGCATTTTGGCGAACGAGAGTGCCCTTGCAGACTTCATGTATGACAATATGATTCTTGAGATGAACGTTGTCCATTCTGCCTGGAAGAATGGCTGCAAGAAGTTGGAGTTCCTTGGCTCATCCTGTATATATCCCCGCATGGCTCCGCAGCCGATGCCGGAGAGTTGCCTGCTGACCGGAGAGCTGGAGAAGACGAACGAGGCATACGCGCTGGCGAAAATCAGCGGCCTGAAGTACTGTGAGTTCCTGAACCGTCAGTACGGCACGGACTACATCTCCGTGATGCCGACAAACCTTTACGGCCCCAATGACAACTACCATCCGACCCACAGCCATGTGCTGCCGGCACTGATCCGCCGATTCCATGAAGCAAAGGTGGAGGGCAAAGAGTATGTGACCTGCTGGGGAGACGGCAGTCCGCTGCGTGAATTCCTTTATGTGGATGACCTCGCGAATCTGTGTGTGTTCCTGATGAACAACTACAGCGGCAACGAGACAGTCAATGCGGGAACCGGCAAAGAGCTGACGATCAAAGCACTGACTGAGCTGGTGGCAAAAGTCATCGGGTATGAAGGAGAAATCCGCTGGGATCCGTCCAAACCGAACGGTACGCCGAGAAAGCTGCTCGACGTGAGCAAGGCGACCGCGCTGGGGTGGACCTATAAGACGGAACTGGAAGACGGAATACGCCTTTCCTATGAAGATTTTCTGAACAATCCCATGCGGGCGGAGAGGTAAGGTGCCGGATTCCACAGGTACCATAATACCGGAAAGCTTTTGACCCCGGCATCAAATTATATGGAGTGTAAACAATATGAATATCGTTTTACTTTCGGGCGGCTCCGGAAAACGGCTTTGGCCGCTGTCCAATGACATCCGCTCGAAGCAGTTTATCAAGATTTTTAAGACTGAAAATGGCGAGTACGAGTCCATGGTTCAGCGTGTTTACCGTCAGATAAAGACGGTGGATGCCGATGCTACTGTGACCATCGCCACATCAAAGACACAGGTTTCCACAATCCACAACCAGCTGGGCGAGGACGTGGGCATTTCCGTTGAGCCGTGCAGAAGGGACACTTTTCCGGCAATCGTCCTGGCAACCGCCTATCTGCACGATGTCCAGGGGGTGGGGCTGGAGGAAACCGTAGTGGTCTGCCCGGTCGACCCCTATGTGAACGATGACTTTTTTGAGGCATTGAAGGCGCTGGACGAACAGGCGGCAAAAGGTGAGGCAAACCTGTGTCTGATGGGGATGGAGCCGACCTATCCCAGTGAGAAGTATGGTTACATCATACCGAAAGCACAGAGAGGCACAGAAGCGCAGGCAGCAGCATTCTCTCTGGTCGATACGTTCAAAGAAAAACCGGATGAAGAGACGGCCAAATCTTATATCGCACAGGGTGCTCTCTGGAACGGCGGCGTGTTCGCATATAAGCTGAAGTATGTATTGGACAAGGCACACGAACGGATAGACTTCACGGATTACGCCGACCTCTTCGACAAGTACAGAAATCTGACGAAAATCAGCTTTGACTACGCCGTGGTTGAGAAGGAACCAAAGATTCAGGTCATGCGGTTTGCCGGTGAGTGGAAAGACCTTGGCACATGGAACACGCTGACCGAGGCAATGGATGAGCCGACCATCGGGGACTGTGTGCTGAACGATGTCTGTGATAATGTAAGCGTAGTCAATGAGCTGAACGTACCCATTGTCTGTATGGGACTGAAGGATGTGATTGTCTCTGCCAGCCCGGAAGGAATCCTTGTCTCCGACCGGAAGCAGTCCAGCTATATCAAGCCAATCGTAGACAAGATCGAGCAGCAGATTATGTTTGCGGAGAAATCCTGGGGCAGCTTCTGCGTGATCGATGTAGACGATAAAAGTCTTACCATTAAGGTGACACTGAATCCGGGGCACAGGATGAACTACCACAGCCACCAGAGGCGTGACGAGATATGGAACGTGATATCCGGTGAAGGGACGGTGATAGTGGACGGCATGGAGCAGCCGGTAAAAGCCGGGGACGTGATTACCATGCAGGCAGGCTGCCGCCACACGGTATTCGCCGAGACGGAACTGAAAATGATCGAGGTTCAGCTGGGAGAAGAAATCAGTGTACACGACAAACAGAAATTCGAGCTTGAAGCCTGAGAAAAAACCAGAACAGAACCACCGGCCTTTTATGCTGTCACCGGCCGGTAAGGATTATCTGTGGGGCGGGAACCGCCTGAACGAGGATTTTGCAAAGGGGATAGATATGTCCCCGCTGGCGGAGACCTGGGAATGCTCCACACACCCGGACGGTCCGAGTGTGGTCGCTACAGGTGCGTTTAAAGGACAGACGCTCACGGACGTGATAAAAGCCCATCCGGAGTACCTCGGCACACATCCAAAGGCAGAAGACGGACTCCCAATCCTGATTAAGCTTATTGATGCGAAGAGAAACTTATCTGTGCAGGTGCATCCGGATGATGCGTTTGCCAGGGAGCATGAAAACGGTTCTCCGGGCAAGACCGAGATGTGGTATGTCCTGGACGCCGCGAAGGACGCAGAGCTGATCTATGGGTTTTACCATGACACGGATGAAGAAACGGTGCGGAAAAGTCTCGCGGACGGTACCGTGGAGAAATATCTCCAGAAGGTGCCGGTTCAAAAAGATGATGTTTTCTTTATCCCGGCCGGTCAGGTACACGCCATCGGGGCCGGAGCACTGATAGCCGAGATACAGGAAAACTCCAACCTGACCTATCGCTTGTATGATTATAACCGCATAGACAAAACGGGCAGGACAAGGGAGCTTCACATCGACAAGGCTTTGAAGGTCGCCTGTCTGAAAGGCAGCTCCGAGCCGAGGCAGCCGATGCGTGTGTTGAAGTTTCGTCCCGGCGCTGCGGACGAGCTGCTGTGCCGGTGTAAGTATTTTGAGGTTTCCCGTGTGCTGCTGAACACGGAGAGCGTCCGGGCGATGGTGCAGACCCAGGCAGGGGCGAATTCTTTTCAGGTATTGCTTTGCACAGAAGGGTGCGGTATTTACTTCTGGGAGGAGGAATCCCTGCCGTTTTATAAAGGAGACTGCCTGTTCATTCCGGCGGACTCGGTACCGCTGCGGATACACGGAAAAGCGCAGATGTTAAAGGTGAGCTGCTAGGGGTGGGAGAACCGATTATTGCTGGGATTTATGACAATGCAGAGTATTGAGCAGAATGGTTTATTGACACCCCTTGTGGTGAGCTCCGGGATTATGACCGGATTTCAATCACAGGGGTTATTTTTTTAACTAAGAGTTAGCTAAAACTAATTATCGGAATATTCAGATAAGTCACAACGGGCAAGTTGTGTTGAAAAACGACTGGCTATGTGTAAAACTATGTGGTAAGCTGTTCGCATTGAAGCAGCCAGACGAAGGTTTTTTCTTTGCATGATCCAGGCTTGCACAAGTGCGGCGTGGCATTGGGCTGGCTGCTACGGCACTTTTGAAATAAACACAACGGAGAAAATCGATATGAAAAGAGAATATTTGTTGGAACGGCTTTCCTGCATGCAGGATTTTAAAATCGTTCCGGATGAGTTCCATGAGCTTATGAAGAATCGGAAGAAAAGCCCCAAAACGTACAGGGCAGAGTCAGACCCTCGCTTTTCATCCTACCTTGAGTACGCATCCCCGAAAGAAAAGGGACACGATGCTTTCCTGATGTTTACTGCATTTTCCATCGCTGCAAACCTGTCTGTGCATAACATGCAGCAGCCATCCATATCCCAGCTTTCCGAGATGCTCCAAATCACCGGCTACACTCCGGAAGAGATGGAAGACTATGTCCGGCAAGGCAATGGGATAGAGCCGGAGGCAGTACCAAGTACCAGACTGCAGCCGGCTGTGTTCCTGGTGGCCCATGCGCTGGAGGATGCGCTGGCGGATAAAAGTGAGTGGCGGCGGGGAAAGCGGAGAGAAGAAAACCCGGCTCTAATCCGCTTAAAAAAGCTGGCAAACTACATGCTGGACAAAGGTTTGCTCCTATATCTCATGGATCTATCGGAGTTAAAGAAAGCAAACGAGTACGATGCGTTTGTCCTGCGCCACACAGCGTTCCTCATCAAACAGCGATGCTTTTCTGCTGAGATGGATGAGGCCTTCCAGCTGGTGCAGAACCGCTTGAAGAAGATCGATGATGAGCGGGACAGGGAAGTAATGCGGCTCATGAGAAATAAGCCCAGTACAAAAATGACGGCACCGCTGGCAAAACCTGTGGAAGATGTTTCTTTTGATGAATTCATGGAACTGTTTCAGGCGATAAACAGCGGAGATATGGTGCCGACTGCGGATGTGGAAAGGCTGATCGCACGAAGAAAGGCAGCCATGCCAGCCGAGGCAAGGGCTGTGATTGACCGGGCTGAAAAAGAGTACAGCGCAATCACCGGCTCCTTTGACAAGATACTGGAGAAGGCCGACGATATCAAGGACGAAATATGGGCGGACAAAGATGAGTGGATGCAGTGTGAGTACATGCCGGCTGTGGCCGAGGATGCGTTCCGTGCCATCGTAAACGGGGATGACGAGATTTTCAAGCTGAAGATTGGGAGATACATCTGGCAGGATTTCATGAGCCAGTCTGCCCTGCCGATCCCGGTAGTGCATTTCGAAGAATTAGAGGACGAGGATGAGTGGGACTTCGTCGGCACAGAAGGGAATGGAAAGCTTGGGCTTAAGATTTATGACGAGGATGACCTGATGGAAGTAAAGACCGACAGTGTGAACGGGATGGAAACCATCACGCTCCCGTTGTCCAGCGTCCTGTCCAAGTACGGCGGAAAGGTGATAGAGCCGCATCTGTACATACGCAAGAGCCACATAAAGGTGTTCAAAGATGCCGGGTTCTCTGACCGGAGAGCCAGAGACTTCGCTATCGTCCTGGGGCTGCTTTCCAGTATGAACAGGCAGGAAGCCGGCGGCTATACATTCGAATACGAGAACCTGTACGACCTGGGGGAGAGCGATGGTGAGCAGATTCCAACTGTGGAAACAATCACTGCGGAAGTGCAGCCGGAAGAAACGAATCCTGCGGATGACAAAGCCAGGGAAGATCTGGAGCGCAAGCTGAAACAGGCACAGAAAGAGAACCAGTCCTGCCGCCATGAAATAAGCGTCCTCCAGAGGGAAGTTGAGCGGTTGCGTCACCAACTGACGGAGCGGAAAGCACCAGAGGAAGAGGAGGCAGAAGAAGCCGAGCCGGAGGAAGAAATCGAGTATCCTTACCGCACGAAACTCAAAGTGGTGGTGTACGGTGGATTTGAGGTGTTCCACAGAGAGCTGCAGAAGCTCCTGCCGGATGTGAGGATTGTGGGGGCGTCGGCTCATATTGATGTCAACCCGATCCGGAATGCGGACATTGTGTTCCTGCAGATAAACAAGACTGACCACAGCGGCTACTGGACCGTCTGTGACGCTTGCAGGAATGCGAAGGTTCCATACATCCATCTAAATTACGCCAGCGCCAGAAGATGCGCTGATGTGATGGTGGGTGAAATAAAGAAGAGAGAAAAATGAGGAAAACACAATGAACGAAAAAGCAGTAAAGAACCTGGTTAACAGTGCCAGCGCACTCTCGGTCAATGACCTGTTAAGTCCTTCGGTTAGGAGTACCTTTGGAGACCTGATGGATGAATCCAGGAGCAGGCTGGCGGAGCAGAGCGAGGCATACCAGGAGGATGATGCGGCGGTCAATCGGGCAGAAGATGCCTATATGGAGCTGGACTTGACTGAGGAGCAGAGGATGGTGGTTGACGAGTATAAGACCGCAATTGAGAGATTCGGGCAGACGGCAGCAGACATCAGCTACATTGCCGGGTTTGAGGACTGTGTGAGGATGATGAAGATGCTGGGGCTGGTGAAGGCAGAGTGACCTGCAATCATATAAAAATACTCGAAACGAGTATTTTTTAATAAAAAATCATCGAAACAAATAAAAAACTGTTGACAGGCGGACACAAATCCTGTAGAATGATGTACATAAACGGGGGTGTCCCCTTTTTCAGTGGCTTTCAAAAACCAACTGGAAAGCTGCTGTGTGCTGTATGTAGGTGAGCCGTTAGATGCAGGGCGTATTTCTTAATTATAAGATAGGCTGGCATTGGTACCTCTTTTGAGGGAGGCTGGATAAGCGGGAAAGGAGCGTGAGTACCGATGGATTTGGATTGTGATTCATCATCACAAAGACGAAGGCAAGACAACAAGCGGGAGCCAGAGAACCGCAGCATGACAACGGAGGACCGCGCTGTTGGCATGATGTCGAACCGGATGGTGTTTAAGCAGATGTTTATTCGCTGAAAAAAAGGCGGGAGGCAGTTCTGAAGCAACAAAACGGCATGGTAGGCGCTTCTGTGTGCGTAGCTTGCAAAAGAAGCCTATAACAGAATATTTGATTAACAGATACCCACAACAGCATGGACGGCGTATTGTAAAGTATTGAATTGTAAAGTAGCGAGGCCGTGTCCTGTGCCATAGGGAAATAAAAACAGATGAAAAATACAAATATAGAAAAAAGGACAGGTGTTGACCTGGAGGAGTTGTCGAGGCTGTCGAGGCTTTGCGTGGGAAGCAGGACTCTTGTAGACTACAGCAAACTGACTGGACTCAGCACATCATTCATATCGAAGATAGTGAATGCTTCCGATAATCTGGCAAGACCTACAAAGCGCAGTTTAAGAAGGTTCACTGGCGCAAACAATGAATATGCGGAGAATGGGATAACCGCAGAACAGTTGTTTACAGCTGCCGGTTATGAACCAGATGAGACGGATAATCCAGAGCCTTGTTTCCCACGTGCTGCGCAAAACTCGGGGCTCAGGGCTGCTGATGCAGTTGCATCAGTTTACTCGTCCAAATCACCGGTATTCCCGTTAGAGGTTGTGCTTAAGGCACTGGTGGGTAAAGGTATGGTACCGGATTTCACCATTAGCTTTAAGCCGAGCAGTTTTACGATAAAAGGGAATTCCGAAGAGGAACTTACAGTAATCCCAGCACTTTGTGCAGATAATGAAAAAAGGGCTATTGTTGAAAGTACAGCGATGGCCAACCTGGTTACATCCTTTCGGAACGATAGAATCTTATACTTTTTTCTGACGGACAACCAGCTTCTATATGAAGACCTTTGTTCTTTGTTGAAACCGTCAGAAGAGAAGATCATATCGGTTCTGTACACGGCGGACGACAAGGAAATCACGGATCAGAAATTCATCGTCTCAGATGAGCAGATGAGATGGATACGTGATAATGGACAGATAAAAGAGATGCCATTGAGCCTTGTTTGAGCTATTGCCTGATATAAGCAGACTGTCGGAGATCCCCTTCGGTTGCTGGATAGGCAGGCAAACCCTTAGCAAATTGAAAATTTGGAATATAGAAGGAGACTCAGCCATGAGTGATTCAGAATTGCGTGGAAGGGTCGCCAGACAGATTTCAGATGAGATTGATGATGCGGTTAACAGAAGCCAGATTGTCGATGATCAATTTAACGACATCAAGGAGGAGCTTCAGAGAGCCGATAGGACTTATGAGAAACTTGGTGCTACTAAAGAAGAGCGATGGGAATTAATGGAGGTCTGTGACTACGTCTCAGATTTCGAAGCAACGTTGATAGATAAGATTTCGGAATTTATTGTATATCGTCGTGCTATTTCAGATCCAGAACTCGAATTATTGGCCGTAAATCTGCTGCCGGAGCAGCGCCAGTATCTTATGTGCCTTCTCCAGAGGGAAGAGGATTATTTCTCTGGGGGACTGTCAGGGGAGGAATGTACTTCTCCTGAAGCGAATATCACCGAATCAGAATCTGCTGTTTAATTCTGTCAGCGACTATGGGATTGCCCCTGTAGATCGCATCGGTCTACAGGGATACTATCCCAAAGTTAATGTGACAGAAAATAATACAGCAGGATAACACGAAAATTAATGTAACTGGAGACAAAGACAGAAATTTGAAGAAAGGAGGGATAAAAAATGGCAGGGACAAACTCGTTAGATCATCCTTCTGGTATGGTAATCATGCAACATGTTGATGCTTCAAAGACTATGCTATGTGAGCGCGAAGTGTATTTAGCTGAAGTACGCCACGTGGGTAAATATGAATTTTTGCTTCCAAATGAAGAACAAGAATCACATTTAAACATGGTTATTGGCATTGGCGGTATTGGTTCCGGGATACTTGAAGAAGCGAGGATTCGGCTTGTAGAGAAACTTCGATTTGTTGAACTACCTTGCTTGGAAAGTGAAAAGAAAAACGAAAGCTTTCTAAAGCTCTGGACTGGACCAACTTTTGGTTGTTTTGAGTTACTCGCTAAATATATTCAGAAAAGTGAATATAAAATTCATTTCGAAGATATTAAAAAAACAAAAACTGTATGCGATGAAATAAAAGAAGAAGTTTTCTCTGACAATTTTCAAATATGCAGATGGCTGGAAAAAAAGATCGGTTGTCTATTTGACCGGGAACAGGATGAGTGTGCTGCTGAAAAAGAATTGGATATGGCTTATGAGTTGAAGCTTAACCGTGAATTTGAGGAGTTACGCTGTCCGATTTCCGAAAGCCCTGAAATGGAATGCATGATTGATAATCTTGTAGATTCATTTGTCTGCCTTGTAAAAGCAGACCGTATAACCGAGACGAGTAGAATTTGCGATTTGGTACGGAAAAATGGCCGTATGTGGAACGGATCATCCTGGCAGGATGTCTGGACACATGGCGCTGGGCCACCGGATGCCAGACCGCGATGGATTGCACCTTGTCATTTGAATAGTTGTGATATTGAGTGCTTAGAGAATGAGCGCGGATTTAACACGCAGCCTCGTTGGAATTTGTTATGTGCACGGATTCCAACGGTCGTTAAAACGATGGCGGCTGCATAAGGGACGCACACCATACATATAATGTTCCCGTCAAAAACGGGAGGTGTGTAAGGCTGGATTAATAGAAACAAATCCACAATCCAGCGGGTCAGGGAATGAGATTTTGTGAAACGGCGGAATAGGAAGCCTGGCTGTTGTCACGCTGCCCCGGAAGGACAGAAGGCAGGAGAGCACACACAGGAATTCCATAAAAAATATTTCAGCAGGAACAAATCCATTGCAGAAGAACCTGGCCAAAAATAAAAAGGGCAGCCATAACAGCTGTCAGGAAAAACAGCAGAAATTTGTTAGGTTCACCTCCGGCATGGTCGTAGAAAAAAGTTCGAAAAAAAGAATAGATTTCATATTACGATTATGTAAAAAGTTTTGATCCTGGAACTGCAAAAAACTAACTTTCTCCGGGAAACAAGCGAAGAATCCAGAAGATGGATCTTTAGCGGGAAAGCAAGGAACAGATTGGTTGGCAGTGAAAAGAAGAAACAATAAAGGCTGGCGAAAAAAAGTCAGCAATGCTCAAGGGAGGATTCCGGTGACAGACGGAATAAGGTGAAGGAAACAAATGTAAAAAGAACCACGGGGGAAGAGGTTTGAAAGAACCAAATCTGCCGTGGTTTTTTTGTGCAAAAAATTATGGCTGCGAAACAACCGCAGCCATACGTTAACCATTATTTTTATTAATGCAATATTGTGCGTATGCTTTTGCATGGGTAAGCATACTCTCGATTTCCTCTGCCGTAAGACCAGAGCTGACAAGCTTTGCAAATTCTATTACAGCCTGTTCCTGGTAGTTTTCATTTAACGATGGGAAAGCTACACGGACAAGAGATTTTTCCTTTTGTATTCCCTGACCAGCGAGGCTTAACATTTCTTCCATTGGGATATTCAGCGCATCGGAAAGAGCGGTCAGGAGAGCCATTGAGTCTACCCGTCTTTGGGCATTTTCAAGGCGACTGATATGTGTATGGCTGCAGCCGACTTTCTGGGCAAGCTCTACGATGGTCATATGCTGTTCTTTCCGGGCCTCCCTCATACGCAGCCCAAGCCTTGGATCAATTGCATTGTCATCTCCATCCTGCTGGGCGGCCAGATTGTTATCAGTCATATATATGAACCTCCTACTTTGAAGTGATTTTAGTATACCATAATTGTGTCCTGGAGTCAACAAATTTATTCTAAAATGTGTGGAGCGTTTCGCAAAACAGAGAAATTAAACGTGTAGATTTAAATGCGGAACAAAAAACGAAATTTACAGCAAATTTGTATTGACAATCGGACGCGCCTTTGATAGAATGAATGTGCTGGAGGTGGACGAAACTAAATCCACAATAGCAATCTACGGTTCACCCTTGAGACAGAGGGCCGGGGGTGGGCTGGAAAGCTCAGACTGGACGCAGGAGTAGTCCGCCTATTTTTTTAAATTGAAATGTGCCACAGGTGGACAAAAATAACAGAGAAAACGAAATGTAATTTGAAAGGAGGTAATTAGGATGGTTTTCGATATTGAATTCATCGAAAAGCTGATGGAAGAGCGGGGCTGGAGAAAAGCGGATTTTTCACGGCAGTCTGGTCTGTCCAGGGCTTACGTCAGCAAGCTTTTCAATGGCAGCCGGCAGGGTGGTATGGCAGTCCTGAAGGGCCTGCTGAAGGCATTCCCCGAAATGGATGCGAAAGACTTCCTGGTCCAGGAGCCGGAACTCACACCGAATGATGGAATTCCCGCAGAGGAGAGCATCCGGGAATCTATCAGCATTGTGCAGACCTGTGGCGGGACTGAATGAAAGGAGGATTCCAAAATGTCAAAGAACGAAAAATCGAAGGCACCAAAGGTTACGGTAAAGGCAGTGGATGGTTTGACTTACGCTGACCAGATGGCCGCAAAGTATATCAAGGATCATGGGATTTTTATCTGCTCCAAATGCAGGCCGGACAGTGAAAATGAAGAGGGATGGAAAAAGGAGTGGGCAATAAATATGGACCGTGGGCTTGAGGCCAGCCGGTTCGTCAGCATGCTTGGATTCATCCCGTTCTGCCCGCATATTTATGCGACGCAGTTTCTTGATGAGCGTGAGGAAGATGAGCGTGAGATGGGAATCCGTATCGGGCAGGCATGGCTGAAACTGTGCAAAGAGCTGTGGATCTTCGGATATGCCGGTACTGCCTCAATCTCGAAAGGGATGCGGGCGGAAATCCATATGGCGAAGAACCATGGCATCCCGATCAAGTGTTTTCCGGAGCCGCAGGTATTTTTTGATCTTGTCAACTCGAAAACATCCAAAATGGATGAGAAAGAGGGGTACAAGTACCTTATGGGAATCATTGAAAAATCTGTTTATAAATCAGGAGCAGAACAGGCACCGGTCTATGGCCTTATTATCAGGGAAGAAGATTCGGAGGGCAGTGGTGATGAGTGAAGATAACACAATCACAAAAGTCTATGTCAGCGCACCGTACTGGCCGACCTCTATCAGACGCGATGAGATGGCACTGGAACTGCGGCGGAATACAGAGTGTATTCTGAAAACCTGCAGGCTGCTCACGCTGGTCGGCTGTATGCCGCTTTCACCGGCGCTTTACTTCCCCCGGTTCATGGATACTGACGGTGAAGCCAGGAAACAGGAGTTTAAACTCCTGTCCCTGGAATGGCTGTCAGAAGCTGATGAAGTATGGGTGGCGGGGGAGCGGATTTCAGATGACATGGCTGAGGAAATCAGCATCGCCAGGGAAAAAGGCATCCCGGTTCTTGCCGTAGGGGAACCGGAAGAACTGGCAAAAAAGTACCTTGAGGAACACGGTAATTTGGGCGGCATAACAGATCGCCCCACAGAAAGACAGGAGGGCATATCCAATGAATGAGAAAAACCAGAATCAGCCTATCAGCGTGACATTTCATATCGAGAGCGTCAGCATCCAGTTTGGTGACTGCAGCAGTACGACCCATTACTCGCCGGAGCCAGAAGGGACAGGGGCACAGAAGGCAGGCTGCTGTGGCTGCTGTTCAAAGGAACCGGAGCGCAGCCCTCTGGATCGTCTTCTGGAGGATGTCATTACAGCATTGGGGGAGTGAAACATTCTCCCCCGGAAAGGAGCAGAGCATGAAGCTTTATGAAGTCAACCAGAAAATCGAAGAGATTTTCGAAGAGGTGCTTGACCCGGAGACCGGGGAAATCCTCGTGCCGACGGGGGAAGTGCAGTGGGAGCAACTGGAAGCCCTGGAAATGGAGAAACAGCGGATTCTCGAATACCTGGCGAAGCTGGTGCTGAATACGAGGGCAGAATCCAGCGCACTCAAAGAGGAGGAAGAACGGCTCAAAAAGCGCCGTTCCCGCCTGGATGCCAAGGAAAGCCGTATCATGGATGCCCTTAAGCGGGAATGCGGCGGACAGAAGACCCCGCTCGGAGTTGCGACGATGTATTACCGCAATAACAAGAGGCTGGAAGTGTCAGACCCACAGAAAGCTATCCGCTGGCTGAAACGCCACAAGATGCCGGAATGCTACCGCGTACCGGAACCGGAGGTAGCAAAGGACAGCGTGAAGAAACTCATCAACGCAGGGACGAAGGTACCCGGCTGCGAAATTGTCGAGTCCGTTTCCTGCAGCTTAAGGTAAACGGAGGAAGAGAAATGAGCATCCAAATTAGTATCGCACAGGCCATTAAGCCCAGGGGCGTGCTTATCTACGGAGCTGAGGGTTTGGGAAAAACTACGCTGACGGCTACGGACATTTTTCCGAAGGAACTGGAAGAATTCTGGGACAGTAAGAAAGAAACCAATAACGCAGGGGACCATCCCTGCAGCTTAGGATAGGAGGTCATTATGTTAAAAATCATTGAAGGATTGGTGGACCGCCCGCAGAAGGTGACGATTTATGGCGCGGAGGGCGTGGGCAAAACCTCGCTGGCGGCAAGGTTCCCGAACCCGCTCTTTATTGACACCGAGGGCGGGACATCCCATCTGGATGTCCGAAGGGTTGACAAGCCCAGGAACTGGGAGGAGCTGCTCATGATTGTCGATGAGGTGGCTGCGACACCTGGGATCTGTAAGACGCTGGTCATCGACACTGCCGACTGGGCAGAGATGCAGTGCATCAAGGACATCTGTGACAAGTACAAGGTCAACGGCCTGGAATCATTCGGGTACGGCAAAGGCTACACCTATGTGGGGGAGGAGTTCGCCCGCCTGCTGACGGCTTTAGACCGGGTGATTGCTGCCGGGATGAATGTCGTGGTGACTGCCCACGCCAAGATGCGCAAGTTTGAGCAGCCCGACGAGCAGGGGTCCTATGACCGATGGGAGATGAAGCTCTCCAGGCAGGTGGCACCGCTGCTGAAAGAATGGTGTGATTTACTCCTGTTCTGCAACTATAAGACTTTCGTTGTCCAGAGTGACAACGCGATGGAGAAGGCCAAGGTGCAGGGTGGGAAGCGTGTCATGTACACCACCCACCATCCGTGCTGGGACGCGAAAAACCGCCATGGGCTGCCCAATGAGCTGCCGCTGGATTATAAGGCAATCGCGTCTATTTTCACTCCGGCGGCAAAGGCTCCTGCAGAACAGCCCGCAGAGCCGGCTGCTGAACTGCCAATCCCGGATGCGCCGGCTGAATTGAAACCCATCGAACAGCTCCGCGCACTGATGGCAGAGTCCGGTGTCACGGACGAGCAGGTGCAGAGAGTTGCCATTGAGAAGGGGAAACGCGCGGCGGGAGACCCTATTGACAATTACCCGGACAGCTTCATTACCGGCTGGCTTATCCGCTATTGGAACCGGGTACTGCAGCTTATCAACGCAGGCCAGAAGGCCGCAGAATAACAAGGAGGTATTGCTATGGGCAATAATCATCAGAACCCCAATGAAGGGTTTATGGACTGGGATGACGCCATCGAGAACGACGGCCAGGAGTTCGTTATCCTCGAGGAGGGTGACTACAACTTTGAGGTTGTCGATTACGAACGTGGGCGCTTCCCCGGCGGGAAGAAAATCCCGGCATGCAACAAGGTCACGTTCACCCTGCAGGTGCGTACCGACAAGGGTGTGGCAAACTGCTTCACTGACCTGATCTGGTACCGCTCCATGGAGTGGAAGATCGCGTCGTTCTTCCGCTGCATCGGCCAGAAGAAAAAGGACCAGCGGCTTGTCATCGACTGGAACGACATCATCGGCAGGAAAGGGCGCGCCCACTTCAAGCCCGCCACTTATGAGAAGGACGGCGAAGAACGCTCCAAGAATGATGTGACGCGGTTCTACGACTACGATGAGAAGTTCTTCCCGGCGGAGGACGAATTCATGGACATCCCGGATGACCTGGAACTTCCGTTCGAGTAAGGGAGGTGCCTATGTTTCAACTCAGGCCATACCAGGCTGAGGCGAAACAGGCTGTCCTGGACGAGTGGCTGTCGGGGCACAGGAAAACGCTTCTTGTGCTGCCGACAGGCACAGGCAAGACGGTGGTGTTCGCGTCAGTCACAGAAGAACAGGTAAAACAGGGGCACCGCGTCCTGATCATGGCGCACAGGGGAGAACTGCTCTCCCAGGCGGCGGACAAGCTGCGTGAGGCGACAGGGCTGGAGTCCGTGCTGGAAAAGGCGGATTCCTCCAGCTTGGGCAGTTTCTTCCCGGTGACGGTTGGCTCTGTCCAGTCGCTCTGCCAGGAGAAACGCCTCTCGCAGTTCCCGGAAGATTATTTCCAGGACATCATCGTGGACGAGGCGCACCATTGCCTTTCGGAGAGCTACAAGCGTGTATTAGAGCATTTCCCGGAGGCAAATATCCTCGGTGTCACAGCAACGCCTGACCGGGGAGACATGAAGAACCTTGGTGAGTATTTCGACTCCAAGGCATATGAATACAGCATGACGCAGGCAATCCGCGACGGCTATTTAAGCCCGGTCAGGGCGCAGATGATCCCGCTGGAACTGGACATCAAGGATGTGGGGATGTCGAGCGGTGATTTCAGCGCCGGGGAGATTGGGTGTGCCCTGGAGCCGTACCTGCACCAGATTGCCAATGAAATGGTTTCTTACTGCAGGGGACGGAAAACCGTGGTGTTCCTCCCGCTGATTGCCACATCCCAGAAGTTCTGCAGGATGCTGAATGAGGCCGGGCTTACGGCGGCGGAGGTGAACGGCACCAGTGATGAACGAGGGGAGATATTAAAGGATTTCGAGGATGGGAAGTATGATGTGCTCTGCAATTCCATGCTCCTGACGGAAGGCTGGGACTGCCCAAGCGTGGATTGTATCGTGGTACTCCGTCCGACCAAAATCCGCAGCCTGTACCAGCAGATGGTGGGGCGCGGCATGCGGCTCTATCCCGGCAAGAAGGAACTTCTGCTACTGGATTTCCTATGGATGACCGACCGGCATGACCTTTGCAGGCCGTCGGCGCTCATCAGCAAGGATGAGAAGATTGCCCAAAAGATTGATGATTCCATCCTGGAGAATGCGGAGGGCGCTGACTTAATCGAGGCAGAGGAGCAGGCGGAACGGGATGTGCTTTCAGAACGCGAGGCTGCGCTTGCGAAGGAGCTGGCGGAGATGCGGGCGAAGAAACGCAAGCTGGTAGACCCGATCCAGTACGCCATGTCGATTGCGGCGGAGGATCTGTCCAGATACGTGCCGACATTCGCATGGGAGACGGCCCCGCCATCGCTGAAGCAACTGGAATTTCTGGAACGGCGCGGCATCCTCCCGGATGAAGTGAAGAACTGCGGGTATGCCTCCCTGCTGATCGACCGGCTGAAACGCAGGCAGGACGAAGGGCTGGCAACCCCGAGACAGATCCGCTGCCTGGAGAGGTACGGCTTCCGGCAGGTCGGCACATGGTCCTTCGAGGGTGCCAACAAACTGATTTCCCTGCTGGCGAAAAACCACTGGCGCATCCCGCACTGGATTGATCCGGTGACCTACAGGCCAAAGGAGGCAGCAGATGGAAAGTAACAGCAATGTACTGGCAGCACTGAAGTTCCTGGATGTAGCTTCCATGTCGAGGGCGGAGTGGATCGCTGTAGGCATGGCGCTGAAGGAGGAAGGGCAGGACTGCAGTGTGTGGGATGAGTGGAGTAAGAACGACACCAGATACCATCCCGGCGAATGTGAGCGGAAATGGAAGAGCTTCCATGGCAGCGGCAACCCGGTCAAGGGCGGCACCATCGTCCAGATGGCGAAGGAGCGGGGCTGGGAGCCGTTCGGTGAGGACGGCTGCATGGGCTTTGATGACCCGATTGAGTATGACGGCGACAGCTACTATGCAGCGTTTACCCCTGCAGAGGAGAAGAAACCGACCGAAGAACTGATGGATTACCTGCTGGCGGTCTTCGAGCCGGAAGACCATATCGCATATGTCACCAACGATGTGCATCAGGATGCGGATGGCAGGTGGGTGCCGTACAAAGGCTCTTTTGACCGTACCAGGGATGAGATAATCGCCACCCTGAAACGGCATCCGGATGATCTGGGTGCCACCGTCGGGGACTGGAAGAAAGAGGCTGGCGCATGGATACGGTTTAACCCGGTGGATGGGGAGGGCGTGAAGAACGAGAACGTGACGGCATTCCGGTACGCGCTGGTGGAGTCCGATACCATCCCGGTCGCGGAGCAGGACAGCCTGTTCCGCAAGCTGGAACTGCCGATAGCGGCGCTGGTACACAGCGGGGGCAAGAGCCTCCACGCTATCGTCCACATAGACGCGAAGGATTATGACGAATACCGCAAACGTGTGGACTTCTTGTACGACTTTATGGAGAAGAACGGCGTCCCCATCGACAAGCAGAACCGCAACCCGTCCAGGCTGTCCCGGATGCCAGGGGTCACGAGGAACGGGAACCGGCAGCGGCTCCTCGCTACGGGCATCGGCCGGAAGTCGTGGATTGACTGGATGGATTTCGCGGAGGGCATATCGGACGAACTGCCGGACTTTGTCAGCTTTGCGGATTTCAAGGATCATCCTCCCGAGCTGCCGGAGGAGCTGATAACAGGCATCCTGCGGCGCGGCCATAAGATGCTGATTTCCGGTTCCTCCAAGGCTGGGAAGAGCTTCCTGCTGATGGAGCTGTGCATCGCGATTGCGGAGGGCATCTCCTGGTTGGGGTTCCAGTGCAGGAAAGGCCGGGTCTTATATATCAACTTGGAAATTGACCCGTCCTCCTGCATCATGCGCTTCATGAAGATTTACGGTGCGCTGGGGATTAAGATGGCGAACACGGCAGACATCCTGATATGGAACCTGCGGGGGCATGCTATCCCGCTCAGTGAGCTGGTGCCGAAGCTAATCCGCAGGGTGAAGGATTTGCAGCTGGACGCCATCGTGATCGACCCGATTTACAAAGTCATAACGGGGGATGAGAACAACGCTTCTGAGATGGGGCAGTTCTGCAACCAGTTTGACAAAATCTGCACAGAGACAGGGTGTTCCACTATTTACTGTCACCATCATTCCAAAGGCGCGCAGGGGTACAAGAAGGCCATGGATCGCGCCAGCGGTTCGGGGGTATTTGCCAGGGACCCGGATGCACAGCTGGACATGATCCAGCTGGAGCTGACGGAGGATTTGAAGAATTATGTCCAGGACGGTCACGCGACGGCGTGGAGGCTGGAATCCAGCCTGCGGGAATTCGAGAATATCCAGCCGATTAATTTCTGGTTTGAATATCCGATCCACCGGCTGGACACTGCTGGTGACCTGGCGAAATGCGCTCCGGAGGGCAGCCCCATGGCGAACCTGATGAAGAGCAGCAAGTATACCACACAGGAGGAGCGGAAGGACTCCGTGAATGCGGCTTATGAGTTCCTCTCCCCGTTTCCGCCGGTGACGGTGCAGGCCATGGCGGAGTACATGGAGGTGACTGAGCGTTGCGTCCGGGACCGGCTCAAAGAGATGAAGGATGAGTACTGGTGCAAGGGCGGCACGGTCGGTAAGTACGAAAAGAAAAAGGAATGAAAACAGGCTATTCCGTTCCGGGAGGAAAAGCGGAAAAAACGTCCGTTTTCTTCCAACGGAAATAGACCTTAAATAAAGACAGATTCCGTTCCGGATCGTTCCGTGTGTGGGAAAGGCTCGACAGCCGCCTTTCCCCACACGAAACGGGAATGGGGGGATTTCACAAAAATTGAAAGCGTTTTCCGAGGTGTGAAAAATGGAATTTTTTATAGCAATGAATCCGCCGACCGTTACGGCGCAGATGAAGCAGGTCAGGGTAGTCAATAACAAGCCGGTGTTCTTTGACCCTCCGAAAGTGAAGGAGGCAAGGCAGGCACTGAGCGGGTATCTCGCACAGCATAAGCCGGAGAAGCCGATGGAGGGTGCGGTGTCGCTGAAAGTCATCTGGCTGTTCCCGAAGGGCAAAAGCCATAAGAACGGGGAGTTCCGAAAGACAAAGCCGGATACCGACAACCTGCAGAAGCTCCTGAAAGACTGCATGACACAGACCGGTTTCTGGAAAGACGATGCCCTGGTTGTCCAGGAGTATGTTGAGAAGCGATGGTCTTCCGAGCCCTGCGGGATTTACATCGAGGTCGGGGAAATCAAGGACGGCCATGTATAGGAATGGCGAAGGATACTCTGATCCGACTGCCGGGGCCGCCCTTGACAGGATGATGGCGGAATACCATAGGGCTAAACGGCGCAGGAGGAAACCAAGGCAGGATAGGAAAACCGGGGAGGAAAGCAATGAAGGAGTACGAAGGCTATATCAGGCTGGCGAATGCCATAATCGTAAAGGCGGTTAAAGATTATAAATCCCAGCTCCGCGTCCTTTATCGGAACCCGAAAGCAAAGGGCGCAGCGGAGGAGGCGAAGCGGATTGAGAGGTTCTTCCATTCCGGCTGGTATTCGGAGCTGACGACTGTGGATGCTGATTATTTAATCCGTAAGGTGAAGGAGCAGGTCGAGGAAGAAATGAAGCGCAAAGCCGAGAAAGAGGAGCGGAAGCTGAAGAGGCAGATCGAGGCGGAGATTGAGAAGGCAAAATCGTCCGGGGAACTGTAGGGCGGGAAGGAGGCAGGGCAATGGGCAAGGCGAAGAAGAATCCGGAAGAGGAGAAAACCGTAACCTATCATGAAAGGGCATCCGCAATTGCCCATGGATACCTGCACTGGAAGGAACTGGCGGAGCAGTACCGGAGGGAAGCCGATCATCTTCCGGAGATTACGTGGGCGGATGCGTATACCGCGCTTTCCGGAGGGGGAGGCTGCCAGGAGAGGGTGCAGACCAGCAACCTTTCCGACCTGACCTGCCGGATCGCGATTTCCATCGACGAACAGATAGAACAGATGAAGCGGGAGATGAGGGAGGAACTGCAAAGCTCCCTGGAAGAGGCGAAGTCAAACGTCTCGCTCTTCGAATCCGCAATGACCTGGGCGCTGCTTTTGATGGAAACGGAGCCAAAAGAGTACGGGGATACATACTCCGTAGCTCAGCAGGTCTTTATCAGGGGAGTGCATGAAAATAAAGCGAGGGGCGCGGACGGAAGGAAACTGAGTGAGTATAAATCAAAGCAGGAGACGGAGAAGTTCATAGACCTGCTGGCACAGAGGATCGGGACGAAGGAGGTGTTCGAGAATGGCAAGGACAAAGCTGCCGGAAGTAAAAGAAAGCGAAATTACGGAAATGGCGGAACTTTGCAGCCGCTATGCGGGGAACAGGCAGACGGTTGAGGCCTGTGACCGGTACATGGGCATCCTTCAGAAACACCTCTCCGAAATCCAGACGGACCGGGAATTGGTGGAAGAGATGGAGGCGAAAGAGACAGCCAAGAGGCAGGCTGCCATGCGGGAAGTGACGAGGGTGGATTTCCTTATCCAGTGTATCGGGGAGAAAGAGGCATCGGTCCTGCGCCAGCTTTATATTGATGGGATCAGCTGGAGCAGCGTTAAGGATACAGATGGTTATTGTATGAACAGGTCAAGCATATCGAGGATCAGAAAACGGGGCCTGCATCAGATGGCCGTGGAAGCGGGTAGACACCCGCAGATATGAGTGTGCCGGGAGGGAGTTCCTTCCCGGTTTTTTTATTTTCAAAAGCGGAACCAAAGCGGAACTGAAGCGGAACCGAAGTGGAACTAAAATCGCCTGTTTTTCAGATTTCATTGTGGTATTCTTATACTGCCAGAAATGGATAGAGAGGCACACAGCCGGAGCAGGATTTCCCCCTGACTCCGGTTTTTTCATGCAACCAAGGAGGTGATGATTTTGGGGAAGAATCGGTATTACAGGCCGCAGCAGATTCCGAAACTGCGGACGCCGGAGGAATGTGATGACTGGCTGAACCGGCGCAGTCCGAGGCCGGTGGATGTCCGGTATGCGGAGGTCTGGCTGGCAAGGCTTGGGAGGCACTCGTTTTCCTGTGAGCAGGAACGGACAAGGCCGGTGCTGATTGTGAGCAACAGCGATAACGGCTATGCGAACATTGTGTCGGTGATTCCGCTGACCAGCCAGATAAAGAGGACAGAGGTTCCGTCACATATCGTGATTGAGCCGGATTCTGGATTTGACGGCGGATGCAGCTCAATGGCGCTGGTCGAACAGATGACCAGCATTGACAGGAAACGGCTGATTAAGAAAATGGGCGAGATTACAAACCCGGAAACGCTGGGTGAAATCAAAAGGGCCGTATTAATCAGGCTTGGAATGATGGAGGAGGAGCAGGATGAAGAAAAACAGGGATTACAACATCAAACAGATGATGCCGCTGCCGAGGAATTGCACGGTGATGACGGAACTGAGGACAAGCAGGGGGACGGATATTAAAATCGGCTGTGATGAGACCGTTTACAGCTACTGCCTTGCGCTGGTTGAGTGGGATGACGGGTATACGGAAGTCCTGCCTTATAATCTGGCGGCAGATGGGGGTATTGAAGCGAATGCCGTGGTTGTTCCGAGACGGAAATGTCCGAAATGCGGATTCGAGATGGTTCCTTACCAGTTACAGGGAAAAGGGGAGTATCGCTACCGCTGCAGGTGCGGGAAAGATGTGCCGTGTGACTGGTGGATGGGAAGAAAGGCGAATATGGAGGAAGAGAACGATGAGGATTTACACGAGTGAGCAGGTTTCAGACGGTCATCCGGACAAGATATGCGATCAGATCGCGGATGCCATCGTGACAGATTGCCTGAAACATGATAAAGACAGCCGTGTCGCGATGGAGGTACTGATAAAGGACAACCACATCATTATTGCTGGCGAGCTGACCAGCAGACATAAGCCGGATTACAGGCAGCTTGTGGATGAGGTATTTGAAAGGATAGGCCGCGAGAGAAGCGGCTTTGTTTATGAACCAATTTATGCCGCGCCTTACGATATCGGCATTATGGTCAGTGAGCAGTCGCCGGATATTGCGCTTGGCGTGGATGGCAAAAATGGCGCTGGCGACCAGGGCATTATGTACGGATGGGCTTCCAATGAGACGCCGGAATTGCTCCCGGTTCCGTATATGGTGACGACCCGCTTTTTGAAGCTCTTAAAGCAGCATCCTTCCAGGATGTTCCGGGCGGATGCCAAGGCACAGGTTTCCTACGATTACGATACCGGGAAAATCACCACATTCCTCTGCTCCGTGCAGCACAGCGAGGATGTGACCGCTTCTGATTTCCGCACGATTGTAGAAACGCTCATGATTATGGCGGCTATGGAATATGGGCTGAACTCCGACTTTGAAACGCTCATCAATCCGACAGGCAGATTTGTGAAGGGAGGCTCTTTCGCAGACTGCGGTGTGACGGGACGGAAACTGGCGTGCGACACCTATGGTGGAATCGGCAGAATCGGCGGAGGGGCTCATTGCGTTGATGGAGACACGGAATTTCTCACTCCCGAAGGATTCAAATCAATACGTGATTACACCGATGGAGATCTGGTTGGACAGTGGAATTTTGGAAAGCTTGAATTTGTAAAACCGAATGCGTTCATTAAAGATGAAGCAGGGGTAATGTATCACATTCATTCTTCAGATGCGCTTGATATGGTGTTATCAGAAAACCATGATATGGTGATAATCACGGGTAAAGGAAATGTGATAAAAAAACAGGTTAAGCAAGTATTTGAAAATGGGACGATAAAGAATGGTAATCATGGATTTATTCCAGTGTCTTTCCAATATGAGAAGAATGAGAGCAATCTGTATATGACGGATGACGAAATCTGTCTGCAGGTTGCTTTTTGCGCTGACGGAACCATTATCAAAGGCAAGGATCGTGATCGTGTTCGTGTAAAAAAGCCCCATAAAATTGAGCGGATGCGCGCACTTCTGAAAAATACAAATACAGAATATACGGAAACTGCGGACAATGAGTTCCGCATTTTTTGGTTTAAGCCTCCTATAGAGTCAAGATTGTTGCATCAGTGTTTGCAGGGGGCTGATTCCAGGCAATTAAGAATAATTGCAGATGAGGTTCAATTATGGGATGGAGAAGAAGGCATCTTTCGGACTACCAAGAAGAAGGATGCCGATTTTGTGCAGTTCGCATTTATGGCTTCATACGGAACAAATGCAAGCATTTCTGTGGATGATCGCATGGGTCAGCCTTTTGGGAACGGCTATACAAGGAAAAGTATTTTATATAAGGTTTACCGTAAAGAAGTGACCAAGACTCAGATAAAGGCGAGCCTCTGTACAAATAATACTATGACGGTTGAGCGGTACTTTCCATCTGATGGGAAAATGTACTGTTTCAGTGTCCCAACAGGAATGCTTGTTCTACGTAGAGAAAACCGAGTGTTTGTAACTGGAAATTCTGGCAAGGACCCCACAAAGGTGGACAGGTCAGCCGCATATATGGCGCGGAAAATCGCGAGGGATATTGTGAGGGCTGGTTACGCGGATAAATGCGAAGTCCAGCTGGCATACGCAATTGGTGTGGCGGAGCCGGTAAGCATCGCGGTGGATTGTTTCGGTACAGAAACCCAGCCGCTGGAATTCATAAACTTTTACATCCGTGACAGCTACGACCTGACGCCGAAAGGCATCATTAAGACGCTGGGGCTGCTGGATGTGGACTACAACAAGGTATCGGCTTACGGACACTTCACCGACCCGTCGATGCCCTGGGAGCAGTGAGCCGTGCCGCGCAAACCGCGTGTTCCCTGCCAGCATCCGGGATGCCCTGAACTGGTGGAGCCGGGGACACGGTACTGTGAGAAGCACAGGGCAATGCATCCGGAGGCGGTGCGGTCGGCAAGGAAGGCGGGCTACAGCAGGCGTTGGGAGAAGGCGTCCAGGCGTTACCTCCAGAGCCATCCGCTCTGCGTCCGCTGCCTTGCGAAGGACCCGCCGGTCTACACCAAGGCAACGGTGACGGATCACATCATCCCGCACAGAGGTGACCCGAAACTCTTCTGGGATGAGAGCAACTGGCAGGCACTCTGTAAGCGCTGCCATGACCGCAAGACGCTGACTGAGGACATCAACCCGACCTACACTTACTGAGGCGCAGCCCCCGGGGCCCGGTCTGAAAAGCTGTGATTTGCTTTTGCTGGGAACGGCGCGGGGGTTCCTTTTTAAATCCGCGAAATTGTAGGGCCGGGGGCCTATGAGACTTTCGGCGCTTTATGGAACTGAAAAATGTACGACTTGGGAGGGGCGCAGAATCCCTCCCTGATTTTACCCGAAATGAGCCAAAACTTAAAAAAATGCAGGAAAATCAGTATTTTTTTGAGCTTTGTCATGTTTCGGATGGAACAGAAACGGATGCATTTTGTTACGGTATGGGCCGCGAAACGCGATGCCGGAACCGCAACGAAAACGGCATCATTTTTTATTCGTTTTTTCACGTTTTTCGTTTAAAAACGGGCATTTTCGGCGCAGCATGGACGGCTGAAGCCGCTCTTTACGGCGCAATATGGATTTTTTTCAGAGGGGAGGTTGATTATCGTGGGGCTGATTTATGAAGCAGAGGAACCCCGTATCTGTCCGCAGTGCCTGAAGGAATTTGAAATGAACCACAAAGGGCGGCCGAAGATATTCTGTTCGGAAAGCTGCCGGAAAAAGTGGAAGAACAGACATCCCAACCCGGCCAACTGGTCGAGTACGAGGGTGGCGGTATGTCCGCAGTGCAGGAAGGAGTTCCTGGCAAGCCGCGAGACACCGAAACCCCGGAAATACTGCAGCCACGCCTGTGCAAACCGGGCGAGGGCGCACAAACCAAAGGGAGACGGGAAGGATGGGAAAGGAGCAGCAGATGAAACCAACAGCTGAATTGAAAATGCTGCCGGTGACCATACTCAAGCCGGCTGCTTACAACCCCAGGAAGAAATTGAAGCCTGGGGATAAGGAGTACGAGAAAATCAGGAATTCCATCGAGGAGTTTGGTTTTGCCGATCCTCTCGTGGTCAATGCCGATATGACAATCATCGGAGGACACCAGAGATTGACAGTAGCGAAGGCAATGGGCTACACCGAAGTGCCATGCGCCGTGGTTGATGTGGACAAGACCAGGGAGAAGGCGCTGAATATCGCGCTGAATAAAATCACGGGTGCATGGGATGATGCTTTGCTGGCTGACCTTCTGAAGGATATCAGCGATTCCGATTTTGACCTTGGCAAGACCGGCTTTGACGCACCGGAGATTGACGAGCTGTTTAACAACGTTCACAGCAAGGATGTCAAAGAGGATGATTTTGATGAGGAGGCAGAACTGGAACGGCCGGCGTTTTCCAAAGAGGGAGACATCTGGCATCTTGGCCGACACCGTGTCATCTGTGGCGATTCCACCCTGCCGGAGACTTATGAAAAACTGCTTGGCAAGGTGAAAGTCAACCTGATATGTACGGACCCGCCGTATATGGTTAACCTGGAAAGTTCATCCGGGAAGATTAAAAATGATGACCTGGATGATGTGTCCGCATTGGAATTCCTGTCAAATGCTTTTAAGTGTTTCCACGAGGCCATGGCGGATGACGCATCCATCTATGTATTCTACGCTACAGCAAAGACCCGCATCTTCCATGATGCTTTTGAAGACAGCGGATTCAAAGTAGGGGCGGGGCTGGTGTGGAAAAAAGACCGGCTCGTGCTAACCCGGACAGACTGGAAATACATCCATGAACCGATTATATGGGGATGGCGCAAAGATGGGCGGCACCGTTGGTATGGTGACCAGAAACAGACTACCGTTTTTGAATTCCCCAGGCTGAAAAGCTCCAAAGAAGAGGGATTCGGACATCCAAGCTCCAAACCAGTACAACTGATTGCGTACCTCATCAAACAGTGTACGATGACAAATGGACTGGTGCTGGACGGTTTCCTTGGTTCGGCATCAACGTTGATTGCCTGTGAGCAGCTTGACCGGACCTGCTATGGGGTAGAGCTGGAACCCAAGTTTGTCGATGTGGCAGTAAAGAGGTACCTGTCATTTAAAGAAGGCAATTCATCTGACATTTATGTTATGCGGGATAGCCAGAAACTTCGGCTTGAGGAAGTGGTACAGCTTACAGACGAGGAGGCACCGGATGGAACAGAATAAACGATTGACACTCGGCAGCCTCTTTTCCGGATCAGGTGGTTTTGAGTTGGCGGGGGCGATGGCAGGAATAAAGCCAATCTGGAATTCGGAAGTCGAGCCATTTCCGATTGCAGTCACCTGCAAGCGGTTTCCGGATGTGAAACATTACGGTGATGTGTCTGCGTTAAATGGCGCAGAGCTGGAGCCAGTTGATATTATCACCTTCGGAAGTCCTTGTACCGACCTGTCAATAGCAGGCAAGCGGGCAGGGCTTGACGGGGAACATTCCGGATTGTTCCATGAGGCAATCCGTATCATAAAAGAAATGAGGGAAAAGACAGATGGACAATATCCAAGATATGCAGTCTGGGAGAATGTCTTCGGCGCTTTCTCCTCCCACAAAGGGGAGGACTTCAAAGCCGTCCTCGAAGCGTTCATCCGGATCGCAGAACCAGAGACACCCCCGGTGCCTATGCCTGAAAAAGGGAACTGGCCCTATGCTGACGTTTTACTGGGAGACGGATGGAGCGTTGCTTACCGAACTTTGGACGCTCAATACTGGGGAACACCCCAGCGTCGTAGACGAATCTATCTTGTCGCAGATTTTGCAGGTAGGAGTGCAGGAGAAGTATTATTTATCAGCGAAGGCCTGTCGGGGTATACTCCACAGAGCCAGCGTTCGTGGGAAGGAACTCCCGGAAATCTTACGCAAAGCCCTGGAAAGGCAGGCGGCGGAGATGGAGGAGGGCGACTGATCCTCGAAGACCAGGGCGGAAGCAGGATTGATGTTGGAAGCGACATCACTTCAACCCTCCGCGCTGAGACACACGGCCATCCACCCTGTGTGATGGATGGGGCGGCGGGCTTTTGTACCGAGCATTCCGCAAACAGCAGGAGCATCGGATACGAGGAAGAGAAAAGCCCCACGCTCCGTGCCGGGGTAGTACCGGCGGTTCAGATGTATGAGAACCATTCCCAGGATACCCGCTACACCGGTCCGCTGGATGTCGCTCCGACCGTAAGTTCCACTTATGGAACAGGCGGAAATAACCAGCCGTTCGTGACAGAGGAGGTTATGGCACTCCGCATGAGGGCTGGCAAAGATGGCGGAGGGAAGGGGGCATTGGTGCAGACCGATGTTTCCGGGACGCTCGGCTGCAGCAATGACCAGTCTGTGTTTGTGCCGGAGACTGCTGAATCCTGTTATTGGGATGGCGGCCAGACAGCCGGAACGCTGACGGACAAGAATGCCAGAGGTGTCCAGCGGATGCCGGACAAGCAGAATTTCAATTGTGTGCTTGAAGCTGATGAACCGAAACAGACTGTTTTCGGCATCAGCTCTTATAAGTCACACGCAATGCTCTCCGACAATCCACATGCCGGGATTTATGAAGCGGAGACTTCCAGGACCCTGGACGCAGCAGGTGGGAACCCAGGCTGCAATCAGGGCGGTGTGTGCGTAGTGGAGCAGGAGACTGTGGCTTTCACGCAGAACCAGAGGAATGAAGTCCGGGAGCTTGGCGACAAGTCCGGTGCGTTACAGGCAGAGCCGGGAGCGAAGCAGCAGACCTACGTCCTGCAGGGCAACATGATCGGCAGGGATGACAGGAACGGTCCGCAGGGCTGTGGAGTCAGCGAGGATGTGTGCTACACGCTTACCGATGTTGACCGCCATGCGGTTGCAACTCCGGATGCTTCCGTGTATGCCATGACTACGGGTTCCTTCATGGAGGTATCCGAAGAGAAAGCACCGACACTCATGGCTCGGGATTACAAAGACCCAACCACAGTGGCACCGGTTCCCAAACCAGAAACGCATTACACGGTGCGCCGCCTGACCCCGACCGAGTGTGCGAGGCTCCAGGGCTTTCCAGACTGGTGGTGCCATGACTTGGGCAATCCCAATCCGACCGCTGAAGAAGTCGCGTTTTGGATGGATGTGTGGGAAACCCATCGCAAGGTTGTGTCGCATGCTTCCAAGCCAAAAACAGAGAAGCAGGTCCGCAAATGGCTGGCTGACCCGTATTCCGATTCCGCAGAATATCGCCTTTGGGGAAATGGCATCCAGCTAAATTGCGCTTTCTTCGTGTTGAGCGGCATCGCCTGGGCAACATGGAAAGAGCAGTAAAATACAGGGTCTGCTGTATCACTGGGGCATCTTTTTACTCAGTGATACAGTGGACTGCCTGAATACATAAACTGCACAATTTCTGAAATGGAAATTGTCGATAACGTAGAATCGCTCATCATTGCAGATAAATGACTGGATTTCTAAGCCGATTAGAGTGATTAATTACAGTACCAAAACGAAGGGAGCAAAACGCTATGATGAGATTTGAAATGAACACTAATGACAAGAAACAGCTGATCGCGAGGGTTTCAGAACTGACCGGCAAACCGGCGAACTACACGAAGGTTCCCCGCTGCGCTTACGAAATTGGCCTTTTTACGGTCGAGAAGGACGGTGCCCTGACCATTGAGGAAGAGAACATCGACAGGGATATCCTGGAAACGCTGATGGAGGAAGGCCTGATTGTGAGGGCTGACCTTGGCGGGGAAGAGGAGGATGAACCGCTTGCATTGAAAGTCGCTTTTCCTGCCGCACACCACACGGGGACATCACTGCGCAACCTCATCAACCTGCTTTACAGCAGGGGACCGCTGATCAACAAAGCCATCGGCTCACACTTTGAGGTAGATGAGGGGCTGGTGGAATCGCTGAAGAATGAGGATTGCATAGTTTCCACCCTTGAGTTCCGCAAGGCGGTCGCTGCTTACGAGGATGAACACGGTTTGTCGATCAGCGGGCTGACGATTACGCCGGAGAAGGTAGTCTTCGAGGGATTTGCCGAGGGGATGGATGCCGACCACATGAAGGTTTGCACAGAACTCACAGCCCTGATGAACAAGATGGCGCTGACGCAGAAGCGCATCCAGCCGAAAAGAACCACAGCAGAAAACGAGAAGTATGCTTTCCGGATCTGGCTCCTGCGGCTTGGCATGGGTGGAAGCGAGTACAAGGAGGCAAGAAAAATCCTCCTGGAAAACCTGGACGGAAATTCCGCATTTCGCACGGAAGAGGATGCCGAGAAGTTCAAAGCGAAGGAAAAGCAGAAAAGGGATGCGCTGAAAGCCGCGAAAGCTGCGGCTGCAGCGGAGCAGGAGAATACGGAAGGGCAGGATGCAGAAACGGAGGTGGCAGAGAATGAGTAACATGAGATTTCCAAGGCAGGAGATTGTGGAGCGGGTACGGAAACAGTACCCCTCCGGCACAAGGGTGTGCCTGATGAGGATGAAGGATGTCCAGGCACCCCCAATCGGAACGTTCGGAACCGTGACAGCAGTGGACGATACGGCCAGCCTGGTAATGGCGTGGGATAACGGCAGTCACCTGAACGTCATCTACGGTGAGGACGAGGTGGCAAAGGTGGAGGCAACCACCATCTGCTACGGGCAGAAGGAGGAGTGGACGAGCCGCCAGAAGGCACGGGAGTTCTTCCTGCAGGCAATGATGGGCTGCGACCCCGATTCCAGCGAGTGCAGCCGATACTCGAAAATTTACGCAGAGCTTGTGATGGGAAGGAGCCTTTGCACAGACTAGGAGGGATGAAGATGACAGAGAAAATTAAGGAGCAGATTTTAGACATCCGCTTCATTGACGTCGCAGACATGCACGATATCAATGGAGTGCGCTGGATGGCGGAGGATCTCGGCCACAGTGAACTGGTCGAGTTCATGAATAATCATCTGGAGGAGTACGTTGCCTACATCGACACGGGGGAAACGGACAGGGCCTTCGAGGAAGCGGTGGCGAAGGAGAAGATTCACATCCCGCAGTACTTCCATGTGGCTGGCATGATGGACTTCCATGGCAGCGTAGATATCACCGATCCCTGTTATGACCGGGATGTCCGGTGCCGGATGAACGATGTGAAGATTGCAGAAGGGAAGTACGGCTGCTTCATCCGCAAGGATGAAAACGCCAAAAACCCGGAGGACGCAAACCGCGTCCTTACCATCGGGATTTACTTGGGCGGCAACGCGTCCACGAGGCAGGTCTTTGAAAAAATCGGCACCATCGGCGTGGACGCTGGGCTGGCGGGGTTCTTCCACAATAAGCCGGATTACAGCGATGAGGAGTGGAGCCGCCTGTGTGAAGAGATGAATGGCAGGGATACTTATCTGGAAGAGGGATGCTTCTTCAGCTCTTCCGGCGATGGGGACGGCGAATACCCTGTGTTCGCAGAACGGAATCACGACGGCGAAATTACCTCCCTGGAAATCCGGTTCTTCAAAGACGATGAAGAAGAAGGTGGGGAGGATTGACGATGACAGGGAAAATCAGGGATCAGATTCTGGCAGTGAGGGACACAGGCAAGACGAACATGTTTGATGTGAATGCCGTACAGGTGATTGCTGACAGGATGGGCTTGTACGAACTGGTGGTGTATCTGGAGGATCACAGGAAGGAGTACGCTAACTTCATCCTGACAGGTGAAGGTGTCGAAGAATCCTAAGACGAACGCTACAGCGGGGCGGCTCCTTCGGGAGCCTGTTCCACGTTGTATAATACACAATTTTCCTGCCGTTGACAGCCTGAAAGATCGTGTACTTTATGATTTTAATATGACTGGATATCCTCCGCAGATGGCGGTAAGATGTACATACCAAAAGGCAGAGGCCGGAAAATAGGAGGACACACCATGATTCAGAACAATTTTGCACAGGAATATGAAACTTACAAGGTTTGCGAGGCTGAATACGATTCGGCAGCGGATGAGGCTGGGAAAGAGGCAGCAAGACAGAAGGTCAGGGGGCTGCTTGACTCGATGGCTGACAAGCCGGAAGGGTACAACCGGATGTTTAACATGTACAAGGACGCGAAGGAGAGGGGCAACGAGTACATTGATGTTTCAGAATGCATCTGGGACAGGGATGTGGAGCCGATGGTCAGCCGCTTCCGTAGCTTTGGCATTACGCATTTCACCTTCAGCTCCACATGGTCGAGCGCAGTAGAAACCGCATGGCTGTTCACGCAGAATGGCTGCACGCTGGAGGGAATTGTTGAAATCAACAGCCAGTACAGTAATTTCGGCGGTGAGGGCTACGAGAAAGCCCACGGCTACCTGTTCAAAGTCAACTGAGGTGGGAAGATGATGACGCCAAAGGTTTACAGCAATGACAATGGCCGGCTAACGACTGACCAGGGAATCTTCCATCTCGAAAGCAGGTATTACGTGGAGGACTGCGTGATAAGCGATGCGACGGGGGAAATTTTCGGGATTGAAGGTTCTGTGACGGGTGAGGATGGAAATCTTTCAGAACTTTATGTTGAGTGAAATCAGAGGCTGGGGATGTGTAATACCGACAGATCCCCCAGCTTGTCCTCTGCGAATCTTTGTGCAGCATATGACCCATAATTGACTGGATATAGAGGGGAATGAGAGTTAATATGCTCATAACGAACGGGGGAACACCCCAAAACAAGGAGGACACGGCAATGATGAGATTAGGCGAGGAAAAGGAACTGGCAAGAGGAGCAAAGAAGGTAGGGAAACACGAGATTGAAAAAATCCAGCTGACCAAATGGATGCCGACCGGTGAATACCAGGTCATTGGGCTTTGCGCAGACTACGCAGAGGATGGCACAAGGCTCGGGGCAGCCGGTTGGTGTACACTTTTCGGAGGAACCTTGAAGGAAGCAAGGGCATACGCAGAAAGCTTATGAGAAGCGGGAACACAGCCTGCCGGGGCTGTGCCTCGTATGGAGGATAGATATGGTCGATTACAGGAAGCTGAAGACAGGGGACAGGCTGCACATGCACACCGAGGAATTTGATGGTGTATACGACTCGGACGGCGTGGTCTCTCTGGTCGATGCGGAACACGCATTGATGACGGAGGCGGACGGGACACGTAATTGGATTGATGATGACACGGCGTTCCAGTTCTTCTGAAGGAACTGAAACCGGTGAATATAGATTTTGGCAGGGCTTCGAACGAGGCTCTTTTATTTTGTCCATTTTTGGAGAAAGGGAAGAAGGTATGGCGACCAGAGGAAGAAAACCAACGCCAACAGTCATTAAAGAACTGGAAGGCAATCCGGGCAAACGCCCGTTGAACGAAAACGAACCGAAGCCGGAACGGAAAGCTCCGCCGTGCCCCAAGTGGCTGGAGAAGGAAGCAAAGAAGGAGTGGCGTCGGCTTTCAAAGCAGATGGAGGCGCTGGGCATCCTCACCGAAGTTGATATGACTGCCTTCGCTGGCTACTGCCAGTCATGGGCGCGCTACAAGGAGGCAGAGGAATTCCTGACCCAGCACGGCACGATTGTCCGGACGCCGTCCGGGTATCTGCAGCAGGTACCGCAGGTTTCCATTGCACAGACCTATCTGAAGCTGATGGAGAAATTTGCGGAGCAGTTTGGGCTGACGCCCGCGGCACGGAGCAGGATTGTTGCGTCGGAGATTCAGGCGGACACGACAGATGAGATGGAGAAGCTGTTAAGGGGTGATGATGATGGATGAGATGCGTCCGGTAAATTATCCGAAACTGAAAGATTATAAGCCAAGCCGGTTTATGCTGCCGACTTCCCATTATGAGAAGAAGAAGGGCGACAAGGCAGTGAATTTTATTGAACAGCTCTGCCACACAAAGTCAAAGTGGGCAGGGAAACGCTTCTGGCTTCTGCCGTGGCAGGAACAGATTGTCCGGGATGTCTTCGGGATCGTGAAAGCGGACGGGACCAGGCAGTTCCGCACAGCCTTTGTGGAGATCCCAAAGAAGAACGGGAAAAGTGAACTTGCGGCTGCAATCGCGCTGTACCTCCTGTATGCGGACGGGGAGGCTTCACCGGAGGTTTACGGGGCAGCTTCCGACCGCCAGCAGGCAAGCATCGTCTTTGATGTGGCAAAGCGGATGGTGGAGCAGAACAAGACGCTGTTAAAGCGGAGCAAGATCATGACTGCCCAAAAGCGCCTGGTCAATTATCCGCTTGCCGGTTACTACCAGGTGCTGTCTGCAGAAGTGAATACCAAGCACGGCCTGAATGTATCAGGTCTGGTATTTGATGAACTGCATTCGCTCCCGACAAGGGCTCTGTATGATGTTCTGACCAAGGGCGCGTCTGACGCACGCCAGAATCCGCTGAGTTTCATTATCACTACGGCGGGTACGGACCGAAACAGCATCGGCTTTGAGGTACACACCAAGGCAAAGGACATCCTGGAAGGGCGGAGGGTTGACCCGACTTTCTACCCGGTGATTTACGGCATTGGAGACGATGACGACTGGTCGGATGAGTCGAACTGGTATAAGGCAAACCCATCGCTGGATATTACCATTCCGGTGGACCGTATGAGGGATGCGTTCCGGGATGCCAAGGCAAACCCGGCGGAGGAGAACCTGTTTAGACAGCTCCGCCTTGACCAGTGGGTGGCATCGACCGTCCGGTGGATTCCGGAGCATATCTACGACCAGGGGAGTGAACCGATTGATTTGAAATCGCTGGAGGGGCGCGACTGCTACGGCGGGCTTGACCTGTCCAGTTCGGAGGATATCACGGCTTTTGTCCTGGTATTCCCGCCGAGGACCCCGGATGAGAAATATATCATCCTGCCGTTCATGTGGGTGCCGGAAGATACTATCCCCCAGAGGGTGCGGAGGGCTTCGGTTCCTTATGATGTCTGGGTAAAACAGGGGTATATGCTGGCAACCGAGGGGAATGTGATTGACTACGGCTTTATTGAACATTTCATTGATGAGATGGGGAAGAAGTACCACATTAAGGAAATCGCGTTTGACCGGTGGGGAGCTGTGGAAATGGTTCAGCACCTTGAGGGTGAGGAATTTGCGGTCATACCTTTCGGGCAGGGGTTCAAAGATATGAGCCCGGCTACCAAAGCGTTTTATGAACTGCTGATGAAGGGCGAAATCATCCACGGCGGGCATCCGGTTTTGAGATGGATGGCAGGAAACGTTGTTGTTGAGACGGACCCGGCTGGCAACATTAAGCCGACGAAGAGGAAGTCCCCGGAGAAGATTGACGGCATCGTGGCAGCAATCATGGCACTGGACCGCTGCATCCGGCATGAGGAGCAGGGCAGCGTCTATGACACCCGCGATATGTTCATTTTGTAGACGAGGAGGCACGAGATGAAATTATTTGATTGGCTTGGGATTACCGGGAGGCCGAGGGATGCTCCGGAGACGAAGGAAGGGCTGCCGGATATCCAGGACAGCGTCCGCAGCTCTGCCAGCACATTTATGTTTGGGATGGCAGACAGCGGGGAACGGGTGGATGAGCATTCATCCCTCCAGATCGCCACAGTATATGCCTGTGTCAGGCTTCTTTCTGAAACGGTGGCAGGCCTGCCGCTCCATCTTTACCGGTATAAGGACGGGGATTCCAAGGAAAAAGCGACCGACCACCCGCTGTACAAGATTTTATACCGGCAGCCCAATCCGGAGATGACAAGCTTTAGCTTCCGGGAGTCCATGACGATGCACCTTCTGCTGTGGGGCAATGCTTACGCGCAGATTGTAAGAGATGGGAAAAACCAGATCATTGGGCTATACCCGCTGCAGCCGCAGTTCGTGGAAGTGGACAGGGATGAGCAGGGGCAGATTTTTTATGTCTACCATGCTTATGAAGATGACAAGGCGGGCGAGACCGGAAAGGATTATTACTTCAAACGGGAGGAAATCCTCCATATCCCAGGCATGGGGTTCAACGGGCTTGTGGGGTTCAGCCCGATTGCCATGATGAAGAACAGCTTGGGCAGTGCCATTGCTGTGGAAAAATACGGCTCCGCATTCTTCCGGAACGGTGCCCAGCCCAGCGGCGTCCTTGAACACCCCGGTGTCCTGAAAAATCCGGAGCGGGTGCGGGAGGCATGGGATATCGCTTACGGCGGGGCATCCAATGCCCACAAGGTGGCAGTGCTGGAGGAGGACATGCACTACAAAGCAATTTCCCTCCCTCCGGAGGATTCGCAGTTTTTGGAGACACGTAAATTCAGCGTGGCTGAAATCTGCCGGATTTTCCGTGTGCCGCCGCATCTGGTGCAGGATCTGGAACACGCCACGTTTTCCAATATTGAACACCAGGGCATTGATTTCGTCCAGCATTCCATTACCCCCTGGGTGGTGCGCTGGGAGCAGGGGATTATTAAGGACCTCCTGCTGGAAGAGGAGCAGGACTTGTATTTCCCCAAATTTAATGTGGACGGGCTGCTCCGGGGTGATTACCAGAGCAGGATGAACGGCTACGCTGTGGCATTCTCCAATGGCTTCATGTCACCCAATGAAATCCGCCGCTTAGAGAACCTCGACCCGATCCCGGCAGAGGATGGGGGAGACGACTATTACCTGAACGGCAGCTATACCAAACTTAAGGATGCCGGTTCAGCTTATGGTGTGAACACGGAAGGAACACCTCCGAAGGAAGAAACACCGGATGAAGAGGAGCCGGAAGAGACAAAAGAACAGCCGGAGGAAGGAGAATCCGAAGGTGACAGAGATAATCAGCCGGGTGAGAACAGGCGAAAAGAAGGGAGAACGTTTTCATGAAGAAATTCTGGAACTGGGTCACTAATGACGCTGGCGAGAGGACGCTGCGTCTGGAAGGACCCATTGATGCGGAAGATACCTGGGGCAATTCCGTGACCCCTGCATGGTTCCGTTCAGAACTGGAATCCGGGGAGGGTGACATTACGGTCTGGATTAACTCCCCTGGCGGCTCAGTGTTTGCGGCAGCAGAAATCTATACGATGCTTCGCGACTATAAGGGTAAGGTGACCGTCAAGATTGATGCTGTGGCTGCATCTGCCGCGACCGTTGTTGCGATGGCGGGAGATAAGGTACTGATGTCCCCTGTGGCTATGATGTTCCTGCACGACCCCGCTACTGTGGCGATGGGCAACCGTGCGGACATGGAGAAGGCCATCGAAACGCTGGATGCTGTCAAGGAATCCATCATCAACGCCTACAGCGCCAAGACAGGGCTGTCCCACAATAAGATTTCCACGCTCATGAGCAATGAGTCGTGGCTGGACGCTAAGGATGCCCTGAAATACGGCTTTTGTGACGAAATCCTCTTTACGGCAAAGGAAGAGCCGGACGAAGAGGAGGAAGAAGAGGAAGGACCCGACAATCCTGATGAGCCGGATAAGAAGAAGCCGGATGAGGATGAAGATGAGGACGATGATGAAAAGAAAGGCGTACACCTTTACTCCACCCGTCTCATGAATCAGGTGATCTTAAACCATCTCGGTGTAACGGTTTCGGCAGTAACGAACCGGATGCCGGAGGAGCCGATGACACCTAAAATCGGGATGGACGGTACAACGGAGGACGGGAGCGTCCCGTATCAGATTTTGGAAAGGCAGCTGGAGTTCTTACGGTGAACCCCGGCTCTTTTTATATCATCAACAATCAAATTATGGAGGTATTCGTATGAGCAAAGTTTTAGAGCTTAGAAGCAAAAGGGCCGCGCTCTGGGAGCAGACAAAGTCGTTCCTGGAAAAGCATCGCGGCGAGAATGACCTTGTCCCGGCGGAAGCGGTAGAGCAGTATAACCGCATGGTCAAGGATGTGAAGGCAATGGGGGATGAAATCTCCCGGCTGGAAGAGCAGGAGGCATTTGACGCACAGCTCGCCAGCCCGACCACGAAGCCGGTGATAAGCAAGCCGGGTGCAGCGAATAAGCAGCCGGCAGTTTCCAGCCCGCTGGGAACGGCAGAGTACAACGCTGCATTCTGGAACATGATCCGGAACCGTGGGGATTATGGCGCAATTCAGAATGCATTGTCTGTTGGGGTTGACTCCGAGGGCGGCTACACTGTCCCGAACGAGTTCGAACGCCAGCTGGTTGAAGCGCTGGACGAGAACAACATTTTTCGTGGGATGGCACATGTGATCCATACCAGCAGTGGCACCCGGAAAATCCCGATTGCAGAAGCCAGCGGGGAGGCCAGCTGGATTGACGAGGGCGAGGAAATTCCGGAGGTGCCGATGACTTTTGGGCAGGCTACCCTTTCCGCTTATAAGCTGGGGGAAATGATCAAGATCAGCAATGAGCTACTTCACGATTCCGCTTTTGACCTGGAATCCTATATCGCGCGCCGCTTTGGCGTAAGCATGGGCAACGCGGAAGAAAAAGCGTTTATTACAGGTACCGGAATCGGCCAGCCGCTGGGCATCCTGGACGACGCGGGGGCAGAGATTGGTGTGACCGCAGCCTCGCAGACAGCGGTGACCTTTGATGAAATTTATGGCCTGTACTACTCGGTAAGATCCCCGTACCGCAAAAAAGCAACCTTCCTCTGCAACGAGGCGCTAGTGCTGCAGATGATGACCATCAAGGATGCGAACGGGAATTATATCTGGAAGCCGGGCCTTGGCATCGCAGAGCCGGATACCCTGCTCAACCGTCCGCTGAAGACTTCGTCCTATATGCCAGCTGTTGAAGCCGGGAATAAAGTGTTGCTCTTTGGAGACATGTCGTATTACTGGATTGCGGATCGAGCAGGGAGAACGTTCAGAAGATTGAACGAGCTTTATGCAAGAACCGACCAGGTTGGTTTTCTGACCACCCAGCGCGTGGATGGTAAGCTCATCCTGACGGAGGCTGTGAAAGTCCTCCAGATGGCTGCCGGTGCCTGAGATTGATGGAGAGGAGGATGCCGTATGGTTTTAGTTCCGTTATCTGAGGCGAAGACCTATCTTCGGGTCGACAGTTCCGATGAGGACGCTTTAATCGGCGTCCTCCTTTCTACTGCAAAACATTTGTGTGCAGATGTGGCGCGGCTCGATTCCGATAAGTGGTCTGTAGTGAGTGGCGAAATCGAGGACGAGGATATGTACACGGACGAGGAGCTGGAGCGGATACGGGAAGTGATGAAGGTCGCTATCCTGTATACGGTCGGTTACCTTTTTGAACACAGGGAGGAAGCAGACCATCATGATCTGGTAATGACCCTCCGAAACCTGCTGTTTGCCATCCGGGAAGGGGTGTTCTGATGAGGATTTCATTGTTAAACGAGAGGGTTACCTTTGAGAAGAACACCACGGCGGTGGATGAAAATGCCAACCATAAAAACACCTGGGAGGAATATTTCGCCTGTTATACCTACGCAGGCTCATCCAGTTATCAGCAGAAGGAGCAGCAGGCGGCGGGGATCACGGTCACTGATGGAGGGCTGGTTTTCACTGTCCGTTATTGTTCGGAGTTGGCTGTGATTGACTCTACACATTACCGGGTACGCTTCCGGGGAGAGACTTATAATATCACCTCGGTCGATATGATGAACTACCAGAAGGAATCCATCAAGATTTCCTGTGAAAAGGAGAGGAGGGAGAGCTGATGTCAAACAGGACGGTAAGCATTGACGAGATGGCGGATGCCATCAACGAGGAACTTGAAGAATACGCGACCCTGGCTGCGGAGGACATGAAAGAAGCTGTGAAAAAGACAGCTAAGTCCGTAAAGGAAAGCATCTCTGCGAATGCTCCCGTAGACTCAGGCGCTTATAAAAAAAGCTGGGCGACGAAGGCAACCTCCGAAAGTTCCGAATCGATCCAGATGACTGTGTATTCGAAGAACCGCTACCAGCTTGCCCACCTTCTCGAAAAGGGCCATGCACTCAGGCAGGGCGGCAGGGCGAGGGCATTCCCACATATCGCTCCGGCTGAAGAAGAGGGTGAGGAGCTGCTGGTGGAGCTGATTCAGAAAGCGTTGGAGGGCTGATATGACACACAAAGAAGTGATTACGATGGTGGGGGAGATGGGCATCCCATTCGCCTACCATCATTTCGCAGAGGGTGAGTCTCCTGCCCCGCCTTTTATCTGTTTCCTTTATCCGAATGCGGTTCAATTCGCAGCGGATAATATAGTTTTTCACAGCGATAAGGCTCTCGACATTGAGCTCTATACCGATGAGAAGAACCCGGATTTGGAGGAAGCTGTGGAGGAAGTTCTGACAGCACACGAGCTGTACTTCGAGAAAACAGAGGTCTGGATTGAATCCGAGAAACTGTATGAAGTCCTCTATTCCCTTGTGGTGTAGGGGCAAATATTAAGAAAGGTTAGGTACTGATTATGGCCAACAAGAAGAATAAGGTCAAATTTGGGCTTAAGAACGTATATTACGCTCTTGCCACATTTGATGAGGATGGCAATGTCACCTACGGCACCCCGACCCGTATCCCTGGTGCGGTCAACTTTTCCATGGACCCGGAGGGAGAAAACGAGCCGTGGTACGCGGACAATATCGTATACGTGGTGCTGAACAACAACAGTGGTTACAGTGGGGATCTTGAGATTGCCATCATCCCGGAGAGTTTCTATACGGAGATTCTTCACGAAGAGCTGGACAGCAACGGAGTTATGGCAGAGAACACGGAAGTGGAAGTGGAACACTTTGCTCTCATGTTTCAATTCGAAGGTGACAAGCATGCTACCAGACATGTGCTGTACAATTGCACCTGTTCCCGTCCGGCAATGGAGTCGGCAACGACCGAGGATTCCAAGGAGCCGCAGACTGACACATTGTCACTGACTGCGTCCCCGCTGGCGAACGGTTATGTAAAGGCAAAGACCTGCTCGTCCACATCCGATGATGTCTACAACAGCTGGTTTGATGCTGTGTATGAACCGCAGGCGGCTGCGGCGGAGACAACTTCCGGAGAGACGGAAGACGATGCAAATGGCTGATAACTGATATGGGGCGGGGCAGACCCGCCTCATTTACATGATTGGAGGATAAATTACTATGGCTTTGACAAAGACAATCAATATTGACGGTGTTGAGAGCAAGTTCCGCGCAAGCGCGGCTGTGCCGAGGATGTACCGCATTAAGTTTGGGCGCGACATCTACAAGGATCTGCGACAGCTGGAAAAGGCGGTCGGCGAGGGGGATGAGGATGCCAGCAACCTGGACATGTTTTCCCTTGAGATGTTTGAGGACCTTGCCTGGGTGATGGCAAAGCATGCTGATCCAAAAGGCGTGCCGGACAGTCCGGATGAATGGCTGGAGCAGTTTAATACGTTTTCCATTTACCAGGTGCTTCCGCAGCTGATTGAACTGTGGGGCCTGAACGTGCAGACAGACGCGGAGTCTAAAAAAAACCTCGCAAAACTGAGCGCGAAATGACGACAGCCCTGTTCATGCTGCGCTGTGTCCAGCTGGGGCTGTCGATCCGTGACCTTGACCTTTTAACAATCGGCATGGTTACGGATATGTTCATCGAAAACCAAAATGATGATTATGACTATCCTCTGGTGGCGACACAGCAGCAGATGGATGCTTTTTAAATATGGATGACCAAAACCCCGGATTGTTCCGGGGTGATTTTATGGCTTGGAAATGGGGGTGTAGCAGATGGCAAGCCGCAGTGCATCACTGAAGGGAATTACGGTTGAGATAGATGGCTCGACCACAGGTCTGCAGACAGCCCTTAAATCTGTCAATTCAGAAATCAAAAATACGCAGTCCCAGCTGAAGGATGTGGAGAAGCTCTTAAAACTCGACCCATCCAATACGGAACTGCTGACACAGAAACAAAAGCTGCTGACCACTGCCATCGAGGACACCAAGACCAAGCTGGAGACATTAAAGACCGCTGCGGAGCAGGCAAACGAACAGCTGCAGAACGGCGAGATTACCCAGGAGCAATACGATGCGCTGCAGCGTGAAATCATTGCTACGGAGCAGGAACTTGAGAACCTCGCGGATGAAGCGGCGGAAGCAAATACAGCACTGAATAAAATCTCCGAGGTAGGTTCCACCTTAGAGGACATCGGCAGCAAGATTTCCGATGTAGGAACATCGCTGACAACTAAAGTCACGGCTCCGCTTGTTGCCCTTGGCACGGCGGCTGTGACCACGGCAGCAAGCTTTGAGAGCAGCATGTCCCAGGTGCAGGCGACCATGGGCATTACATCTGATGCCACATCTGAACTGAACGGGCAGACGGTCAACACCATGGATGCCCTGTCCGACCTGGCAAAGGAAATGGGCAGTACCACATCCTTTTCCGCATCGGAGTGCGCGGACGCGCTGAACTACCTGGCGCTGGCTGGTTATGATACGCAGGAGATGGCGGATACGCTGCCGGTGGTTTTAAACCTGGCTGCAGCCGGCAGCATCGACCTTGCCGATGCGTCCGACATGGTAACAGACGCGATGTCCGCCCTGGGCATGGATACCTCCGAAGCATCGACGATGGTCGACCAGATGGCAAAAACCGCCAGCACGACCAATACCTCAGTCGCACAGCTGGGCGAAGGTATCCTGAAAATCGGTGCAACAGCAAAATCATTATCCGGTGGGACAGCCGAGTTAAATACGGCTTTAGGCATCCTTGCCAATAACGGTATCAAGGGCGCTGAAGGTGGTACGCACCTTCGAAACGTGATCCTGGCATTGCAGTCCCCGACCGATACGGCGGCGACCTGCATGGAAAGCCTTGGCCTGCAGGTGTACGATTCCGAAGGCAACATGCGCTCCCTGAATGACATCCTGACCGACCTGAACGCCAGCATGGACGGGATGACTTCGGAAGAGAAGAACAACATCATCTCCACCATCTTCAATAAAACCGACCTGGCTTCTGTGAACGCTCTGCTTGCGAACACGGGGGATACTTGGGACGAGCTGCAGCAGTCCATCACGGACAGTGGGGACGCGGCGCAGCAGATGGCGGATACCCAGCTGGATAACTTAAACGGGCAGATTACCATTTTGAAATCCGCACTGGAGGGCCTTGCTATCGCATTTGGTGAGACCCTTATGCCAGCGATAAAAAGCATTGTTTCGGCTGTCCAGGGATTTGTCGATAAGCTGAACAGCATGGATGAAGGCCAAAGGCAGACGATCGTGACCATCGCAGCTGTGGTGGCTGCCATCGGTCCGCTGTTGGTTATCATCGGTACGCTGATCGGGACGGTCGGCAAGGCGATGACAAATTTTTCAAACCTCGGTACTTCGATTTTGAAGGTGGTCAACCATGTACAGACCGGGACGGGAGCTGCTGGAAAGTTGGCGACCGCTATTTCCGGCATATCGGCACCGGTCCTTGCGGTGGTGGCAGTGATTGCAGTCCTTGTGGCAGCATTCAAAACACTATGGGATAACAACGAGGAGTTCCGCACAGCCATTACGGAAATCTGGAACAATATTTGTTCCACGGTGACCGGCTTTATTGACGGGATAAAGGAGCGGCTGTCTGCCCTTGGCATCAGCTTCGAGGGTGTGGGCGGTATCCTGGAAACGCTGAAAGCGGCGTGGATGGAGTTCTGCAACCTCCTGGCTCCGCTGTTCGAGGGTGCATTCTCGGCTGTGTCCACAATCCTTTCGACTGTCCTGAATGTTATCACAGGCCTGCTCGATGTCTTTATCGGCCTGTTCACTGGCAACTGGGAGCAGGCATGGACTGGTGTGAAAGAAATCTTCTCCGGCATCTGGGAGGGAATCAGCGGAATCCTCTCCACTGTGCTTGAGACCATCAAGGGCATGGTGGACGTGGTGCTTGGATGGTTCGGGACCAACTGGGAGACGGTCTGGGACAATATTAAGACTTTCTTCGAGGGTGTCTGGAACGGCATCAGCAGCTTTTTCTCCGGAATATTGACCGGAATCCAGACGGTAGCGACCACGGTGTGGACAGCAATCAGTTCGTTCTTCACGACCATATTTACCGCGATTCAGACGACCTTCACGACTGTATGGAATGCCATAAGCACGGCAGTGTCAACAGTCATGACAAGCATCCAGACTGTGATTACCACGGTATGGACAGCGATTTCAACAGCGGTATCCACGGTCATTACGACCATCCAAGATACCATCGTGAATACCTGGAATGCTATATACAGCGTAATCGAGCCTCTGCTTACTGCTTTCCAATACCTCTTCGAGACGATCTGGCAGGCAATACAGATTTTAATCGAGACGGCGCTGACCGCCATCCAGACGAAGATATCCGAAATCTGGAATGCGATTGTGTCCTTCCTGACTCCGATCCTGGAGGGCATCAAAACGACAGCGGAGACCATCTGGACGGGAATTACGACTGCGATTTCTATGGCACTGACCGCTGTACAAACGGCGGTGACTACGGTATGGAATGCAATCGTCAGCTTTATCACTCCGATATTGACAAGCATCCAAACGGCGGTATCCACTGCCTGGAATGCAATAAGCACAGCGGTTTCAACCGTGATGCGTGCCATCAGTTCCACGGTAAGCAGTATGTGGAGTAGCATCCAAACGGCAGTGTCCACTGCCGTGAACAGCGTAAAAACGACGGTGTCTTCGGTGTTCAACAGCATAAAGTCAACCGTGTCATCAATCATGAATTCCATCAAAACCGCGATATCATCTGTCTTCACTTCTATCGTGACGGCGGTGAGCGGTAAGATGACTTCTATTAAAACGACCATCGAGACCGGCTTCAATAATGCGGTGTCCTTTATTACGGGTCTGATTAGTGATGCGAAGAGCTGGGGCTCTGACATGATCCAGAACATCATCGATGGTATCACCGGGAAAGTCCAGGGGATTGCGGACGCTGTGACAGGCATTGCCGACAAGATCCGATCCTTCCTGCACTTCTCGGTGCCGGATGAGGGCCCTCTGTCTGATGCAGACACCTGGGGTTCCGATATGATCGATACCATCGCAAACGGCATCAACGGGAACTCTGCTTTGACCGATGCAGTGAACACCGTGGTTTCTGCTGTCAGCACCTCCCTGCAGGGTATGGTGGACAGTATTTCGACCGGGTTTACGACTGCATGGGGCAGCATCAGTTCCACGGTGTCTTCTGCCATGAGTACCGTGTCCACGACTTTGAGCACTGCATGGAGCGGGATCACGAGCACGGTCAGCACCACATTGAGTGGGCTGCAGTCCACGGTGTCAACAGCATGGAACGGCATCCAGTCAACGACCAGTACCGTATGGAACGGGATTAAAACCACGATGAGCACGACTTGGAGCGGGATTAAAACCACTGTCTCGACTGCCATCAGCGGGGTAAAATCCACAGTAAGCACAGCCTGGTCCGGGATAAAATCCACGACCAGTACGGCATGGTCCGGAATCAAATCGACCATGAGCAGCACATGGAGCAGCATCAAATCAACCGTGGCCTCGACTTCGAGCGCAGTAAAAAGCACCATCAGCACCTGCTGGTCTGCGATTAAATCGACCAACCTGTCCGACTGGAACAGCATCAAAACGACGCTGTCCACCTGCTGGACAAGCATCAAATCGACGATTAGCACGGCAACCAGCGGAGTGAAAAGCACCATCTCCACTGCCTGGAGCGGGGTAAAATCCACGACCAGCAGTACGTGGAGCAGTATCAAGTCGACGATGAGCAGTACGCTCAGCAGCATAAAGTCTACGGTATCCAGTACCACGAGTTCCGTAAAATCTACGGTAACCTCGGTGTGGTCATCGGTGAAGAGTACGACAAGCAGTTCATGGAGCAGTGTGAAATCCACTGTCTCTTCGACATTGTCCAATATGAAATCTTCGGTGTCCTCCGGGCTGTCGGGGATTAAGAGCTCGTTCACATCGACCTTCAGCTCCCTGGTTTCCAGCGCGGCATCCTGGGGCAGGGACATCTGCTCCCAGATCGCAAACGGCATCAGCAGCGCAGCCAGCTCCGTAATCGCGAAAGCACAGTCGCTGGCACAGAGCGTGAAGAATATCATCGGTTTCTCGCTGCCGAAAGAAGGGCCGCTGTCTGATGCGGATGAGTATATGCCAGACTTCATGGAACTGATGGCAAAAGGCATCCAGGGCAACATGGGGGATGTGCTTGAAAATGTAAGGACTGTGGCAACGGGAGTGCGGGACATGATGTCTGATGGGTTTACCATCCCCGATATGTCTTCCCTGAACCTCCCGGACCTGGCATTTGCCGGGGCAGGGGCAACAAATACAACGACTACAAACAACAATCAAAAAACCACGAACCTTGGCGGGGTGACTATCTATGTGACCGGTTCGGATAACCAGGACGCGGGAGACCTTGCGAAGGAAGTGGCGAACAGGATTAACGATATGCTGGATGAGGACAGCTCCGTTTATAAGTGATGGTAAGCGTATCAGGCTTGAAAAAGTGCTTGAAACAGACGGCTCATTATGGTATAGTAGGGGTAGAAAAAAGAGGCACCTGCGCCAACAGATGCCCCAAGAGGCTACCGATAGACGGCTGGCCCCTGATTGAATAATGGTTTTTGAAAATAACCGCTTACTTTCTCAGGGTATGGCGGTTATTTTCGTGATTTATCCTTGCCGAACTCATATCCAAGTCCGAAGCAGGTCAGGCATAAGCTGATTACTGCTATCAAATCAAGCACACTCATTGGCATGGCCCTCCTTCCATCGGATTCCCTTTCGGGTTTCTATGTAAACGGAGGGTCACAGTCCCTCCGATTGAAGGAACCAACCGCCTACCTTACCATCATGGCTGGTAGCTCTTGAAAAGCATATTACCATAAACTGACAAAATTATCCACAGGAATTTTATCCTGTGGAAAGAATCTCAAAGCATCTCAGAAATGGGGTGCTTTTTTCATGCACAAAATTCGGAAGGAGGGGCAGACATGCCGGTATCACAATTCGAGATGAGGAGCCGCTTCAAGCGGCAGTACCTCACGTTTAACGGGAAGTCGTCAAAAGATTTCCTGTTATATTTGTCCGGCCCCGGCGTGTATGATTCTCCCGCGCCGGATGTGGAGACAACCAGCATCCCTGGGATGAACGGTGACCTGATCCAGAACAATGCGAAGTCAGGCCACCGACGCTTTGCCAACGTGGACATCAAGTACGAGGCGTTCTTTTTTAACGGCCTCCCAGCAAAAACAGCGGCTGTGAAAAGCTGGCTGCTGTCTCCCACAGGATACTGCAAGCTGCAGGATACCTACGACCCGGATTTCTTCCGCATGGGGACATGTACTTCAGCGGTCTCGTTTGATGTTACGCGCCAGAAAGCAGCGGAGATGGAGATGGTCTTTAACTGCAAACCGCAGAGGTGGAGCGTAGAAGGGCAGAAAGCAATCGCGCTGGAATCGTCCGGAAGTGTTATCCGTAACCCCTTTGAATTTTATTCACAGCCAATCATCCGCGTCTATGGGGACAGCCAGGGGATGCTGACCATCGGGAGCAGTGTGGTGATTATCTATTCTTTCACTGACTATGTAGACTTAAACTCTGAGACGCAGAACGCTTACAATGCCTCCGGCTTCTGCAATGACACAATCCTGTCAGACGAATTCCCCACCCTGGCGCCGGGGGATAACACCATCCGGTGGAGCGGCGGGATAACCTCTGTGGAGGTCACGCCGCGGTGGTGGACACTATAAGGAAAGGAGATGAGCCGCCATGATCCCATGCTTATATGATGTTTCGGAGACTGCTTATACTACCAACGGTATCGGCAAGCTGGCGGACTGTATCTCCTGTTATGTGACTGAGAAGAGAAACAGCAGCTACGAACTGAAGATGGAATACCCGGCAGACGGCATCCATGCGGACGAACTGACCGAGGGGAATATCATCCTGGCGAAGCCTGCCGATAATAAGTCCTCACAGCCTTTCCGGATTTATAAGATCACCACCCCGCTGGACGGAAAGCTGGAGGTGGCTGCAAGGCATATCAGTTACCAGATGAATTTTATCACGGTTTCCCCTGTCTCTGTTGCAGCCGACACAGATGACCAAGTGGCAGCGGCTTATGAGGCGCTCCTTGACAGCGCATCAACGGACTGCCCGTTCTCTTTTGAAACGGACATTGAATCCAACGCGGCCTTTTCCATGACTGAGCCGGTTTCCTTCCGCTCAGCCCTGGGAGGGGCGGATGGCAGCCTGCTCGACACTTATGGCGGGGAGTTCGAGTGGGATTTCTATACAGTGCGGTTATGGAAATCGCGCGGGGCTGACAACGGTGTGCGCATTGTCTATGGGAAGAACCTTGTGGACTTCAAGATGGAGAAATCCATCGAGGATATGGTGACCGGCGTCCACCCGTACTGGAAGGATTCAGAGTCGGGGACAATCATGGAACTGTCAGAAAAGATAGTCACTCTGGACAGTTCCTCTCTGCCGTTTGAAAAGATAACGACACTGGACTGCTCGGAGCAGTTTGAGGAGCAGCCGACAGAAGCATCCCTCCGCTCTTACGCACAGTCTTACCTGAATTCCACATCGACCACGGAGCCGGATCTGGATATCGATATTGAGTTTGCACAGCTTTGGGAAATGCCGGGATATGAGGATATCGCGGAAGCGGAGCGGGTCTCCCTGTGCGACACAGTCCACGTGTATATCACCCGGCTTGGGATTGAAACTGTGGCGAAGGTTACGGAGACGGAATATGACTGCCTGCTGGAACGGTATAAATCTGTGACCTTGTCCAACTCGGTGACTTCCAGCCGAAACAGTTCGCTTACTTCAACGCTTATCACATCCTCCCAGGCATCCTCACTGGTCAGTTCATCGGTCAGCAAGGCGACTTCCGAGGTGGTTTCCCTCATCGAGGCAACGGAAGAATCCATCACGCTTTCCTATGTGAAGACCCTCACGGAAACACTGGAAGATTATTCGACGACTACAGAAGTGGAGTCGATGATCCAGGCAAGTGAAGACGGGATCACGATTTCCTATTCAAAGGTGCTGGAAGAGACACTGGAGGATTATTCGACTACGACCGAAGTGAAGAGCCTGATCGAGGCGAGCGAAGAGGGGATCACCCTTTCTTATACAAAGGCGCTGGAAAAGACTATGGAGGACTATTCGACGACGACCGAAGTACAGTCACTCATTGAGGCCAGTGAGGAAGGAATTATCCTTTCCTATACAAAGACGCTGACGGAGACCCTGGAGGATTATTCCACAACAGAGGAGGTTAAATCCCTCATCGAGGCGGGTGAAGAAGGCATCCTGCTTGAAGTGAGCAACACCTATGTAACATCCGATGAAGTGAGCAGTATCGCTTCTGCAAACCTTGTGCTGACAGTCAAAAATGGCATTGGTGTTCTATCAGGGAATGCAGACCGTATCCAGTTGAGTTCTGGGGAGCTTGTAATAACGAGCGGGCAGCTGATTCTGGCAACAGACGGCAGTGCTACTTTTGGCGGACGGGTGGAGACATCATCGCTTGGTGTGGCAAGCACAGGTGAGGCGAATTTCTACTGTGATGTCAGTATGACCGGCACCTGGCTTTGGGCAGACAGTGTGACGGCATACTTTAGCGGAGTAAAAACGACCAGCAGTATTGACTGCGGCGGCAGTTTTGGCTGTGATGGAGGTGCGGAGTTTGGCTCCTGGGTAACAATTGACGGTACGGTTACAACAGGGGCGCTTTACGCCTATGGGACTACAGAGATCCATGCCAACGCCGGTGTGTTTGGTTCCCTGTCCGTGTCCAGCTATGTGGAGGCGGCGGCTTTTTCGGAGATTTCTGATGAACGGGTAAAAACCGACTGGAAGAGCCTTAGCGCATATGACGGTTTCTTTAACTGCCTTGAGCCGCGCGGTTTCCATTACACCTATGACGAAAGGAAATACCATCTGGGCATGGGCGCGCAGAGTGTGCTGAAGGCATTGTTGGCAAACGGGCTGACAGAGGATGATTTTGCCGGGCTTCTGCTGCACGAGAAGGAATCAGACAGTCCCAATTACCATGGGCTTGAGAAAGAATACGGGCTGAATTATCTGGAATTCATCCCACTTCTGATATACGAGGTGCAGAACCTCAAAACAGAAAACCAGGAGTTGAAAACCGAGATGGAGTTCCTTCGGATGGCTCTGTCTGACTAAAAGAAAGCGAGGAAATGGTTATGCTGACAACGAAAAAGACAATCATGATTACCGGGACTTCCACGATTGACGGTGTGGCTGCCGAGAGGTACCGGGCGGAGATTGACCAGGAGAACCCGGAGGATACCGCGATCATTGCGACACAATCCAATAAGACGCTGTACAAGGAAAACCGCGCCACATGCCGGGAGGACAGGGCAGCGTTTGAGGAGTATGTGTACACCTTACAGGAAGAGATGCTGGCGTCGGATGAAGAATCGAAAAGCTGAGGTGGGGAATGATGCTTGGGATTAACGCAAGGGTAGAGGATTTGAAAGAGCAGCTGATTAATGACATTAACCGGGCGAAGATGCCTGCCTGCATCCTGGATTATATGCTGACAGAGATTCTGGCGGATGTGCGCAGGCAGAGGGCGGGTGAGGTACAGAAGGAGCGGAACAAATATAAGGAAGAGACTACTCCTGTGCCTGGAGAAGTGCCGGTGACGGAAGCTGCGAAGGGAGGCGGCGCGGATGATAACGATAACCCAGACAGTTGACCTGTCGCTTACAGAAAATTTAATCCCCACCATCATCCACGCCAAGCAATATGACAGCATGGGGCGGAAGGTGCTCTGCAGCATCTACCAGGGTAGCACATTGGTGACTCTGGATTCCGACACCATCATCAATGTGTCCGGCACACGGCCTGACGGGGAGATCTTCCAGTATGGGAGCGGCACGGACTCGGATGTGGTCTATGTGGAGGGCGGGAAAGCTGCCATCTGGATCACGGATGTGATGACCGGCGCGGCAGGGCGGACAGCTGTGGATGTGACCATTACCGACAGTTCCGGTTCGGCGCTCGGCAGCTTTTCCTTTATCCTGCGGGTGGAGAAAGCGTCGCTGGAGAGTGAAGCACTTTCGACCGGTTCTTACACGGGGCTGGTTTCATTGCTGGCGGCAAATATTGTGGATTGTTATATCGACGACAATGGATACTTCGTCATCGTCTCCGAGGATGGGCTGGGGCTGACTTTTTCAATGGATGACGAGGGGAATGTAACGGTGGAATATGGAGGTACGACATGAGCTCTTATAAAGGTAAGCGCATTATCCCGAAACACTGTGGTGTTTGGAGCAGTGTGAATGAATATGAAATGCTGTCTATTGTGCTTTACGGCACGACCGGCGACAGCTATATGGCGAGGAGAGCGGTGCCGTCTGGAGTGGATATCCTGGACACCGATTATTGGGCTTTTTGTGCGGACTACTCGGCGCAGCTTTCCATGATCGCGTCCGATGTGGACACATTGGAAACGGACCTGGAAACGCTGAAGGAGCAGGTGGCTGCGAATGTCACAGCTTCGACCGATGCAGATGCCGACTATGCGGCGGAGGTGGTAGATGCCAGGATTGACCCGGAGGGGAATGCCTGCGATTCCCTCGGTGAGAATATCCGTTCAATCACGTCCGGGCTCCTGCCTAAGATAACGCCGGCCAATACTGGCGTGGCCGTCACCTCGGCATCAGGCAATACGGCGATGATTGAAGTAAAGGGCAGAACCCTTAAAGCGGACTATTCTTATCTCGGTACGTCCTATGTCGGACTCTTCGCAGGATTTTTCGGAACCTATGCGGATGTGTCGGACAAGACAATAAGGGCAGTCATGTGGTGTAATACGGAAACCAGCTTTGAAGTCCTTATCACGAATGCCAGAACCGCATGGGGCAGTTCTGATGGCAGCGTTACCTGTCTTTCGCTTGGCAGTGTGTCATTCACAGGGGATAACCACTACAGGGCTGTAGTAGATATAGATTTCTCAGCAGAGGAGATTGCCGATTTTGCAGCCGGACTTACGGAAGGGCATGAAACGCTTTACTTTTGCTTGCGGAAGGAAGGGACAACGTCTTCTTCCGGCACAGTGTATTTCTACGCCTATGAGATGGATGAAAGACGCGACCTGCTGTGGAAGTATGTGACACTCTATGATGACATTGTGCTTTTACAGGATGAGATTGAAAGTGCCAGAAACGATGGGACAGGTTATTCGAACCTGCAGGAGGTTCTCCTGGCACACAGGGCGGACATTGATTCGGCCATGCAGGAAGTGGAGGACGCAAGGACTGACAGTTATGGCTTTACGGCGGATACACTTGCGGAGCGCCTTGCCAGTATGGATACTGTAGTTCGACCGAGGTTCTCGATTAACACAATCTACAGACCGAGGGACAATACAAATGGCTGGCTGGACACAATCGAAGATGCCATGATGGGCGCGGAGATTATACGAAACAATGCACGGTTTTATTTCGACTACGAGACCTACGTTGCTTCCGTCACCCCGTCATGGGGAAGCGTGCATTTTTCATTCTGCGCAGCAAATGCGTATGTAGCAGCCCTTTCCGACATCAGCCAGCTTTACCTGAGTTTTAAGATTGAAGGGCTGGACAGTACGAAGGAGATGCACACCGGCGAGGGCATGGAGATAACCTACTATGTCAATGGCTACAGCGCATGGTCAACGAAGATTAATCCGCTGACGACAAGCACTGTGACTATTGGTGCCACGAACCTGATTGGACTGCCGGAGGACTATGTGCAGAATGTCATTGATGCCGGGACGCCATTATATATCCTCTTTTATGGGAACTTCCTGAACTGTGACGCGGTTGCGGACATGGGGCAGGTACAGATTACGGCATCCATCATAAATAAAGCGGCTGATACTGAATTGTCTGCATATACAGGCTATTCGGAATATGCGGAAAGCGCTGCCATTGCGGACAAGGCGGCTGAGGCGGACCGCGCGTCCGAATCTGATGAAGCGTCCCATGCGGAAGAGGCAGACCAGGCAACAAACGCAGATTATGCCACGGAAGCGGGGGCAGCCAAAAGTGCAGAGTATGCCAGTGATGCCGGGTACAGCACCAGGGACATCTATGCGGTGGCGAGGAACAAAAGCAGTGCCATTGAATCCATAACGAAGGACGGCAATGCGGCAACGGTGGTGTACAGCCCGTACAGCCAGGATGCCTCCATATGGAACTACTGGCTTGCCACTTATAACATCCTTGATATGTTTGACAAAGGCGTGAAATTCACCTTCTCCGGCACGAACACGGGAGGGGCTTACGGGCCGGCATTCTACAAGATAACGACGACCTACGGGAGCTGGTCTAACACCGTAATGACCGTCTATGTGAACCACACAGCGGATGAGGAATTCTCCTTCGAAGTTGACCTTGACAGCCTGGGTATTGACCCGTCCGGGTATTCGGCACTCTACCTCCTTATCGGCTACGATGGCAGGATTTCCACTGCGGATGATGATGGGAACTATGTGTCCGGGTATGAGGGGCAGATTGATTTCAAAGCCATCTACACGGATGATGACCACACGGTCATAGCGACCAAACTTGTCGGTTTCGACCAGGATGATTACTATGACTCGGATGAAGTCGATGAAAAAATCAAAGAGGTGGAAGCAGAGATCGAGGAGATGGCGGATAAGGTCGGAGACCTGACTTCTATTGTCTGCTGGGGCGATTCCCTGACAGCAGGAGGCGGCTGGACGGCAACGCTTCAGACCTTATCCGGGCTTACCGTATACAATGGTGGCACTGGCGGTGAGAACGCAAAAACCATTATGGCAAGGCAGGGAGGAGACGTGATGATGATAAACAACATCACGATTCCTGCAGAGTGTGAGGCTGTGACCATTGCTGAGCGGGAAACCGACACAGGTATTTCCACACAGTTTGGAAACACTGTCACTCCGCTTTTGCAGAGTGGTTCCTCCCACGTTAATTCTGTCATGATTGGAGACATTGAGGGTACGCTTACGTGGACAGGCAGCAATTATGCCGATACCACTGGAACATGGACATTCACGAGAAGCGAGGCGGGGGATGAGGTTGAAATTACCCGTCCGACTGCCATCCGCACGGCATTCGACCGCAACCATAACGGCAAAGACACGGTGATGATTATCTTCATGGGGCAGAACGGCGGGTATTCGAGTGTTGATGACCTTATCAATATGCACAAGCTGATGATCGACCACTTTAAAGGCAAGGAGTATATCATCCTTGGTTTATCCTCTGGGACGGCAAGTTCGAGGGCATCATACGAGACGGCAATGCAGGAGGCGTTTGGCAGACGGTTCATTTCCCTGCGCGAGTACCTCTCCACAGCCCTCTATGACGAGGACGGCAACATCATCAGCTGTTACGGCCTGGACGACCAGGGCTTGGAGATGGAAGAGGAATACACCTACGGCAGCACGACCTACGTGACAGCGGACGAGATTGCGGTGGGAACTGTGCCGCACCAGATTTTATCTGACTCAGTCCATTACACGTCAGGAACAAAAACGGTCATCGGCAACCTCATTTATAAAAAGATGGTGGAACTGGGAATTCTGGAGCAGGGTTAATCCCGGAAAGGAGCAGGAAATGAAGAAAAAAACGGCATATGAAATAGCCCCGAAACGGCTCGGGGGGGGGTATTGGAGACCTTATAAAATAAGGCTTTCCGGCACTTTTTCCATGAGGGGAGGTGCTGTCCATGTCTAAGTATGTTGGAGGCCGGATCGTGCCGAAACACTGCGGCACATGGAACAGCACCAAAGAATATGAAACCCTGTCGGTTGTGCTGTATGCCGATACCGGGGATAGCTATATGTCCCGCAAGGCAGTACCTGCGGGCGTGGATATTTCCGACATTGAGTATTGGGCAAAGAGTGCGGATTATTCCGCACAGCTCAATGCGATTGCAAGCAACGTTTCAGATATAAATGAAATGGCAGATACCATGAAAGCGCAGATTGCTGCCAATGTGGCGGCTTCGACGGATACGGATGCAGACTATGCGGCTGAAGTGGTCGATGCCCGTGTGGATGCCAGGGGAGATACCCACACCACGCTTGGGGAAAGGCTGCGAGACCATGAGATGTCATTCCTCTGCAAAAAAATGGAGGGTCTTTATATTGCCACAACAACAGGTATCCGATACAGTACGCATGATAGCTACAAAGGAAACTGTACGGGGGATATCGGGTATGATTCTTCATACGGGGATATCGTGCTGGAAAAGAAATACCTAGTGTTTGGAAACTCCTCTGTAGCTGCGATTGCCTTCTATGATAAGGACAAGAATGTGCTTTCAACTTCTTATCTGGAATCTGATTTCACTGTAGAAGGCAATTATGCCGTGTTTCCGGCGGATTATATCCCGGAGGATACTGCTTATTTTGGTGTGTCGCTGAGCAGCAGTGCGGACAGTATCTGGATAAGGTTCTCAAAAGGCGGCATTCTGGAAGAGGCAGAGGCTCTTGTGGAGGCAGCCAGGGTGGCAATGGAAGCCGCAAACCGCGCACAGGCATTCCTGGAGGCGGTGTATCATGTCGATTCCTCGTGCAGTAAAAACCTTTTGGATACAGATTCAGTGTGGAATCAGAGCGGATGCTATCTGAGTTCTGGCGGCGAAATCAGCTCTCATGCTTCCTATTTTGTGACCGGTTATATACCTGTCACGCCTGGGAAGACCTATTATTATTCCGGGTCAATCGGTGGTGCTTATTGCTGTATTTATGACTGCATGTTTGAAAGGATAAGCAGTTTCCAGGGACCGGGGGATGTGGAAATCCCGGAAGATGGGGTTTATGTACGCCTTACCTGCCCGGTCAGCAGTACGACAGCGATGTTTATGGAAAAAGGCTACAGTGAATCTATCTATGAGCCGTTCTGTAAGCCGTATGATCTTTATCAGACAGTAACGCAAAACAATGTGGATACTACAGCTGCACTTGACATGAAGCTGGACAAAGAGCCTGGAAAGAATCTTTTCAATAAGGACTCAGAGGATAATATTGAGGGGAAATATCTTAATTCCGGCGGCAGCTATGGGACAAATACGGCGTACTATATCAGCCACTTTATTCCTGTGGAGTCTGGAAAGACCTACCACCTTAATGATTTTGCCGTGGGCGGTGCTTATCACTGCATCTTTGCAGATGATATGGTCACCGTGGTGGAGGCGTTTAAGGATGATACGATTACAATCCCGGACGATGGTGTCTACCTCAGACTGAGCGGTGTTATCGACAAAATTGACACGCAGCAGGTGGAGGAAGGGGATTCTTTTACCGGATATGAGGCATACACCGTTTATAAACCGTTTACGGAATTGGAGGAAGAACTCTCTGGCCTAATCGGATATTCTCCAGATGACAAGCTGGATAAGGTATTAGGGAAGAACTTTTTCAACAAAGATTCCGAGGATATCATTGAAGGAAGCTATCTCACGTCATCGGGTGGAATTGGCTCAAACTCGGCGTATTATATCAGCCCGTTCATTCCCGTAGAGGCAGGGAAAACGTACTATGCCTACAACTTCGGTGTGGGCGGCGCGTATCACTGCATTTACGAGGATGATATGGAGACGGTGGTGAGCAGCTTCAAGACATCCCCCGTGACAATCCCGGATAGCGGAGCCTATGTGCGATTGAGCGGTACAGTCAGCAATATGGATACCCAGCAGTTTGAGGAGGGGGATTCCTATACCGGATACGAGGAATTCACAGAGTATTATCCGACCCTGCGTAACACGCAGAGGATTGAAGAGTTGGAGCGGAATTTCGGCAGTTCCCTGGAGGTGGTGCTTCCGGGGACTTTGTTTTTCTGCGCCGGGGTGCCTCTCTCCATTTATGACGAGAATATCCTTTATAAATCGTATCATGATGGGGCGGATATTTACTGTCCGGAGGCAGAGCGCACCAGCCGTCTTATGAATTTCGTTTTTGATGATGCTGGCAGTGGTACGATTGAGATGGTGGTATCCAGAGGTTTGAATAAACTGTCAGACCAGACATTCCAATATGAAGCAGTTGACCCTTCCGCTAATTCCGGGAAGAAGATGAACCTTCTTTTCATAGGTGATTCCTTTACCGATGGCGGAGTCTATCTGAAGGAAGCAAAGAGGCTGCTGGAAGCAGATGGGGCAGAAGTCACTCTGCTGGGCACCTGTGGCAATTCTACGTTTAAGGCTGAAGGGCTTTCCGGAGGCACCCTGTCTAACACGTTCCTTACGGCAAGTGCGGGTGTGGCGCGTGTTGTAGAGGTCACTGGTGTGTCTTTGGCACCAAGTACAGGTTATCCCGGCAGGACGTATGTTGATGACAACGGAAATTCCTGGACGGTTCGTGGAAGTAAGATTGACGATTCCGGCAGTGGATATATGGTTGTGACAAAATATCAGGCCACAGAGGATGATTTCTCTACGTTTCCTGATGAGGGAACGCTGACAAGGACAGACAGCAGCGGCGAGGGGGATGCGGCGATTTTTTACAGCAATCCGATCGCAGCTTATTACAACTCGTTCATCAACCCGGATTCCGGGGAGCTGGATATCAGCTACTACCTGGATTTCTGGCAGTTTGATAACCCGGATGTTGTGGTGTTGCAATTTACCTGGAATGACCTGTCGGTGTGGAGCAGTTATGTATCTACATTGGCGTCCAGTTTCCAAACAGCCGTGGATCATATCCATGAGAATCTGCCTGAAACGAAGGTCATCATCTCGGTGGAGCCGTGCGGATCTGTTTTCTCTGGCCGTGATTGGGACGGGAAAAAGTATTCTGTCCTGAACCTGGTCAAAGCACTGGTGGATATTTTTGAGACAGAGGACTATGAGGATTTCTGTAAGATTGCACCGTCTTATGCCTGTGTGGATTTGATATACGGATATGGGACGGCAACTGTAACACCTAACAGTCGGTATTCGTCTGTGACGGAAATTTCGCAGGGGGATGGTGTGCATCCGTCAACAGGAATGTACCAGATTGGCGACTGCCTGTATCCGATCATTACAAAGCTGACCAGTTAAAATACCACTGCCGATGGCATATCTGTCGGCAGTGTTTATATATACCATTAACCGGGACTGTTATCTGACAGTCCTATTTTTATGCCCGTTTACGGGCGGAAGGGAGAAGTCTATGGATAAGATTGCGGATCTGATAACGGGGGAAGCCATCCTCCAGTGGCTGATTATCTTCCTTCTGATCGCCTATTTCGTCTACAAGGAGTATCCGGAGTTCAAACGCCGGATGACTGGCGGCACGAAAAAGGAGATGGAGGACGAGCGCCGGGAGAAAGGGCTTGAGGAACGGCTGGTGAAAGTGGAGTCGAGGCTTGCCGATGTCGAGGGGAAGCTGAAAAAAGACTACATCAGCCTGGAAGAACTGCTCCGCGCCGAGCAGGAGGACAAGCAGAGTATGCAGACATCACTTGAGGAGCGGGAGATTACCATGCGGGCGCTGCTGGCCATCATCGATGCACTGCATGAAATGGGCGCAAATGGCCCGACTAAGATAGCCCACGATGAAATCACGAATTACCTCACCAAACAGGCACACAAGCCTGGAAAGTGACAGGAGGTGCGCCATGTGGAGTGAGAAGCACTTTGACAGGCAGATGGAGCGGGTGGAGAGGGAGAAGCAGCAGTGTGATAAGGAAAAGGAGTTGTATGACAAGCGTCTGGAAGTGAAGATGGTGAAACGGTCGATGAGGAGCTTCAGGCTCCCCACGACCACCAAAATCATCATGGCTTTCCTTCTGGTCAACTGCACGGCTGTGGAAGTCTACAGCATGGTTGTGATGTGGAAACTCCAGAACCTTGACGCATTGTATTCCCTCATCACTGCCGTGATTACGGAGTCAATCTCCTTCGCCGTGTATGCCGCCAAGAGCTACAACGAGACCAAGCAGGAGGAGATTATCAAACTGGAGCGGGACAAGATGTCCATAACTGACGCCGCCAGTGACGCTGGCGAGGAAGAACCGGAACTGAATCCGGAGGAGGCAATGGGATGATCAGCTATTCAATTTTTCTTCTGGGGCTGTTAGTAGCCTCAACGATGACCGGCCTTGTGACCGAGGCCATCAAGGTGCAGCTCGACGAGTGCGGGATTTCCTACAAATCAAACCTGCTGGCAGGGATTGTGTCTGTGGTGATTTCCATCGCACTGGCCGTGGGCTACACGGTACTGCAGGGGATTGCCTGGACCCAGCAGCTGGTAGTGCTTGTGGTGGCGCTGGTAGTGCTTTCCTGGCTCTGCGCTATGCTCGGCTACGATAAGGTTATCCAGGCAATTTCACAGTTTAAGGACAATGAGTGAGGATTAGGCCGGCTGAAATATGCCGGCCGGAAAGGGGAATTTTATGAGTTATTTGAGAAGCAAGGTGGTCGCGCAGGCAAAAGCGTGGCTGGGATGTAATGAAAGCGATGGGTCACACAAGGCAATCATTGATGTGTATAATTCACACACCCCGCTGGCGAGGGGCTACAAGGTGCAGTACACCGATGCCTGGTGCGCAACCTTCGTATCCGCTGTGGCAATCAAGCTGGGGTACACCGACATTATGCCGACTGAATGTGGCTGTGACAAGATGATTGCCCTGTACCAGGGGCTTGGCAGATGGAAAGAGGATGACTCCTATGTTCCGGATGCCGGGGACATCATCTTCTACGACTGGCAGGATTCCGGTTCCGGTGACAACACCGGCTCTTCGGATCACGTGGGAATTGTGGAAAAGGTGTCCGGCTCGACAATCACGGTTATCGAGGGGAATTACTCTGATTCCGTGAAAAGACGCACACTGCAGGTGAACGGGAAGTATATCAGAGGGTTCGGCCTTCCGAAGTATACGGAGACGACAACCACGGCAAGCACGAAAGCAGCAGCTACGACCACGGCGAAACCGGAGACCATCTGGAACTACCTGCTGGGCAAAATCGGAAACGCCTACGGTGTCGCAGGTCTGATGGGTAACCTCTATGCGGAGTCGGCATTGCTTTCCATCAACCTTCAGAACACCGGCAACACCAAGCTGGGGATGACCGATGCGGAATATACGGCAGCTGTGGATGACGGCAGCTACACGAAGTTTTCATCGGATTCACTTGGCTACGGTTTGTGCCAGTGGACATATTCCACCCGTAAAGCGGCTCTGCTTGCCTATGCGCAGGCGCAGAACGCATCTATTGGCAACCTGGACATGCAGCTGGGCTTCATTATTAAAGAGCTGTCCGAGAACTACAATACGGTGCTGGGCACACTGTGTACGGCAACAACCATCCTGGAGGCGTCCAACGCCATCCTGACGAAGTATGAGCAGCCGGCAGACCAGAGTTCCGCTGTGCAGAAAAAACGCGCCGAGTACGGTCAGAAATACTACGACACGTATGCAGGGACAAGTTCTTCCACGAGTAGTTCTTCTTCCTCGGTAACAGAGAAGAAAGCGACGGAGGCCGCGAAGAGTTTCACGAAGTCTCTGGCGGGAACCTATGTGACAACCGCCAACCTCAACATGAGGAACGGCGCCGGTACCGGTAAATCCGTGATGGTCACGCTGCCAAAAGGCACGAACGTCCAGAACTACGGCTATTACACAAGCTACAACGGGGTGAAATGGTTGTATGTGCAAGTAACGTATAAAAACGTGAAGTACACAGGCTTCTGTTCATCCGAGTATCTGAAGAAACAGTAAACCAAAGCCCCTGTGGGAGAAATCCTGCAGGGGCGGAATATTTATGGAGGTAAAAATCATGAGTATCAATGATTATCCGAGCAAGCTCACAGGTTCTTCCTATTATTATGTACGTACTGCCTGGGAAGATGAAGAGACCCAGCTGGGGCAATACCGTACCTTAAAGAGTGCGATTGCGAAAGCGGACGCAAATCCCGGCTCTTTCATTTTTACGGGCGAGGGTATTGCCATTTACCCCGAAGATGAGGAGACTGTGGCTGCGTCCGAAGGAACGGAAGAAAGCATCCAGGACGAGCCAGAGCCCACCCAGGACGGGCAGGAGCAGGCGGAAACAGAGGGCAGTGAAGAAGTTGCTGCCGGGGATGAAATGCCTGACACAGAGGATTCTGACGCATCTGGGGAAGACGCTGCGGAGACAGCCACAGAGAAAACTGTGGACGCTTCCGCAGAAGGATATCCCAATGACGGCAATACGGAGCCGATCCTGTACGCCAGGGCAAATACCCTGCTGAATGTCCGTGCTGGCAACTCCCTTGATGCACAGAAGCTTACGGTCATCCGCAAGGGGACGCTGGTGGAGGTGCTTCAGGAATGTGACAACGGCTGGCTCAGGATTAAGAGCGATGCCGCCGGGTGCGGCTATGCGTATGTGTCTGGGGAATACCTGACCACAGGCAGCAGTATTTATACCGTCCAGCCAGCCGACACCCTGTGGAAAATCGCGGAGGTTACGCTGAACAGCGGAAAGAGCTACACGGACATTAAGACCCTGAACGGGCTGAATTCCAACGTGATCCGTGTGGGCATGGTACTGCTGATTCCATAAGAACTATACGATGTAAACCAACCGGGAGGGGCATGTGCCTCTCCCATATTTTTGGATTGGAGGGCTTTCAAATGGCAGATAAGAATTTCAAAATCCCAACCCCGGCAGAGCTGGAGGCCATGCGGGATGTGGACATCCGCACAGTAGATAAGGACACCCTCACGGACATCCGGGATGTGAACGTTGACAACAGCCTCCCCCAGAAGGAGCGCATCCTCGACTTCATCCGGCAGGTGGGGAACCCCTACTGCTATAAGGTAGGGGACATAGCGGTCAAGGTGAGTTTCGCGGGGAAATGCTCCCTGGAGGACGCCGTGAAGGACTGCATCCTGGCAGGGATGTGAAAGCCGGCTGCCCTGCAGTCCCACAGCGTTTCCGGCCATATATGTATATGTTAAAATTCTGATAACCCGGCAGAAATCAGTGGATTAATCCCGTCTTATGTGGTAAGATGCTTGTGGGTCAAAAGAGAATTCGGAAACGGTTGTGGGCAGGTGCCCGGCCGGCAGTGGCTGCCGCCGAGGTCTGCATACCCCCGCTCCGGCCATAAACAAAACTGCATACAGAAATTTGGGAAACCATTGATTTCTTGGTTTATTGCCCTGCCGGGCAGATAAATGTAAGGAGGTCAATGGTTTTTATGTTGCAGAAAAAAGGAAGGAACAGGAAAGAGGATGCTGCGCTTTATCTGCGGCTTTCCGCAGAGGACGGTGACAAGGCCGAGAGCAACAGCATCGGAGGGCAGCGTGCCCTGCTGACGGAGTTTGTAGCCAAAACCCCGGGGATGGAGATCGCGGGCGAGTACGTAGACGACGGCTACACAGGCACGAACTTCGACCGGCCTGGGTTCACGAGGATGATGGAGGACGCGAAGCGCGGGAAAATCAGCTGCATCCTGGTAAAGGACCTTTCCAGGCTGGGGAGGAACTACATCGAGACTGGACGGTACGTGGACAGGATTTTCCCATTCATGGACATCCGCTTCATCGCGGTCAACGACAACTACGACAGCGCGGATGAGGAGGACACGGCGGACAACGTGATTGTGCCTTTCAAAAACCTCATCAACGATGCCTACTGCAAGGACATTTCGCAGAAGGTCAGAAGCCAGCTGGATGTGAAGCGCAGGACGGGCCAGTTTATCGGGAGCTTTGCCGCTTTTGGCTACAAGAAGGATGAGAAGGACCACAATCACCTGGTGGTGGATGAGTACGCGGCGGAGGTCATCCGGGACATCTATAGGTGCCGGATGCGGGGCATGAGCTGCCAGCGCATCGCGGACAAGCTGAATGCGGAGGAAATCCCCTCCCCGTTCGAATACAAGCGGATGCAGGGGCTGAACTTCAACAGCGGCTACAAATCCTCCGGTAAAGCGAAATGGGGAGCCGTGCAGGTCAAGCGCATCCTGACCAACGAGAGCTACCTCGGCACGATGGTCCAGGGAAAGAACCGGAAAATCAACTACAAGGTCAAGCGGTCGGAGGCGGTGGATGAGGAAGACTGGATTCGCGTGGAAGGCACACACGACGCCATCATTGACCGTGAGGTATTTGACATGGTGCAGGTGCTTCTCGATATGGATACAAGATGCTCACCGGACTCGGAAACCGTGAGACCGCTGGCCGGGCTGGTAGTCTGTGGGGACTGCGGCGAGAACATGGTGCGCAGGATGACGAAAAAGAAGAATAAGACTTATTACTACCTGCATTGCAGCACCTACATCACCCGGAGGGGATGCACTTCCCACCTGGTCAACGAGGAGAAGCTTTACACGGCGGTTTTTGAACAGTTAAAGCGCCATGTGGCGGCGGTCATTGCCCTGGATGACATGGTAAAGAAGCTGGGGAGGATTCCGGACCGGCAGTACCGGGCGAGGGCAACAGACCAGCAGATCGCGGTGCTGGATGCGGAGATTGACCGGTACGTGAAGCTCCGCAGGCAGATTTACGAGGACATGGCAGCCGGTGTGGTCACTCCGGAGGATTACGAAGAGTTCTCCAAGTCTTTCACGGAAAAGGCGGAGGCGGCAAGGCGTTCGAAGGAGAGGCTGTTGGAGCGGAGAGCGCAGATCCTCACCGAGGGCAGAATCGCCTGGGCGGATGTTTTCCGCAGGTACAGGGACATGGAGGAGCTGACAAGGCAGGCGGCTGTGAGCCTGATTGATAAAGTCATCGTCTACAGTAAGGACCGGATCGAGGTGCGGTTCCGTTTCCAGGAGGAGATGGAAGAGACCCTGCAGGCGGTCAGTGGGTTCGCAAAGGAGGAAGCAAGATGCGCTATGTAAGCTACACAAGGCTGGTTCCCTGGGAAGAGAGGGACACTGTGCTGACCATCGGGGAGCAGAATGCGGTGATTGAGAATTTCGCAAAGGGGAAGGACTGGAACGTTGAAAAACGCTACAACGACCGGAAGAAGCAGGATGACGGCGAAGGCCTGCGCCAGCTCATTAACGATGGCATGGCAAGGCAGTACGACGGGGTGGTTGTGGCGGCATTCCCCTACTTCGGACCCGACCCGGCCACGGCAAGGCAGACGGCATTCGAAGTGCTGTATGCAGCTGGCATCCACTTCGCGGTGGCGGAGGATGGCTTCGAGACTGCGGAGCATAGCCGGGAAGAGGTGGCAGCCTACTTTGAACAGAAACGGCGGGATATGCACTCTAAAGCCCTTACGAAGTGGCTGGACGGGCTGGAAGTGAGGAAGCTCCCCAAGTGGCCGCCCTACGGTTTTATAGTCTCGGAGGATGGGCTTTCTTACGTAAAGGACGAGGAAGTCGCGGGATACCTGGATGAGATTTTCAGGCGCTACCTTGCGGGGGAAAAAGTCATCAGTATTTCCCGCTGGCTGAATGAAAACGGCATCCTGAACCGTGCCGCTTATAAGCAGAAGAAAAAGGGCAGGGAGCCGGAAGGGAACAGCGGATGGAATCCCAGCAAGGTGATGGATGTGCTGGTCTGCGGAATGTACGCAGGAAAGGCTGAACGGAAATACGGCGGGAGGATTGTAAAAATCCCCTGTGAGGCATACATCAGTGAGGAAGAACAGGCAAAGATCATGGCGCGGATTGACGAGGAGCGGCGGGTCTTCCAGCGGAAAACATCAGACAGGGAGAACCCCTTCATCTACCAGATTTTCTCTGAAGCCTCCGGGGAGAGCATGGTGCTGAGGCGTGAAGAAGGGTTCATTGACAAAGCGTTCTATGGAAGCAGTAAAGAACTCAGGATAGCCCACAGCATTCCTTTTGAGACGGTGACGGATCAGGCCAGGGAACAGCTGATGGAAGAAAAACAGCGGGCTGAGATTGCCGCACAGAAGATTAAGGAAGGGAAAGCAGAGGACTCCTTCCAGCAGGAAAAGGCACGGCTTTCGGTTCGGATGAAGGAAGCACTGGAGGAGATGAAGCCGCTCCTGGCAGACGGCCTGCACAGCGCAGCCCTCGCATCCCTTGATGCGGAGGTCACAGAAATCACAGATGAGCTGAAGCGGATGGAGATGGTGTTCAGCCTGAAAAACCCCTGGGTTACGCTGTTCCTGGATACGGAGATTCCGGAGCCCTTAAGCCGGGCTGCTTTCCAGAAGCTGGCAGAGCGGGTGACCGTCAGCGCAGATTACAGCAGTGTGAAGGTTGATTTCAAAGCCCAGGACGCAAAACGGTACCTGCCGCAGGAATGGTGGGAAGGAAAGGAGATGGACTGACACATGGCAAGAAAGAGCAGGAAAGCAACAACAGCCGCATTCATCCCGCAGGCACAGGGAGCAAAACCGGAAGAGCGGTGGGAGACGGCTGCTTACGCGAGGCTTTCACTGGAGAACAGCGGGAATGAAACAGACGACACGATCACGACGCAGCTTGCATACCTGGAGGAGTACATAAAGGACCACCCCGAACTGAAGCTGGTGGACACCTACATCGACAACGGCTACTCGGGAACAAACTTCAAGAGGCCGGATTTTGAGCGGCTGATGGAGGATGTGCGGAAAAAGAAAATCCGGTGCATCGTTGTGAAAGACTTATCGCGCTTTGGAAGGGATTACCTTGAGACTGGGTACTACATCGAGACCATCTTCCCGTTTCTGGGGGTGAGGCTGATTGCCATCAACGACAACTTCGACAGCCTCCGGAAGGAGGATGTGGAGAGCCTGGCGGTCCCGATCAAGAACATGGTCAACGCCATGTACGCCAAGGACATCTCCAAGAAGGTCCACAGCGCAGCCCGCGAGAAGATGAAAAAGGGTGTGCCGATGAGCAGCGTGGCACCCTACGGCTACATTTACAACAGGGAAGAAGAAAAGTACGAGCCGGATGAAGAAACAGCCTGGTATGTGAAGCTCATCTACCATTGGGCGCTGGAGGGTGTGACGCTGATGGAAATCGCGAGGAGGCTCGACCTTGCGGATGCTCCGACGGTGTGGCAGAGGTCGACAGAGCTTGGCATGAAGAGGGCTGAGAAGAAAGACAGCAGGTGGAGACCTGACGCGGTTAAGCGCATCCTCGAACACCCGGTTTACACCGGCGTGATGGTTTCCGGCAGGACGGAGAAAGCCCTTTTTGCAGGCAAGCCCATGCACATGGTGGACCGCAAGGACTGGAACATCACCGAGGGGACGCACGAGCCGCTGGTAAGCAAGGCAGATTTTGAAGCGGTGAGGGAACGGCTGGACGGGCAGTTCCATGAAAATGCGGAGCAGAGGAAGAACAACGAGGCATTCCGCGAAGAGCGTCCGGATGACTTAAACCGGCTGGTCTTCTGCGCCGACTGCGGTTCACAGATGCTCTTCATCCGCAAGTGTAAGGGGACGAAGAAAAACTGGAATTACTACCGGTGCAGGGGAGAAGGATGTGAGACACAGTGCAGAGGGCACCGGATTCCGGAGCTGCTTTTAAAGACCCTGGTGATGGACGAATGTTTCCGCTTTGTCGACAGTGTCTGCGACAGGGACAAGGCTCTAGGGGATCTGTGCAGGACGCAGGACGGGAAGAACCCGTTGAACCAGGCGAGCAGGAAGGCCAGCGATGCCGCCGCCACGGTCGAGGCGGTCCGGATGAAGAGGGAACGGCTCTACGAGGATTACGCAAACGGCATCCTGACGGCGGACGATTACAACTACATGAAAGAAGCCTACATGGAGCAGGCAACGGAAGCGGGGGCGAAGCTTGCGGATGCCCTGAAAGAGAAGCACGAACTGGAGCAGAGGCTCACGAATTTCCATAAGCGCACGAGCGAGCTTGCCGGTTTCCGCAAGGACCGGTCCTTCAATAAGGAGCTGGTGGAGAAGCTGGTGGAGCGGATTGAGGTCGGAAGGGATAAGAACATCCGGATCGTGTTCAAATTCAAAGATGTATTTGAAGAGGCTGTGGAAAACAAGGCAGGAGAGGAGGCATGAGATGATTGGGAAATACTACCGCCTTTCACTGGCGGACGGAGACCTGGGCAGGGACGGTAAGGACGAGAGCAACAGCATCGAGAACCAGCGGCTCCTGATCGGGACTTACCTGGAATCAAAAGAGGAATTCGAAGGGCAGGCATCCCAGGAATACATCGATGACGGCTACACAGGCACGAACTTCGAAAGGCCGGGGTTCGAGCGTCTGATGGACGATGTGCGGTTTGGCAGGATTGACACGGTGATTGTGAAGGACATGTCCCGGTTCGGGAGGGATTATATCGGCGTGGGCGATTACCTGGAGCAGATTTTCCCCGTCCTCGGAGTGCGGTTCATCGCGGTCAACAACAACTACGACAGCGACAAGTACAAGGGGACGACCATGGGGCTGGACATGGCGATTGGCAACCTGGTCAACTCCATGTACAGCAGGGACATTTCCAAGAAGCTGAAGACATCCAACTACAGCCGCTGGAAGAAAGGGTACCGCACCTGCGGCACTACTCCCTTCGGCTATATGCCTAACCCGGAAGAGAAAGGCAGGTACGCCATCGACCCGGAAGCGGCAGAGATTGTGCGCCGCGTCTTTGACCTTGCGCTGGAAGGCCGCAAGTGCAGCCAGATTGCCTACCGGCTGAACGAGGAAGGGGTGCAGGTGCCATCGGAATACTACCGCCAGCGGCAGGTCAAAGGCAAGAGCAACTTCCACACGGTTTCGGCTGTGGTTATCTGGGACGGCTGCAAGGTGCGGAGAATACTCCAGAACTACGAATACACGGGTGCCCTGGTGTTGGGGAAACGGCAGACGGTTATCACGGGGAGCAAGGTCAGCCGTGCTGTGCCGGATGAGGAACGGATCATCCACGACGGGGTAAACGAGGCCATCGTAACCAGGGAAGAATTCGAGCAGGCACAGTGCGTGATTCGTGCGCAAAAGAAGATTGAATTCTACAAGGAGAACGACTACCTGCTGAAGGGTAAAATCCGGTGCGGTACCTGCGGCAGGGCAATGAATGTGGAGCTGCGGAGCGTGGACGAACGGGTCTGGTGTGACTACGGCAGGGAGATGAAGAAACACAGCGGCTGCAGCCCGCAGGATTATTCGATGAAAAAGGTCGAGGGAGTCGTGCGGTACAGTGTCTACAACTACTGCCGGTCGCTGGCGGAACTGAGCGGGAAGATGGAGGAATACACCAGACTGGAAGCCGGCCGGAAAGCTGAGCGGGAGAAAAGCATTGGGGAGCTGAACCAGCAGATGGGTGTCCTCCGGAAAGAAAAGATGCGGCTCTACGAGAACTACGCTGGTGGGAACATCACGCTGGATGCCTACAAGAAGAAGCGGGAGGTCGTGGATGCGGAGATAAACGCCTTGGCGGCAGAGCAGGAAAAGCTGAAGGCTGTGGGGGAACCGGAGCCGTTTGACTCGGCAGCCTGCACCTTCATCAAAGAGGCGAAAGGCATCGCGGAAGAGATGGAAAAGTCAAAAGAAAAGGAGCTGACGAGGCCGATGGTCGAGAAGATGGTGGAGGCGGTCTACATTTACGGGGACAACCGCATGGAGGTGAAGTTCCGCTTTGGGGACGCTGTGAAGGCCATCATGGAGCAGGTGGGCGCAGAGTAAAGGGAAAATGCCGCAGGGATGGTTAAGATTGCCGCCCTGCGGCTTTTTCTGTTTATTCTGGCAGATATATGCAGTGTTCTAAAAACGGCAGCAAATAAAGCCAGTGATGAGAAAAATTCATACAAAGTTTCCAATTCGCAAGTTGATATGTGGGCGGCTTTGTGGTAAGCTATTAGTACGATAGGCGTGGTTTATTCATGCCGAAATGAGGTGATGATTATGGGCGATGAACAGCAGAGCCGCCTGGACGCGATACAGCAGGGCGCTGAAAACATGCGTAAGCTTAACCTTTTAAGTGACACATTTGCTTCTGTCGCGCTGGAGGATAAAGAAGCCTGCCAATATGTCATCCGCAAGATTCTGGGCAAGGAAGATATCAGGATTATTGAAGTGAAGGGGCAGTACCGGCTCCTGAACCTTACGGCGAAGGATGCCATCCTGGATGCGTTTGCACAGGACAGCACGGGGCGGATGATAAACATCGAAATCCAACGTAGGGACACTGTGGACCATGCGAGGAGAACCAGGTATTACGGCTCCATGATTGACAAGAGTGTGCTGGACAAAGGTGCTGAGCATGATGAGCTGCCGGATGTGTATATCATTTACATCAGTGAGACCGATCTCTGGCATGTCGGGGAGACCGTTTATCCGGTGAACAAAACACTCGGAAATTCAGGTATCCCTTACGATGACGGAAAAAATGTTGTATTCGTCAATGCGGCGATTGATGATGGCAGCGAAGTTGCCAAGATGATGCAGTATTTCAAGAAGGCAGATCCCGATGATATGAGCCAGGGAGATTTGTCAAAACGAGTCCACTATTTGAAGTGTGAGAAAGGGGGCTATAAGGAGATGTGCGAGGTAGCAGAAA
>JAJQDT010000067.1:0-5955 GCA_021202075.1 Lachnospiraceae bacterium | reverse complement strand
GGGGCTATAAGGAGATGTGCGAGGTAGCAGAAAGAATTTATGATCAGAGCATAGAGCAGGGGAAGCTGGAAAAAGCGAAAACTATGGCTCTTAATATGCACAAAGATGGCGTGGCAGATGAACTGATTGCAAAGTATGCAAATGTCAGCATAAAGCTGGTCAAGAAGTGGATTAGACTGCAGCCAGTATAAATAAAAACCAAATAGTCTGAGTTTAGCCCACCCGGTTGCGCTCCAACTGTGTAAATTCACACAGCTCCAGATCAAGACCAGGTGGGCTGTTTTATGTTTGTCTTCCCGATTCAATCTTGCTATGTACCGCTTTTTGAGGGATATATAGTGATGTCACTCGAAATCTGAAAATGAGGAGGGAAAGCAGATGTTTCAGTTTAAGAACGGGCGTTTTTACGCCAATGTAGCATGCAGACGCGAACCGCACACACTTTCGTTCGCCATCCCGGAGGGCTGTTGGATAGAGAACCAGCCGGTTATAGTTTCCTCGCACTTTATCCCGCTGTACAGCCCAGACCAGGAGGTCTATATCGATCTGTGGGCAGAAGCGGAAGACGAGGAAGATTTCAGGGAGGCGCTGGAGGAAAGCACCAGGGAAGATGGGAATCAGTGCCTCGAAGGGCCGGATGCGGTTGCGGTGAACGGTCTGGAAGGATACAGCGCCATCTACGAAGGTGGATCAGAATTGTTCTATGAGGTTGTCCTTGATGTCAGGAAATATGGCATGGTGGATAAGACGGAGGACACCGAGATTAGCTGTGCAAGGCTTGTGGTGCATACCGGAAAAGACAAGGACATCCGTGATGTGGTTGCAAGCGAAACCGTGCAGGCGGCGCTACATGGGATAAGGGTGGATTGACAGCCTTTGGGCCTCTCTTCGGAGAGGCTTTTTCTGTGTCAATCATCACCAGTTTTTTCTCTGAATCCTTGTGCAGTTTATGACGCAGATATGACTGGATATAGTGCCCCGGCAGAGTTAATGTACATATAACAAAAAACGAAAGCGAGGAACACTACCATGACGAATCAGGAATTTTACGAGATGAGAGAGAAAAGGGAGAAGGAACTGCAGGAGGAGCTGCTAAGAGTGCAGTGCGATGGGGAAGACAAGGGCTATATTTACGCTGGTCGGCTGGATTTTGACTACTCCGAATTTTGGTTCCAGGTTGAGACCTACACAGCAGCGGGCAGGATTTACCCACATTACTTCGCATGCAAAACCCTGGGGGATTTGAAGGACGCCATCCGCTGGATTCTGGCTGGCACAACCTTCGGGGAAGTGACAGCTTTTGTGAAGGGCGGCAGCTACGCAACCTTCCGCAGCCTGGACGCCCTTGACAGGGAGTTCAGATACTACTACGAATAAAGCGTACAGCCCTCTTCGGAGGGCTTTTTCTGTGCCTGTATTTGACAATTTTTGGCCGGAATCTTTGTGCAGTTTATGGCGGATGATTGACTGGATATCGTCCGCAGACAGAGTTAATGTACACATGACAAAAACGAAAGCGAGGAACACGGCAATGAAAATCAACTACCAAATTATGACGGACAAGCAGGGAGAATGCTACATTCCCGATTACAATGCGCTGATTGCGAACGCCACCTGCGAGGAAGAGGCAGAGTACATCCAGAGCGTGGAAGAGCAGCAGGAGCGGATGGCGGCACATGGCTTTGAGAGAGGCTTTCGCTGGAACATGGTGTACGTTACCCGCCAGAGCTGCGGACACTTCGAAATTTTCCAGACTCCCTGCAACGAGTACCACACACTGCAGGAAAACCTGCAGATTGCGGAGGGACATAGCAAAGAACGCTGCACAAAATGCATCTGCGGCTGGAGCTGGAAGAAAGAGAGGGGGAACGGGGAATGAGCCAGATTGTTGATGTCCTGATGCGCAGGGACGGGATGACGAAAGCAGAAGCCACAGCAAAGCTGAAGGAAGTCCGGAAGATGGTCCGTGAGTGCGGATACGATGCCGAGGAGGTTGAAGACATCATGGCCTCGGAGCTTGGCTTGGAGCTGGATTATGTTTTCGAACTGATTTGAAGGGATAAGCCTCCTGCGGGAGGCTGTTTCCTGTGTGTACATATACACAATTATTCGCCCTGTCCTGCCTCGAAAGATCGTGCAGCTTATGCCCCGCAATTGACTGGATATAGTGTGCAGTCAGAGTTAATATGAGCATAACAAAAACGAGGGAGGCACAAAGCCATGACAGAGAAAAGACAGACGGTTAGAGAAGAATTCGAAGAAATGTGGTACGAGCTGCGGCGCTGGAACAGGAAAGACGGCTGGGACGGGACACCCTACTGCTACCACATCGAGCATTTTTCAAAGAAGTCGCAGACCATGCTCCAGAAGATGCTGGATAGGCAGAAAGAGCGCCTCGATTGGGATCGCCGCCACGGATTTGCGGACGACGAGGAATACAGCCAGAAGGCAAAGGTCATCAGCGACTGCCAGACAAGCATCAACGAGATGTTCATCCTTTAAAACACAATACCCGCCACGGAGGTCACGATGGCACAGCCCCACAGGGCAGAAAGGAGACTGCAATGACGAGAGAGGAATTGACAAAGCAGGTTGGAGGCGAGGAGAACGCAGAGTATGCTATGAACCTCATCCTGAAAAACATTGAGCCAGGGTTCATCCGGGCCATCTTAAGAAGCGAGAAGAGCGCGGTCGAGTACCAGCTGAAGGAGCTGGAAGCTGAGGGGTTCGCATGCATGGTGAATGGGTCCTACCACACAGATTGGGGCAGGGAGAGCTACGATGACACGCCGGAGGCAACCGAGATTAACAGCAAACTCAGTAGCGTGGAGGGCCTGATTTACGAAAACAATCGGCTGGCCGTGATGATGGCGGTCCGGTAAGCTAAGTACCCGCCACGGAGGTCACGACGGCAGGAGGGAGCGGACTATGACAGACTTGAACAGAGATGAATTTAATCATGCGCTGGACGATTTCCTGTGCGCACATCCGGAGACCGAGGGAATGGACATCATCAGCGTCCAGCGGGACAGCGGCTGGTACGCAGTCGGGGAGATGGACGGCGGGTATTATCTTCTCGCGGAAAACGAGGACGGAATTTCAATGGACAGGATGGAGGATTGAGAGAAAGCAGAGCCTTCCTCGGAGGGCTTTTTCTCGTGTGTAAATCCACCAATTCCGGCTGCGAATCTTTGTGACTATTATGGTTCATCATTGACTGGCTATATTCTGCCGACAGAGTTAATATGCACATAACAAAAAAAAACAAGGAGGGCAAACAGCCATGACGAAGAAAACAACAACGAAAGCAGCGAGGAAGGAAACACCCTTCATGAACACAGGCAAGGCAATCCTGCGGAAGGACATGACCATTATCACCGACAGCGCAGAGTACACGATTTTCAAGGATTACCGCTTTGAAGCCACCACCACGATGGAGTATTTGAGCGGATACGGAGCCAACTGCTACAATTCCATCCTCCTCCTCGGAAACCATGTGGTCTTCGCAGCACGGAACTACAAAGGTGAGACCCTGGCGGCGATTTACGAATTCGCAGAAGAACCACATTTGGACTTCGGCAGAATCGAGTGCAAAATTAGACTGATTGAACTTGCAGACGCGGTTTTCGGGGACACCGGCCACGCAGCTGCCTGGGCACTTAAGAGATTGGAGGAAACGGCATGAGCAGATACTACAGCACACAGAGACCGGTCAGCCTGGGGACATTCCCCGGCGGCCACAAGGTCAGGGAGATTTTTAATTTTGACGAGAGAACCTACGTGGAAAGCATCGGCAGACGGGCATGGGGCTGGATTGAATTCGAGGATGAGCTGACTGAGAAGGAGGCCAGGAACTACGAGCTGGTGAAGGCAACCGCAGAAGAACAGGAGGAATCGCGATGACTACAGAACAGGCAATCAGGAGCATAACCCACTGGATTGGGTGCAGTGAGAAAGACGCGGAGATGATTCTGGGTGGCGTCTACGGCTGGAACGGGGATAATTACTCAGCCTACATCAACGACAACGACCGGCTGGTTATCTGCAAAAACGGATTCGAGATTCACAGGATTATGAAACTGTGAGAAGCACGGGAGCCCTCTGCGGAGGGCTTTTTTCTGTGTCGATTATACACATATTTTGCTCCAAATCTTTGTGAGAATTATGGTCCATCTTTGACTGGATATAGTGCGGTGAAAGAGTTAATGTACACATAACAAAACAGAGGAGGCAGACAGCCATGACAAACACAACCTACAAGAACTTCAAAGCCCAGGTTGAGAGCATCGAAACCGAGGATGACTTAAAGAAAGCGCACATCGCGATTTGCAAAAGCTACAGCAGCTACGGGATCAGCCACACACAGTTCACGAGCCTGCGGGACGCGATGATTGCGAAAAGAACCCAGAAGGGCATCGCCTGGGGCAGAGGGATTTGAGCCAGACCCCGGCAGCCGACACAACCACACAAGGAGGTACACCACCATGACACTTACACAGGCAGCAGACCAGCTTTACCACCTTTCACTCGGCGGATATTTTAACCGCGAGAAATTCACAGCAGACACCTGGAGGAAGCACGTTACTTCCCTGATGCGCCAGCCAGAGGCGCTGAAAATTCCAAACACCCTGGTGCAGGAGATAGCCTTGGAAGACGGGCATTGGCTCTTCACCATAAGCTACATCTCTTCCTGCAAAGAGTACAGCTGGAGCATTCCGGAAAACAGGGAGCAGGAGCAGCAACTCAGAGATTTACTTCTCGCCTGATTTTAACAGCAACACACATCAGCCTCTCTTCGGAGAGGCTCTTATTTTGTTTTGTATTTTATTCGAGCGCAATTCTTTTCATTTCCTACTTGCTATGTAAATAACTATGAGCGATATATAGCCTACCGAAAAGCCTGTGAAACATGGTGATTCGGAAAAAATCATAAGGAGGAAAAAACATGTTTCAAATCAAAGACGGGCGGCTGTACCCGGATGTAACACCGAGGACACTTTCATTCAAAGTGGCTGATGGATTTTGGTTCGATACTTTTCCAGAGGGAAATTCCTCGAACTGCATTACAATGCTCACGGAGGATCAGCAAGTCAAGGTTGAAGTCTCTGTGGAATTAGGAACTGACAAGGGAATTGAACGCGAATTAGAAAATGAATTCGAAGGCACTCCTGCAGAAGAACTGGATGGGCCTTATCCGATCACAGTGGGTGAGTTATCTGGTTATTGCATTTACTGCATCAGCGATGTATCGGAGTATGTGGCACTGCTGGATATAAGCAGTTATGGATTTCACGGCTGGGATGAAGAGCATGACCGATTCAATCGCATCATGCTTATCGTGACGGCAAGATGGGCTGACAAAAGCAGGAAAGAGATTCTGGAATCATTGAAAGCGGTTGTTAGCAGGGAAGAAGTCATGGGGCTTCTTAACAGCGTAAATGTGAAATAATCATTTACGGTTTCTGACCAGGCAGGTTGTTTTCTGATATGTGTTTATCCAAGATTTATGATGCACATAAAGCCAGATGGCGACCTACCTGGTTTTTCTTATGTGTATCATCCGGGTTCGAAAACTCATAAAAGGTCAGATGTGAAAATCATATTCTAAAAATGTACGGATTCGGATAAGCGAATGTGCGTCTGGATAACTTGACATGTACCCTTATAGCGATTATAATGGGCTCTACGAGCCCATTACGGAAGAACCCGTAAAACGGCTCCTTTTTTTGCGCATAAAACCGAATATTCAATTTTGCTAAGCCCAGCTTGCTGCCTTCCTGCAGTGTCAAAATCACAGCCCAGGGAAGCGGTAGGCTGGGCTTTTTTGCGTGGCATACTGTCGCTTCCTTCGCTCTCTGGCTCGTCTGCTGGGGAGCTTTTCTGTTTGGTGGGCGGAGCAGTCGAATTAGGCAAAAAATCCTCGGAAAAAGTTGTTTTTTACTTGACAACAGGAGG
>JAJQDT010000097.1 GCA_021202075.1 Lachnospiraceae bacterium | reverse complement strand
CACTTTCCCCCTATCGGTTTATCATTGAGTGAGAAAAATCACAGGAAGTTAAGAATAAAGGTAGAAATTTTGCGGAAAAAATTCCAGAGAATTCGTCATTTTTCCAAACTCAGGATTTCGGCATCACCACTTCCAGGCCGATTTTGATCTCCTGCTCTCTTCCGAACATATGCGTTTTTAAAATTGCGATCCGTTTGTGATAATTGATTTTCTGTATGGATCCTTCCATCCCTATCAGCGGACCGGAAACCACACGCACCTGCGAGCCTTCGAGGATGCCTTTTGATATCCGGACGATCTGCTCCTCTCCGCCAAACCGGACCATGAACATGACCTCTTCTTCGGTAAGCGGCACAATCTCATCGCCGGAGCCCAGCAATTTGGTTAGACCATCAACCTTTTGCAGCCGAATGCGAAGCTCGTCCAGCTGATCCGTGATCATAAACAGATAACCCGGAAAAAGCGGTTTAAGCATCATATGCCATTCTCCATGATATTTCCGCTGCACTTCACCCATAGGAATAAAACAGTCCTCGAGCACCTGCCCGGGTATTTTCAATTTACACTGCTGGCGAATCGACTCTTCCGTCCCGCTGCGAACCTGCATCACATACCACATGGCGCCGCCTTTCCCTCACTGTCCTTATCCATACTGATCTTATCCGCTCTGCTCTCACTGTATTCCGGGGCAAGGAATTGTGCAAAAATAATTTGTGCGAAACGATGGAACATTCGCATTCCATATTGTTTAAAGCGTTTTTAAGCAAATCCTGCACAAGCTAATTCATAACAGTTCCTAAAGGGATGCAGCAAGTATGGCACTGCGGCCTGGCGTTACTCTTCGGTTCCGACCTTCTCATTCAATGCCTGATATACAATCTGCTCGCAGAGTTCGCTAAAGGACACGCCCGCCGCCTCCGCCTCCTGCGGCAGAAGGCTTGTCGGAGTCATTCCCGGCAGCGTGTTGATTTCGATGAACCAGATAGTTCCGTTTTTATCTATGATAAAATCCGCGCGGGAATAGACGCGCAGATTCAGCGCGCGCGCAATCGCCAGGAGCATCTCTCCCATCTCTTTTTCCTGGGATGGAAGGATGTCCGCGGGCGTCTGCTCGTAAGCAAGCCCCTTCTGGTATTTGTTTTCATAATTGTAAAATTCTTTGTTTACAATGATTTCGATGGACGGGAGCGCTTTTCTATTCAGAAAGCCCATCTGGATCTCCCGGCCCTCAATATACTGCTCAAAGATCAGACGCCTGCCGCGATTGCTCTCCAGAGCAGACTGAAGCTCCGCCGCAGTTCTGACAATGTATACGCCGATGGAGGAACCGCCGTTGATGACCTTCACAACAACCGGAAGCGCTACCTCCCGCATCGCTGTTCGGATCGTGTCCTCATCCGTCATGTCGCGAACCTCCCAGTCCGGAACCCGGACGCCGGCCTCCTTCGCGAGGATCTTGGTCAGATGCTTGTTCATGGCGAGCCCGCTCCCCAGATAATCCGAGCCGGTATAGTGTACCCCCATCAGATCAAGGGCAGCCGGAATCCTTCCATCCTCACCGCTGCCGCCATGCAGTGCCAGAAAAACCACATCCACTTCACGGCAGAGCCGGAGCACATTTGGTCCGATCAGCCGGTTTTTACAGACCGGGTTCGCCGCCTTTAATGCCTTCAGATCCGGAACCGCCGTCGAAATGGTCTTCCAGCTCTCATCAATTTCTTTTTTATAGAGCTGCGCAATGTCCGCATCCTCATCACTGACGCCGATATAGGAATCAATGATCGCTACGTTGTGTCCGTTCCGGCGCAGCGCTCCCGCGATCATCGCGCCGGAGCTCAGAGAAACATTGCGCTCCGGGCTGTAGCCGCCGGCAAGTACTAAAATATTCATAGAAATCTCCACTTCCGTGTCCCGCACAAGGTTCTCCAGCTAAGGATCTGTTCAAAATAACTTATACATCTTGCACCGCCTAATGCGCGAAAGGAAACGCACTCCTCTTCGCGTTTGGGCGGCGCTATCGCAGACCATAAAAGCCTAAAGCAGTACGTATATTCTTTATTTCTGTCAGGGACAAAATCAATCTTCTAACGATAAATAATATCCTCCCGCGCCGGTCCGTTGGAGACCATCGTGATCGGGAACCCGAGGTGCTTCTCAACGAATTCAACGTACTTACGGCAATTCTCCGGCAGCTCTTCGTATCTGCGGATACCGCGGATGTCACACTTCCAGCCCGGCAAAGTCTCAAGAACCGGCTTTGCCCTGTTAAGCTGCACGGTCGTCGGGAAGTCGGTCGTTACCTGGCCGTCAATCTCATAGCCGACACAGACCGGAATCTCATCGAGATAGCCCAGCGCGTCGAGAACCGTGAATGCCACCTCGGTCGCACCCTGCATCAGACAGCCGTACCGGGACGCCACACAGTCAAACCAGCCCATTCTTCTCGGGCGGCCGGTCGTCGCACCGTATTCGCCGCCGTCGCCGCCATGGTTGCGCAGCTCATCCGCCGCCGTCCCGAAGATCTCGCTGACAAACGCCCCCGCGCCGACTGCGCTGGAGTAGGCTTTGCTGACTGCCACAATGCGTTTGATCTCATAGGGCGGTACGCCCGCGCCGACCGCGCCATATCCCGCCAGTGTGGAGGATGACGTCACCATCGGATAGATGCCGTGATCCGGATCCTTCAATGTGCCAAGCTGGCCTTCCAGCAGGACCGTCCTGCCATCCTTCAGAGCCTGAGACAGGAACGCTCCGGTATCTGCCACGTACGGCTCAATGGTTTTGCGGTAGCCGTGCAGCTCCTCAAGAAGTGCCTCCGCCGTCAGAAGAGGTTTGTGATACAGATGCGCAAGGAGCGGATTTTTGAGGTCACAGATCCGCTGCGCCTTTTCCCGGAGCGTATCCTCATCAAAAAGCTCGCTGACCTGAAAACCAATTTTCGCAAATTTATCCGAGTAAAATGGCGCAATCCCTGATTTTGTCGAGCCGAACGATTTTCCGCCCAATCGCTCCTCTTCATATGCATCCAGCAGGATGTGATAGGACATCACGATCTGCGCACGGTCCGATACCAGAATATGCGGAAGCGGCACCCCGCGCCCCACCAGATTTTTAATCTCCTTATCCAAAAGAGGAATATTCAGCGCCACCCCATTGCCGATAATGCTCGTCGTATGGTCGTAGAACACACCGGATGGAAGGGTGTGCAGCGCAAATTTCCCATAGTTGTTGATGATCGTATGCCCGGCGTTTGCGCCGCCCTGAAAACGCACGACAATGTCGGCTTTTTCCGCAAGCATATCCGTAATTTTCCCTTTTCCCTCGTCTCCCCAGTTCGCTCCTACAATTGCCTGTACCATATGTTTTTCCGCCTTTCTCAGATAGAGCCGCCTGATCCCGCAATCAATGCTTCGCGCAGGCTCACACTCATATCCAGTTCGAAGTATGTGTGAAGCGCAGAATAATTTCGCTTCGAAAGGTTGTATGTGCAACCTTTTGTTTCATCTTTATACCGAAATCTCAGCAGTAACGCCGAGCAGTTCCTTATTTTCATCCAGAACCGGCTGTACGACGGTCTCAAGAAACCGTTCCACCTGCTCCTTCGAGCGCCCGACGTAGCGGGAGGGCTCCATGGATTTCTGCAGCTCCTCCAGTGACAGGTTGAACGCCGGGTCTGCCGCGATCAGTTCAAGAAGGTTGTTGTCCTTTCCTTCTTCCTTGACCGTCCGGCCTGCCTCCATAGACAGCTCCCTGATTTTTTCGTGCAGCTCCTGCCGGTCGCCGCCCGCCTTGACCGCATCCATCATGATGTTTTCGGTCGCCATGAACGGAAGCTCCGCCATCAGGTGCTTCTCAATCACCTTCGGGTAAACCTTCAGGCCATCTGTCACATTCAGGCAGAGATCCAGAATGCCATCCACCGCGAGAAAACCCTCCGGTATGGACAGCCGCTTGTTCGCGGAATCGTCCAGGGTGCGCTCAAACCACTGGCAGGAGGAAGTCACCGCCGGGTTCAGCGCATCGCAAAGGACATAACGCGACAGCGATGCGATGCGCTCCGAACGCATCGGGTTGCGCTTGTATGCCATCGCGGATGAACCGATCTGGCTCTTCTCAAAAGGCTCCTCGATCTCCTTCAGGTGCTGCAGAAGCCGGATGTCGTTCGACATCTTGTGCGCGCTTGCGGCAATCCCGGCCAGAACGTTCAGTACCCTCGTATCCGTTTTGCGCGAATAGGTCTGTCCGGACACTGCCACGCAGGCCTGGTAGCCCATCTTTTCCGCGATCATCGGGTCAATTTTATCTATTTTCTCCTGGTCGCCGTCAAACAACTCCAGAAAGCTTGCCTGTGTGCCGGTCGTTCCCTTGGAGCCAAGCAGCTTCATCGTCGAGAGGACATAATCCAGATCCTCCAGATCCATCAGGAACTCCTGCGCCCACAGGGTCGCGCGCTTGCCCACCGTCGTCGGCTGCGCCGGCTGGAAATGCGTGAACGCGAGCGTCGGCAGATCCTCATACTTCCGCGCAAACTCCGCCAGCTGCGCGATGACATTGACCAGCTTTTTCTTCACCAGGCGCAGAGCCTCAGTCATCAGAATGATATCTGTATTATCGCCCACATAGCAGGAGGTCGCGCCGAGATGGATAATCGGCTTCGCCTTCGGGCACTGTACGCCGTAGGCATACACATGGGACATCACGTCATGGCGGACCTGCTTTTCCCGCTCCTTCGCCACCTCATAATTGATGTCATCCCAATGCGCTTTCATCTCCTCAATCTGCTCGTCAGTAATATCCAGGCCAAGCTCCTGCTCCGTCTCGGCCAGCGCAATCCACAGCCGCCGCCAGGTGCGGAACTTTTTATCCGGGGAAAAGATGTATTGCATCTGGCGGCTCGCGTACCGCTCCGAGAGCGGGCTCTGATATCGATCTGTACTCATAATTGTCTCCTCATGCTCTTTCCTTGACTGCTGGATTCTTTAATGCTCATACTCCCCGCGGATGTCCTCCCGCGGCGGATCCATGGGATAGTTCCCGGTAAAACAGCCGCTGCAGATCGGCAGCCCGTTCGTAAGCTCAGGCAGCCGCTCCAGCCGCAGATAAGCAAGGCTGTCCGCGCCGATGATCCTGCGGATATCCTCAATCTCGCGGTTATAGGCGATCAGCTGCTCTCTGGCCGGTACATCCGTGCCAAAGTAGCATGGATACAAAAACGGCGGGGAGCTGACGCGCATATGTACCTCCTTCGCACCGGCGTCGCGCAGCATCCGCACAATCCGGTCGCTCGTCGTGCCCCTCACGATGGAATCGTCAATCATGATGACACGTTTTCCTTCAACCGCCTCGCGCAGAACATTGAGCTTCACCCGCACGCTGGATTCCCGGCTGCTCTGCCCCGGCTTGATAAAGGTACGGCCGACATAGCTGTTTTTCATAAATGCCATTCCATAGGGAATACCGGACTCAAGGGAAAACCCAAGCGCCGCGACGTTGCCGGACTCGGGCACGCCGACGACCAGATCCGCCTCAACGGGCGAATCCATGGCCAGAAACCGTCCCGCCCGGATACGGGAATCATAGACGCTGATCCCATCCAGATAGCTGTCCGCTCTCCCAAAATAAATATATTCAAATACGCACCGCGCCGTTTCACACTTCCGCTCCGGCGGAAAACACATGGCGCGGTCGGAGGTCAGAACCGGCGGATTCTCTAAAGCCGAACCTTTCTGATCCCCTGTGTCTGTAAACTCTGCTTTTTCGGATATGGCTGTCTTCTCTTTGGGAATTCCTCCGGCTATCATCATCCGCCCGGAACGGGACTGCGGCTTGTGCTTCGGCGCAATGGTCACAATCTCCCCCGGCTCTACATCCCGGACAAATTCTGCACCGATCGTGTCGAGGGCACAGGTCTCAGATGCCAGAATATAAGCATTATCACGTTTCCCGATACAGAGTGGCCGGAACCCGTACGGATCCCGCGCGCCGATCAGCTTGCGCGGAGACATAATAATCAGCGAATACGCGCCTTTCAGCTTCTTCATCGCATTCGCTACCGCTTCTTCTACATTTCTCGCCCTCACGCGCTCCCGCGCGATGTGGTACGCAATTACCTCTGTATCAATCGTTGTCTGAAAAATCGAGCCGCCAAGCTCCAACTCCCTGCGAAGCTGCGGCGTATTGATCAGATTGCCATTGTGCGCCAGCGCCAGAGTGCCTTTAATATAGTTCAGCACCAGAGGCTGCGCATTCTCACGGGTGCTCCCGCCGGCCGTCGAGTACCGGACATGACCGATGCCGATGTCCCCCTTCATCCGCTCCAGATGCTCTCCTGTGAAGACTTCATTCACCAGCCCCATTCCCTTGTGGGAAAGAACCTTCCCTTTCGGTCCAAGTGTGTCGCTGACAGCGATCCCGCAGCTTTCCTGTCCCCGGTGCTGCAGCGCGAACAGTCCATAATAAATCGTGGACGCAACATTTTCTCCCGAAAAATCATAGATTCCGAATACGCCGCACTCCTCGTGCAGCCCACCCGGCTCCATTTGCTCATACACCGGCTCCATTCGCTCAAAAACCATCCGTCTCACTCCTCTGGTGTATTATAAATCTCATGGGAAAAGTCCGCAAAAACACCTTGCCTGACGGGTCACATTATATAGTATCCCTTACAGATAAGTCAACCAAAACGTGAAAATCAGGCAATTTGCATCACGTCCGCGTGCTCTTCGCGTATTGCTCCTTCAGCTCCCCGGCCACTTCCCTGGCAGGGCGGCTCATCATCCGTTCTTTTTTTGCCTGGAAATCCGGCGACTGGCAGAGCTTCGCATTGTGCTCCTGAATCGTCCGGACCAGATACTCATCCGCCTGCAGCTCTTTCAGGCGTTTCTGGTAATCCTCGTCCGAAAGAAACAATGGAAGTGCGCTGATGTATTTTCGGAAGGTTTCCTTCGTTTTCATCAGACTCCAGGACTCCCAGAAGCATTCTGCCGCCTCCTCGAAACGATACAGGCCCGCATACGCCGCTCCGAGGTTGTTCCAGACCGACGCGTAAAACTGTGTGCCAAGCTTTCCCGGATTCCGGTTCTTCAGGATCTGGCGGTAGATCAGCGCCGCCCGCGCAAACATTTTCTCCTTCACCAGATAATCGCCGCGCAGCTTCTGCTTCATCTCATCCGACTGCACCTGGAGCCTGGCAAGCCGTTCCTGAAACTCTCTCATCTCCTGGCTGTTCAGATACCCGGCTTCGCGAAAAATCGGAAGCACAAAGGATGCGGCGTCCCCCGGCGCAGCCTTTGCGGGGCGGGAATTCGCATCTGCAGCAGACCGCGTGCGCGCCGTCCCTGCCTCTCCCTGCTTCTGCAGCTGTTCATAAAGCTGCCGGTACAGCCGGCCAAGATGCAGCTCATCGCGAATCCAGTCGCAGAGCTTTTCGTTGATGAGGCTTTCATCAATCAGGCAGATATTGTTGTACAGGTAAAAGCACAGCTCCTCAAGGGAATAAATGCCTGTGCGGATATTTTCTATATAATAAGGCTGGTTCGCCTGCTTCAGCAGGCAGAGGTCATAGCTCATAAAAAATCTCCTCGTTCTGGACTTTAAAACCGGATGTCCCGGCTCCAGCAAAGGCCGGAGGATTTATAGAGTCCCCCGAATCCCAGATCTTCTACATCGATGTGGCAGCAGGACGGAGCGGAAAAATAAAGGGTCAGGCGCAGCCTGGTCGCGCGGTCCGGACGCTTCGGCAGACCGGGCAGGCGCATGGAGTGGGCGGTCGCGTCTCCCGGCGTCATCGGATGCGAGATCACACGGATTTCCCGCTCTCCGTGCAGGATGAATTCGCAGACATGGTGTACCTCGTACCAGTTCACACCCGCGTTCACCAGTGGATAAAAGCTTTCTTTTCCCCGGATGGTCATCTCCATGCCGATATTCCGGTCTACCATGTCACGGCCCCCGTAAATAATACCCGGAGAAGGTACGAGTCCGGCCCGTTCCAGCGCGGCATGGCAAGCGCCTTTCGAGAACAGGTTCATGCCCTGATATGCGCGGCGGCCCGTGCACAAAAACTGAATGGAGCGCACTGCCCAGCTTTTGTTAAAATAATCGCCCATCAGATAGCTGGCAGACACCTGGCGGCGCTCAAATACTTTTTTCAGAAGCTCAAAGAAGAGCCGGTCTTTTTCTTTTCTCCAGTCCTCTTCCCCGCGGTCGCCGCGCACCGCGTCTCCCATCGGCTGCCGGGCAGTCTCCTCCACCCGCGCGATCGCCGGTCTGGTCGTGTAATCAATGTGCAGAACATATCCGATAATGGCTTCTTCCTCCCAGGTTAGCAGAGCTACATCCTGCGCCCAGAGTTCTTTTTTCTGGCTGACCGCATACGCATAAAAAGAAGAGAGATAATCCTGTACGTAAATCTGCCCGCGAGGCACTCCCATCCGCTGCAGAGCGCGCACAATCACCTCATTTAAGGCTTCGGTAAGACGCCGCACGGTAACCATTACATGCAGCGTTGTATTTTCCGTCAGCAGCTTCAGGCCGGAAATACACAGTTCCAGATACGACGCCAGAATTTCGTCCGGCTCGAAGGTCATCCGGCCGCTTTCCATCGGCTCCTGCCGCTGTATTTTTTCAAACACATGCGCGAACCCAACTCCCGGCACAGGCATCCCGTCCCAGAGGCTCCAGCTTCCGTTCGCATCCCTTCGAATTCCCGGCGCAATCTGCAGGGAGCTTTCCGCATTTTGGTTCACATTCCCTGCGGATGCAGAATTGGAACCTCCGGATCTCACACTGGCAGTATTCGCCTCAAGCGTCATCGGCTCCCTGACCGACGAATGCCAGTAGGTCACCTGCGTATAATCCGAATTCAGATCAATTCCCAAAATCAGTTCATTTGTCGCGCGTACCATAAAACTCTCCTACACTAATGTAAACACTTCTTCCGCGAGGTATTCCATCGTCAGCCACGAATCCAGGGCCTCCTTTTCCTTCGCTTCGTCCCCATTGCGCAGCGCAACGCAGAATCGGTTCAGCAGACTATACATTCCCTCGCCGGATTCCTCCCGCCTGGCGCGCAGCGTCCATTTATCTGATCGGACGACCAGGCCTTCCTTTTGCCCTGCAGCACTTTCGGAACCGGGGTTCGGACGATGCTCCTCAAAAATGCATTCTATCTCCTCGTCCCCGAACAGGGTAAACTCCCGCACAAATATTCCTTCAAAGCAGTTCGGCACAAGCTCCTTTATAAAGCCGTCATGTTCCGGACGCATCTGGGATTGCAGCAGACTCCCTGCATTTTTATACCTGTCGGACTGTACAAAACTCTCCGCGTTTTCCTTTGTTTCCGATTGTGTCGGGCCGTCCTTCTCCGTCCCTTTATACCGGTAAAGAATATACACCGTACTTTTCGGATTGCCGGCATATTCCGCGAACACGTGTCCTTCCATCTGCCATGGCTTCCGAAGCTCCCGGTCAAAGCGGCCAAAGAATGCGAACCGCATTCCTTTTGTATTAAACTCCTCCAGCAGCTCCTCCGCATAGACCCGCTGCGTCTTCGTCAGGGAGACTGCCTGCGCGTAATGCTGCAAAAGTGCCAGCCGGCATACCTCCTCCTGGTCGTCCAGGCGGTCACTGCCGCTGAAACGGCGGTACTCATTTTCGATGTATGCAAAAACCGGCTCCGCCACCGGAACGCCTTTCACAAAATACTCATACGCTTTCAGGTTCACATAAGCCCGGCAAAGCTTTTTGCGCCCCATCTTTTTTCGATAAGCCTCAAAAATCGGTTCAGAGCCCTGCGTGCCGGTGCGGGTGAACAGCATCATCATCAGGATTTTTTCTTCCAGAAGCATGGTATCCAGGCCAAACTCGCAGGCCGCGCTCCACACCTGCTTCATGTCCTCCACCGGGCCTTCCCAGTAAAGGACAAGGTACCGCAGCAGCTTGTCGTCGTATTTGCCTTCCGAAAAGCACTGATAGCAGAGGGCAAGGAGCATCGCGTTTTCTTCGAATTCAAGCTCCAGCACCATACGGCTGCAGATGCGCACCAGCTGAATCAGCGGAATATCCTCCGCCCCATAACGGTTCAGAAGCGCAAACGCATCCGTGCATCTGCTCTCTTCCGCGAGCAGCGTGATCAGCGCCGTCTTATCGACCGATACGTATTCCTCCGGCGAAATCGTCTCAAGAAACTCCGGCAGGGAATCATCCCGCGGATGCTCCATATAGTAAGAAAGCACGCTCTGCCGCAGCTCGTCCCGGAATCCGTCGGAAATCGTCCGCAGTTCGCTCCCCGCCCTGAAGTACGGCAGCAGACGATCGTTCATCAGCCCGGCCTTCCGGCTTTCTGCACAGAGGAAAACCACGAGTCCCGGATGCTCCGGCGCTTTTCTGGCACACCACGCAAGCAGCTTTTCATCTTCGAAGACATGGGTCACTGTACCTGCCCTGTGTGCCTCATAGCGGCGTCCCGCGCCATCCGCCGCGAAAACTGCGCTTTCCGGATCATATACCGGTATCTGCGCCCGTCCATTGAGCAGGTTCACCGTCTGCTCGCCGGGGATCCGGGACGAATGCACCACAATCTGGCGAATCTGCGGATCCTCGCAGACAATCTCATACGTAAACAGCAGCTGAATCAGCTTTTTCGCAAGAGACTCTGTCAGCATGCCTTCCCGCAGAAAGCAGCTGTAAAGGACCGCCAGATCCTCTGAGAGATGAGCCGCTTCCAGCTGCTCCATCACAAACCGCTCCATCGCGGGACGGTGATTGAGCCAGGTCTGCGGGTCGTGCTCGCGGTTGTCCGCAATGCTCCGGTAAATAGCTGCCCGTTTGCGGTAGTCCAGTGAGGTGTCGTATGGAAAATACATACGGATAATCTGGGGAAGCGCACGAAATTCCGTACAGTCCATGGTCTGCATGTACGCCTCATAGAGACCATTCATGCGCAGACCGTTTTCCACTCCTTTTTCATACCACTCAAAATATTCCCGTTCCTTCTTCTCCCCGCGGATCAGGATCTGACAGATTGCCTTTACCAGATCCTCCGACGGGTACAGCCTGCAGCCATCCGAAAGCGCCTCATAGAGCCGTCGGTCAAATGCCATATAGTGCATGGAAAGGTTCGCCGCCTGGCGAAGAATTTCAGCCGTCAGCACCTTCTCCTGACTCGCAAAGCGCAGCAGATGAAGCTCAAACTCACCGAGCCGACGCATCAGGAACGGATTCCCTTTCAGCGCCTGCCAGGCCTCCACATACAGGATTCTGCTGCGGCAGCCGCTCTGGAACTGCGCCGCTACGGCCTCATAGCGCGCTTCCGGATCGTTCAGATAGCTCTCCTGCAGATAAAGAAGAATCCACTGCAGCTGCCAGCTCTCCTGGCTGCGGTAAAACTGCCGGACAACCTCCTCCTCTACGCGGTCCACATAAGATGCCTCCCGGTAAAAAAAAGTCGTGATATACAGATAAAAGCAATATCGCTCCGGAGTGTCGAGCCGCTCCTTTTGCGCCTCTACCTGCTCCAGAAGCTTTTTCGCCCGATGCTTTTTGTCATCCGCGTAATACATCTGCACCAGAAGCAGATCGGCAATCGGGTCGTCCCCGCCCGCACGCCGATAGCTGTTCAGCACGCTGACCGAATTCTCAATCCAGGTCGGCTGGTTCATCTTCTGCAGCCGGAATCCAACATATAGATTCTCCAGTTTTTTCGTCATGATTCTGCGGATCCGCGCCTGGCGGTCTTTCGGGTAAAGCGGCTTCTTTTTCGCAGTCACCTCAATCTGCAGGAGCTGCCGCCCGGCACTTAAGGTCAGCCGCGCGAAATTTTTCCCGGCATGCATCAGGTTCGTATCAAGAATCAGATTCAGATCAAACGCACTGCCGGCAAACTCATCCGTTGTAAAAGAGGTCCGTTCCGGGCGCACAAAAAGAGCATCCGACTTGGCCAAAATGGCCTGAAAGCCCCATGCGTTTTTTCGAAGATGCAGCGTGACCTGCTCCGGCTCCCCGAGCTCGCCATAATCCCATGTAAAGAGGGCGTTCCCGTCCGGCCCGTCAGGCGGCAGAGAATCATCCGGTATCTGCCCGGCAGAATTTTCAACAGAAGCTCCGGCTGAATTTTCGGCTGAAGCTCCGGCTGAATCTTCAGCAGAATTTTCGGCAAAATTTCCGGCTGCCGGGTCCGTCAGAACCCCCGCCGAAGAAGGTCCGGCGAAGGCGCTGCTTTCGCCGGATACCGGAACCAGATGCGGATTTTCCGCCCCGGAAATCCGCAGAGCCACCGGCTCCTTCAGGCTGGCTCCGGTCAGGAATTCTTCCATGGCAGACAGACTCTGCCAGACGCGCTCCTTTCCCTGTCCATTCCCGCCCGAAAAAAGCACACCCTCGTAAAGACTGAGGAGCTCCGGCCGATCCTTCAATAAATTTGAAAATCCAGGCATCACAAAATAGCGGTACGCCTTCTGGTAATCCGTCTTCGCCAGCTCTGCAAACTCCTCTAACGTAGAGAAAGGGAGCGCCTCCGCCTCCGGCGCCGCCGCAATGCTCACAGTATAAGGGATCCCGTACTCCGCATGGTCACTGCAAACAACGATTTCCCCTTTGCATTCTGACCCCTTATCAAGACCGCTGCAGTCAAACTGACAGCGAATCTCGTTCGAAATCCCATGAAACTCGACCGGATCGCAGATCATCCGCGCATCCGACGGGTAGAGAAACCCGTGCACCCGCTCCCCGGCCGCGCCCTCCAGAAAAAACCTCCCATGGAGCACATCCCCGGAGGCGCCCTTCAGGGCAAGCTCCTCCGGACGGATCACCAGGTGCATCTGTTCATATTCAAATATTCCATTCAATAACTGTTCAATTCGTCTTTTCAATCCATTCACCCATTCCAGCCACAATTCAGGTCCTTACAGTATATCACCGAATCCGCTCATCACGCAACTATTCATTCAAATATTTTCTCCGATTTCACCGGTCACTGCCATGATACATACTCCTTCCCGGACCTGTCATCCTTCCGGCGTTTTTCTTCGATTTGGCCTTGCCCTTCACTCTCATCATGGTTATAATAAGAGCAATGATTTCCCGGATATTTTTCCCGGATGGCATATCAAGCAGACGTTCGCCGGGATAAAACGAACCGCCTTTGCCAACACTATTATTATAATGGAAATTCGGACATTGTCAGCATCCTCGATGCGGGACAGGAAAGGAAGAGAACACACATGAACGACACGTTAAAGCAATTTAAAGAGTATCTGCACAATATGCGCCAGTATGATCATGTTCTGACGCTGCTCTACTGGGATTTATCAACTGCGGCCCCGGAAAAAGGCGTCGAAGCGCGCATGAACGCAATCAACTATTTTTCTACAGAGGCATTCCGCCTTTCGACTGCGGATGAATATGGATCCATGCTGCGCGAGCTGTCCGAACCGGCGCAGTTTGCGTCGCTGGAGCCGGCGATGCAGCTTACCGTAAAGCGCGATCTGCGCGATTATGAGCGCTTCAAGCGCATTCCGGAAGACTTCTATTCCGCCTACACGGAGACAAAGGCCCGCTCGGAGCGTGCCTGGGAAAAGGCAAAACGCAATGCTGATTTCTCCGGGTTTGCACCGTACCTGGAAAAAGTAATTTCCATGACAAAGGAATATGTGCATTATATGGAGCCCGATCAGGATCCTTATGAGGTTCTTTTGGATCTGTACGAAGAAGGAATCGACAGCGCAACCATAGACCGCGTATTCGAAGAGCTCAGGGAAGGGCTGCTGCCCCTGCTTGACAAAATCGAAGCAGCCGGGCGTCCGGATCTGTCCGCGCTCGAGGGACAGTATGACATTGCCGCCCAGAGGAAAGTCCAGAGCATGCTGCTCGATTATATCGGCTTTGACGCGGATGCCGGCGCCACGGCGGAAAGCGAACACCCGTTTACCACCGATCTGTGCATCGGCGACGTCCGCGTGACCAATCATTTCAAAGAGGATGACCCGATTTCCGCGATGTTCAGCGCCATCCATGAAGGCGGGCACGCCATCTTCGGACAGAATATTGATCCGGCATATGAGGATACTGCCATCGAACAGGTCAACCTGATGGGGCTCCACGAGAGTCAGTCGCGCTTTTTCGAGAACATCCTCGGCCGCCGAAAAAGCTTCTGGGAACCGATCTATGAGAAACTGGGCGATCTGCTTCCGCAGTTCAAAACGGTTCCCCTGGATACCTTTTGCCGGGCCATCAATGACGTGCACCCGAGCATGATCCGCACCGAAGCGGACGAAGTGACCTACTGCCTGCACATCATCCTGCGCTACGAGATGGAAAAAGCCATCTTCCGCGACAACGTGCCGGTCGACAAACTCCCCGCACTCTGGAATGACAAGATGGAAGAGCTGCTCGGCATCCGCCCGCAGAACGACGCGGAGGGAATTCTTCAGGACATGCACTGGTCTGACGGCTCCTTCGGCTACTTCCCCTCCTATCTGCTCGGCTCCATGTATGACGGCATGTTCCTCAAAGCGCTGGAAAAAGAGCTGGGGGATGTGGACATTATTCTGGCAGACGGCCGCATTCGCGACATTACCGCCTGGCTAAACGAGAACATCCACCGCCACGGCAGCCTCTACAACTCCTCCGAAGTACTCCGGCGCGTATGCGTACGCGAACTGAGCGCCCGGCCGCTGCTGGATTACTTTAATAAAAAATATGCAAAGCTGTACGGGTTTGAGCTGTAATTTTCAACATCATTTTTAAGCACGATTTTACGCGCAACTATTTCGCGAGATTCCCTGCCGCGCCGAATAGTTGCGTGTTATCTGCCTGTTCTGCTATGCAAGATATTTATTTTATATTGTATATTTTTGCATTTTGAAGCTGAAAAATTTTTCCGATTTTTTCAAAAAAATGCTTGCATTTTTCAAAAGTCCGGGTTATAATACTCAAGCATGGTTCCTTGGTCAAGCGGTTAAGACGCCGCCCTCTCACGGCGGAAACAGGGGTTCGATTCCCCTAGGGACTACTCCAGAAAGCCAGTAAAATCAAGGGTTTCAGCCTTCGGCTTTTTGAAAGTAACCAAAAGTCACATAACAATTTCCCACAATCCACTGATCTTGTTGATCGTGGCTATTTTTTTGTCTTCACTGGTCATATCCTTATAGTAATAATTCTTTAACTGTCGAATTTTCTTCTTCGTCTTTCCAGAACTGAATGATTTCATGTCCGGGCTTGACACCTCGTTCGTTTCGATTTATATTTTTGTTAAATACGAAAATTTAAATTTCACTGATGGAGGCTTTCTATGTCTGAAACAAAAGTGTCTGAAACAAAAGTGTCTGAGACAAAAGTTCCTGAAAGATTTCGCTCCTGTTTCTGGGACAGTGATTTCGATGATTTAGATATAGAAAAAAATAAAGATTTTATTATCACCCGCTTATATGTAAAGGGAGGGCTCTCTGGAATCGACTGGGTACACCTGCATTACAGTGACAGCGAGATAGAGGAAGCAGCAAAAAAAAGACGGGCCTTAAACCCGATTGTTGCCAATTATCTGCGCAAAAAGTACAATCTCGCCAAAGAAGATATGGCATACTACCGCATGAGTTCGATGGGGGGGACGGATTTATGGAATTATTAATCCGGTCAGTCAAAAGATAAAAAGCGAGGAATCTTATGCGCAGGGAACTTTTGGAACAGCTTCGAAAAATCACAGAAGAGGAACAGCGAATCCTCGACGGCGAAAAAAATGTGGATCGCGGGCTCTATATGACGGAGGGAACTGAGTTTACCGTCGACAGTTCAAAGATGCTCGAAGAGGGCCAGCTGATCGCCGTGCGGACCCATACCCGCTTCGTCCATTTCCCTCTGCATCGCCACAATTATATCGAGGCGCTCTATGTCTGCGAAGGGTCGCTGACCAATATCATCAATGAGAAGCAGGTCGTCATCCGCAAGGGCGAGCTGCTGTTTCTGAATCAATTTACCAGGCACGAAATCCTTCCAGCCGGTGAGAACGACATTGCGATTAATTTTATCATGCTGCCCGAGTTTTTCGATGTGGCCTACACCATGACCGGCAAAAACAATGTTCTCGAAGAATTTCTCGCAAATATCCTGCGCCGGAACGAGGAGCGCGGTGAGTATCTGCATTTCAAGGTGGCGGACAGCCTCCAGATCCAGAACCTTCTGGAAAATATGATCTATTCTCTGGTAACCGGGCAGAACGACGAGAGCCGCATCAACCAGACGACGATGGGGCTGATTTTCATGTATCTGGTCGACTCCATCCAATGTGTAGAAATGCGCCTGCCCGACCAATATGAGAACATGATTTCCATGACAACGCTGAACTATATCGAGCAGAAATACCGCACCGCCACCCTCACTGAGCTCAGCGAGCAGCTCCATCTGCCTCTGCACGTGCTCAGCCGCCTGATCAAAAAAAGCACCGGTCACAATTTCAAGGAGCTTTTACAGCGGAAACGCCTGAATAAATCCGTGCAGCTGCTCTGCGATACCGACCTGCCCGTCAACGACATCATCGCCTCCGTGGGCTATGAGAACAACAGCTATTTCCACCGTGTGTTTAAAGAGCGCTACAATATGACGCCGCGCGCGTTCCGCGTCAAAAACCGGGAGACCGGGCAGGTGAGATTGTAGTAATTTATAATACGAATGCTTCCGCCAGCTTTCTCAGGCAGAACAGCCATGTCCGCTCTTTTACCTCTCCGGCGGTCAGGATCGATGTGACTGCGTACTCCTCGCCAGCCACGAGATAATGCACCAGTCCAACTTGCGTGTTTTCCTGCACGGGGGCTTCCAGAGTCCGAAGCACCTCCACCCGGATTTCTATTTCTTCATCTGCGCGCATTAATACCGGCGTTGGCGCAGGCTCTTCCACTATCGTGTGCACTGTGTCCTGCTGTCCGTTCGTGACTGTAATATCCTCTGTCCGCACATTTGCGTTTGTGTCAGCCACATCCGTGATATCGCGCAGTTCGAATTCCGATAATCCGAAATTCATCAGCATTTTCGTATCCACCCACTTATAGCCTTTATTGTTCGGCCAACCGCAGGCAAGAAGCGCCACGATCAGCAGCTTGCCGTCACGTTCGAGCGCGCCCACATAACAATAACCGGCTTTGGACGTAAAGCCGGTCTTTCCGGAGAGCGCACCGTCCATCAGATTCAGAAATGCGTTGTGGTTCGTACAGCTGTACGTACGTGTGCCGTCGAGATTGGAAAACGTATAAGAAGCCGTGCGGGTCACGGTCAGGAACTCCTCACGTTCTGACGACTCAGTCAGACAATAACGCATGACCAGCGCCAGATCGTGTGCGGTCGTATGGTGCTCCCCGTTCTCATCCTCCGCATCCAGACCATTCGGCGTGATATAATACGTCTGCGTACAGCCAATCTCCGCAGCCTTCTCATTCATTTTAATAGCAAAAGCTTCGACACTTCCGGCAACCGTCTCCGCGACACAGACCGCTGTATCGTTATGCGATTCGAGCATCAGAGAATACAGCAGATCGCTCAGGTAAAATGTATCGCCTTTCACCATGCCAAGCTTCACCTGCGGCTGCGCAGACGCATTCCCGGAAACAGTGCAGATGGTATCTGGATCGTCTGCCATCCATTCCAGCGCCAGGATGCACGTCATGATTTTCGTCGTACTCGCCATCGGAAGAGGCGTATCGCCTTCCTTGTCATAGAGAACACGCCCGCTGCCGCCATCCATCAGGACTGCGCTGCGGGCGTATAATTCCAGGCTGTCCGAGGCATCCGCACAGGAAAGTAGCGGGCAAAAAAGTAATATAAGCATCAAAATGACAGGAATAACCATTGCGCGGCGGCGCAATTTCATCATGACAGGACTCTCCTTGCGCAGTAAGTCTAAACCATTCTATGCGGATGAACAAACACCGTATGCCAGAAACATTCATTTAAAATCAGCTTCATAAAAATTACAATCGATTTTTTCTTAAAAATCGTTGCATTCTGACGCGCTTTTGTATATAATACAAGTAAGCCGGGAGGCGATTAAAGCAGGTGTTCCGCCACCTATATCCCAAGTGCGGGACTGTAAAGCAGGTGTTCCGCCACCTATATCCCAAGTGCGGAACTGTAAAGCAGGTGTTCCGCCACCTATATCCCAAGTGCGGGATTGTAAGTATCTAGAGGAGGGATATTATTCCTTCCTCTTTTTTGAGGAGAACAATAAATGCAAGTAGAATTTAACAAGCTGGGAATTTACAATATAGATGTGTCATATCTCCGGCATTTACATGATGACATTGATAGTGAAGTCTATTATGCACCCAGCAAATACGAAATGAAACCCTTTCTTGGTATTGTGGTCGGCATAGATGAGTATACATATTTCATTCCATTTTCATCGAGCAAGCCAAAACATCTGAAATGGAAAAATGTCACCTTGGACCATTATTTAATTTATGAAGTCGTAAAAAAGGGAACCTTGTCCCCAAAAGCCGTTTGCAAACCATATGAAGGAGAGACTGTAAAACACATTCTCGCAGTCCTGGATATAAAAAAGATGATACCAGTTCCAGCAGGATGCTATTCGAAAGTTGACTTCTCCCTGATTACGGATGTTGCATACAGAACGGTTTTGGAAAAAGAGTACCGATTCTGTCAAAAAATTCAGGACGGGATACTATCAAGGGTCTCAGAGATTTATTTTGAGCAGAAAGGATCCGGACGCATCCGCAAGTTTCACTGCAATTTTACCGCACTTGAAGCTGCATGCGACGCATATGAGAGCGAAACACAGGTTTTATCCAACGGAACCAAATAAGATTAATCAGCTTAAGCGGTTTGCTTTCCCACTATATAATTCACTGCAGCATAGGAAACGAAAGCTCACTAAGTCAATATATCAATGATCATACTGAGGAAATACATTAAAAAAGAAAGATGGTAGTAAATAAGTGAAAAGGCGAGTGCAGCGACCTTCCGGCTAGTATACTCGCCTTTTTATGCACAGAGGGAAAATGACGCCCTCTATCCGATTCCTCTCAATCCAGATGAAACACGTTCTGCAAATCCACGGACACCGGGCTGTTGTCCGGGTTGGTCTCCATGATGTCAGCCATGAAATCCCACCACTTACGGTTGATGGCCGTGTCACTGCTCTTCGCCCATTTCTCTTCGTCCTCGATTTCAATGTAACCGAAGAGCGTCAGGGTCTCGCGGTCGAGAAAAATCGTGTAATTCTTCCCGCCGTACTCATGAATCATGTCCCTCATTTCCGGCCAGAGCTCGTTGTGGCGCTTTTCGTATTCCGCCTCTTGGCCCGGATACAGTTTCATTTTAAATCCTTTAATCATAACTGCCTCCATTATTGCTTACGTGTACAAACAGGGGCGGAGCGCCACGCTCCGTCCCCGCCTGTGAAACTATTCTTTTTCCCGGATATACGCTGCCAGGTATCTCACACCAGAGTGCCCCGCATCGAATGAACTGTAACGGACTGTATCAGCCAGCGCAATCCGCGGTCATTTGGCTTTTAATTAGTACAGCTCAGCCATCTCTTCGATGTTGTCCGGGTTGAACTCAAGTGGAAGGCCAAGGATGATCTCTGTGCCGCCGTCAGAAGCCGCTACGATGGTGTAGTCGCCAAGGTCGCCAGCTGTGAAGGTTTCGCCCTCAGCACCGGTGATCTCCTCGTTCGCGATTGCGATGGAGGTGTAAGCTGCCAGAGTACCAAGACCCTGCATATCCCACAGATAGAAGTACGGGCAGGAGTAGTCGTCGCCTTCGCCTGTGTACTCAAGCATCTCAGACGGAAGACCAAGGCCGGTCAGCTTGCATGCGCAGTCGTTGTCCTGCAGATACTTCGCTGCTGCAGCGATACCAACGGTCGTCGGTGCGCAGATGACTTTCAGATCCGGATAGTTGGTTACCAGAGCTTCGGTCTGGTCGGTAGACTTCTGGGACTCATCATCGCCATACGCTACTTCTACCAGCTCAAGGTCTGCATACTTCTCATCGCTCTCCATGATTTCCTTCATAGCGTCGATCCATGCATTCTGGTTCGTCGCCTGAGAGGTTGCGGAAAGGATTGCCCACTGGCCTTCGCCGCCTGCGATGTCATATACTGCGTCCATAAGAGCCTGCGCTACCTCAGTAACACCAGCCTGGTTTACAAATACCTGACGGCTGTCAGCGTTTACTGCAGAGTCAAAGGATACAACCTTGATACCGGCGTCCATTGCCTCTTCCAGCTTTGCCTGCAGCGCGTTCTCGTCGTTTGCGGAGATGCAGATAACGTCGTAGTCCTGAGAAATCAGGTTGTCCAGAGATTTGATCTGCGCGTCAGCTGTCGCCTCTTCCGGATAGATGATATCTACTGTCGATCCTTCTGCCTCAGCAGTCTCAACAAAAGAAGCTGCCGCGATCTCGAAGAATGCGTTTCCTGCGGACTTCGCTACCAGAGCGATCTTTACTCCGTCTTCTTCTGCGAATACCGGTGATACGGTACCGAGAACCATTGCGCCACAAAGAATTGCACTTACCAGTTTTTTGTTCATTTTCGTTCCTCCTTGAATGAAATGTGATTTATTTGGCAGCCGTTCAGTACAGCGTCAAAATGAAAAGACTGTCTGAATGACCCCCTTTTGCAACCGGCGGAACCGGAAACCCGAACCGGCCCCGCACAGTTTACAACTAAGTAAATAATCTCATACCTGCGCCATAATTACCATAATCAGTCGTTCCACACATCAAGTACTACGCAGGCAAAATCTGACCCGGATAAACCGGAACTAAACTATCCTCAGGCAGCTCAGGAAACAAATCGCATGTTCCTGAAATGTCTCAGCTCTTCTTCACCTTTGCCGCCTTCTGAATCTGCCCGATGATGTTCGGGAGCGCGACTGCCGCCACCAGAAGGACGCCGATGATCAGAAGAATGACCTGCGAATGGACGTTTCTCTGCCCAAGGCCGATGCGCAGGCAGACGATAATGAATGCTGCGATGAGACCGCCGGCGATGTTGCCCTTGCCGCCTGTGGAGGAGATGCCGCCGAATACCGCCATGGCGATCGCGTCCATCTCAAAGCCTTCGCCTGTCGTCGTATTCGCTCCGTAGGAGGAGGACACGATGAACAGGGAGCACAGACCGGCAATGGTTCCCATGACTGTGTAAATGATGAAACGGATTTTCTGTACATGAATGCCTGAATAGTGCGCCGTCACACGGTTCGTGCCGATCGCGTATACCTTGCGGCCGAACGTGCTCTTGCCAAGGATGACTGCGGCAATCACGCCGAGAATCAGTACCAGGAACAGGATGTACGGCACCTGCCCGCCAACCTTGCCTGCGATCGCTTTAAAGCCTGCGGTGTTCGAAAGCGAGACGCTGCCGCCGCTTCCCAGAACGATCTCCGCAATGCCGCGGAAGATGATCTGTGTCGCCAGCGTTACAATCATCGGAGGCAGCTCCGGGAATCTCGTCAGGATCAGACCATTGACCGCGCCGCACGCCGTCCCGACCAGGAGCGCAACCAGAACCACCACCACAAACGGGGCGCCTGCGTTGCAGACAATACAGCTTATCGTCGCCGCCAGGCAGACGATGGAGCCGACGGAAATGTCGATCTCGCCCATCACCAGGATAAATGCCATGGTCAGCATCAGGAACACCTCTGCCAGGTAGACCGGCATCTGGCGCAATACACTCGAAACATTGTAAAACTCTGAAAACCATGCGCAGAAAATATTGACTGCGGCAAACAGGAGAACCAGAATGCCTTCCCAGCTGAAAATCATATGTTTAATCGGGCTCTCCGGCACATTATTGATACTTCTTCCAGACTTTCCGGCCATGATCACATCTCCCTTCTCTTCAATGCATTGCTGTCCGCGGTACGCTGCAGAATCACGTTCACGACAACGACCACCAGAATAATGATACCTTTAATCGTATTCAGCCAGAGCTGATCGAAGAAAGGAATCAGCGGTAATGCCTTCGCGATGGTCGCCAGGATCAGCGCGCCAAGCAGCGCCCCGATGACCGTTCCGCGTCCGCCGCTCATACTGACGCCGCCGATGACGCAGGCTGCGATGACATCCATCTCTCCGCCCTTCTGCATGTTCGGCATGGCCGACGCATAGACCGCTACCTGAAGCGCGCCTGCCAGACCGGCGAGGCAGCCCATGATCGTGTAAACCATCAGCTTGATATTTCTCACATTGATACCGGACACCTCAGCGGCCTCCGGGTTGCTCCCTACCGCGTAAATCTTACGGCCCAGGCGTGTCCACCTCATAAAGAAGAAGAAGATCACATAGCAGATAATCACGACCCACACCACACAGTTCAGTCCGAGGAACCGACTGGTGGCAAAATCCTTAAAGGTGCCAAGCGCCGCCGCGCTCGCCCACTCACCGCCGTTGGAGATCAGATACGCCATCGCGCGGTAGATATACATGAAGCCCATCGTCGCAATGATCGGAGGCACATCCGCCCTGGAGATTACCAGTCCGACAATAAATCCGCAGCAGGTACCGATCACGATTGCCAGCAGGAACGGCAGAACCGTGCCGGATATGTACTCATATTTAATCAGCATACCAATCCACATACCGGAAAACGCCAGCGTGGATGTGATGGAAATATCAATACCGCCGACCAGCATGACGCAGAGCATACCGAGCGCCATCACCATGGTCACCGCATTGTTCTTAATCAGGTTCGAGAACGACTTCGGAGTAAAGAACGCCGGATTGATAATCGTGACGACCACAATCATCAGAATCAATATCGCCGCAAGCAGCGCTTCACGAGATCCGGTGATCCTTTTCATCAGAGATTTCTTTTCCATTACTGCTTATCCCCCTTTCCGGACTTCGTGCTTTTCTCCATGGACAACTCCAGGATAACCTCCTGCGTCGCTTCCTCTCTGGAAAGCTCGCCGGTCTTACGGCCGTTGCACATCACGACGATGCGGTCGCTCATGCCCAGGATCTCCGGCATCTCCGAAGAGATCAGCACAATCGCGTAGCCCTTCTGCGCCAGCTCGCCCATGATCGCGTAAATCTCCGCCTTCGCGCCGACATCCACGCCCTTGGTCGGCTCATCCATGATGACGACCTTCATCTCCTGGCCGAGCGCCTTCGCGACGACGACCTTCTGCTGGTTGCCGCCGGACAGAGAGCTCGCCGGCTGGAAGATATCCACTGCCTTCGTATCGACACTCTCAAGAAGATCTCTGGAGACCTCTCTCTCCTTCGGCTCGTCATTAAAGCCATTCTTTGCCAGCTTATCCATCGTCGGAAGGGTCACATTGCGGCCGAGGCCCCAGCTCATGATCAGGCCTTCCTTCTGGCGGTCCTCCGGAAGCAGGATGATGCCCAGATCCATCGCGTCAGACGGCTGATTGATATGGACTTCCTTCCCATCCAGATAAACCTTTCCTTCATCCGCATGTGTCACGCCGCAGACGCTCTCAACTACCTCGGTACGTCCCGCACCTACCAGACCGGTCAGGCCGACAATCTCACCCGCGCGCACATTGAACGACACATTCTTATAATAACCGGCTCTCGAAAAATTCTCTACCTTCAGAACCTCTTTACCGATCTTCACCTTCGGCTTCGGGTACAGATCGCTGATCTCACGCCCTACCATCGCCTTGATCAGATCCGCGTTCGTAATCTTATCCACATCATAGGTGCCGATATACTGCGAATCGCGGAATACCGTGACTCTCGTAGCCAGCCGATACATATCCTCAAACCGGTGCGAAATAAAGATAATCGAAACGCCCTTCTCGCGGAGCTGATCCACGATCCGGTACAGCTCCTCAGACTCTCTCTTGGTCAGTGACGCCGTCGGCTCATCAAGAATGATAATCTTCGCGTTCGTCGAAAGCGCCTTCGCGATCTCCACCATCTGCTGCTGCGCAACGCTTAAGGTACCCATCTCCGCTGTCGCCTCAAAATCCGAATTCAGCTGCTGCAGGAGCGCGTTCGCCTCTTTATTCATCTCATTCCACTGGATCATCCCGTGCTTTACGATCTCATGACCCATGAAAATGTTCTCCGCCACCGTCAGATGCGGATACGACGTCGCATGCTGGTAAACCGCTGCGATGCCCGCGGCCTGCGCATCCCTCGGGCCTTTGAAATCCACCTTCTCGCCATAAAGGTACATCTCACCCTCTTCTGCCTTATGTACTCCGGTAATGACCTTGATGAATGTAGACTTTCCGGCGCCGTTCTCTCCCATGAGTGCGTGCACCTCGCCCGGCTTCAGCTGAAACTGAACGTTGTTTAAGGCTTTCACACCCGGGAAGATCTTCGTAATGCCTTTTAGTTCAAGAACATATTCCGACACGTCCTTTCCCTCCTTCTTTTGATTAACTCTATATGCATCTTACCATTTTCGAAAAATAAATAAAACGGGAAAATCTTTCGAAACGGGTAAAATCTTTTCCTGTTCACTTTTGCGCAATTCCGCCTGAAATCACGCTGACTTTTTGGCAGAATGTACGAGGCTCTTCTCTGTACCAGGCTTAATTCTGTTCATCATTGCAGGCAATTCAAAAGGATGACGCTTTAAAAAAACGCGCTCTGTCTGATAATCAGCCGCTTGACTCAGAGATTGTCAAAGAAAAAACAGAATTGCGGAGCGAAGCACTGTGCCATGTCAGCCATTTCATTAATCTGTTCAAAAAGCAGGAAACTATTACCCCGCTGCAGTACCGGAAGGAATGGGGCGAGTAGATGAGCGGAAATTGCTTCATGCCACGTGCTGCATGGTAAATATGTGATTTGTAACTTTTTGCACAGATTTTTCATGTTTGGGATTTGTATTTTTGTGGAAATATAAGTGTAAATAATATCTTTACAAACCACACAAAACAATATATAATACACGAGTGAAACAACACAAAACAACATATTTTAGCGAGAAAAACAACGTAAAACAACGTAAAAGGGCTAAAAAACGGCACAGACAGTACAGGCAAAAATGTGAGTGCCGGTCTGAAGCCGGACAGGGGAAAGAGAGGACAGAGGCAATGAAAATTTTGGAAACGAGATTTATGCAGGGCTTTATCAAAATGGCGGACGATGGCTACCATCAGGGTTGGCATGAGAGAAACGGTGGCAATTTAAGCTACCGCCTGAAGCCGGACGAGGTCGAGCTGATCCGGCCGCGTCTGAACGCGCCGGGGGACTGGCAGCCGATTGGCACGGAGGTGCCGGGACTTGCAGGAGAATTTTTCCTGGTGACAGGAAGCGGAAAGTATTTCCGAAACATTATCGTCGATCCGGAGGTATGTCTTGCCATCATCGAGTTAGATGATGCGGGTGTGAATTACCGGATTCGCTGGGGGCTGGTAGAAGGCGGACGGCCGACCAGTGAGCTGCCGACGCATCTGATGAACCATGAAGTAAAGAAGAAGCTGACGAACGACCGCCACCGCGTAATCTATCACGCTCATACCACCAATATCATTGCGCTGACTTTTGTGCTGCCACTCTCGGACAAGGTGTTTACCAGAGAGCTGTGGGAGACGGCAACGGAGTGTCCGGTCGTGTTCCCGGACGGCGTCGGCGTCGTCGGCTGGATGGTGCCGGGCGGGCGTGAGATTGCGCTGAAGACGGCGGAGCTCATGGAGAAATACGATGTTGTTATCTGGGCGCATCATGGAATGTTCTGCTCCGGAGAGGACTTTGACCTGACCTTCGGACTGCTGCATACCGTTGAGAAATCGGCGGAAATCCTGGTCAAGATTCTGTCCATGAACCCGCGGAAGCTGCAGACCATCACCCCGGATAATTTCAGGGATCTTGCGAAAGGATTCAATGTGACGCTGCCGGAAGAATTCCTGTATGAGAAGCCGTGACACAATTATTTTTAATTTTGATTTCATTTGACACGAATATAACAGCATATTATAATAACTACAGAAAGCGAAACATAGCGAGAGGAGATGATGTTATGGAACGCGTGATTGATGTTGCGCAATTTATTTTTGATGAATACAAGCGACAATCTGGAGAAGTGATTGACGAAATGAAGCTGCATAAGCTTCTTTATCTGGCTCAAAGAGAAAATATCGCTATTTTAGGAGAACCTATGTTTCCTGAGAACTTTGAAGGCTGGAGATATGGCCCGGTTTGCAGGGAGGTTCGCTTATGTTATACCAGCGATGGAATGAATGCTGCCAATCTCCGTGAAATATCATCTGAAAGCGCCTATATTTCTAAAAGCATTGTACTGCAATATGGTGCTGTCGAATCGTGGAAATTAAGTCAGATGTCTCATAATGAGATCTCATGGGTGAATGCCAGAAAAGGACTTTCTGCAAACACCAACGGTGACAGGATCTTATCTCTTGATGATATCCGCATAGATGCCGGAAAAGTACGTCCCTATGATCCGATATGGGATATGTACTATGATGAGTTCGAGGATGCGGAGGTGGCGCAGGAGTGACAGGGAAAATTTATACGTCCATCTTTCCGTTTTATGATAGTATTCAGCATAAGATGTCATTTAAGTCACGGCCCGTATTGATTATTGCCGAATCGGATGAAACGGATTATGTTGTGTTGCCTCTTTCGCGTGTGACATGTAAAGACTATCTTGATTCCTATTATGATATTGAAGTGAATCCGCAAGATTATCCGCTTCTAAATTTACGCGCAGTTTCCTATATCCGTGTGCATAAACAAATCGTCATTCACGCGGGGGAACTTGGGAAGGAAATCGCTGACCTGAAAAAAGAGTATCCGGATATCTTTCTCATGGTTCTTGAGCGCATGGAAGAATTTCAAAAAAAGATTATAGACAATGCATTGAGTTAAAGAATCACTTCGCCAGATAAGCCAGATAACTGAACAGCAGCAGGAACAGCCCTTCGAGCGCGAATGACTGGCGGAAGTGGCTGTCTGCGTATTCCTGAATGATGGATGTAATGATCGACTGCGGATGCAGAAAGCGTTTATCAGCCAGCCGGGATCCGGATCTGCACCTCCGTGCCCTCGCCGACGCGGCTGGAATAGCTGAGCCCGTAATCCTCTCCATAGAGAACCTGGAGGCGGCGGTGCGTGTTGTAAATCGCGATGTTCGTGCCGCCGGAAGCGCTCTGTCCGGTCCCGTAAAGGATGTTTTCCAGCACATCCTCGGGCATGCCCACGCCGTCGTCCGAGATCAGAAGGACGATATCCTCGCCCTCCGCCCAGGCTGTGATCAGAATCGTGCCAGCCTTGCTGTCCTTTTCCAGGATGCCGTGCAAAATGGCATTTTCCACCACGGGCTGCAGGGTGAGCTTTGGAATGTGATAGTTCATCAGATCGTCCGCGATGTCGGTGATCAGAGAGATGCTGTTGTGGTAGCGCATATTCTGGAGGCGCGTATAGATCGTGACGTGCTCGATCTCGCTCGCAATCGTGGTAATTGTCTGCTTCCGGCTCAGGGTAAGCTTATAAAAGCGCGACAGATCCTGCACGGCGGAGCTGACCTCCGAGGTGCGTCCCTGCTGGGCGAGCCAGTTGATCATATCCATGGTGTTGTACAGAAAATGCGGATTGATCTGCGCCTGCAGAGAATTGAACTCCGAGATGCGCAGATCCTCGGCGGCCTGCGCCTGTTCATCCAGCAGCTCATTGATCTGGCGTGCCATGTAGTTATAGGTGTCAATCAGATCGCCGATCTCATCATGGGCGTCCGGACTTTCCATCGGCTGGGGAGGTCCCTCGCGGACCGCGCTCATCTGGGTGTTGATGGAGGAAATACGCCTCGTGAGTGAATGAGACAATAATGCTGCAAACAAAATGGCGATCAGCAGCACCGACAGATAGATTGCCGCAAAACGAAGGATAATATTGTTGCTCTGCTCGATCAGAGGCGCGGAGGGCAGAATGGTCACCATAAACCAGCCGGCTTCCGTAATGCTGTAAAACCCGGCATAGATCGTTTCGTCCAGAATCGTGCGCTCAATGAAGTTATTGGAGGACATAAACGCGCTCTCGATTGTCTCGTAGCTGAGCCAGTAGAGACCGGAAAGCGACGTGTCGGAGGAGGCGACGATCGTATCCCGCTCATTAATAATGTAGGAAACGCTGCCGTCGAGAGAGAGATTTTCCGATAAAATCCCCAGAATTTCGTCGCTGGAATAATAGACCGCGATGTAAGCCTTGTAGGCCTCCCCTTCATAATAAAAGGTCGTCGCCCGGATGTACGCCAGATCCCCATACTGCTCCTGCTCTTTGGTGCCCAGATAAAAGGAAGGACAGTAGAGCGTGGAGGCGTTTGTTCCCTGAAAAATGCCGTACCAGTAGGTGCCCTGCGCCTGGCTCATCGAAACCAGGATGCCTGCCGTGTACGCATCTGTAAACAGATCCGAAGCTTCTTCCGGAAAATCCATATAAATGCGGACGGCGGTAATCAGTCCGTCACTCTGCGCCTGCTCCACAGCATCCCTGAACTCCAGCGCCTGCGTGGAATGTGCCAGAGTGCTCACCGGCTCATTGACCGGCTGATGGAACAGCATGCTGTAAAAATCCATATCACTTAATCCATTGCTGAAATCGACGACCTCTTCAATGATCGCTTCGATCTGGGGCGCGGTCGTGGCGGACGCGTCCTGCTCCTGGCGGATCGTATAGGAGACGACCATGCCGTACAGCCTGCTGTAAAAAAAGATAATCACAAAAACGGCCGGTATGGCCACAATCAGCAGGATCATAAACAGAAGCTTTGTCTGAATATGCAAATCCATATAGCTCTGGCGCAGCTTTTTCATCGTGTCATTTTCTCCCTGTATTCCGAAGGAGACAGCCCGGAATACTTCTTAAAACTCTTGCCAAAATAATTTCCGTCACTGTAGCCGACCTTAGAGGAAATATCCGCAATCTTGTAGCGCGGATCCTGGAGAAGCTCCTTTGCCCGCTCCATGCGGTATTCCGTCAGGTACTGATTCAGCGTCTGCCCGGTCTCATTTTTAAAATAGGTACACACATAGGAGACGGACAGAAATACATGCGAGCTGATATCCTTGACAGAAAGCAGATCATTCTGGTAATTTTTACCGATATAATCCTTAATCTGGGCAATCGTCGGATTCTCAGGCGCGGATTGCTGCGCTTCCTCGAAAAAGCGGTGCGTCCGGCCGGCGAGTGCCTGGTGCAGTTCATAGTAGGTAAACGCATTTTCAATCGCGTCCATGATGTTATCTGCCGGAGTGTCTTCCATCAGGCGCCGCCCCCGGCTGGCCTCCTCAAGGACAAGAAACAGCTTGTAATACAGATCCCGCACCTGATTCGGCATCAGAGAGTGATTGCCGTCATAATGCCGGTACAGCGTTTCCAGAAAGCGGCCGCAGGCCTCCTCATCCATCGATGAGATGCTCTTAGCAAACGAAGATTCCGTCGAGACGGCAAAATCCGACTCCTCCGGCTCGTTGCCAATCCGCGACAGGAAGTCCGAGGTCAAAAGCGTGCCGGCCGGGAAGAAAAAGCTGCTTTGCAAAAGAATGACTGCATCTGCATAGGAATGATAAGCAGACGAAATTCCCCTGCATGGATCTCCGGCTGCGATGAGATAATTGCCAAAATCGACATAACATTCGCCGATAAAACGGAGAACATCCCTGAAAGCCGCGTCAGAGAGCCCACTGCTGCCAAGAAGAAAGTAGACCAGATGCTGCGGTTTCTTTTCAATATAAATGCAGATACAATCCGGCTCGAATTCCTTTAAATAGTTTTGGATACGCTGACAGATCGCGTCATAGGAAAGCCATGTATTATCCGGAATTTTCTGAGGATGGACAATAACTGACGCAACAAACATATCGGGATGAAGATGTAAGCCAAGTTCTTCCGAAAATTCGCGTATGGCCTCCTTATTTGTCTCGTAGGGTACCGTCAGCTGAAGCGCCAGCCGGGAGGCTGTCTGCAGGGAGTGAAGCTCCTCCCCCCGATGCGAATGCTGCTTCTGTCGGTACAGCCGGATGGCTTCAAGGACGGCCTCCTGGATCTCGGCCGGATCCAGAGGCTTTTCGACATAATTGACCGTCTTTAAGCGGATGGCAGCCTTTAAGTATTCCTTATCCGAATAGCCGCTCATAAAAATAGAGACCGTATCCGGCAGAATCTGCTCCACCTGTTCGAGCATGGCAATCCCGTTCATGCGCGGCATGCGCACATCGCACAGGATAATCTCCGGGCGGCAGCGCCTGGCCACCTCCAGGCCGTTTACCCCATCATCCGCCTGCAGGACTTCATCAATTCCGAGACTTTTCCAGTTAATCGAAGAGACCACGCCGACGCGGGTCAGCTCCTCATCGTCCACGATCAGTAATTTCATAGGTCTCCTTTCTATTCCCTCTTCTGACATCCGTGCTTCTTCGCATGCGATGAAAGCACGGATGCTTTCTGCAATTTGTGAGACAATCGTTCTGTTCTCTATAAACGGTATTCTATCACATGTCCATATTCGCGAAGCGAACATGGACGAAGGCCGCACCCCTCGCCGGGGTGGCATCCCGCACTTCGTACGGGATATGCAATCGCGAAGCGATTTTCCATTGTGCGGCTTTCATTGTACCAAGCCGCTCCGCGGCGGCTGGCTTTAGGTACCTGAATC
>JAJQDT010000002.1 GCA_021202075.1 Lachnospiraceae bacterium | reverse complement strand
CTCTGGACGCAATGCAGGCGGCTGTCATATAAGTATCCATCAATGCGTCTTCTCCTGTGATCTCAATTCCACGGTAAGCGATCTCGTCCTCCACCAGTTTAAAATATGTATCCCGAACCTCTTCAAAATCACTTGCAATATCCGTCAGCGTGAGGACATCATAAAATTGCTTGGCTATTTCCATGTTCTTGTTGTCATTCAAACGGATGCCTGTGGTATGGGGAACAAACGCCGTAAGTTTATCTCCGAGGACGCATTCCGCGCTCGGTATCTGAACCTCCATCATCTCTCCTTCGGTTATTAGCAGATCGCTTTTTATCTGTCTGGATACAAGGCTTGTATACTTGGCATCCTCGAAAAGCACATCCAGCAGGATGTATATGTTCCGCCTGTTCATTGGCGATGAATAGATAAATTTAAAATGCCGCTTCTCGATATTGTTCTTACCAACCCGGATTTGCTCTTCGCATGAAATAAACGGAAAGATCTCTGATGCACGTTTTATGTAATCATCAATATCCGTTCCGGGCTTTACGATTATATCTATATCCGTAGATAGTCTCATGGGATGTTCCAACAATAATTGGAGGCAGCTGCCACCTTTAAAAATAAAAGGCATCCCAATTCTCGTAATCGCTTCCAGCAAGCCAAAAGCATATACTGTCCGCTCTAATAAAACCGGGTCTCTCCGGCTTATGCTCTGTAGTTCGCGGATGTGCTCCTTTGAAAAATTTTCTTTCGTCAGCATCTTCCTCTTATACCGTCCTTAATAATGATTTATCAATATATGTCATAATCTTTTTTGTTGCATTTCTTCTCCGTGCATACCGGAACATCCGGCTTTCATCTATAAAGAAGTCCTGAAGTGCCTGCGTAAATATCCCCTCATACTCTCCCTGGCTCACACAGGAAAGGAGTAATTTATCCGCAACGAGATCAACTAACATCTTTTCCAGACCCGTATGCCATGCCTCGCCGTTTCCCTTTGGCGATTCTGTAATCATTTTTTTGATAACAACCATATTGTCCGACCAATATTGATGAAACACTTCCAGCGTTGGATTGACCAGAATATGCCCTGCGTAGTCGTTCCTGATAGAATCAAAAATAAAATCTCCAAGATCGGATTCCACCGACAGGAATACGACATTATGCGCAATCTGGTGATTGACAAATTCATTCAGCTGCACAAGTTCAAAAATCCGAAAGTCCACTAACGGGTATTCCTCCTGTATACGATGGGCAAGCTCGTTTGAGGACTCCGAATATCCATAGTCATATTTCTTCACTCCATCGTTGTCAACACAATATGCATTTCTTCCTACTCGCACAATTTCTCCGTTATCCAATAACTTCTGCAGGTAAAATCTTCCTGTGGATTCTGTCGCCTGCTTCCTTTCTCTTTTGAGAGCGCGAAGGAAATCTGAACGTGAAAAATTATTTTTATTGGGTATATAGCATAAAAATTTTTCCAGGAAAACCATCTCCATTTCGCTATGGGCTGCATTGCGGCATTTTTTTCTTTTTTTTGCCGACTTGCAGTATTATTATATTCTTGCAAAATCGTTTTGTCAACTGCATTTCGGCAATTTTTATTTCTTTTGCCGACTTGCAGCTTGTTTATATCATTAATCTACACATATTTTCATTTTGTTATGCATTTTCGGTTTTTAAAATTTTTAACACCACCGAATCTCATAACGAAAAAAGCTGAACAAATCCAAGAGGCTATGAATATGTGTCACAGTGACGGACGTTTTCCTGATGTAATCATTGTGTAAAGCTTATTCGCTTTTCTTACAATAGCCTCCTGATGTTGCTGACAGTAATCCAGTTGCTTCATGGCAAGTTTTTTATAATGTGAGCTGAAGGGATTCTCGCTGCTTGCAGCAGAGAATCACGAGGCTCAACGAGCAGCTATGCTGCGAGTAAGAATGACGGTTTGATGGAGTGTCAGACGAGAGAATCCGCAAATTCAAAGCCACGGTGTATGTATCTTCTACAGGAATCATATTATTAAAGTTCAAAACACCAATCAACTTGTCTCCATCATAGATTTAAACGTTTTTGCTCCATTGTAATTCCTTTCGATACGCTGAAACAGGCTGCGTTTCTTACGCAGCCTGTTAAAAAGGTTCCACTCACTGATAGTCCGAAAGCTAGTCTCTGCCGAACAAATCTCTTGTATATACCTTGTCTTTCACATCGTCAAGTACCGGATCATAGCGGTTCGCAAGGATCGCTTTGCTGTTCCGCTTGAACTCATCTAAATCATTGACAACAACGGAGCCAAAGAACGTACTTCCATTCTCCAGCGTTGGCTCGTAAATGATCACAGTGGCTCCCTTCGCTTTTATCCGTTTCATGACGCCCTGGATACTGCTCTGACGGAAATTGTCAGAATTACTCTTCATGGTAAGACGATACACGCCAATCACTACGTTTTTCTCTTCTGCCGGATTGTATTCAGAGTTATTGGCGTAGCCATAATAGCCGGCAATTTGAAGCACCCGGTCGGCGATGAAATCCTTCCTGGTCCGGTTACTCTCCACAACAGCGCGGATCATCGTCTCCGGCACATCCTCATAATTGGCGAGCAGCTGTTTGGTGTCTTTCGGCAGGCAATATCCTCCGTAGCCAAAGCTCGGATTGTTGTAATGGCCGCCGATTCGCGGGTCCAAGCAGACACTGTCGATAATCGCCTGCGTGTCCAGTCCCTTTACCTCGGCATAGGTGTCCAGCTCATTGAAATAAGCCACGCGGACAGCGAGATATGTATTCGCGAACAGCTTCACAGCCTCAGCCTCTGTGAATCCCAGATAGCGCACCGGAATATTCTCATCAATCGCGCCTTCGACCAGAAGGCCGGCAAATGTGTGCGCGGCTTCTACCAGATGCTCATCATTCAGGTCTGTGCCTACCACAATACGCGACGGGTGAAGGTTGTCATACAGCGCTTTAGACTCGCGCAGAAACTCCGGACTGAAGATGATATTTTTGTCATTGTACTTTTTGCGGATAGCAGCTGTGTAACCCACAGGAATGGTAGACTTGATGACAAGCAGGACATCCGGGTTATACTTCCTGACCGTCTCGATGACATCCTCCACACAGCTCGTATCGAAGAAATTATTCTTCGTATCGTAGTTCGTGGGTGTGGCAATAATAACCATCTCGGCATCCTTGTAAGCCATCTCACGATCCGTAGTGGCCGTGAGATGCAGGGGTTTGTTTGCAAGATATTCCTCAATCTCATCATCCTGAATCGGCGATTTTCCGCTGTTAATCAGCTCCGCCTTCCACGGCGTATTATTGACCGCATATACCTCATGATGCTGTGCCAGAAGTACCGCGAGTGATAATCCAACATACCCGGTTCCTGCAACTGTGATTTTCATTTGATTTTGTCCTCCTTCATTTGTAATAACCGTTCAGAACAGCCTTATAATAAAAAGACAGATGCCAGGCGTCAGTGGTGTTTGCCAGACACCGACCGAAGTAACGCGCAGAACTGCCGGCTGCTGTTCTGACCGGACAATCAATTTACGAATTGGCTGCAGGTCTTACTCCTCTTTCGCCCATCCGAAGGAATACCGTACAGCCCTGCTCCATCCTTTGAGCCGGCCGGCCATCTCTTCGGCCGACATCTGCGGCGAAAATACCCGCTCCGTTTTCCAATTCGCATGGATTTCTTCCGGACCGGCCCAGTAACCGACCGCAAGTCCGGCCAGATACGCCGCCCCCATCGCTGTTGTCTCAATGCAGCGCGGGCGGTACACATTCTGTCCGATAACGTCTGCCTGATACTGCATCAGAAAATTATTTGCGCTCGCGCCGCCGTCGACCTTCAGTCCGGCCAGACGGATCCCGGAATCCTTTTCCATGGCACGCAAAACATCGTTCGTCTGATAGGCGAGGGATTCCAGCGTCGCCCGGACGATGTGATATTTATTCACGCCGCGGGTCAGCCCGACGATACAGCCGCGCGCATAGGGATCCCAGTACGGCGCGCCAAGGCCAGTGAACGCCGGTACCATATAACATCCGTTGGAATCGGACACACGCCCGGCAATCCACTCGGTATCCGGCGCGGAATCAATCAGATGCATTTCATCGCGAAGCCACTGGATGGCAGCTCCGGAGACAAAGATAGATCCCTCCAGCGCATAAGTAACCTTTCCCCCGATGCTCCAGGCGATCGTCGTCACCAGTCCGCTCTGGGAAGTGACCGGCGTACTGCCTGTGTTCATCAAAAGAAATCCACCGGTGCCATACGTATTCTTTACCTCGCCGCGGGCGAAGCATGCCTGTCCGAACAGTGCCGCCTGCTGATCCCCGGCCGCCCCGGCAATCGGAATCTCCCCGCCAAACCAGGACGGATCTGTCATGCCGTAGACACTGCTCGACTGTGTCACCTGCGGCAGCATGCATTTTGGTATGTCCAGAATATGTAAAATATCTTCATCCCATTGCAATGTATGGATATTAAAAAGCATGGTGCGCGAAGCGTTGGAATAGTCGGTCACGTGTACCTTTCCCCGTGTCAGTTTCCAGATCAGCCACGTCTCGACTGTGCCAAAGAGCAGATCGCCCGCCTCGGCTTTTTCACGGGCTCCTTCCACATTTTCCAAAATCCAGTGAATTTTGGTGGCGGAGAAATACGCATCCAGCACCAGACCAGTCTTCTCACGGATTATATTTACCAGCCCCTGTTCCGCGAGGCTGTCACAATATTCCGCTGTCCTTCGGCACTGCCAGACAATCGCCCGGTATACCGGAATCCCGGTCTTTTTATCCCAGACAATCGCGGTTTCGCGCTGGTTGGTAATGCCAATCGCGGAAATAGTTTCTGCGGAAGCGCCGATTTTGGACATCGCCTCGACCGCTACGCCGAGCAGCGTAGACCAGATCTCATCCGCCTCCTGCTCCACCCACCCGGGCTTCGGGAAGTACTGCGTAAATTCCTTTTGCGCCATACTTCGGATATTTCCCTCGTGGTCAAATAAAATACAGCGGTTGCTCGTCGTGCCCGCGTCCAGCGCCATAATGTATGTTTCCATATCTTTGGAATACTCCTTTGTGAATAACGAAAGTTCTCCGTAAGTGGGACGATAAGCCGGGTTCTGTCGTGAGTGGTCATCTATCTCGTCCTGCCGTTGCCGACAGGCTCAAGCGACCTACCTGAGGCTGGCGGGCAGCCTGATGAATCTCTTTTCGCCTCTGTGCGGTCTTGCTTCGGATGGGGTTTACATATGTCGCCTCTGTTGCCAGAACATGTCCTCACTCCTGCGGAGTGAGGACATATGGCGCGGTAGTCTCTTACACTGCCCTTCCACCCTTACCGGCCTTATGGCCGGCGGTTCATTTCTGTTGCACTGTCCCTGGAGTCGCCTCCGCCGGACGTTATCCGGCATCCCTGCCCTGTGAAGCCCGGACTTTCCTCATCTGGTACCTTTCGGTGTTCTCCGCCCACCGAGACGGACGAAGACCCAGACGCGACCACTTGTCCCACTTACATTCGCGTATTCTAGCACACCATCTGTCATTTGTAAATCATAAAATGACCGCTCTTTGCAGCCATTCATCCTTCGAAGCAGCTGCCGCCAATGAATTCTCGAATCAGCGAATTGTTCGGGATATTCTCCGCCGGAATCGGCAGAAAATAATCCAGGAATTTCAGCAGACGCTTCGCCTCTTCGTATTCCGGCTCCCCCGGACGGATGGAAAAGAGCAGGGGCTGCGCGTACTGTTTGAGCACGGCGAGTTCATAAATCAGTGTGGAATTGAAGATATAATCTGCCGTTTCCTGAAATGGGAAAATGTAGCTCTCCTCTCCGCGGCGCACGGACGGCCACATACGGATGGTTCCCCTCGCGTCCGTGCCGCGCATGCGGGCGTCGCGCACCATCCGGCGGATCAGACGCCCGTCGGTCGTCGGAATCCGGTTGTGCTCATCGATATTCAGCTGTGTCAGCGCACTGATGTATATTTTCACTTTGTTTTCCGTGCTCAGGCGGTACGTCAGTGCGTCATTCAGACAGTGGATTCCTTCAATGATCAGAATGTCCTGACTCTCCAGTTTTTTTACATTTCCTTTGTATTCCCTTCGGCCGGTCTTAAAGTTAAAGGTCGGAAGCTCCACCGCTTCTCCGGCGAGCAGAGCCAGCATATCGTCATTTAATTTCTCTGCGTCAATCGCCTCAATGCATTCAAAATTCGGCTTCCCATCCTCATCCATCGGCGTACGATCCCGTTCCACGAAATAATTGTCCGCTTCAATCGGATGCGGCTTCAGGCCATGCACGGAGAGCTGTGTGGCAAGCCGATGAGAAAAGGTCGTTTTCCCAGAGGAGGAGGGACCCGCAATCAGAATCACACGTTTTTGATGGGAAGCCGCAATCTGCGCCGCCATCTCGGCGATTTTCTTCTCATGGTATGCTTCCTGAATCATGATCAGATCCTTCACATGGCCGTTCACAATATAGGTATTGAGCGCGCCTACGGTCGAAATACCCAGCCGGCTGCCCCATTCAAGCGCGTCTTTTTGCGCGCGCCAGATTTTCAACTGCGGGGCAAACGCCGGAGCCTCACAGGAATCCGTTGCGCCAATTTCAACAGCATTGCTCTGCTGCATATCCTGCGGGCATTTGTCTGACGAATCCCCCTGTGAAGCAGAAAAAAGACCCGGCATTTTCGCAAGTACTCCCGGCTCCCGCTGCGACGGAAAACACAGCAGAAATCCGTCCTCAAACAGCCGCAGGTCGAAACAGGTCAGGTATGACACATCCGGCAGCATATATCCGTAAAAATAATCCTCGAATGTCTCAAGATTGTAAATATTGACTCTTGAGGACAGACGATAGCGAAACAATTCCTCCTTATCATACATCCGGTATTCATGGAATCGGTTGCAGGCTTCTGCCGTCTCAATCGATGTCTTCCGAATCGGCACCGCGGCGCGAACCAGCCTGCGCATGTACGCTTTTACCTCTTCCAGAAACGCCTCTGTCATAGAAATCTTACCCTGCAGCGTACAATAATAGCTCTCGCCCACGGAAAAGTGGACACTCACGCGGTCAATGTTTCGATTATCTCCGGCCACATGATAAATCCCTTTCAGCATCAGCAGCACAAGAGACCGGCGATAAGTATCACAGCCTGCCTTGTCCCGCAGCGTCAGAAAGCGAATCGTCTGGCCATCCTTCGCGCACTTTATGAGCTCGCGCAGCCGCCCGTCTGCATTCACCAGTGCAATCGGACAGGAAAAATCCTTCTGATGGATCTCCGCGATTTCGCGGTAAGTTGTCCCCTCCGGATAGCGCTCCGGCATGCCCTCTATGTATACGATGATGTCTTTTTTGTCTGTTCTATCTGACTGCCTCATAGTTTCCCCCTTTTTCTGTATCTGAACTCATCCGGAATTCCCGATGAAAGCAATCCTGATCGAAAACCGGCAATCGTGCTATTCATTTATGTAAACTGCCCATTTTCTAAAGCCAATGAGATTGTGGTCGACCTGTTTCGAAGCTCAGGAATTCAATTCCCTTTCCATTCTGAAGAATTAAACCGTTATAAAAACACTTATGAATCGATCTCCCATTGACATTCACATCCATCAGGCGGAAACATAACGGTTCAGCGCCTTATCAATGATATCGATTTGATTTTGCACCTCCCGGATCCGGACAGCCGTTTTCTCCGTCCGGCCCTGTTTGAGCGATTCCAGAATCCGCTCCTGTGTCAGCCGTTCCCTTAACAGATACTGTTTCAATACCGGATGGCGCATCTGTAAAAGCCTTGGACCGAAAGCAAGCTCCGCCTGGCTGTATTCTCTGCTACTATACTCCCTGTTATATTCCCTGCTATTATGTCTGCTAGTATCTCTGCTAATATCTCTGTTGTTGTCCTTGCCAGTATCTCTGCTGTAGTCCCCGCTATTGTCTCTGCCAGATTCCCTGCCAGTATCTCTGCTGTAGTCCTTTTCGCCCGTGGCCGTCCGGGAAATCCATCTTGCTTTCATCATCGGATAATACTTTCCATCCTCAAATACCATATCTTCACGCACGATCCGCCAGTCCTTTCGTGCCAGATACGCGCGTACCTGCTGTATCTCCGACTGCGGCTGCAGGATAAGCTCCGCGCTGTCCATTTCATGGGCAGATGACACGCTGTATGCGTTCAGAATTGCCCCCGCGTTTTCCAGAATCCGAATCGTCAGTGCGCCGCCCATTCCGGCCAGAACAATGCTCTGTGCCTCCCCGGGACGCAAAGTCGCCAGACCGTCCGAGAGCCTCGTCTCGATCCGGTCACTGAGCCCATGCTCCTGAATATGTGTTTTCGCCCTCAGCAGCGGCCCTTCATGGACATCCATCGCAATCGCACGTGGAATGACTTCCTGTTCAATCAGATAGATCGGTATGTATGCATGGTCTGTCCCGATGTCTGCAAGGACAAGTCCGGGTGTTACCATGTCTGCGACCGCCTGAAGGCGGTCGGATAGTTTCACAGCTGTCATCATTTTGTTCCCTTATACACATATCCAAATTTCACTTTTATGGTTTTCGATAGCGCCGACCGAAGCGAAGCTAAGAGCGCTTCCATTCGCGTATCAGCGGTGCAAGATGCATAAGTCATTTCGTTGCAAATCCTCAATCCAGATAATCTTTCAGCTTCCGGCTCCGGCTGGGGTGGCGCAGCTTGCGCAGTGCCTTTGCCTCAATCTGGCGGATGCGCTCCCGCGTCACGCAGAATTCCTTTCCGACCTCTTCGAGCGTTCTGGCACGTCCATCGTCCAGCCCGAAGCGAAGCCGCAGAACCTTCTGCTCCCGCTCTGTCAGGGTGGAGAGTACCTCCACGAGCTGCTCCTGCAGCACGGTAAAGGCCGCCGCGTCGGCCGGCACCAGTGCACGGTCGTCACTGATAAAGTCTCCCAGATGCGTGTCATCCTCTTCCCCGATGGGAGACTCAAGCGATACCGGCTCCTGCGAAAATTTCAGGATCTCCGCGACGCGGAGCGGCTCCATCTGCAGCTTTCCGGCGATTTCTTCTGCCGAGGGCTCCCGCCCAAGCTCCTGCAGCAGCGTCCGCGAGGTTCGGTTTACACGGTTCATGGTCTCTACCATATGCACCGGGATCCGGATGGTTCTGGCCTGATCCGCGATGGCGCGCGTGATCGCCTGACGAATCCACCAGGTCGCGTAGGTGCTGAACTTATATCCCTTCCGGTAATCAAACTTATCCACCGCTTTCATCAGCCCTAGGTTTCCTTCCTGCACCAGATCGAGGAGCTGCATACCGCGGCCATTGTACCGTTTTGCGATGCTGACAACAAGCCGCAGATTGGATTCCGCGAGCCTCGCCTTTGCCAGCTCATCTCCCTCGCTCATCCGTTTCGCCAGATCCAGCTCCTCGTCCGCGCTCAGCAGACCGATCCCGCCGATTTCCTTTAAATACATCCGCACCGGATCATCCATCGGAATTCCGTCCGAACCAGATTCCGCTGCAAACCCGTCAGATGCCAATACTTCCATATCTTCCTCCATCAGGAAATCTTCGGTTGGAACCATCTCCCTTTCCGCCATATGCGCTTCATGCGATGTCGCCTCCGCATCCTTCCCGGCCGTAAACGCTTCGAGTCGGGCTGCCTCCATGCCCTTTTCGGGCACACAATATTCAGGTTCTGCCGCTTCCGTATAGCTTTCCGGCACACAATATTCAGGCTCTCTCGCTTCCGCATAGCTTTCCGCAGCGAAATCCGTCAAAGTGTCTTCCCTTTTGTCTGTCCGCTTTTGTAACCGGTCTGTTTCTTCCTGAAAAATCATGTTCTGCGTATCCATCCGTTTCCTGTCCTGGCTGCCCGTATCGCAATCCCATATGCATTCTGCGCATTATGCAAAAAGCTTTACGCTGCGGTCTGCCAGCCCTCATGCCCGCCTGGCGCGCACCGTCAGAGTATAGAAGTTTCCTGTTATGCTTTATTCTTTCCTGCCTGTAAAGAAATATGCAGGCCGGAAAGACTCTCCAGCCGCTTTTTGTCGGCAACCAGCGTCTGCAGCCCCTGTATATCGGACGGATCCAGCTTTTCACTCCTTTGCGTGACCGCATGATCCATAATCTTGCGGATCGTATCGGCTATGGCTTTCTCCTGCTCCGCCTGCGATGCGACCGGCACCTCCGTATTGAAAATCTGCGCGACCGTCCGCTGCTGCTCCGTTTCGGTAAAATGATTCACAATCCTGGCCGGATTGAGCTCCTGCTTTTCCAGCTGCCCGTAAAGCATGGCCGCGACTTCCCGATACAGCTCGTCCGAAAAATCCTCCGGACGGACATAAGCTGAGACGATCGAATACAGATAAGGATACTCAACCAGCCAGGTCAGAAGGAGCCGCTGCGATTTCAGGATTCCATCCTCCTTTTCTGCACGCCGTTCCCGGTCTGCCGGACGGGGCGCGGTGCGGATCGGCGCACCCTGCATCAGATGGTTCATCACCATTTTGCGCATTCCCTCATAAGAGGTCTGGTAGCGGGCGACAACCGCCTCAATATAATTTTCGCGCTCGATCTCCAGCTCCAGACCGGCGATCTTTCCGGCCACCGCCTGAAAGAAGCGGGTTTTTCCGTCCGGATCCTTCATGTCGTACGATTTTTCCATCACCGAAATTTCGAATAAAAAGCTGTTCTCCGCCCGGTCAATCCGCTCCTGAAACGCCTCCGTCCCCAGTGCCTTGATAAATTCGTCGGGATCCTTGTACGGCTCCATATGCAGCACACGCGTGGATACCCCCGCCTCTTTCAGAAGCGGAATCGCGCGCAGCGCGGCCCGGATACCGGCCTCATCGCTGTCATAGGTCAGAATCACCTCGTCCGTATAACGTTTCAGGATCGTCGCGTGCCGGCTGGTCAGTGCCGTGCCCAGGGAGGCGACCGCATTTGTAAAGCCCGCCTGATGCATGGAAATCACATCCATATACCCCTCGCAGACCAGAAATTCCTTCTGCTTCGTCGACCGCGCGAAATTCAGCCCGTATAAGTTCCTGCTTTTGTCAAACACCACGGTCTCAGGGGAATTCAGATATTTCGGCTTTCCATCTCCCATCACGCGCCCGCCAAACCCAATGACCTTGTGATTGACATCCATGATGGGGAAAATCACCCGGTTCCAGAATTTGTCATACATCCCCTGCCGCTCATTTACTTGCATCAGGCCGGAATCCTTCAGAAGCTGGTCGGAGACCCCCTGACCTTTCAGATACCGATACAGAACCGTGCTGCCCGCCCCCGCATAGCCCAATCCAAAATGTTTGATGGTATCATCGGTCAGGGCCCGGTTTTTCAGATACTCCATCCCGCGCGCTCCCTGGGGAGAGCGAAGCTGATAGTAGTAGAACTTCGCGGCCATTTTGTTCAGCTTGAGCACACTCGTCTTCCGATCTCTTTCGCGTCTGGCATCTTCGGAATCCTCCTCCTCCGGGAGGGTGATCCCCGCCTGGTCCGCCAGGTGACGCACGGCCTCCGGGAACGTATAATTCTCATATTCCATGATGAAATTAAATACACTTCCGCCCGCCCCGCAGCCAAAGCAATAGTACATCTGCTTGCCCGGGCTGACGGAAAAGGACGGACTTTTTTCATTGTGAAACGGGCAGAGTCCGAAGTAGTTGCTCCCTCTGCGCTGCAGCTTTACATAACCGGATATCACACTCACAATATCACTTCTGGAGCGCACCTCCTCTATCACCTCATCCGGATAATACATTCTGCCGCTTCCTCCCTCCTGTGTATCTTCCTTTACCATGCCTTCAGGAACTGTAACGAAATAACCTGTGCATAAAAGCCTCGACGCAGCTCCTCACGTCTGCCACGACTGCGGCACAAACAGCTCCTTGTATTTCCGGATCGAGTAGAGATCCGTCATTCCGGAAATATAGTCGCAGACCACTTTTTCCTGCGGCTCGCCGCGCGTTGTCATCAGATTCTGATATTCCTCCGGCAGCTGATCCGGATATTCATTATAATAACGGTACAGCTCCTGAATCATCCGGATCGCTTTTCCTTCCTCACTTTTTGCTTCCGGATTCAGATAAACATGCTGAAACATAAACTCTCGCAGATCACGCATCGCGCTCTCCATTTCCCCGGACATCGCAATGTGATCCTGCCCTTCGCTGTTCATGATCACATCATGGATCAGCGTGTTCAGCCTCTTTCTGGTCGTATCACCGATGATCAGGCGGCTCTCTTCCGGGATGTCCGTCTCATTCAGAATCCCGGCCCGCTCCGCATCATCAATGTCATGATTTATGTAAGCAATCTTATCGCAATACCGCACAATCTGCCCTTCCAGTGTCGACGGATGCCCGGCCGTGCGATGATTTAAAATACCGTCCCGGACCTCCCAGGTCAGATTCAGCCCCTCGCCCATTTTCTCCAGGAGCTCCACGACCCGGACGCTCTGCTCATAATGCGCGAATCCGTACGGGCAGACTTCATTCAAAGCGCGCTCTCCGGCATGTCCGAACGGCGTATGCCCCAGGTCATGGCCGAGCGCGATCGCATCCACCAGATCCTCATTCAGCCGCAGAGCCTTCGCGATGGTTCGCGCCAGCTGAGACACCTCCAGTGTGTGTGTCATGCGTGTGCGGTAATGGTCGCCCTCCGGAATCAGAAACACCTGCGTCTTCTGTTTCAGACGCCGAAATGCCTTGCTGTGAATGATCCGATCCCGATCCCTCTGATAAACCGTACGGATATCGCATTGCGGCTCGTCCCGGTCACGTCCCCGGCTCTCCCGGCTATACGAGGCATATGGGCTAAATATCAGATACTCCAGTTCCTCCGTTTTTTCACGTATCGTCATTGGTTTCATCTTCTTTCTCTGCGCATATGGATAATTTAGGCGGCAAAGTAAATTTACTGCCAGAATATCTGCAAATTCCTTCGTGCTTCGCACTCAAAGAATCCTTGTATCATTATATGCCAAAATGTATGATTATTTCCACATTTTTTCAATTTTTTTGTAAAATGTTCAAAAATGCAAACGTTCAACATAGCCTGCTGAGTTTGCCTATACCCGATATAGACAAATGAACTGCTAACGTTTAAAACAGATATCTGCTGCATGCTGTTCCGGATGGCTGAATCAATATGCTCAATATTCTTCCGTTTTTATGTATCCGGAGACAGTATACTGTTTTCCATCACTTTGAATTGTCATCGCCCCGCAGTCCATTGTCGTATACAGGATGATATCGGCGGCCCGAAGCCGTTCCACCGCGGCGGCTGCCGGGTGACCATAGCTGTTGTCTTTCCCGCAGGAAATGATGCCAAACGAAGGGGCTGCCGTCGCGAGGAAAGCTTCCGAAGAAGCTCCTTTGGAGCCGTGATGACCGACTTTGAGGACGTCGCAGGACAAATCCGCGCCAGACGCGGCCAGTGCGGTCTCGGAATCCCCCTCCAGGTCACCGGTAAAAAGCATGCGGAACGATCCATATTGCAGCAGAAGAACCATCGAATCCTCGTTTTTGTCCCCCGAAAGGGCGTCCTTGGATGGTGCAAGGCAGGTGAGCGACCATCCATCCTCCACGGTTTGGCGCGCATCATCGAGGTTCTCTGATTTCGAAGCATCTCCGACCCGGGTTACAGGGTTCAAAGCCCTTTCATCTGCATCAGCGGCACTCCCCAGGACAGCCCCTGCTTCCATCCGCAGCACCGGTATCCCAGATTGACCGGCATACGCAATCAATTCAGAAAAATCCGTTTCATCCGCCGCCGGGGGAAGAACCAGATTTTTAAGCGTAATTCCGTGCGCATTTCTTCCGGCAAAACCAGGCAGATAGTCCTCCAGATATTCCTCAATGCCATTGATGTGGTCACTGTCCGCGTGAGACAGAAACACACAATCAAGCGTACTGATTCCATAATATTTGACCGTCTGGCTGACACGGTATTCCCACAGACTGCTCACACTCGTGCTGCCACTGTCAATCAGCAGATTCGTGCCATCCGGAAACTGAATCAGAGCCCCATCCCCCTGGCCGACATCCATACAGGTAATCGTCAAAGTGCTGCGCGGATGATACGCCATCAGACCAATAGCCAGAGTGATCGCACCAATCCAGAGCAGAGCCGGCAGCCATTTTCCGGCAGCGTTTTTTCTGTCGCCGGTATCGGCCAATGTATTCGGCAATGTCGCCCCTGTGCGGACAGATCGTCTCTTTGCCGTCACATCCGGCCGATGTGACGATACTTCCGGACGTCCTTGTAGAAATGCAGGAATACTCTGCTGTGGTAAAACACAGGAACTCTTACGAAATAAAGCTCCCGTGCTTCTCTGCGGCCAGGCAGGTGATCGTCTCTGCTGCTCCTTCCACATCAAAAATAACGCTGCACCTGCCAGGACCAGGTAGTAAAGCATTACCTTCCACCACGCCGGGTGTCCCGCGATCCAGATCGCACATGGGAGCTGCTGTTCCAATGTGCACAATCCCTCAAATAATCCGAGCAGATAGTAGACGGGCGCAGAGAGAAACGTCCCGGCCGGAACGCTGACCAGGCCGACCAGACAGGAAATCAGTCCGGACGCCATCAGTGCGGACATCAGGGGAATGACGATCAGGTTCACCAGCACGCTCCAGGGCGCGGTCTGGTAGAAAAACCAGAGTGTGACCGGCAGTGTCCCAAGCCATACGCCCGCGCCGCCGCTAAGCATATTCCAGATACGGAAGGCTGCCTTCTGGCACCTGGTTTTTCCGTTATTTCTGCCGTCTGTCTGGTTCACAGCCTTTTTTTTCCCGTTACTGCCGGACCGCTTTCGGTTTCTCTCCGGCCGAAACGGATTCGCGGCGGTAAGCTGAGGAACCAGGATCGCGATAGACAAAATTGCCCCGAAGGAAAGCAGAAACGAGGACTGTGATGCGGCGCGGCCGTTTCCGCCAAGAATCAGAGCCGCCGCTACCGCCGCAGCGGTCAGCATATCGTATTTGCGCCCCACAATCTGTGCGCCCAGCCAGATCACAAACATAAAGCAGGCACGCATCGCGGAGATGCCGAATCCGGACATCAGGGCGTAGAGCGCTACCATCACAGCAGCTGGAAACGCGGCTGCCGCAAATGGCAGACGAAGGCGGCGCAAAAGCTTATAAATACACATACCGATCATGCTGATGTGCAGCCCGCTGATGGATATAATATGCGCGATTCCGCCTTCCTGGTAGAGCTGCTTCCACTCCTGCTCCATCAGGCTCTTTTCGCCCAGACTGATGGCGCTTACAGTCCGCGCGGCTTTATCGTCAAGAATCCGCAGATAGGAATAACGAAGCGCACGGCGAACACGTGCCAGCATCCGCTTCACTCCGCCGCTTCCCTCCAAAATCAGGGATACATCGGCGCCGGATATCCGCCCCACCGTATTTTTCGAAAAGTAATACTTTTGCATATCGAACTGCCCGGGATTTCGGGCTTCTTCAAACCATCTGCAGGCGCCCGTCACCCGGACCTGATCTCCCGGCAAAAAGGTATCCGTTTCCGTTGTAACAATGAATTTTAAATCCGGGGACAATGCCCCGGCCGATTTGTCTTTCGTATAGAAACTGATTTGATTGACGGAAAGGCGAATGCCTTCCGATACTGCATTTATTTCCGTAACTGTGCCCTCAAAGGTCAGCGAGCCGCCCGAGCCCGCGAGATCGGTCAGGTATTCCTCCGCCTCCAAAATGGCCTGATCTCTTACGGATCCGGATACCGTTCCCATCACGGCAAGGACAGCCGCGACCGCGAGGCACAGCAACGCCAGCGGCCGTTTTCTCACATTATCATCCTTTCTAATCGGGTAGGGGGAGTCTTCCCCCTATCCGCCATGCCATTGCTGAGCGCCAGTGACGTCTTCACTTCGTTCCGGTCGGTCCTTAACGTGTGCCACTGCCACGCAGAACCGTTTAGCAACGACCGAAGCGGAGCGTAGATCCTTATGACGTAGGCATAAGCTGGAAATTTCCCTCGCCGGGTGGCATCCCACGCTTCGCATGGGATATGCCTTACGCGGCCCGTATGCATAAAAAAGTGGGCGCGCCGAATTCAAATAAACTCATTTAGTTCGCCCCTGCAAGCACACCATCGCTGACTGCCGAAGCCTCCGTCTGAATTTCCTCTTCCGTTTCACCGGAATCCGCCACAGATCCGGATGCTGCTTCCTGATCCGAGTCCGATGAGTCCGATGAGTTCGCTGAAGACGAGCCGGATGCCGCTTCCGTTTCCATATCCAGAGAAGCACCGGAGCCTTCCGCATCCGCAGCCAGACTGCCGGCGGCGCTCATCTCCATATCTGACTCCAGCGTTTCCGTCTCAATGATATTCTGGTTAAAAATAAACACGCTGCCCAGATCAATCTCATCGCGAAACAGAACATTGCCGGAGCCTTCCACAGTAAACTTTACGCCATCCACATTGTCCGAGGTCTCACAGATAGAATCCACGATCGCGTACAGAGCGGCCTCGGCGGACCCGGCGTTCTCACTCGGCGTCTGATTGAACTCCTCGCTGAAGTCAATCGTGCAGATTCCGTTTTTCGTGGACACATCCAGAATTTCTACGGAAGAGGCAAAGATTGTGCTGCGGTCGGAATACTCCGAACCTGCAATCAACTGCTCTACAATAACGCGTTCCAGTACCATATTGCTTGAATAGTCAACGTTTCGTACCTCTTTTTTCAGCTGTGTACCGTCCTGATTCGGAAAATACAGAACCAGAGACGCCGTCTGGTAAGAGTTGATCCCGCCGTCCTTCGTGTCAATAAAGCTTTCCGCGTCCATCGCGGCGATTGCGTCTCCGTTTGCGTCAACGAGCTGTTCAGTATCTACGGTTATCATAATTTTCGTCACGCCCGGTATCTGGCAGATGGTCTTTACGACCGCCGCGCGCAAAAGCACCTCTTCTGTATTGCTCATGTCATAATATTCACCGGAAAAATCCAGCCGAAGCGCGTCAATTCCCCTCTCATAGCCCTGAAATTCAACCGTCTGGGGAATCGCGCTGGTATAGGTCGCGTCAGAAGGAATCTCCTCCATTTTACCGATCAGCTCTGTCACCATCTCGTCAAACGTTTCCGCGGAAGGGACATAGCTCACCTCATAGAGACTGGTTCCTGATACATTCACATAATAGATTGTATAGCTGCTGCTCTGTTCCTGTCTGCCGCATCCGCCAATAAGCAGCAGCATGGCAGCTGCCGCGAACAGAGCGGTCAGGCCCCTTTTCACACTCAACTGAAGCTTCCTCCTTCCAGCGACGCGGATCTCCTGATTTATTTCCGTTATCGCGAAGCGATATCGGACGCAGGCCGCGTCTCGCGCTTTTGCGCGACTTACAATGACGCGGCTTCGTCTCTATTATCTATCCGCAATCACAGGGCAAGATCATAACACCACTCAACCGGCTTTCAAAAACGCAACCCTTCTTCGCCATTTCAGTTTGCATACTTGAGCGGGATGCGCACGGTGAAGGTCGTCCCTTCTCCCTCCTTGCTGTACACCTTGATCGCTCCGTGGTGCATCAGCACGGCGCTTCTGGTAATCGCAAGCCCCAGGCCTGTCCCGCCGATCTCCCGTGAATGGGATTTATCCACCCGGTAAAAGCGCTCAAAAATATGCTCCTGCGATTCTTCCGGAATTCCGATTCCGGAATCTTCTACTTTCACATAAAAATACTTGCTGTCCACATTCAGGGAAACATGAACCCAGCCATTTTCTTTGTTATATTTAATGCCGTTCTCAATCAGGTTGGACAATGCAAGCGTCAGCCTGGTCTCATCGACCTCTGCCAGAACCGGCTTGAAGCTGTCCAGCACCAGTTCAATATTCCGCGTCCCTGCAATCGGGCGCAGACGCTTCAGCACCAGCTCAATCAGCTGATTGATGTTCGTCTCTTCAATATGAACATCCGACGAACGTCTGTCCATCTTCACCAGCGAGAGCAGATCGGAAATAATTGTGTTCTCCCGGTCTACCTCCTCCGCGATATCCGTCATAAATTCCTTATACAGCTCGACCGGAACGTTTTCCTGTGCCAGAAGGGAATCCGCAAGCACCTTCATCGAAGTGATCGGGGTCTTCAGCTCATGCGAGACGTTGGAGACAAATTCCTGCCGGGAATCCTCCTGGGCCTTCACACGCTTCAGCATGCGATTGTACGCTTCGGCGAGAAGCTGTGTCTCCGTATAGTCCGGAATCGAAAGCTCCTCGTCATTTACACCGGCGACGTCCTCCAGAGACTGTGTGATTTTTCCAAACGGGCGCGTCAGAATCCGGGATACATAAAACGCCACACCCAGGATCAGAATCATAAGGATCGACTGCATCCGCAGCACGATTGAGCTTAAGCCGGCTTTCCCGTTCGCGATATCCTGCGTAGGAACGCTGATAATCATTATGCCGTCCGTCTCCTGATTCTCATCATCCGTGATCGGGATGGTCATTTCCAGAAACTGATTTTCGTCGTCATAATTCGTGGAGTTGGTTCCGAGGAAGGTCAGAAGCACCTCCTCGGAAATGATTACTTTATCCACATCAATATCATAGGTATCTTTTATAATGCAGAAGCTGCTGTTGACCAGAATCACGCGCCCGGAATACAGGGATGCCATCTGATCGATCAGCTTGTCCACCTGATCCGATTCGCTTCCATGCATGTATCCCGACTCCGAGATCTGCTCCAGAATCTGCTGGCACTGCCGCTCCAGCAGCTGCGCTTTCTGTTCCACCTGCTGCGACTCATAGTTCGTCAGGACAACAAAGCGCATTAAAAGAACGGGGATCACCCCCGCCAGAATGAAAAACAGAAAAATCCTCGCCTGCAGGCTTTTAAAATACTTTTTCGCGATTCGCTTAATGCTGGAAATAGTAACCCACTCCCCACTTCGTATGTACGTATTTCGGATCGCTCGGATTCGTCTCAATCTTCTCACGCAGACGGCGGATATGCACATCTACCGTCCGGACATCCCCGGGATATTCATAGCCCCACACCATGTTGAGAAGGTTTTCCCGGCTGTAGACCTTGTTCGGATTAAATACCAGCAGCTCCAGGAGGTCGAATTCCTTCGTTGTCAGATTTACTTCTTTCCCGGCGATGCTGACTCTGCGGCCGTCGCAGTCCAGGATGAGGTCTCCCACCTCTACCGTCTTTCCCTTTGGCTCCGCCTGCGTCTTCTGAGACGTCCGGCGAATGATGGCCTTCAGTCTCGCCTTCACTTCCAGAATGTTAAATGGCTTCGTGATATAATCATCCGCGCCATATTCCAGACCCATGATTTTGTCCATGTCCTCTCCCTTGGCAGTCAGCATGACAATCGGCACGTCGGAAAATTCCCTCACCTGCTGGCAGACCTCCAGACCGTCCAGCTTCGGCAGCATCAGATCCAGCAGAATAATGTCATATCTGTTTTCCTTTGCAAGCCGCACCGCTTCCTCGCCGTCATACGCGCAATCCACTTCCATGTCGTCCTGCTCCAGGCTGAACCGGATCCCCTTTACAATCAGTTTTTCATCATCAACAACCAGAACCCTTTTTGCCATATCCATTCTCCTCACTGCCGGAAAAATCATCGGCTTCCCTGTTAGCCGTACAGGGCAAAAATCCCCGCAACAGCCCAAAACCGACCCACACGGTAAATTCAAAGTCCGGCATAAAAACTTTCATACCGTGATCAGGTCTTTTATCTGAGAGAACACCCCGCTTTTGATCCCGGAAATGTTCTGAATCTCCTCAATCGACGCAAACGCGCCATGCTCACTGCGATACGCAAGGATTGCGTCCGCCTTCGATTCCCCAATCCCGGGCAGCGTCATCAGCTCCTCCCGGGTGGCCGTATTAATATTTACCTTTCCATCGGAAGCGGCGACGCTGCTTCCTGATTCGGACGTTCCGCCGTCTGCGCTGACGTTTCCGTCTGTAATAACCACCTCATCCGATGCTCCGCTTCCGGCAGCAGTGCCGTTGGTTGTACTATCAACCGTTTCGGACGAACCGCTCCACGAGGAATCGACTCCCATGCCTTCCGCCGTCATACCGGACTCTTTCATCAGATCTGTCTCTTCCTTCGTGTAAACATAGAGCTTCTGACCGTCACTGACGGTTGACGCCTGATTCAGCCATTCCTCGTCTGCTTCCGCCGAAAATCCGCCTGCCAGCTCAATCGCGTCGCAGACACGCATATCTGCCGTAATCGGATAGACGCCAGGCGTCATAACCGCTCCGCAGACATAAACATAACCGACGACCGCTTCTGTCTGTCCGGAATCCGTGCCGGTATCCAGACCCGCTGATGTTTCGGAGGCAGATGTATCCGCCGACATAGCATTGGTGGCCGTACCATCTGCAGCGCCCACCTCGCCATCGGCGCCCGTGCCTGTCATTCCATCGTTCTCCGTATCAGCTGCTCCATTGTTCTCTGAGCCCGCCGCCAAAAACGATTCTCCGTCAATATTGGCTTCACCAGAGTCATCCGCCCTCCCGGATTCTGTGCGTGCAGATTCCGTCTCTTCCGAAAGCCCAGCCGTATAGAGCGGCGTCTGCTTCCCGCAGCCGGACAGAACCGCCATTGCAAAGCATAACAGGGCTGTAGCCAGCCCTCTCCTGATCTTTCGCATATATCTTTGCAGCCAAAGCCGCTGTTTCCCTGTAAATCTCCCTTATTTTAACGAAAAAGTAAATAATTTGCAATACTTTTTTATATTTTAGAAAAAAATTAAGAGATTAATTTTAATGAATCCGCCAAAATTAAGGGGTTGCGGCTTTGCTTGTGACTATCGCGTGTCTAGCGACAGTTCAAACAGATTAAAGCATTTCGCACAGCGTTATCTGGTTGTTGTTATCCATCCTGCGTTCATAGTCCTCACTGAGTGCTACAATATGGTGTACAGACAGTCCAGAGTAATTGTACTGATTGACGGTTCCCGCAATCAAATCTGCTATCGTGCACCCGTCCGCAGTACTGACATGATTTCAGTATTTTAATCCTCACGTAAAAGAGCACCCTTGCGGATGCCCTCTATGCTTTATAGTTAATATTGGCTTTTATGACTCAGCGACTCTCAACTTTGTTACCAGCGCTTCCTGTAACACTTGAGAGAAGTTAATGCTCGCAGCCATTGCTTCCTCATTCAGCCATTCAGGAATGCTCAGTGTCTTCTTCACTGCTTTGCTGTTGTGCTTCCGGTTGTATTCGTCCAGATCAAACTGCACAACCACAACCGTGCCGTCTTCCTTAATGTCTTCTATCTTCGACACATCCGGAATTGAGTCGTTTTCCTTCATGCGTTCAGTCAATGCCAATCCCAAAGCATCTACAGCCATGCTGTACGCTTCCTCCATGTTGTCACCCTCTGTCACGCATTCAGGGATGTCTGGAAAGGTCACCCAGTAACCTCCCTCTTCCGCCGTATGGAATAACGCCGGATAAAAAAGCTTCTTCATTGCCATGTGTCCTCCTTTATATTCAGCGGGATCTATTTCAATCCCGCCCGCTTTAAAATATCCTGTTCTGTCCCCTTCTTCATTTCCTTACTGTGAAGTGGAACAATAACCTGTTTGCCAGTCTCTGGGTTTCGCAACTTTACATGCGAACCGTTTTGGCTTATGGTAATAAAGCCATTTTTCTTGAGTAGCTTTATCATATCCGCTGGCTTCATTGGCATTCCTCTTAAAGCCTCCCTTCTTTGAATCTATGTATATTATATTACGTATTATTACGTATGTCAATACATTTCCGGATCCGATTATTGCCCGCCTTCCGGCAAACAGCATCTTGCCGGGAAGCACATTGTATTTCATGTCCGTCCTCGCATGCGAGGATGGACGAAGGCCGCGCCCCTCGCCGGGTGGCATCCCGCACTTCGTACGGGATATGCAATCACGAAGAATGTTCCGATTTGCGCAGCAAATCGAGAACCCTACCGATTCTCCATTGCGCGGCTTTCCTTGTAAAAGTACCTACCATTTAAAAATAATGATTCCTGCTATTGAAACAGCCATTCCCAGCAGCTTTCTCCACTCAAACGCCTGCTTTTCCACACCAAACATCCCAAACAGCTCAATCAGCCAGGCAACGACCAGCTGCGCGACCACGATCAGCATCGCCGCGCGTGCCGGCCCCAGGCTTCCCATGGCTTTTACGACCGTGATGGTGATAAATGCGCCAATCACACCGGAAAGCAGCATATATTTTGGCTCTACCTCCGCAAGAGTGCCAATGGCTGTCCGGTCTGTAAAAAGCCAGGCTGCAATGCAGACCAGCAGCGCTGTCAGCTGCACAAAAGCAGACGATAGCCAAAGGCTCGTCTGCTTTGTCATTTCGGTGTTGAAAACACCCTGTATACTCATCAAAGCGCCGGAAAGCAGCGCAATCAGAATTCCCCACATAGAATTGTCCTCCTGTGTACTGATGACAGAATTCATAGAGCGACAGCGACGTATACTGTCATCCATGTATTTCGTGCGTCAATACTGATAAGTCTGTCCCATCCCACAGGAAATATTCGTAAAGGAAAGCAAAATCAATTTCTGTTTCGTCACATAAGGACAAGAACGCAAGCCGCAAAAAATAGTCAAATCAATAAGATGATCTGACAGCAAAAGAATATTTGCCGTTTTCACAGCACCGCTTCCAGCCGTTTCATCATCTCGTCAATGTCTTCTTTTTCAATTACGAGCGGCGGAACGAAACGAAGCACATTGCCCTCAGCGCTTAATATCACGAGACCATTTTCCAGTGCCCGGGTCACAATTTCACCGGCCGGACGCCCCTCCACGACAATCCCCTGCATGAAGCCTTTTCCGCGGCGGGCGGTCAGGTAATCGTATTTCTCTACGAGAGTGTCCAGCTGCTGCTCAAGATATGGCGTAAGCGCCTGAACATGCTCGATGATATGCAGCTCCTCAAACAGATCAAACACCTTTGAGACCGCCGCGCAGGCCAGCGGATTGCCGCCGTAGGTCGTTCCGTGATCTCCCGGAACCAGGGAAGCCTTCGCCGTCTTTTCATTCAGCACAAACGCGCCGACCGGAATGCCGCAGCCGAGCGCCTTCGCGCAGGTCATGATATCCGGCTGCACACTGTACTGCTGACACGCAAACCAGCTCCCGGTCCGCCCCATTCCGCACTGGATCTCATCCAGAATCAGCAGGATATCCTTTTCATCGCACAGAGCGCGTACACCCTTCAGAAATTCCGGATCAGCCGGATAGATGCCGCCCTCTCCCTGCACAGTCTCCAGAATAATCGCGCAGGTACGGTCCGTCACCTGACGTTTCACGCTCTCCAGATCGTTGAAATCCGCAAAACGCACGCCGCCCATCAGCGGACGGAACGCCTCCTGATAATGCGGATTGCCGGTCACAGATAAGGCTCCGACGCTTCTGCCGTGGAAGGAGTGGTTCATAGCGATGATCTCATAATTTGCATGCGTTTCCTCATCTGTCTGATCACCCGACGCCGTGTTTTCATGTGTGTCCGCCGCTGCGTCCGTTCCGGCTTCCGCCGTGTTTTTATCTTTTAAATAAGCATATTTGCGCGCCGCCTTGATCGCGCCCTCGATGGCCTCAGTGCCGCTGTTGGTGAAAAACACTTTGTCCAGGCCGGTCGCTTTAGTCAGCTTCGCCGCGGCCTCCGCAAGCGGTACACTATAAAACAGGTTCGACGTGTGAATGAGATTGTCCACCTGTTCCTTCAGCGCATTGTTATACTCCTGATTGCCATAGCCGAGCGCAAATACCGCAATCCCGGCGCCAAAATCCAGATACTGTTTTCCGTCTGCATCAGTGAGGTACACGCCCTCCCCCTTCTCAAATACGATTGGAAAACGGTTGTAGGTATGGAGCACATGCTGCTCCGTCAAATCTATATATTCGTTCGATGTCATTTTCGTCCCTCTTATTTTCCTTTCCTGTTTATATCCTGTCAGCCAGAGCAAAATCCGGCTAATGAAACGGTGTTCTAAAGCTGCTCACCCTCAGACCTCAAAAATCTCAGCTTTCATGGAAATACCGCTCCTCTTTGTCGCCGATGATCGCGGTTCCGATTCCCTTGTTGGTGAAAAATTCCAGCAGCAGGCAGTGCTCAATCCTTCCGTCTAAAATATGTACCCTGGAAACGCCTGCCTCGATGGCCGCGATGCAGTTCTGCAGCTTCGGCAGCATACCGCCTCCAACGTTGCCGCTTTTCAGGAATTCCTTTGCTTCCGGTATTGTCAGCTCGCTGATCAGCGATGAGTGGTCGAGCGGGTCGCGGTAAACACCCTCAATATCCGTCAAAAACGCCAGCTTCGCCGCCTTCACCGCCGTCGCAATCGCGCAGGCCGCGTCATCCGCGTTGATATTAAACGAATGGTATTCATCGTCGGATCCAATCGGGCAGATGACCGGGATAAAATCATTGTCAAGCAGCGTATCCAGCAGCGCGGTGTTGACCTCCTTCACCTCGCCGACATAGCCGATGTCCTTGCCTCCTGCAAGTTTTTTATCCACCTTCAGGACGGTACCGTCCTTGCCGCTGATGCCGACCGCCTTCAGACCGGTCTTTTCCATCATAGAGACCAGCCCCTTGTTTATCCGGTTGAGCACCATCTCCGCCACTTCCATGGTATCCTTATCCGTGACGCGTAGTCCATTAACAAAATTCGTCTCCAGACCGACCCTATTGATCCATTTCGTAATTTCCTTCCCACCGCCATGGACGATGATCGGCCGAAACCCGACCAGCTTTAAAAGTGCTACATCGCGGATGACGCTTTTTTTCAGCTCGTGATCCACCATCGCGCTCCCGCCGTATTTGACGACGATTGTTTTCCCGTGAAAGCGCTGAATATACGGCAGCGCCTCGATCAGGACGTTGGCTTTCTGAAGCCACAGTTCCATTTCTGTTGATTCCATAGTTAAAACCTCTGCTCTCTCATGCATACAATGAATTTCAGCTCCGATAATCCGCGTTAATCTTCACATAATCATACGTCAGGTCGCAGCCCCACGCGGTTGCCTCCTTACTGCCCATCTTTATATCTGCAATGGCCGTCACCGCGCTCTCGGAAAGGATTTTCGTCGCCTCTTCCTCGCTGTAGCCGGTTGATATGCCACTTTCAATAATCTTGATTTTTCCGGCCTCGCTCTCGAAGTACAGATCGACCGTTTCCGGATCAAACAACGCGCCGGAATAGCCCATGGCGCAGAGAATGCGCCCCCAGTTCGCGTCATGTCCATAAATCGCCGCTTTTACCAGGCTGGACGTCACAATGGATTTGCTGATGGTCACGGCCTGCTCCTTACTCTCTGCTCCGATGACCTTTACTTCAAACAGCGCCGTTGCGCCTTCGCCATCGGCTGCCATCCGTTTTGCAAGATAAGTATTTACCTCATTCAGAGCTTCAAAAAATAACTGATAGTCCTCTCCCTCTTCCGTAATCTCCGGATTGCCTGCCAGCCCGTTCGCGAGCACGAGACAGGTATCGTTGGTCGAGGTATCGCCGTCCACAGAGACCATGTTGTACGTCTCCGGCACACTCGCACTCAGAGCTTTCTGCAAAAGCTCCTGCGAAATGTTCGCGTCCGTCGTGACAAAGCTGAGCATCGTACACATATTCGGATGAATCATCCCGCTGCCCTTGCACATCCCGCCGATGGTCACAGTTCTGCCGCCAATCTCCGTTTCCACGGCGATTTCCTTTTTTACCGTATCCGTCGTCATAATAGCCTCGGCCGCCAGCGTGCCGCTTGCGGCGCTCTCCGAGAGCAGCGGCTTCATCGTCTCAATCCCGGCACAAATCTTATCAATCGGTATCTGCTGGCCAATCACACCGGTGGAGGCCACCAGCACCTGATCTTCCCGGATGCCGAACAGCTCCGCAGCTTTCGCTGCCGTGTCGCGGCAGTAGCCGAAGCCCTCCGCGCCCGTGCAGGCATTCGCGACGCCGCTGTTCACCACAACTACATGCGCAGTCCGTTCGCCGCTGCAGGGCACGCTCCCCACAGCTTCCTCATAAGCCTTCCCAAGTGCAACGGCGCCAACCGCTGCTTTTTGCGTCTTTTCCGGCATAGTGACTTCACATCCGGACGTCTCTTTCCATTCCATATCTGTGGGCAGCCCCTTTACAATGCATTGATCCCACTTTACCGGAGCCGCCTTGACAAGATTCGTCGTGAACGTCCCCGCCACACGGCAGGCGGCCTCACTGTAGATCATCGCCATATCCTTGCCGCTTTTTTTGATTCCCGCCGCAATACCCGCCGCCGCAAATCCCTTCGGCGCGGTCACGCCGCCTTCTATTACTTTCATAATGATTCCCCTCTTTTTATGGTTGTACATGCAACTATCTTTTGTATGCTCTTACTCCAATATAACCACATACATGATGTACCCGTATGCACCTGGTTTTCCGCCTTTCACCCGGGCTATCAAATCTCCGCTGCATAGAACCAGTGCCTCACGCATGATTCCGGCACAGTTCTGCACAAGTTCTTACGATACGGTCTACTGAATTCCGGGCTGCGTCGAGGCTTTTATGAACTGCGATTCGTGCGTCAGGCGCTGCAAGATGCACAGGTTATTTCGTGACAGATCCTAACCCGGACAAGTCGGAACCAAAATTTTGCCATTTTGCGCAAGAAATTGTTCTTAAGATCCTAAGATTAATTACGGGAACATCGGCGCCATCCGCAGACCCTCCGCCTCATCTTCATCAAACAGCAGGTTCATATTCTGAACGGCCTGGCCCGCCGCGCCCTTGACCAGATTGTCCATCGCGCCCATCATGATGACGCGGTTCGTGCGCGGATCGATTTTAAAATTCACATCTACGAAATTACTGCCCTCCACCCACTTCGTCTGCGGGCAGACATCCTTTTCCAGGACGCGCACAAAATATTCCTTTTCATAATACCGGTCATAAACCGCCCTAACTTCTTCATAGGAAACCGTTTTTGTCAGGGTTGCATACGCGGTAATCAGAATTCCCCGGTTCATCGGAACCAGATGCGGCGTAAAGTTCAGCACAACCGGCTTTCCGGCTGCTATGGAAAGCTGCTCCTCGATCTCGGGTGTGTGCCGGTGCGTCGCCACGCCGTAAGCCTTAATATTCTCGTTAACCTCACAGTACAGATTATCCGTCTTTGCTCCGCGCCCTGCGCCGGATGTCCCCGACTTGGCATCAATGATAATAGTTGATGGGTCAACCAGTCCTTCCTTTACCAGCGGATAGATGGAAAGTGTGCTGCAGGTCGGATAACATCCCGGGTTCGCGATCAGCCTTGTTTTCCGGATTTTCTCCCGGTTCCGTTCGCACAGCCCATAGACTGCCTCGCTGATAAACTGCGGCGCGGCATGCCGGATCCCGTACCAGTCCTCGTATACCTCCACATCCTTCAGACGAAAGTCCGCACTCAGGTCGATCACTTTCGTTCGGGATAAAATACCTTCGTTCACTAAGGAAGCACACAGCCCCTGAGGCGTTGCGGTAAAAATCACATCTGCCTGATCGGCCAGCGCCTCCATATTGTCATCCATGCAGTCCGCATCCACAAGCTGAAACATATTCTGATAAACAGACGCATATTTTTTTTCCACATAACTGCGGGAACCATACCATACAATCTCTGCATCCTTATGCCCGAGCAGAAGCCGCACCAGCTCCGCTCCGGCGTATCCGGTCGCCCCGATAATCCCAGCTTTAATCATCTGAAAATCTCCTTAAATCTCTTTAGGTTCAATTCCACTCCGTTCTACTGCGTAACAGGCTTATGACAAGCGGAATGAAGTCCTGGACTAATCCCCCTCTGCATCGTCCTGAAGCGCAGGGAACGTCCTGTATCGCGCAGATACACAGGATCATTACCGCGTCACTGGCGTATGCGCGTATCATCATACTACCTGGTTCTCTTCTTGTAAAGTCTTTTCGCGATTGCATAATTATACATTCATCATGCATATTATGCAACACCTTTTTTCATTTCTTTTTCATTTTCACCTTTTTCTTTCTACCAGGCAACGCATAATATTCATTATTTCTCTTTTTTATGCAATTTCCTCTTGCATAATCCAATCAGGTGCGATATATTGGTCAGAGCAAAAAGAATTAAGATTATACGAGGAGGAATCATTATGAAAGAAAAAGTAGTTCTCGCCTATTCCGGCGGTCTGGACACGACCGCGATTATCCCGTGGCTGAAGGAAAATTTTGATTACGACGTGGTCTGCTGCTGCATCGACGTCGGGCAGGGAAATGAGCTGGACGGGCTGGACGAGCGCGCGAAGCTCTCCGGCGCTTCCAAATTATATATTGAAAATATTGTCGATGAATTCTGTGACGATTTCGTCATGCCGTGCGTAAAGGCAGGCGCTGTCTATGAGCATAAGTATCTGCTCGGCACCTCAATGGCGCGCCCGGCTATCGCGAAGAAGCTGGTGGAGATTGCCCGGAAGGAGAATGCGGTCGCCATCTGCCACGGCGCGACCGGCAAGGGAAATGACCAGATTCGTTTTGAACTGGGCATTAAGGCACTCGCCCCGGATATCAAAATCATCGCTCCCTGGAGAATGACCGACGTATGGACCATGCAGTCCCGCGAGGATGAAATCGCGTACTGCGAACAGCATGGCATTCATCTGCCATTCGCGGCGGACTCCAGCTACAGCCGTGACCGCAATCTCTGGCACATCAGTCACGAAGGCCTTGAGCTCGAGGATCCGGCGAATGAGCCGAACTATGACCATATGCTGGTGCTCGGCGTGACGCCGGAGAAAGCTCCGGAGCAGGGCGAATACGTTACCATGACCTTTGAAGCCGGTATTCCGAAGACTCTGAACGGCCGCGAGATGAAGGTTTCCGAGATTATCACCGAGCTGAACGCGCTCGGCGGCAAGCATGGCATTGGTATCGTAGACATTGTAGAGAACCGCGTCGTCGGCATGAAATCCCGCGGTGTCTACGAGACGCCCGGCGGTACCATCCTGATGGCAGCGCATGAACAGCTCGAAGAGCTGATTCTTGACCGCGAGACACTGGAGACCAAAAAGAAGCTCGGCAGCCAGTTCGCGCAGGTCGTCTATGAAGGCAAATGGTTCACCCCGCTGCGGGAGGCGATTCAGGCGTTTGTCGATGTGACGCAGAAGGACGTGACAGGCGAGGTGAGGTTCAAGCTTTACAAGGGCAACATCATCAAGGCAGGAACAACCTCTCCGTACTCTTTGTACAACGAGTCTCTCGCCTCCTTCACGACCGGCGATCTCTACGACCACCACGACGCGAGCGGCTTCATCACCCTCTTCGGGCTGCCGCTGAAGGTTCGCGCGATGAAAAAAGCGGAGCTGGAGAATAAGAAATAAAACTGCTTTTTCACAAAACCCCCATCCGACCAACGAGTTCGGATGGGGGTTCTTTACGGACTTACAGTCTTGAAATCCAGTAACCTGTCACCTTACTGTTTTCAATGAAGAGGCGAATCCAGAATGTTCCATTCTTGTAGTCTCTGACTCCTGAAGCCTTACTCGACAGCCTGAATCCTTTTTTCAGCAGCTTCTTATGCGCGGCGGATACCGAATTCCCGATTGACACACCATACACCTTCACACTGGTTCTGTTTAAATTCTGAACCAGTTCGATTTTTTTGGTGGACTTACTGACACTTGCAAAAAAAGCATTTGAATCACCGGTAGTACTAATGTACAGTTTCCGTGTCTCCGGAGCCGGATCGTTGCTGGTAAACTTCAGAGAGCCAACTGCCTTTTTTAATTTGGAAATACTGCCATTCATATAGCTGGCAAGATCCACAGTGACCGTTACCGTACAGGCAGCCGTCTGCCCGTCCACCGTCGCAGTGATCGTCGCAGTCCCTGCTTTCTTTCCTTTCACCACACCCTTTGCACTCACGGTCGCTACCGATTTTTTACTCGTACTCCAGGTGACCTTACTGCTCGTTCCGCTTACCGTTGCTTTCAGCTTCACCGTTTTCTCCAGCGCCACAGAAGCCTTTGACTTATTTAAGCTGACACTGACCGCAGACACACTCGCTTCTGTTTCCTCCGTACTTTCCGAAGCCTCTGCATAGCAGACCGTCAGCGATGAAACTCCCATGATGAAGCATAACATCAAAGCGGTCAGCTTTCTCCATAAATAATTTGGTGTTCTTTTCATAGACTCAATCCTCCTCGTTCTTAAGTATTTCCCAAATGACAGGATTTCATGGAATGCGGACCTCACAAAATCCATATGTATCATGGTACAGAAACGTTTATTCCTTCAGCACCGTGTATATAGTTAGGATTTCAGGTGGACACTAATTAATTTGCTTTGATAATAGAGTAACACAAATGTTTAAATCTGTATATAGAAAATTCTGCTTTTTTCGTGCACTATATGCGCATTTTTTTGCAAACCGTATCTTTTCCAGGGCAAGAGATCACTGCCAGAACATTTCCTACTTCCTCATGTATAATGCCACTTATGCTCGACAGTCCCACATTGAAGTTATTATATCTTATGTGAATTATTTATAGCTAATTTAGTTTTAATAAATATTTAGTTCCCCCCCTCCCTGTTTTGCTAAAATATACGCATGACAGGAAGAAAATTTCAAAATATAATACTTGAGCCAGGTTTTTTAATATGGTAAAGTAATAGCATCAATCTATCAGTAAACTTTAAGAATAATCTCCCTGTCATGATAAAAGGAACGAGATTTTACCGGCAGGAATTTCAATGACCTGAAACGTGTATATTCCATCTGGGTCTGCATGAATATGGACGAATGCATTTGGGATTACATCCGTCTCAAGGATTATCACATCCTTGGAAGCCACAAATGGAAGCCGCGCAACAGAAAATCGCTTCGCGATTAGCGCGGCCTTCGTCCATA
>JAJQDT010000139.1:4049-5870 GCA_021202075.1 Lachnospiraceae bacterium | reverse complement strand
CACGGCAAAAGACATCATGCCTAGTGTCGGTGGCTCGGTTTTGTGTATAACAGACAGGGCTCCCCCCCCCCCTCGTCGTCGCAGTCTGTTGCGCATTTCTCTAATTTCCTTTTTCGTGGTCTGCATCTTTGATAAGCTGCTGTTATGGGATAGTTCGTTTGACACGATTCGACATAAATCGACATTTCCAGAGATTGACGTTTAACATCAAAACGGATACAATAGCAGTGTAACACAAGCTTGTACAAGCCTTGCGCAAGTGCCTTGTGTATGGTTGAAAGGTACTACTTCCCAATGATTTCAATAAAGGATTATGCAGAAAAGCACAACATTACCTATGAAGCCGCAAGACAGTCGGTGGAGCGCTACAAAGCGGAGCTGGAAGGACATATTCACTGCAAGGGTAGGACACGTTTTTTGGACGATGAAGCCGAGCAGCTTTTGGACGATAAACGCAGGGGAAATCCGATTGTAGTTCTGCAAACAGATAAAGACATAGAAATACAGCGCTTGCAGGATGAAAATAAGGCGCTGCTCTTAAAAATTTCAGAGCTACAGGACTTGCTTCTGAAAGAAAAACAGATCACTCTGCTTGAAGCTGCTGCACAGCCGGGAAAAAAAGGATTCTGGTCGCGGATTTTTGGACGCTGATTGCACCAGCACACGCTTGCGGAGTGCGGTTTGTTTTGATTTGACCGGGCGCGGGCGGGTCTTGTCAATGGGCGCGGCGCGGGGTGGAGATTTTTTTCAGAGCGAAAGCGGCGAAAAAAATACAACCCGTACCCGTTGACATTGACCGCCACGGGTCAAGCTACCCCGCAGGGGGCAGGACACAAAGGGGACTGCCCCCTCTGCCCAGCGGCGAGCGAAAGTTTTTCAGGGGTGCCGGAGCGGCGGGGAGCTTTTTACAAAAAAGCTCCCCATGAGCGAAACAGTCAAGCGTTGCACCAAGAGAAAACAGAATACCCCACCTAAAAAAAGTAGGTGAGGTACTCCGTAGTCCCAATAAATTATTTCTATAGAAGAGAAAACAAAAAGCGTATCTAAGTAGAGAGTGCTCCCAAACGTATTGCCGCCGACACTGGGAGCACCCCCTCAAAAAAAGATGGGATCTGCAATCTAAAAGGAAGGAAAAGTGACAATCAAAAAAATATTTTTCTTATTATAGCATGGACGGGAATGAAAATCAAGTTTTTTTACCTCCAAAATTCTACATGGTGGATTAAGGTATTTCTTTGATGTACACAACATAACGGAGTAGCAGCTTGCTGTGAAAAATTGGCGGGTCTGTCCGAAATTCTGTGTAAACTCTATATCAGATGAAAAAAGAGTAAAATTCTATCAAGGCGGCACCGGCTTTGTCCGGTGCCGCCTTGATGACACCTTAACGCCGACGGGAACGGAAAGCCCTTAATTTCTGGGTTTGGAAAGCTGTAGAAATCAAGGAATGTATATTTACCCTCGGAGAGCCGAAAAAGCCGTCTTGGGGTATTCAGGAGCCGGAGAACGCAATTAATTCTTACTCTAACTAAACGCCTTCACCAACATACCGCTCATCGTAAGGAATGGATTGATGAGCATTGCGATATGCTCATCTTTGATATGTATAGCCAGAGACTGGCGATCCTATCACTTGTGGACTGTTTTCGACTTAAGGTTTGGATTTCGGTGACAGTCAATCTTGCGAATCTTTGGATATTGATGATGTCACTCTTGCACCAGTCCTTGAGCTGTACCACTACCCTCAGATCTCTTTATCTATCTTTATAGATATTTATTATATTTCTTATTATAATGTATGGGGACTTTAAAAAGACAAAT
>JAJQDT010000139.1:0-3949 GCA_021202075.1 Lachnospiraceae bacterium | reverse complement strand
GGTGCAGAGAAAAAAGACAAATGGTGCAGAGAAAAAAGACAAATGGTGCAGAGAAAAAAGACAAATGGTGCAGAGAACATATAGTTTTATCGGAAAGCTGGTAGTACTGAAAACAAAAAAGACATTATATTGACGTGTGTCTTTTCTTATGGTATAGTAAATTTCCGTGAGGTGTGAAAATGGAGCAGGAAAATAAGTATTTAGAAATCCGCAGGGGTACAATTATAAAGGCAAATGAGCTTATTCAGAAGAGCCGGTTTAGCTTATCATTGCAGCAGCAGAAGGTTTTACTGTATCTTATTAGTCAGATCACGCCCTATGATGAAAATTTTAAATTGTACAAGTTCAGCATTGAGGAATTTTGTAGAGTATATGGAATTGAAACCAATAGTGGAAAGAATTACTCAGACTTGAAGGCTACTATCAAAGAAATTGCTGATAAAAGTATATGGGTCAAGTTAGATAACGGTAAAGAAACCCTTGTGCGATGGATAGAGAGGCCGTACATTGATGAAGGCAGTGGTATTATTCAGATTAAGTTGGATGAGTTTATGAAACCTTACCTTCTCCAGTTAAAAAGGAACTTCACACAGTACGAACTGCTATGGACGCTGAACTTCAAGAGCAAATACACAATACGACTGTATGAGCTTGTGAAGAGCATCCATTTCAACGAATTAGAAACCTATCAGAAAGAATTTGAGCTTGATGAATTAAAGCGTATGATGGGAGCAGAGCGATATAAAGTTTATCAGGACTTTAAGTCTAGGGCGCTGGTTCCTGCGATTGAAGAGATAAATAAATGCTCTGATAAAGTGGTCAGCTATGATCCGATAAAGAAAAGCCGTTCCGTAGTAAAGATCAGGCTTACCATTGATACCAAATCGCCTTTAGACAGGATTGAACTTCAGAGCAAGATTGAGAGTGATTTAGGGTTAAATCAAATGACGTTCTGGGAAGATTCATAAGTCGAGGACTGGTTTTGACTGCCAATGAAGTTAGTCTGACTTGGTGGCAATAGTCCGGAGTACTTAGTCACTGCCATAAGCATCCACAGGATGCGCCGCCGCACGAATGTGCGTTTTTGGGGGCTTGGGGGCGCAGCCCTCAACAAGCCGTTTGTGTCCGTTGTCCGGACACAAGCATTGCTTGCCAATAAATCTATTGATAATCTAAGCCTCCTGTAAAGGTGTTCTTGTAAACATCTCTCTCCTGTCTGTAGAGAGAAAGTCGGAGGGGAAAAGGGGGTGAGCGGCGGGGTGTGGGAATGTGGTAAACCCGTAGGGTTTTCCATCATTTCCATGCCTCAGAGCGAGGGGGAGATGACTTTCTCTTTAAGGCCCCGAAGGGGCCGCTCTTTGGCTCCCATCTTCCCCCATTCTTTTCTGTCCGCAGGTGATCCCTGCCGCAACGGATTTCCTTTTTGATATTTTTTCATGAGGTGGCGATACATCGAGCACTGTTCAAATGCGTCTATCACAGGCTTTGAGCAATCTTCTAAGTAGAGGATTTCAAAAATTGAATGACGTGTATAATTAGGGTTGATGTTTTGGTGTAATTATGCTAAAATATCAAAGAAGATTGAAATCTGTAGCAGACAAGAGAGAGGAGTGAAATAATGCCGGAACTTTGTAGATTTTTTAATATTGTAATCAAAATGATATACAGTGATAACGACCAACATCATAAGCCGCATTTCCATGTGTATTTTTCTGAATATGAGGCATCAGTTGGTGTTGACGGTGAGTTGTTGGCAGGGAGCTTGCCAGTTAAGCAACTCAGATTGGTACAGGCATGGGCAGCGATACATGAAGATGAGTTGTATATAGCGTGGAATAATGCAGTAAAGAATGTGCCGTTTGGGAAGATCGATCCGTTGCGTTAAGCAGAAATGGAAAGGGGTATTTGTAGATATGTATATCAAAAGTGGAATTGCGTATGCTGGCGAGGCTCCGCAAATAATGAAGATCAGCGGAGTTCGTCCAATGGACGGTCATAAGCTGTGGGTTAGGTTTTTGAATGGCGAGACGAAGGTATTTGATTTTACGCCGTTACTGAACACACCTGCTTTTCAGCCGTTGCAGAATATAGAGACTTTTAGATCGGTTTATATTGACTATGGTGTTCCGGTATGGAATGATGGTGATATTGATATTGCGCCTGAGTATCTTTATCAAAATGGAGTTTCTTTTGATAGTATAGTCAGTGCCTAACAGAAGAAGCAGAACTCACCCGCTGTGTATGTTTAAACGGTGAGCTATTGCTTTTGGAGTGGATAAGGATTAGTAGTAGTGGCGTTCTCCGGCTCCTGAATACCCCAAGACGGCTTTTTCGGCTCTCCGAGGGTAAATATACATTCCTTGATTTCTACAGCTTTCCAAACCCAGAAATTAAGGGCTTTCCGTTCCCGTCGGCGTTAAGGTGTCATCAAGGCGGCACCGGACAAAGCCGGTGCCGCCTTGATAGAATTTTACTCTTTTTTCATCTGATATAGAGTTTACACAGAATTTCGGACAGACCCTATATGTTATTCCGCAAAACATTTTTTTGACCTTGGCTATGATATAGAAATTCTGATTCTTAATGAAGGTAGCCATATATGCATACCTCAGAGTTGATACCTGTTGTCTCATCCTGATATGGCGGATTTCTGATGATAAAATCAAACTTCATCGTCCGTCTCTCCCTCTGCTGCCCTGTCCAGTCCCAGCGATTGAATCAGCGTCCGGAACAGGGGGCAAAATGTCTGCTGGATATTCCGGAATACCTGCTGCGCCGTGGCCTCGTCATAGATATGCGACGTGTGGTTCCGCGCTTCCAGCAAGTCCAGCCAGCCCTCTTGATTTTCCAACAGTCCCATTGCGTATGCCTGACGCAGCACCCGCTTTGGACTGTCCACGCCCTCCGAAAAGCCCTGATCTATCAGATATTCCCGCAGCGTTTTCCAGGCAAGCTCTGTGCAGAACTCGAACCGCTGAATGACACCGTCTCTCACGCTGTCCCGTTTCAGCTCGTTATAGTCCGCAAGCGCTTCATCCAGCCGCGTCACGGCCTGAACCAGCTTTGTCGCCTTTTCCGTGAATTTGTCCATCAATACAAAACCGTCCTTTTTCACGTTCGCCAAAAAACGGGGGTCTGTCTCATCTGTGATATAAGCAACATCAAAATCAAGCAGCGTTGGCAGCGCATCGAGCGCGTCCCGAAATGCTGTTTGCGCACGCTCCGGCAAGCCGAACACCGCCAAATCTATGTCGCTGCGTTCCCGTTCGTCCCCTCTGGCACGGGAACCATAAAGCACCACGCGCTTTGCACCCAGCTTGCGGCCAATCACTGCAATGCTCTGATATAGTCCGGATAAATCCTGCTTCATTTTCATAACCCGTTAAACTCCACGCTTTTGTTTCCTCTCCAATTCCGAATGCGGCATGGCGGCGCGCTGTCCTCCGCCGGTTCCTCGTCGCTCGGCCAGCCATCTTGCGCTGTTTTTAGTTTAACACAAGCACGGCTAAATCTCCACTTTTTTTCTGAATCTTCAATCAGGATTTTTCGATTCTCTCTGCAAATGGTATACCTTCCCAGCCTCTCCGCGTGATGCGACGGGTCATGAAGCTGCATTCTGAAAAAAATTGCAAGACGCTTTTAAGCTGCGGCCACACATCCCTATCCGAAACAAAGTCTCTGTACCCAGCACAGAATTTTTTTAAGCTGCGAAATCAAAAAAATTCTGCCATACAAGATATGGCAGAAGATTTCTGCCTATCTTGCCAAAGGGGGGACGTTGCCTCCTCTGGACTTCCCCCGCAGAGTCCGGATTCCGACGCTTTTTTCCCGCCCGCGCGTGAAAAAACCACCTCCATCCGAACTCTGCCAAGTGGGCTGTTCGCCCCCCGCCGCCTCCGCGTTCTGGTCTGCCGACCATGTGCTTGTTTCCCCCCTCCTCACCGTCGCA
>JAJQDT010000137.1 GCA_021202075.1 Lachnospiraceae bacterium | reverse complement strand
GCAGCAAAGCTGCAAAAATTCCTCTCGCGCCCCTGCGCATCATAAAATCGGGACAGCAGTTCTTTCTCGAACCGCCGTCCCCACTATGAGTTTGGCGTTACGTTTTCGTTCCTTTCAGTAAATCTGCGAGCAATGACTTTGTGCTACAAAGTCACCCCGCGAGGCGGTTTGCTCGTTGGGGAAATCTCCGGTGCTGAGCTGCGCGTTCTGTTGGAACGCTTTGAGAACAACAAAAAAAAGCCCGCGACCATCGGATTCTTCCGAAAAGTCACGGGTCGTGCCGCCTATCGGCGTCATTTTTTGTTATTCCGCGCCGGTATCGTACATAATTTCAGGACCAGCGCACCGGCAGCCGTGTATTTTTCAAAACCTGCGAGGTTCCCCCTATGCACAGCAACAATCATAAATTACAACTATCATTCTTAGTCCCACAACAGAAATATCGCAGGGAATGGCGAAGCCTACATTCCCTGCGAATCAAACACTACCGTTCAGAATATGAGCTGCATACTTCCTTATTTTGTAATGTACGAAAAGCTGTCGCCGGACTGTATATATTTCACAGGAATATCTGTACCGACCACCTGCGGCAGATACCGGAGCATATAACGCATTCCAAGCTCTTCCACATTAAAATGTCCCATTTCCAGAATCGTCCTGGGCATGTTTTCCATACAGGAATCACGGATGTAAGCGCTGAGTGTCCAGTCAATAATTTCAAATGGAATCAACACATCCACCTGCTCCCTGCAGACCTTTTTAATAGCCTCATTATCCGGAATTTCCGTCCTGTTTCCAAATGGTCTTGCCCCTTGCACATGTTCACAGAAAAAGACTCTGCGTACTATCGTATCATGGCTTCCAACCACACGCATTCCGGAAAGATTCAGTTTTTCCATCAGGAAACTGGCGAGCTCCGGAACTGTCGTCTGCGGAATTTCGTAAAGCAAAGGCTTCTTCTTATCCCCTATACAATAGTTCTTCCAACCAAGTTCTTTCATGATTCCATAGAAAATTCCGTCGGTATTTTGACCTCCATGTCCTCCATGGATATGATCATGATCTCTGTAGACGACAATCTGGTTTTCTTCCAGAATTTTTTTCTTTTCTTCATAGACCGGATTGCCTTCCAGCCAGTCCGTTGTATCCTCATGGCTGTAAAAAAGCGGTTCATGGCAGATGATAAGGTTCGCGTTCTCTTCTGCAGCCTTTCGGATCACATCCGTTGATGCAAAGCAGGTCACAACAATTCCCGTACATTCTCTGGATGCATCTCCGATTTTTACCAGATCACAGGTCATTGTTTCTTCAAGCGGAGGATGAAATGCCTCCAGCCTCTGAATGATTTCTTTTATTTTCATAATCCTGTTCTTTCCTTAATATTAAACTCAGTTATACAGATTTCTGTTTCGTCATACTAAAGTTCCCGGAAAATCAGCAACTCGCTGCGTTTCGCAGAACCTTTCGCAGTAAATCCTTCATCTCCCACAGCCGTGACTCACTGTCAGGAAATGCATTCGCTCCTGCAGTTGCAAGATCTGCCGCATGTTCGATGGTATCTGAATCCAGTACGCGTCCACGCAGATATTCAGCCACTGCAGTCGGTTCGTAAGGAATCCCGGCTACCCCGCCAAACACAAAACGCGCAGAGTCTACACATCCATTTAAAATGGTAAGTCCTGCCGCCAGGCTGACAGATGTGAAAAATTCCCGCTGTCCGTGATCCGTTTTTTCAAAAAACAGCTGAGAAAAGCTATTCTCAGGAATCCGGATTTCTTTTAACAGTTCTCCTTTGCGCAGCACGTCCTTTGGCGATTTCCGGACAGCCAGCAGTTTTTGGGCGCTGAGAGTTCGCTGCGTCGTCACAAATTCAGCACGCATAAGCAGCAGGACAGGCGCCAGGTCCGAATGATTCACTGCAAAGCAACCGCAGTTCATACATCTGGAGGCTTCACGCAATATCCTGTCACGATCCGGTGTCGAGCAATCCTCATCATACAGCGTTCTTTTCTGTATTTCCAATTCCGGAGCCTGGCAGGCATCCGCCAGCTCGATTCCATTGGTATCAACGGTACGGAAACCGGCAAAGGAATCTTCCTCATTTGCCTGTACACAATCCGGTTCCAGCCAGGTACAGATTGCCTCAGCCGCTTTTCTGCCTCCGGCTACTGCACGGCTGGCAATGTTCGGTCCGGTAGCAACATCTCCGCAGGCAAAAATGCCCGGCTGATGAGTAGCTCCCGTCGTAAGGTCTGTATCGATCAGGCCACGTGCACTGGCGAGCTTTTTCATTAGGTCTTCTCCGAGATAGGAAATATCCACTCTCTGGCCGGTAGCAAGAACGATCGCATCTGCGGCGAAAAGTTTTTTCTCTGTTTCTGAATACTGCGGAGAAAAGCGATGCTCTTCATTATAAACAGAGAGACACTTTTTTGCAAGCATTCCCAGCGGCTTCCCGGCAGCATCTGTCTGAATTTCCTGAAGTCCCCAGCCGCAGCAGATCTCAACACCGGATTCCCGACAGCGCTGAATCTCTTCCGTGGAAGCCGGCATCTCATATTCCTGCTCCAGACAGATTACAGTCACCGAATCCGCTCCCAGCCGGGCTGCTGTCAGTGCTGCATCCATTGCAACATTTCCGCCGCCGCACACCAGAATCCGTCCATTGATTTCTTTTCTGAGAAAACTATTCACACCGGTCAGGAAATTCAGGCCAAACTCTGCAACCTCTTCATGTCCGATACCCAGCACCGGCTGTTTCCATGCGCCGGTACCAAGGCAGACGGAATCATATTCCGAAAGAAGGTCATCTACCGTAAAGTCAACCCCCGCCTGCGTATTCATCTGAAAACAAATTCCCATCTGTTCCAGGCTTTCAATCACCTGATCCAGATAATGCTTCGGCAGACGGTAATGCGGAATTCCATAACGCATAACGCCTCCTGCCTCCGGTTTTCTTTCAAATACCGTTACCCCATGACCGGCTTTCCGCAGGAAATAGGCCGCACCCAAACCGGAAGGTCCCGCGCCCACAACAGCCACCTTTTTTCCGCTTTCCCGGGTCGGCGCACAATAAAATTCATCTCTGTGCTCCAGAATATAATCCCCCAGAAAGCGCTCCATATTATGAATGCTCACGCTGTCGCCAAATTTGCCCTGATTGCACTTTGTTTCACAGGGATGAGGACATACTCTTGAGAGCAGCATGGGAAACGGGTTTGCTTCCATTAAAATACGGGCAGCACCTTTTATATTTCCCTTACGGATTTCCTCTGCATATGCGGGTATGTTCGTACCGGCCGGACATGCCTGACTGCACGGTGAGTCATGTGTATACATGCCTCCGAACAAAGAATGCTGTTCACTTTCGCCATGCATCGCGCAGCAAAAATCACCACCCTTTCGATTGCAGGTAACACATCCTCCCATGAAATCCGTGTAACGATAATATCGGCAATGAACATCCTGAAACAAATCTCCGGCAACTGTCGCCACATTCCGAATCTGCTCTGTCGCGACAGATGACGTTGCTTTTGCAAGTACCGGAATTTCTTCCTGCTCCGCAAGTGTAGAAAGCCGGGTCTCTGCGCCAATTCTCCATCCGCTTTCTGTTTTCTCAAACCTGTTCGCGTTTTCTATTTGATCAATCTGGATGACACGATCCGGATATTCCGGAAGAATCTGGTCTTTCCATGTATTCAGAAAATCGGTTCCGCCGGAAATCACAGATACGTTATCAGATGCCTCCCGGATTCGCGCATCTGCGCTTTCATAGTCATCGACTCTTTCATATTCAAATGGTTTCATCTCCACCCTCCATACTGTAACCACAACCAGCAGGCTGCTCACGCAACCCGCATCCCGCCATATGGTATCTTCGCATAAGAGAACTCATGCCTGCCTGTACTGATGAATCAGTTCAAGAATTTTTTCTGTCCCGAGGCCTTGTCCGGCATATTCGCTTAATACTTTCTCAAAATCACAATCTGCAGGATTGTCTTTCTGATAAAATTGTGCGATACAGATCATTGTAAGAGCGCGAATGCTGATATAGGCGGAATGCCGTTCAAAATATCCGCTGTCCCGAAACAGTTCATACAGCCTGTATTCCTCAGGGGACAATCCTTCCAGAGTAAGGATATCAGCGTCCTGGCAGGAAACAGTCAGAATGGAACAGGCATTTACGGCTCTTCGGTCTACAAGCACCGTGCAGCCGCCGCAGATCCCGCGATCGCAATTCCTTTTGAGATCAATACCCTCTATACGGTTATTTAACGTCTCCCGCAGGGTTTCTGTCGCCGGAATCTGTCCTTTTCCCGAAGCAGCTGCCATGTTTCCACCTGTCTCAAAGAGATATTCCCGGCCATTTACGATAAACTTCAGTTTATTTGACATAACAGTATCCTCCATCCTATCTTCCGGCATTGAGCGGATGCTGGTAAACACCATCCGTGAAACCAAGCGAATGAGCCGGGCAATTCAGGTAACACTGTCCGCAGCTCTGACAGCTCTCCGGATAGGCAATCACTGATTTCTGCCGTACATAATCAAAACGGAATACGTCCATCGGACAGATTTTATAACAGCGCTGACACCCAATGCATTTATTCAAATCCACGCGAATCACACTCATGACTGTCCTCCTTTCTCTGGCTCAGGCGATATGGAAAAAGCTTTTGTCGGACTCCATCCGCTTGAAGGGATTGTGTCATCCTCCGGCAGATTCAGCGCCTGCTGTTCTCCGGGGAAACGGAATGTCTGATAGCGTTTCTCATAAGGCTCTGACACATCTCCTTTCCACTCATCTTTTAACTCTACCCGGTCAAATCTCATATCATCGCCATCTTTTGTAATGGTAAAGTAGCACAAATACTCATCATTACGGTACGGATAATCCGCACGATAATGATATCCCCGGCTCTCCTTTCTCTCAAGGCTGGCCCGAAGCTTCATTTCTGCACAAAGTGCTTTATGCTCTACCTCATGGCAAAGCCGAAGCTCATGTGCATCGCCGGCTTTCAAAAGCGGCAGTACATTTTTCTGGAATTCCTTTACCAGACCCAGTGTATGAGTCAGCGATTCCTCAGTTTTTACAATGGTCACCCATCCGGGAGACATGATCGAATGAAGCTGATCGCAGGCCCAGGAAGGCCGAAATCCCTTTTCTTTCTTCATCGGCGCAAGGATTTCATGTTCATACGTATCCCAGACTCCCGTAGAAATCTCGGTGCTGCTCTGATTCTGAATAAACTTTCCCGCCGCTTCTCCGGCAATGTAACCCTGTGTTGAACAGAAATTCGAAGTAAATCCTGTTGCTGCCAGATAAGAACCTCCGGACACGCAGGATCCGTTGCATCCGTCTCCCGCAACCCAAAGTCCTTCCAGTGCTGTTTTTCCTTCCAGATCATCAATTCCGCAGAAAATCCCACACCCCAGATGCAGCTGCATGCCAACCGCAGCCCCGTAGGTATCTCCTTTTGGAAGATCGCTTGTCCATTTCCCTTTTCTTGGATCTTCAAATTTTCCTGAGCGGCTCTTTCCCCGTCCGGAAGCGGGCTGAATATCGGTTCTGGCATAATCAGCCAGCCCTCTGGTCACTGATTCAATTCTGGGCAAAATCAGGTTTTTGGCTTCTCCCTGCGCTCTGCCCAGTAAAGTTTCCTGCGAAATATCGCCGCCCGTCAGCCAGATATTTTCCAGATAGGTCCATGAATTGCAGGTCAGCACGTTCCCTGGTGCAAAGGAGGCACTAAAATGAAAATCATCAAATTCCTTTCCGACAATCGGAAGTCCATGTTGATAACCGATCCAGTCACTGTCAAACGTATCGCAGCTTGTCGGAAATCCCACCGGTTTGATGGAACCGCCGCCCATGCACATCACAACCGCTTTCGCGGAGAAACGGATCACCGTCGCCGTCGGCACATGAAAGCCTACCGCACCGACAACCTTTCCCTCTTCCTCAATGACATCATAAATCATCGTCTGTGAAACCCAGGGGATATTATTTTCCCGTAGTACTTCCGCCCAGCGGTTTCTGCGATCCGCATAGAGGAATTCTTCATGATAGCCGGTCAGATCATCATGTCTCCAGTCTCCATCCACCCAGTGACCCGATTCCGAACCCGTCGGATACTGCGTAAGCAGGCCCCAATCCATCAGACGCTGATATGTCTCTTTGGAATGCTCAGCCCATTTCTTATACCAGCCTATATTCGCAAGATATTCGTTTGCCATGACCATTTCATCCAGGCAGGCCTGCAAATCATCTCCCATTTCCGCATCATACCACTGATGGGAAGAGGAAAACGAGCTTAAGCCGGAGTAGCCAGGCGTGCCTTTATCAACCACAAGTACATCTGCGCCCGTTTTTCTGGCCGCTGCCGCGGCATTCAGGCCTGCCCAGCCGCAGCCGATCACCAGAACATCACAGCTGTAAGAGGTTTTCTCAGGTGCCTGCATTCTGGGTATTTCCAGTTCTTCCGTCACAGGAGCCATTCGGTTTTTGTTATTTTCATTTTTTCTCATATCGTCCTCCCTGTTCCTGACACCACAGGCTCCGGTTCAAACAGTATCATTACCGGTTTGTCCATTTTTTCCTGTGTAAGTGTTTCACCGTTCCATGAAAGTGAGCTTCCTGTATACTCTCTGGCATTATTCACTACAGAGCAATAATTCTTCGGTGGCTCCAAAAATAATTTCCCCGCCGATGCACGTATAGCATTCGTTTTCGCCGAAGCCAGGATTTTCCCGCCGCGAATCCGTATCCGGCCCGTATCCGGCACCTCACGGAAACGTCCTCCGGCATAAATAGCACCACACTTTCCGGCGCTTCCCGCTATTGCGTAAATTGTGCCCCCTTCAATGGAAAGATTCCCGAATCTGGCGCAGATGCACCGGCTCCACAATCCCTGTGATGTTTCTGCCAGACAGCGCAGTTCCGCTTCCGCTCCTCCGGTGATCGTCATGCTTCCATTGCTGTACAGAACAGCCGCGTTTGCACGCTCCCGGTCATTCACTACCTTCAGTTCATTTTTTCCTTCCAGAATAACAGTAGAACCGTCCGGTACGATCAGGGCGATATCCGCTGTCGTCTGGAAATGGAAATCTGAAAGCGTCAGGTTTTTCCCTTCCCCGTGATAATTCTCTGACTGGTAGATTTTTTCACCCATATTGCCCACAAGCGCTTCATTTTCTTCCGTACACGCATCACCAATATGCAGTTTCCCGTCTTCAGGGCAGTAAAACAGGCTGTATTTTTCTGTGCTTTCCATAAATTTGCTCACCCTTCCTTCTTATTGCAATTTTGATATTTAGTAACAAACCAAAGCTGCCGGATGGTACAAATCCCATCCTTCGCATCGGCCAGAAACACGGACTCTGCCGTTTTCATCAACATCAAGTACGAATACCCTGTCTTCTGTTAATACCCCCACCAGAAGGTATTTCGCATCCGAAGAAAGAGCAAACCCGCGAATGGTATCCATACCGCCCTGTTTTACCGGAAGATCCAGTGTCTGTTCATGTGTAAGTGTACCTTTTTCCCGATCTATTCTATAGGAATCAATCCGGTTCAATCCTCTGGTAATATTGTAGAGCAGCTCCCCATTCGGATGAATACAGATATCGGAAGACTGAACAACACGTTTCCCGCCTTTAAAAGGAAACTCCATATTCTCCTGCAGAACATCGATGGTCTGTATTTCCTGAACACTGCCATCCATTTCATACTGAAATACAGAAATCCGGTTTTGCCCTTCATAATTCATATAAAGGAATTTTTTCTCCGGATGAAATACGCAATATCTCGGAGCACATTTTGCCGGCATCTGATGTGGTGTGTTTCCGCAGGGAACAAGGGTATTCTTATCATAGTCAATACTGTAAAAATACAGCGCATCCGCGCCCTTATCGCACACACAGAAAAGATTTCCCAGAGGAGATTGTCTGACGCAATGCGGGTGTGCCTGCAAATCGGGGTTTTCAGTCCCACAGCCGGAATGTCTGCATACATCAAGCGCTTTTCCGATTGCGCCATTCTCATCCAATGCATACAGTACGATATTCGTCTCATCATATTCCAGCCGAATGCCATATTCTCCGTTTTCTGATCGTTCTGAGCGAATTACGGTTCTTTTACCGCCATGATTTGTAACAAGCAGATACTGTCCGGTCGTATCCGCTGTCACAAAGCTTGTCCTGGTTCCGAAAGCCGGTACCTCGCTGATCTTTTTCAGACTTCCTGTTTTTTTATCCACCTGATACGCCAGTATTCTTCCTCCGGCACCACCCGGGAAATTTTCCGTTTCATCCACACAGTACAGGATATCCCGCCTGCTGTCCATGTACATGGCGCCTACACACACGTCCGGTGAGACGCTGTCCCTCAGTTCTGCCCCCGTCTCAGAAAACTGAAAAGAATGAATACCAAGCTCCTTTCCGCTTCGGTCGTGTTCCCAGCTTCCAATATAGACAAAATATTTTTTCTTTTCTTCACTCATCTTCTTTCCTCCGACATAATTTTTCACAAAAATCGTCACAAAAGTAATCTGGATTTTGTTTCCTTTGTTTTCTTTATAACACAATACGCCGGAAAAATTAATTCAAATTCATCATGCAAAAATCCCGAAATCGAATGAGTCAGAAAAGCAAAAACAGATGCCCCCCAAAGCACCTGTTTTACTGTATTGCAGCCTTATTATACTTATTTTACTTTTCCTATTCTTCCGACTGTTCTTTGCCAGAAAACATTCCGACAAATTTCAATGCTGCGTGATTCAGCTTTTTCTTTTTGTTGTAAAGAAGATAGATCGAAGTCTCTACCCTGGGTTCAATGTCCACTAATACGACATCCGAATCCGCAGAGAATTCCGCAGATTTTCGCATCAGAAGCGCGACTCCCATTCCTTTCTTAACGAGATCAACATTCGTAGATACTCCACGGCTGGTAAAAGAAACTTTCGGCTCGAATTTTGCTTTTCTGCATGCTTTAATACAGGTGGAATAGGTTCTTGTATCTTTTACCGGCAATAAAAATGATTCATTCTTTAAAGCTTCGAGTGCGATTCCCTTTTCAGAAGCCAATGGATGTGTCTTCGGCAAAACGGCCACCAGATGGTCATTCGCAATCAAAATATGCTTAAACTCCTCAATGCTCTCATCATTTTCCCGTACAAAAGCAAAATCACATTTATGCTCACGAAGCATCTGCAGCATCTGATAATAAGTCCCTTCCACAACATTCATGCCTACATTCGGATTCTCTTTTCTGAATTTAGCAAGCCAATCCGTTATTCCGTACTGCGTCATCATCGGGATAGACGCGATTGCAAGGCTGTTGTTGCTTTCTTTCGCCAGATTCAGAAACTGATTCGCGCATTCCTCATAAGTGTCAACCAGACGGTTCGCATAGGTAAGAAAAGTTTTCCCCGCTTCATTCAGATACACTCTGCGTGAGGCGCGGTCAAATAATTGTACTCCCAGTTCCGCCTCTATCGTCTGAATGTGTTTCGAGAGAGAGGATTGTGAGATATACAGGTTATCCGCGGCTTCCATAAAATTCTGTATTTTTGCCAGACAGACAAATTCTTTCACATATTCCAGATCCATATGATAAACCTCTCTTTCTCGAAAAATGATGATTCTCTTTCTTTTGAATATACACAGCCTTTTGAGCCACAATGAAATAATAAAAAATTATAGCACTCTTTTCTGTAAATGTACACGCGTTTCATTCGGATTTCAACACTTTTCGATTATATTCCGTATCCTGTATTCCATTACATTATGCCAATTTCGTATGTATTGGACACCAAAATTGAATTGAAAAATATCTTTTCCGGTTGTAGAATGATAGAATATACTTTTTCATGGAAAGGAAGTATCCTTATGCGTCTTGGAAATCGCGATTATGAAGAGCCGCCTGAAGGTAAAATGTATCACAGCAGACTATATCACCGTCATTTTGAGGGATACCGCGAAACGGTTGTAACAAAAGCAAACGGTAAACAGAAAATCCGCCGCATTTATACCGCACCGTACTATCATTGTGATCTTTCGAAAGCGTCAAAAGTTCTCCTGCGGCTCTGGTATCTCCTGCTGACAATTCTGGCGTCCATTTTCTCCCTTTACAACGGACTGTCTGACGCAGCTGTAAACCTTGTCTGGTATACGGCACTTCCACAGGCTGTTCTGGTCCCGGTCTATTTGTGGTCAGCCTATACGCTCCTGTACTACATATTTACGTTCCGCGACATGACCATCGGGGATTACCGGACCAGTTCAACGGGCCTGCAAAAGACATTTTTCGCACTCTTTCTGATTCACTGCGTCTGGTTCGTCGGTTCCGTATTATTCTATATCATTCACTATGGTACGTCATCTCCATCTGCCATGTATTTAATACGGATCCTTCTGTCTGCGGCCGCATGTATCATCATTTCTGCCACAGAAAGCCGGATTCCTTATTCAAGAATAGAAAATCCGGCCTCTACGGCGGGAGTAGAAATCAAGTAAGCTTTCTGCTCCCTTTTATTTCTGTTCAAACAGCCATTCTCTGATTACCGGTATGGAATACGCTGTTTTCCAGGTATCCATATGGCAGGAAATCGCCGTTATTTCTGATTTTATGACCGCAAACCGGATATTACATTCATCAGAGAGCAATCCCAGCAGCTGCTCATTCTGTTTCACACCAGTGTCAGCCTCTACAATCGCACGGCTGATCTTTGTCCCCTGACTTTCCATATAGTCCAGACATCCGGTCATCCCATTCAGGGCCCGTTCATCTCCCTGTGACACCATAATCAGCAGCTTACTGTCACGTAATGCCAGCATGCGCTGTGGATTCCACTGCCCCGCTACCAGAAAGCAGGCCTGAAACAGCGATGGATAGCGAATTCCCAGTTCAATGCATGTCATACAGCCCATCGACTGTCCGGTTCCATATATACGGTTCTTATCCACGGAATAATCTGTTGTAACTACCTGAAGAACCTCCGCAAGCACCTCAATCCAGTCATTGCCCACATGGCTTTTTTCCACCGGTACCTCCTTAAACTGAGGTACCAGCACAATACAGGAACGATCTGTCTGTTCAGAATCTTCTGCCCAAACTACCGCACCGTTGCCCTGTCTCAGCACCATACGGTTTCCTTTTCCAAGGACACTGCGATCCGGCACAAACAGAACAAGCGGATACCTTTCGCTCTCATTATAATCCTCCGGCAAATACAGGTAGTAAGGCAGTTCCTTCTGAAAGGTACTGCTGCAATAAACGTTTTGCTTAAAAGCATCAACCGTTGGTGTCAGGATCCGGTCAGCAGGTTTCGATTCATCCCATGCCTTTGCGGTTCGTCGATCTGACAGGAGAATATCCCTTTTCTGGCATACCTTCACTGAATTTCGTTTCTCCCACATTTCTCCATCCTGCAGGAAAACTGTAGGCGCCATTTCATCATCCGGCGACAGTTCCAGGATCACATAGCAGCCGTTTTTGCCTTTCTCTGCCGTTCGCGGTGCATCATTTGTATAAACCTTTGTAATCTTCCGATCCTCAACGATAAACGTGTTCTCCGAAAGAGTGTTCGTGACAACCTCCGCAGGATATTTTATCGCAACAGCAATCCATTTTTCCCCTTCCGGGTAAACCTTATTTATCTGAAATATTCTGCCTTCCATTTTTTCCTCTCTGACACGTTTTAATTCTGTATAAAAAGATGGGTAAGAAACTCTCTGACCGCCTTTCTCCAGAATTGCCACTCATGCTTGCCTTTCTGCATAAAAAAGTTAATATGGAAACCGCTTTCCCTTAGTTTTTCCACTTCCTGTTCCTGTTGCGCACCGTCTTCCTTTTGTCCCCGGGCATACAGCACATATTGGAATTCCTTATTAAATGCCTCCTGATGGCCGTCCGCATAATATTTTGAAGGATCATACTGTCCCGGTTGTTCCCGGATTTCTCCCAGCAGTCTTCCACTGAAAACGCCCATATACGAAGCCGTGCCCGGATAATGAAACGCCAGCCACTGCGTTTGAGAGGCTCCCATGGAATTACCACAGATTGCCCGATTCAATGCATCCGGGATCACCCGAAATCTTTTTTCGATAAAAGGAATACAATCTTTTATCAAAAGCTGTGAATAATTGTCCAGCATCGCATCCGCATCATCGCAATCCTTTCCTTCCTTCGGAAACACATATGCCGCATTCATTACGACCAGCATTTCCCGGCATTTTCCTTCAGCTATCAGATTGTCCAGTATAAAATTAATTTTCCCCTGCTGGCTCCATGCAGTCTCATTTTCTCCACCGCCCGCCTGTGCGTACAGCACGGGGTAATACCGTTCCGGATGCGTATCATAGGATGGCGGAGTGTATACCACACATGCCCGCGGCTCATCGGTAAAGTCGGAATTATAATATTCAAGCCGCAGGCTTCCGTGAGGAACATCTTTTAAATAATAAAAGTCTTCGCCCTTTTCCGGTATCTCAACAAAATTGTACGCGCCTCCATAGCCGTAAATGATGGGAGCTTTTTTATTGATAAGCTCCACATCATTTACGTACCACTTCATATAGCGAAGACCCGGCGGTACATCATACAAAATCAGCTTCCATACATCCTTTGAATCCTTTTCAAGCGCAAATCGATGTTCACCGTCTGTGAACTCAATTTCAATGCTTTTCGCATCCGGATCATATACGGAGAATTTTGTCCCGCCATCATCCAATAATTCGATCAGATACTCTTCCTTACCATATGGAAGATTCCTTTCCGGCGTATACGGATACTGGGCAAACCCAAGAGGACCGGCTTGTAAAAATTGGCAGTTATTTCCCATAGTTCCTCCTGGATTATCAGCTGATCCCGTTTATTTCTTTGCATCGGCAGCATGACACATAATGTCCCGGCAGCACTTCGTTCAGTTCCTGCGGCTGTTCGCAGACATCCTGCGCATACGGGCAGCGGGACGCAAACCGGCATCCCGGTTTCGGGTCAATAGGAGAAGTGATTTCGCCTTTCAGAAGAATCCGCTCAGAGGGATGATGCAGATCGACAGAGGGTACAGCTGAAAGAAGCGCCTTCGTGTACGGATGCAGTGTAGCTTCAAATAGCTTATCCGTTTCACACGATTCCACGACCTGCCCCAGGTACATCACACAGATATCATCTGAAATATGACGTACCACAGAAAGATTATGAGTAATAAACATAAGGGTCAGTCCAAACTGCTGCTGCAGATCCATCAGAAGATTCAATACCTGCGCCTGAATGGAGACATCCAGAGCAGACACCGGCTCATCACAGACCACAAATTCAGGATTCAGTGCCAGAGCACGCGCAATCCCAACCCGCTGCCGTCTTCCTCCGTCCAGCTCATGGGGATAGGATGTCCGAAGCCGCTCCTCAATCCCTACCAGCTTCATGAGCCTTGTCACTTCCGCATCAATCTCGCCTTTCGACTTCAGCTTTCCCTGTACTTTCAACGGGTCTGAGATAATACTTTCCACGCTCATCCGGGGATTCAGCGAAGAATACGGATCCTGAAAGATAATCTGCATTTTTTCGCGGAGCTTCTTCAATTGAGCACCTTTCCGTACGGTCACATCTTCTCCGTTCAGAAAAATCTGCCCATCTGTACTGTCCTGCAAATGGATAATCGTACGCCCCAGCGTCGATTTTCCACAGCCGGACTCTCCGACAATGCCCATCGTCTTTCCTTTTTCAATTTTCAGGCTGACATCGTCCACAGCATGGAGCATGCCTCCTCTTGATTCAAAATATTTTTTCAGATGTTTTGTCTCAACTACTGTCTGCATGCTCACACCTCCTCATTCACAATACCGCACCGGCAGCACTTACAAAAATGTCCGGCTGAAACTTCGACCGTTGGCATCTCCCCCTGCCTGCACTTATCCTCAGCGTACGGGCACCTTGGATGAAAGCTGCAGCCATCCGGAAGTGCGGACGGATCCGGCGGCAGGCCGTCAATCGGGCTGAGTCTGTCTGTCTTTTTTGATATATCCGGAAGTGCGTGAAAAAGCCCTACCGTATATGGATGCGACGGATGGTCAAAAATGTCCCACTTTGTCCCGCTTTCAATAATTTGTCCGGCGTATACGACCGCCACTTCGTCGCACATTTCCCCTACAACGCCAAGGTCATGGGTAATCAGTATCAGGGAGGTCCCCATCTCTTTTTTCAGATTGCGGATCATGTCAAGCACCTGTGCCTGAATTGTCACATCCAGCGCCGTCGTAGGCTCATCCGCCAGCAGCAGCTCCGGATCGCAGGCCAGAGCGATCGCAATTACTACACGCTGCTTCATTCCGCCCGAAAGCTGGAAGGGATAATCCTGATATCTGTCAGCTTTGATGCCAACCATTTCCAGCATTTGCATTGCTCTCGTCTGAGCCTCTGCTTTTGAGATCTTATTATGCGTACTGATTACTTCCGCAATCTGAGCGCCAATCGTCTGAGTCGGGTTCAAAGCCGTCATCGGATCCTGAAAGATCATGGATATCTTTTTCCCGCGAATTTTTTCCATTTCCTTTTCTGGCTTCGTCAGCAGTTCTTCCGATTCCAGCCGTATTTCACCGCCAACCACTCTGGCTGACATATCAGGAAGCACCCGCAGAATTGATTTTGCGATCGTTGTCTTTCCTGCGCCAGTCTCTCCGACCAGTCCAAGGACATGTCCTTTCTCAAGAGAGAATGACACACCGTTTACTGCATGAATGACTGTATCTTCCGAAGTATATTCCACAACTAAATCTTTTACAGATAAAAATTCTTTTTCCTGATTCTTCATGCTCTTCTCTCCTTCAATGTTTCATCTTCGGATCAAGCGCGTCTCTGAGTCCGTCTCCGAACAGGTTAATCGCGTAAACGGTTACCATAATAACAAGACCCGGAAATACAATCAGGTGCGGATACTGCCGTATGTAATCTCTTCCTGCCGAAAGCATAGCGCCCCATTCCGGTGTCGGCGGCTGAACGCCAAGACCTATAAAACTCAGACCTGCTGCTGCCATAATCGTTCCACCGATTTCCATAGTAAGATTTACCAGCAACGGCGCATAGGTATTCGGAAGAATATGCTGAAACATCGTTTTCGCGGAACTGCAGTTGTAAGACTGCGCAGCCTCTATATACTCCACATTCCTCACACTGAGGATCTGCGCACGCAGGAGCCGTACCTTTCCAGGTATACCACCAATGCAGAGAGCCAGGACCGTATTGAAGAATCCACCGCCTAAAACGCAGGAGATAACGATGGAAAGCAGCTGTCCCGGAATTGCGGAAAGGACATCGCAGGCTCTCATGATCAGGTTATCACAGATTCCGCCGAAATAACCGGCCATGCATCCCAAAACGCATCCGGCAATCATACCAAATCCGGCTCCGCATAAGCCTAATGCCAGAGAATACCTGCCGCCATAGATCAGACGGCTGAGAATATCCCGCCCCAAAGCATCGGTTCCAAACGGATGTTTCAGACAAGGCGTTGCATAAATCATCTGAAGATCATAATCATTGGGGCCATAAGGAGCCGTGATTGGCGCAAATACACAGATTAATACAATAATCGCCAGAACAATCAGGCCAAACATGGCAAGCCTGTTTTTGCTAAGACGGCGGATTACCTGACTGCCTGTGCCGTTTCTTTTCTTTTTGCTTTTCACATTGGCTCCGTTAAGTCCATTCTGTCCTAACTGTTTTGTTGCCTCAGCCATTCTTTTTCCGCCCCCTTTTTACTTTTTTGCTTCCACCCTGTACATACTGCGCTTTGATTCTCGGGTCGATCGCGGCATAACACAGATCTGTCAACAGCATACAGATGGATGTGATTGCTGCCAGTAAAATAGTGATAGCCTCTACCACCGGATAGTCACGGTTGTTCATCGCAGTCAGCATATACAGACCAATTCCCGGAATGGAAAATGTCTGCTCTGTAATCGCGGAGCCCGCGATCAGGCCGCCAAGGCTTCCTCCGACCATCGTGATAATCGGCAACATGGCATTCGGCATGATGTGTTTCATTGTCACTTTATTTGATGAAAGTCCTTTCGCCCTGGCTGTTGTAACGTAATCCGCCCTCATGACTTCCAGCACGGAGGATCGTGTCTGACGGGCATTCTGACAGAGTGTCCCAAGCGACATACCTATCACAGGAAGAATATAGTATTCTATACCGCCCGTGCCATATGCCGGAAGCCATCCCAGACGCAGGGAGAACAAAATGACCATTTCCAGACTGAGCCAGAATCCGGGGATTGAAAATCCGAGCATGGTAAACACGGTTACCAGCTTATCTCCCCATCGATTCTGGTGGAGAGCCGCATAGATTCCCAGCGGCACACCGATAATCAGGCTGAAAATCATCTGCGATACAGTGACGATCAGTGTATACGGAAGTCTGGATACCAGCTGTTCAAAAACCGGAGTCTCATAGGTCCATGACGTTCCGAAATCCAGTCTGATAAAACAATTATACATATATTTTGCCAGACGCGATATGTAAGATCCCGTAAGTCCAAGCTGCTCCCTTTTTGCCAGAATTTCCTCGTAGGTCGCATTGGATCCAAGCATGATTCTTGCAGGGTCGCCTGGAACAAAAAACATAATCGTGAATATCAGCCAGGCGGCAATGATAACCACCACCAGGGTCATCACAAGTCTTTTGATTATATATCTGCCCATCCGCTTACTCCTTTTTATTAAAGAGAAATGGGGCCGTTGCCAGCCCCATTATTCCTGTAGCCTGCCTTTACTCCACAATAACAGTTGCCTGCGGAATGATTGACATCTGCTGTGTATAGGACAGTTCATATTTTCTGTTTACAACAGAGTTCGTATAAGAATTGTACAGTCCCATTGCCACCGCATTTCCTGTGATATACTCATGGAATGCGTTCAGATTCTCCTCTGTATGTCCATCATAGGTTTTGCAGAGATTCAGAAGATCAAACATTTCCTGATCATCGATAAAGTTGATAGACATTCCATTGCTGTAATTCTCCGGATCAAACAGATGAGCCCAGCTGTTTACAATATAATCCTCAGAGCCCGTCAGAGACAGAATCAGATCCCACTGTGTGCTGTCTGCAGCATACTCGTTCAGCATTGCGCTGTCATACGCTTCGATTTCAACGTTAATACCGATACTTGCAAGAAACGCCTGAATCAGTGTTGCCATGTTTGTATATTCATCACCAGACTCACAGAACAGTACCAGAGACACTTCTCCGGATGAATATCCGGCTTCCGCAAGCTTTTCCTGCGCGGTCTCTACATTGTAATGATAGTAGTTATCTTCATCATTCCATTCTGTATTGTAATCTGTCAGAGACGCATTGCTTGCGTCATACGTGATAATTCCGTTGCCGCTTGAAGCGCCCACGATCAGAGACGGAACGTCAATTGCGTAAAAGATTGCTTCGCGGAGAGCCTGATTATCTCCAAGGATGCTGTCTTCGCTCATGTTCGCAAGCAAAACTGTCGTAAGTCCCTGTGCCAGCTGCTCTACATAATAATTTTCCGAATCAACTCCGCCTTCCTCGAAAAAGGTAAGATCTGCGGTAGTGATATTTGCAGAATAATCAATGGTTCCATTTTCCAGTGCGATCGTTGACTGGGAAGCTTCCGAAATCACCACGAAATTCACCGTTTCAATATTGGATTTCATCATATCTGAACCAATCTGGTCTTCGGATGCCCAATAATCATCTCTTATTGTAACTGTTGTAATAGAATCCGGTACCCATTCTGTCAAAACATACGGGCCTGTGCCTATCGGTTCCGTTGCCATGTTGTCTTCACTGGCTTCGTATGCAGCCTGACTTATGATTCCTACCTGTCCGGCCACAGACTCCAGATCGCCGATATATGGTTCATGGGTAAATGTAAACTCAACCGTATAATCATCCACCGCTGTCACCGTATCAATAATGGAAATCCCGTGCGCATTGCCTCCGGCGATCGCCTGCTCATATGAAAATACTACATCCGACGCGGTAATTGCATTTCCCTGTGAGTCAGAAATGTTTTCCCAGATATAGAAATCATAAGTCACATCATCAATCTTTTCATAATCATAAGCCAGTACCGGATTCATGCTCAGATCCATCAGGGTCTCATAAATCATGGTTGCGGCCTGTCCTACACCAGTACTCGAACCGGTACCGGTAAATGGATTCCAGGAAGCAGTGCTTGAAGTTACTCCAACGTTCATTACTGAACCTTCATACGTTGCTGCGGACGTGCTTTCTTCTGCCAGTGCGGTCCCGGTTGATGAAAGTGCCAGGCCCACAGCTAATACAGCTGCAAGTGTTTTCTTCATAGTCGTTTTCTCCTTTTCTTTATTAATCTTCTGGAACGCTGTTGTTTTGTTCCCTGTGTCATCAATCTAACGTATTTTTCTTCCTGTATCAATTCCAATTCCCGTCATTTTTTCTCAAAATTAGAATGAATTCTGTTTTAATTTGTGAAGTCTCCCAATCAGATATTCTTTTTTTCAAAAAGCAGTTTCAGAAAGTTCCGAAAAGAGCGGCGATATCCTCCCCAACTGTGCTCCACGCCATGATGCACCTCTACATAGTAGCCCGGAAGCGCAGAACAGCCAAGCTCGTCCATAAGCTCATTTTCTTTTTCTATCAGCTTATAATGAGCATCTGCGTCACCCTCGGAGCGGTACAATACCCGTACTTCGTCCGGATGCTCTCCCAGTGATTTTACTGCATCATAGATCGGATCAACCTTTCCATGTTCATGGAATTCCATAGATGGCCAGAATGCTGTAAACAAACCGATGTTTCCATAAAATCCCGTATTTCTGAATCCAATGTATCCGGCCTGGATCGCCCCCAGTCCAATTCCGGCTATAGCCCTGTGCCATTTATCTTTTTTGACGCTGAAATGAGATTCCATATAGCCCGCACAATCCTGCATCAGGAACTGCTCCAGCTCATCAAATCCCTCAAAGAAATCTTCCTGGTCATGGTACGCAAGCGACATGGTGCAATCGACCTCTACCATGATAAACGGGCCGCACAAACCTTCCTGGATCATGTTATCAAACAGATAGTTAGTTCTGGAGGCATCTGTCCACGCAAGCTGATTTTCTCCGCATTCATGAAAGAAATAAAGTACCGGATATTCATTTTCTTCGGAGTAGCCAGGCGGTGTATATACAACGCTGGACATCATTTTCCCAAATGCTTTGGATTCATAGAAAATATGGCTTACTGCTCCATGCTCGCGATCCGGTTTTGCTTCGAGCAAAGCATCCAGTTCCTCATCCGGGAATTCGATGTAATTGCTGAGAGAATTTGCGTGGTACAACATCGGCATGGTTACATTCAGCTTCTCGACATCATTTACGCGAAATACAACTCTCTGCGGTCCTTTAAAATCCCCTCTTTCAACACAGGCGGTAAATAAGCCAATATTTTCCTCATCCACCATCTGGATTTTTCTGGGGTGTTCGAAACTGTTACCGACAGATACGATCACTTCATCCCCGGGGTTCGCAGTAATCCGGACGACGGCGCTGCCATCCCCGTTCATTTTCAGGCCTTCTCCCGGCTGGACAAATACCCTTTTTCCCTCTTTTTTTTCCACTCCGCCGACTTTCTGTTCCATCCAGTCTTCCTGTTTACCCGCATCCTTTGCGCAGGCAGCATCGGTCGTTTTCTTTTCGTTATTTTCAGACATTGCTGCTCCTTTCGGTTCCCATTTCCCCCGCAGATCCGGTTTATGCTGTCCCAGAATCCGATCTGTATTCCGGAACAGGAGTCTGCAGAAATCCGCAAACCCGCGTCGGAAGGTTGAATGATCGTGAGTAAAATCCCCGCCATACAGGCGCACATGCATACAATTCTGATGAAGGATTCCATTCCGTGACAGCCAGTCATCATCCATCTGAAGAATCCAGTTTGTCAGGTATTCCGCCTCGCCTCTGGACATAAAAATAACTTTATACTCTTCTCCCACCTTATCTCCGTTATTTACCATCCACTGCATATGCTCATTTTCTTCAAAGGTTTTCCAGAGATTCTCATAATGAACCGGTGCCGCGAAAAAGCCGAGATTACCAAAAATTTCCGGATGTGCCCAGCCGATCAGGCCGGCCGCGACCCCGCCAAACGAATTACCACAGATTGCCCTGTTCCACTTATCCTTACGTACCCGGTACTCTTTTTCAATAAAAGGAATCGTATCCTGAAGAATCATATCACGCCATGCAAAAAGATTTTCCGTCTGGGCATCCTCCTCATTCCGAAAAGCCATGGTATTCGTCATAACAACCACCATGGGAACTGCTTCTCCATCTGCAATCAGATTGTCCAGAATATAATGAATCTTACTTGCATTTATCCAGGTCGTCTCATTTTCACTTCCGCCATTATTTAAATAGACAACCGGATAATCCGATGTGCTTTCCTGATTATACTCCGCCGGAAGATACAGGACGCAGCGCATCCAGCGTCCATATACATCAGACCAGTAGGTTCGAAAGACAACCGATCCATGCGGAACATTCTTTATATGATGTAAGGTAAAATCCGGATCCGGAATTTCCACATAGTTATTATTCTTTCCTGTACGATGATAAATCGGAAGATAAGGACTGATCACCCTCGCGCCATCCACAATAAAATGAAAATCCCTGGGTCCAACATCATTGGAATCATAAGGCAAAAGAAATTCCCACATTCCATCTTCTTTTTTCTCCATATCCAGGACAACACCTTTTTTTGTCCGGATATGCGTCCCTCCAAAATCAAGTTTCACGTAGGCAGCATCCGGCGCATAAAGGCGAAACAACACATCACCATTGTCCTGCACAAGTGCACCGGTCCAGGCCGTTTTTGCGTCCGGTCCACGACCACTGATGCACTCAGGGCCTCTTACTTCAAAGTCATTTGTGTCTTCGTGAAAAACCTGATTTTTCAGAAGCTCACTAAAGTCAGCCATCATTATCATCCTCCCATCCTTGCTAAATCATACACCATTTTACTGCAATTATAAAAAACTTTATCACACAAAAAAATGTGAATCAATTCGAATTCACATAAAAAAAAGACTAAACACGAATGCATTTATCGTTATTCAGCAGCCTGCATCTGTTACATTTTTTTATTTTCCTCTTGCTTTTTTTACGGCACAGGTTGTACACTGTGTTCCGGAAAATCAAAAAAGGGAGAGCCTGCAATGAAAGGGAATTCTTCAAAAGCTGCTATAAGTGAAAAAAAGTATATCAAAGCCACAAACGCCACCCGCGATTCCTTTATCAATGCTTTTTTTGTACTCGCCCACGAGAAAAGTATCTATCAGATTTCCGTCCATGAAATCACGGATATCGCCGGCTACAACCGCGCCACCTTCTACCGCTATTTTGCTGATATTTATGGTCTGATCGAATATGCCGAAGATGAATTCCTGCGGGGCATGTGGAAGGCCATAGAAGAAAAATGCGCAGAGAACCCGATTGGGGAACGCCGGTTTTTTGAAACCATGATTCAATGTTTTCGCGAAAATAAATACCAGGTATCCGTCCTGCTCTCAGAGGAAAACCGCTCACATTTTTTGAGAAGGATCAGTGAGAACGCCAAAAGCAATCACGGTTGTCTGGCTATCAATACACCCAAAAAAAGGACAATCCAGGATATCTACTTTTTTGGAGTTCTTTACGCAATCTCAATTAACCTGCAGAGTCGGGACGCCCTGAGTGATGAAGACCTGCTGGATGTCATCCAAAATATGTTTGATAACTGGTACCGGCCAGAAATGGAAAGCAAAGAAAACGATTCAGGTTTTACAGGTTAAAATCCATACCCTCTGGTTCTTTCCCCAGTATCTTATATAACAGCTGATATAAAGTAAGCATTTCCTCCTGCGTCAGGTTGACGCAGCTCCCTATCGCTTCCGGTATGTCAACTGCTTTCTCCCGGAGCTGCATCCCCTTTTCTGTAAGCGTGACCGTGATATTCCGCTCATCCTTATCGGAACGTTTTCTCGATACGATTCCCTTGCTTTCCAGTTTCTTGAGCAATGGCGTAAGAGTTCCGGAATCAAGGTACAGGCGCTCTCCCAACTCCTTTACATTCATCTGTCCATACTCCCATAGCACCATCATCGTAATATACTGCGTGTATGTCAGATCAATCTCGTCCAGATATGGTTTATATTTCTTTATCACTTCTTTTGCACTTGCGTACAAAGGAAAGCAAAGCTGATTCTCAATTTTTAAGACATCATATTTATCCAAGTAAGCATTCCTCCTACAGCAGCTTTTCAATTTCACTTTCCAGAGCCTGCGGCGTCTTTGTCGGGGCATAACGGGCGACAACATTACCGCTTCTGTCTACCAGAAATTTTGTGAAATTCCACTTGATATTGCTTCCCATGACACCTCCGGCCTGCGATTTCAAAAAGGTATACAAGGGCTCTGCCTTGTCTCCGTTGACATTGATCTTATGAAACTGCGGGAAAGTGATCCCAAATCTTCCGGTACAAAAGCTCGCGATTTCTTCATCTGTCCCCGGTGCCTGCCCCGCAAACTGATTGCAGGGAAAATCTAGGATTTCAAATCCCCTGTCTGCAAATTTTTCATACAGATGCTGCAGACCATCGTATTGAGGAGTAAATCCGCAGCCGGTAGCCGTGTTTACAATCAAAAGCACTTTTCCTTTGTAATCTGACAGTGCCACGTCCTGTCCTTTTCCATCCCTGACCTTGTAATCATAAATCCCCATGGTGAATCTCCTTTCGCAATATAATTAAATTGTGTACAATTATTTTAGATTGTCAACAGGAATTTTTTCAGGACTTCGCCCCCTAACATTTCGTGGTGCACTCCCCACAGGCGGGCGCCTTGCACTGTACCTCCATCTGCTCTGTTGCCCATGAGCCAAGTTCGATCAAAACAGGGACAATGCTCTTCCCTCGTTCCGTCAGGGAATACTCAACATGAGGAGGCACCTCATTGAACTGCTTTCGGTCAATCAGCCCATCCGCTTCCAGTTCTCTTAATGTCTGCGAGAGCATTGTACTTGTAATGTTTCCCAGCCGTCTTTTTATCGCCGCATTGCGCAGCGGGGTTCCACCAGACAGCATACAGACAATCGGCATTTTCCATTTGCCGCCCAAAACTGTCTGCAAATATTTCAGTGGGCACACCATCTCATTTTCCATTCCGATTTCCTCCATAATAGTACGATAAATAATACTATGTACGTTTCATCGTAGTTCTTGTTTTTCTTTTCTTATATGCTACAATCTTACCGTAAAGCAATCTGGTTGTCAACAAACAACGAGGAGGATAGGAAAGGCAATGACCATTCATGTAAGATATTATTCCAGAGGCGGAAACACAAAAAAACTGGCAGAATGTATTGCCAAAGCTGCCGGTGTACAGGCCCAGGCCAAAGCCATTGACAGCGGTTCCGCAGAAACTGAACAGGCCGACATTCTTTTTCTCGGTGCCTCAGTGTACTGGGGAGGCATTGATAATAATGTAAAAGCGTACATTGACCAGCTTGATCCCCAAAAAGTTAAAAAAGTAGCCGTATTCTCCACTTCCGCCCTCGCGCAGAGAGCCATGCCAGATATCCGGAAGCGTCTGGAAAAGAAAGGAATCCCGGTTGCAGATGAAAACTTTTACTGCCGCGGTGAATTTGCTGCTCTCCATAAGGGGCACCCTGACAAAGAAGATTTAAAAGCTGCCGAAAAATTTGCCCGGGAAGTTTTACGTAAATAAAAAGACAGCATGGTACTGAATTAACAAAATCCAGTTAAAGGAGATAAATCCATGGTTAATTTTAAAGAAGATGAAAATTTGAGTATCCTGAATCATTCCTGTGCTCATGTAATGGCGCAGGCTGTGAAGCATTTATATCCACAGGCCAGATTCTGGGTAGGGCCGGTAGTCGCGGAAGGATTTTATTACGATATGGATCTGGGTGAGGATGTCATCCGGGATGAAGATCTGCCAATCATTGAAAAAGAAATGAAAAAAATCATGAAATCCGGGAAAAAGATCATCCGCCGGGAGATCACCAAAGCAGAAGCGCTTGAGATGTTCAGGGAGGACAGCTATAAGCTTGACCTGATTTCCGGCCTGGAGGACGGCACGATTACCTGTTATGAACAGGGCGATTTCACCGACCTGTGCCGCGGTCCCCATGTAGATAATGTGAAGCTCTGCCGTAATTTCAAACTGATCAAGCATTCCGGTGTATACTGGAAGGGCGACAGCAACAACCAGGTACTCCAGCGAATCTACGGTGTCTGCTTTCCGACCTCTGAAGAACTGGAGAACCATCTTAAACTGCTGGAAGAAGCCAAAGAGAGAGACCACCGCAAAATCGGCAGGGATATGCATCTGTTTATGACGGATGACCTCGTAGGCCGCGGCCTTCCAATGTTTCTTCCAAAAGGCTATATCATATGGCAGGAACTGGAAAATTACATAAAAGAAAAAGAACGGAATCTGGGCTATCAGCACGTCATGACTCCCTGCGTAGGGACAGTGAACCTGTACAAGACTTCCGGTCACTGGGACCACTACAAGGAAAATATGTTCCCGGCTATGGACGTGGAAGGAGAAAGTTTTGTCCTTCGCCCTATGAACTGTCCGCACCACATGATGATCTATGCCAACCGACAGCATTCCTATAAGGATCTGCCGGTCCGCATCGGCGAAATTGCCCATGATTTCCGTTTTGAGGCCAGCGGTACACTGAAAGGTATTGAACGCGGACGGCACTTCTGCCAGAATGACGCTCATCTTTTTGTAACACCCGAACAGATCAAAGACGAATTTTCCCGGGTAGTCGATCTGATTTTTGATACCTATAAAGATTTCAACATCACGGATTACCGCTGTGTCCTTTCCCTGCGGGATCCGGAAAATAAAGTTAAATACCACGATGACGACGCCATGTGGGAGAAAGCCGAAAATGCACTCCGTGAAGTCATGGATTCTCTGGGCATCCCCTATACGGAAGAAATCGGTGAGGCTGCCTTCTATGGCCCAAAGCTGGATGTAAACGTGAAACCCGCTGTAGGGAATGAATATACGCTTTCTACCTGCCAGCTGGATTTCTGCCTGCCGGAAAAATTCAATCTGACTTATATAGATTCAAACGGGGAGAAACAGACCCCGGTGGTACTCCACCGTGCGATTCTTGGCTCCCTGGATCGCTTTATGGCCTATATCCTGGAAGAAACCTGCGGCAATCTTCCCTTATGGCTGGCACCGGAACAGGTGCGCGTACTGCCGGTAAAGAATGATGATCCGGCAATTAACGATTATTCCAGCGAAGTCACAGAAACGCTGAAAGCCAGGAACATCCGGGTTAAACTGGATAATCGTTCAGAAAAGCTCGGATACCGTATGCGCGAAGGGCAGATTCAGAAAGTGCCATATCTTCTGGTGCTTGGGCAAAACGAAAAAGAAAATAACACGGTATCTTTTCGACTTCACGGGCAAAAAAATACAACGGAGCTTCCATTGGAATCCTTTGCGGATAAGATTGCGGAATTAATACACACCAAATCCTGGGAGTCCATATAACTCAGGCTCAATTCTGTCAAAGTTATATAGTGAGCACTGGAAATCAGGAAAATCATAAGGAACGCTTATATGGATCATTTAATTAATGTACTCGTGAAATTCTTTGTCTTTTTATCCCGCTTTGCGCCTGCCTTTTCAAAGCTGGGGCTGATAGATTACAAAAGCTATGATAGCTGGGAAAGCGGGAAAAGGCTAAACATACTGCTGGTAGGTTACAATGGTGCCCGAAACACCGGAGCAGATATACGGGTAGCTGAAATTACAAGGAAGCTTCAGGAACAGCTTGGGAAAGATAACATACAGATTTCCATTATGACCCTTGATGAAAAAAATATTCGCGGTTACTTCGATTCCGATATCCGGTTAATTCACTTCAGCCCCATATTTTTTGGAGACTTGTTTAAAGCCTGTTGTGCCAATCAGGCGGTGATCCTGTGCGAGGGGTCTACACTCAAAAGTAAATTTGCGAATGCCCTTACTTTATATTTCTGTGAGGCAGCAGGAATTATGAAGAATCAGCACAAGCCATGCATCGCATATGGTTCCGAGGCCGGCGAGATGGATACATTTCTGGAACGCACAGTAAGAAAGCTCTGCGCGGATACCTATTTTATTGCCAGAACTCAGAACTCCCTCGATCAGATTCTCCGGCTCGGACTTAAGGGACATTTAGGGACAGATGCCGCATGGAAATTTAACAGTACCACCCATACCCGGTGGGCAGCTGAGCAATTAAAGCAATCCGGATGGGACGGTTTCTCCCCGCTTCTCGGCATTGCACCGGTTAACCCTTTCTGGTGGCCGGTAAAGCCCTCTTTTGTGAAGTGGCTGAAAGCCGGAATCACCGGGGATCACTCCCTGCAGTTCCAGCTATGGTATTTCTTTAGCTGGTCTAAAGTGCGGGAGCAGCAATTTGAAAATTATCTGAATGCGATTGCCCTGTCCGTTAATGAGTTTGCGTCAAAGTATTCCTGCCATATTGTCATACTCGGTATGGAGCGGCTCGATGCGGATGCATGCAGGAAACTGAAAGCAAAGCTCACAATTCCTGTATCTGTCTTCCTGTCATCAGATTATGACGGTTTTGAAATGGCCGCTGTATTACGGCAGTTGTCTGTGCTGATTACATCAAGATACCATGCGGAAGTGCTTTCCATGGAAGCCGGCGTAGCAGGCATTGCGGTTTCCATGGATGAGCGGCTGGACAACATCATGCAGGAAATGGATATGTGCCAGTATCAGCTGCTGCACGCGAATGATACGAATTTGTCTTCGAAGCTTACGTGTGCTCTGGAATATGCGCAGTCAAATCAGGAACAGATCAAAGACACTATCATACATCATCTTGCGCATTATAAGAGTACGCTTCATGATATGGGAATTTATTTAGCTGAATGTCTGCTTACATACCAGACAAGCCATAATACAGATTAATATAACACATGGAATATCATTACGGAGGGGTTGTTCATGAACTATTTCATTACCGGCATCACCGGCTTTCTGGGAACAGAGATTATCTCTGAGATCATGTGGACGACGGAGGATACCGTTTTCGGTCTTATCCGAGCCGGTTCCCGCAAGGAAGCTGTCACCAGACTTGGTGCTCTCTGGTATCAGCGTCCTGAACTGACAGACCAGCTGGGCAGCCGCATCATTCCCGTACCGGGAGATATCACCAAAGCAGATCTTGGCCTTTCTGATGCCGATCAGGAACGGCTGATTCAAAATACTGACTATATCATCCACACGGCTGCTGTCATTGGCATCCGGCATTCCCGCCAGCAGTTTTGGGATGTAAATGTGACCGGCACGGAGCACATCCTGAATTTTGCCGGACGTATCCAGTCCAACCACCCGCTCCGGCATTTTTCTTATGTATCAACGGCTTATGTAGCCGGAACCAGAAGCGGACGTATTATGGAAGATTCCCTTGTAAATGCCGGTTTTTCCAGTCTGTATGAACAAAGTAAATTTGAGGGGGAATCCCTTGTCGCGCAGGCGATGGATCAGTTTCCTGTCTCCATTTTCCGCCCCGGCCAGATCGTGGGGGATTCCAGAACCGGGCAGATAAAGAACTTCAATACTCTTTATTATCCGCTAAAGCTCTATCTGAAGCAGCAGATGAGAGTTTTTCCCATAAAAGGCTCCATGCATGTCAATATGGTACCCGTAGACTACGTTGCGAAAGCCATCGTCCGCATTACCGGCAAGGAGAAAGCCGCAGGAAAGACGTTTCACTTAACTGCCCCTTCCTCCATGCAGCCTGCTGTCGCAGAACTGGTCGGCGCAGTGCGGGACTGGGCAAAGGAGAATCTTTCTCTTAACCTGAACCGGCCCTTATACCTGCCCGTTCCTTTTCTTGACCGGATTGGTGCTTCCAGAAACACATCAGAAAGCAATTCGGGAAAAAAGAATGTCCTGACGAATATGCTGTCCCTGGCTCCTTATTTTACGGAGGATAAAATATTCGATACGACAAACACGGAACGCTTTATGGGAACCTATAACCTTGACTGGCAGGACTATCTGCCGCGGCTTCTTGCCTATGCCGCAGACAAAAATTTCCTGGATCACAACAGCCGGACGGTCTACGAGCAGGTGCGGTTCTGCCTGAAACGGCAGCGCGCATCAGTCACCTATTACGACATCACCGCGGACGGCATCCGGGAAAGCAGTGCTTCCGCCGTAAATGAGCAGATAGAGGAGGTGCTCAGATCTCTCCAGGCCATGGGCGTCGGTCCCGGCAGCAGGGTGGCCATCAGCGGCATCAACAGTGTCACATACTTTATTCTGGATATCGCCATCGGGCTGTCTGGCGCGACCAGTGTGCCTCTGTACTATACGACGCCTGCCAACGAGTTGGACGAGCTGCTGCAGAAAAGCAGCGCCGACTGTTTCTTTATCGGGGATATCCGTATTCTGTCCCATGTAAGTCAGATGACTTTTAGCAAAAAGATTATTTCATTTACAAAGAATGCGCCTCTTCCGGAGGATTTCCGTCTGATTTCATGGGAACAGTTTCTTTCCATGGGAAAGACGCACGATATCACACCTGTAACTGTCTCCTATCAGGATATTGCCACAATCCGTTATACGTCCGGCACTACCGGCAACTCCAAAGAAGTATCCTTTACGCATGGACAGATGCGGTGGATGGCTGAGACGATGGCATCCCTGCTCAGCTTCAAAAGCCGCAGTAAAAGTGCCACCTATCTGTCTTTTTTGCCGCTCAGCCATGTCGTCGAGGGAATCCTCGGGATGTATACGCCCTATTACCTGGGCGCACCGGCCTCCCTCTATTTTCTCAATGATTTTGACAGACTGGCAGAGACGCTGCCAAAGGTACAGCCGACCATTTTCTTTTCGATCCCCAGATTTTATGAAAAGATCTGGGATCAGCTGGCCAAAAATAAGCTGGGCGCCCTGTATATCTCCAGTGAAAATGCTTTATTAAAACACCTTCTGCGCCCGGTATTGAAAAAGTCGCTCCTGAAAAAAGCCGGTCTGGATCAGTGCGACCAGCTGATCGTCGGCTCTGCCCCGGTCAGCCAGAAGCTGCTGCAGGATTTCAGGGAGCTCGGCATCGAGATTCACAACGCTTACGGACTGACAGAAGCTCCGCTGATCACATTAAACAGACTCGGCAGCAATGACATTACAACGGTAGGACCTCCGCTGCCTGTCACGACTGTGACGCTGGCAGAGGACGGCGAAATTCTGGTGACCGGACCGCAGGTTTCAATCGTCTGCGGCTGCGAGAGTCCGGCGTCCGGATCTCAGGCTGCTGCGAACTGTGGCAACGACCGCACACCTTGCCTGCACACGGGTGACTTAGGAGCCATTACCGCATCCGGACATCTGCAGATTATCGGAAGGAAAAAAGAGATTCTGATCAACTCCTATGGAAAAAACATCAATCTCCAGAAGGTAGAGACTCTTTTAAAGGATATCCCCGGTATCAGCGAGGCATTGCTGGTTGGTGAGAAACGACCGTACTGCGTGGCGCTGCTCTGGCCAGAGGATATACAGGCCGCCCCGGATGAGAATGCGCTCACCGCTGCAGTTCTGGCCGTAAACAGACAGCTCTCCCATCCAGAACAGATCAAGCGGTACGCCCTGATGTCTGTGCCGTTGAAAATATCAACCGGAGAGCTTACACCCAATCTGAAGCTGCGCCGGAGCAATATCACGGAGCTTCATCAGCAGACAATTGAGGGGTTATATGCCCCCACAGCCACACCAGCCGGGGATGTACTTTTGACAGGAGCGCTTTGATGAACAGGTTTATTTATCGAATCTTATCCAGCCAGACCGGCGCACGCATTCAGATACGAATTCTGCTGCGGCAGACAGCCAGAACTTTCGGTGTGAATGCACCCAGAACTACCGGAATGTCTGCATCGGAGCTTTTAAGAACCTATGCGCAGTTTACAGCAGACGAATCCAGGCGTGCTATGGACAGCGGACAGGATCTGGTGCAGCTGCATCAGAAACTATATGACATGGCTTATCATCTGGGGAGCCGCCTGCGCCGATGGATGAGGCCGCATGATGATCAGGACTGTCTCGCCATTCTCGCCCTGCTTTATCAAAACATAGAGATCCTGATCAGTGAAAGGAACCCCGGAGAATTCTATGTGCGCAAATGTTATTTCAGCGCGTTTTATACGCCGGAAGTCTGCAGCCTGATTTCAGGCATTGACCAGGGCATCTTTGCGGGAATCTATCAGCGCGGCAGGCTTACCTTTGAGGACCGTATCACGGAAGGATATAACCAGTGTAAGGCCTGTTTAAAATAGAATCGTGCAACGGATTTCTGGCTTCACGTACATATCCGTTATTAACCTGCTTGTATTAACAGAAAGGACAGGCAATGATCATGAAAAAAGCGATTGTAATTGGCTCCGGTGCCGGCGGCGCCATGATGGCCAGAGAACTGCAGGGACATTTTCAGGTGACGGTGCTGGAGGCTGGCAGCGAATTTCGGCCGTTTTCTCTCAGTATCAACAGGCTTGCCGGGCTTCGAAAGACCGGGCTATTTCTGGACGAGCGTATGATTTCCATGCTGTTTCCGGCCATGCGGGTTCAAAAGGCTTCTTCCGGTATGGTACTGGTGCATGGCAAATGTACGGGAGGCACGACTGCCCTCGCCACCGGCAGTGCAATACGCTATGATAAAGGACTGTCTAAACTCGGCATAAATCTAGATCAAGAATTTGAAGAGCTTTCTCAGGAAATTCCTCTGTCCACCGACCACGAACAATACTGGTCTTCTCAAACCAAAGCCCTTTTTGACGCCTGTGTGCAGTTTGGTTTTCATCCGACCCCTACAGCAAAACTGGTGGACTTTGAACGCTGCGTCCACTGTGGCCGCTGTGTGCTGGGCTGCCGCACGGGTGCCAAATGGGACAGCCGCACTCTGCTGTCAGAGGCTGTCGCCAAAGGAGCCACGCTGAAAACAAACTGTGAAGTGACCAGTCTTGACATTGACCGGAACAATCATACCGTACATACCGTCCGCGCAAAGGAAAAGGGAAAACAGGTAAAATACAGCGCTGATCTGATTATCCTGGCTGCCGGAGGGCTTGGAACACCAGTAATTCTGGAGCACTCCGGGATTTCCTGTGAGAAGACCCTGTTTGTCGACCCCGTACTTTGCGTAGCCGCCCCATATCCGGGGGCCGGGCAGGACCGGCATATCCCAATGCCGTTTCTCATGCAGCGGGACGGCTATATGCTCTCTCCTTATATGGACTATCTCAGCTTTTTCTTCAACAAAGCATGGAGGAGGCCATCCGGCGATATTCTTAGCATGATGATTAAACTTTCCGACTCCGGTTATGGTGCCAGCCGTGCCCGAAAACCGCAAAAGGATCTGACGCTGACGGACGAAGAACGGCTGAAAGCAGCCGTTTCCGACTGCAAATTGATTCTGGGAAAGATGGGCATTGCCGAAAAGGATATCTTCCTCGGAACCATCAATGCCGGGCATCCTGGCGGAATGCTTCCGCTGACTGCCGAAGAAGCGGACACCCTGCACAACCGGCGTCTGCCGCAGAACCTGTATATCGCTGATGCCACGCTGCTTCCGGAGTCGATGGGCAATCCCCCGATCTGGACGATTCTGGCCCTGGCAAAGCGCATAGCGAAAATCTGCGCATTCCATTATTAAGTCCAGCTAAGAAATGTCAAGGGGTGATTTGAAAAAAATGTAAAAATATTCGG
>JAJQDT010000104.1 GCA_021202075.1 Lachnospiraceae bacterium | reverse complement strand
CTTCCTGTCTCGACTCAGGCGGAGCTCCTTGGCCTGAACAGATCCGGTCTTTATTGTCCCGTCCGCAGTTCAGGTATTCCATGACCTGGTCAAGCGTAAAGACGATATATACCCGCTTTTCGTTATCAATCCACTGATTTTTCAGCGACAGGCACATCCGGTCAAGCATCAGGCCATAGAGCACTTTTGCATCGCTTCTGTTTCCACTGTTCCAAAAGCTGGATAATCGTTTCCTCCATCTTTCGCGGCGTATAGTCTTTTAGAAAATACTTTCTCAGGACATCCGATGTAAGCATCACCTTGTCCTGTACCGGTTTCTTTTCCTCAGACATAATCGCAAGCATAGAATCCTCTGTTATATGGCCTTCTTGGCTGAATTTTTTCAGCCGCTGCGCCTGGGAAAGCGATGGCGTTGCCTGCTCATAATCCATCGTTTCGATCAGCATTTCCTGTTCCTTCGGCTTCAGAAATGACAGCTCATAGGCAGGATTAAAAGCAACCTTCTTTTCATCCACCAGGTCGAGAAGAGGGGGAATCAATTCAGTCAGGCGAATGTAACGTTGAATCTGATTTCTACTTTCTCCCATTTGTTCAGCCAATAATTGATCCGATCTTTTTTGTGTCCCAACTTGGAACACATTTTCCTTATTGGGTCTTTCGCTCTTCCTTTTCATAGCATCCAGCTTCATTTTTAAGGCAAAAGCCCTCTCGCTCGGCAGTATTGTTTCTCTTTGCAGATTGCTATCCACCATTAGCAAAACAGCTTCATCATCATCTAATTCACGCACAATCACCGGCATAGTCTCTTTCCCCGCCAATTCACAGGCTCTGTGTCGCCGGTGGCCGGACACGATCTCATATCCTCCTTCCGGCGAAGGTCGTGCTATAATTGGAACCAAAACGCCATACTGCTGTACACTTTCCACTGTTTCCATCATTTTTTCATCATCCAACACCTTAAACGGATGATCTTTAAAAGGATGCAGTTCCGATATCGCAATCTCCTGCACCCGCTCCCTCTCGTCATCTGCCCGGCTTTCGTCTGTCTTAAATAAATCGTCAACGGACGTAAGCTTTATGTTTTTCGCGCTGCTTTTCAAGATTCATCACCTCTTTTGTCAGTTCCTGGTATGCGGCCGCCACTTTTCCTCTGGGGTCATGTGCATAGATGCTTTTTCCTTCCGCTGCGGCCTCCTTTGCTTTCACGGAGAACGGAATTTCGGTCTGAAAGACATTGATTTTTCTTCCGTAAGTGTCCCGAATCAGTGAAGCTGTCTCTCTGGCAAAGTTCGTCCGCTTATCCACCATAGCCAGAAGAATCCCGTCAATCTGGAGATTCGGATTGATCTGCTTTTTCACCCGGCCTACCGTCTGCAAAAGCTGTTCCAAGCCTTTTGCAGGGAGATATTCTGCCTGCACCGGAACAATAATGTGCGTGGCCGCTGCAAGAGCATTGACCGTTAGCATTCCAAGTGATGGCTGACAGTCAATCAGGATATGGGAATATTGATTTTTTACCGTGTCCAAATACTGCCGCAAAATCGTCTCACGGCTGATTACACTTACCAGAGAGACTTCCATGCCAGACAATTGAATATCCGCCGACATCAGGTCAACCCCCTCCGAATGATGCAGTATGCCATCACCGGGGCTGATCGGCTGGTCAGTCAAAATCTTTCCCAACAACATCGATATGGTCACCGGCAGTTTGTCCGGCTGTGGGATTCCCAGACTGATAGTCATACTGGCCTGCGGATCAAAATCTACTAAAAGTACTTTCTTTCCCTGTTGGGCCAGACCGATCCCGAGATTCACACACGTAGTCGGCTTGGACACACTGCCCTTTTGATTAGCGAGCGCTATGATCTGAGTGTTCATAAGTATCATCGCCTCCCTTTTTCGACGTAATTTGTTTCACAGCTTCGCTGAGTGATGGGGGCCAGGTCACTCCGCTTCGCTTCGGTCGGTGCCAATGGGACATCACTGACTCTGGTCACCGTGCCTTGGTACGATTCTGATTGGCGAAATTCTTCTGTCTGCCGATCTGTTTCACTCGCTACGACAAAAACACACATGGTTACAATGCCGAAGAATCCTCCTGCAAAAAAAGCAATAAAGTGAGTAAACATAAACTTCCTCCTCGTATTCTGCCCCTTAGGTCAGAGGCTAAAATCTGCATAATATGCATCTGTATTCATCAAAAATGTATAAAAATGAGTGAAAAAAAACGTTCAAGAATATTTCTCTCAAACGGTTCTCGAATAATATTTCATTAGATGTAAACGCAAAGTATTTTGAATTCTTTTTACTTGTGCTGAATTCTGTAACAGGCGGTGTTCCTAAAGCAAAATAACCGGTAAAATCAATATTTATGCAAAACCGTACACCTCTTTTACACCATTTGCGACAAAATAAGTCAGAGCAAGACAAAAGACATTTTTCAAAAAACCCAGTATTTTAGCGCATCACAGTGTTCTACACAGCGTAACAAAATGTATGAACTACAGCCCCTTATTAATTATTTATACTCCACTCGAAGCCCCCGGCAGCTCCCCTGCCAGTGGCTTCACTTTGGCTTAAATATTGGGTTTTTCGACATCTTGCCTTTGATATTCTTAAACAATATGAGATATATTCAAAGCTAATTTACACCCATTTTTACACCCACCCGCAAAAACAGGTGCCTGCATAAGTAGACACCTGCACTTTCAAAAGATCGCCCCCGCCTTTTCTTTGCGTTTTCACCAGGTAGAGGCTTTTATCTCACAATTTCCGATGCCAGGGGCTACATACTCCTCATTTATCATTCCGAAAAAATCCAGTTGAAATGATACAGAATTTTTCGGATTTTTTTCGTCATTTTTTTCGCTTCTGCTTGCAATGAAAAAGAGATGGTGGTAAATTGTAGATAATGCGTGGCCGGAACCCGTTTGCGGGCACGGTAACTACAAATAACCGATGATACGATCGGACATTATGGAGGCAAAAGCGATGGATTTATTTGAAACTCTGGTCGAGACACTGAAAAAGAACCCGAAGAAAATTGTATTTACGGAAGGAACGGATGCGCGTATTCTTTCCGCGACGGACCGTCTGGTAAAGGGCGGCGACTTCCTGCAGCCGGTTTTGGTTGGCAATGTAGACGAAGTGAAAGCAGCTGCCGAAAAGGGCGGTTTCTGCATTGACAGCGTAACGATTCTTGATCCGCTGACCTACGAGGGCATGGAAGAGATGGTTGCGAAGATGGTGGAACTGCGCAAGGGCAAGATGACGGAGGAGCAGTGCCGCGAGAACCTGAAGAGGGGAAATTATTTTGGCACCATGCTTGTCAAAATGGGCGTAGCGGATGCTCTGCTCGGCGGCGCTACATATTCTACAGCGGACACGGTTCGTCCGGCTCTGCAGCTGATTAAGACGAAGCCGGGCAACAAGAGCGTCAGCTCCAGCTTCATCCTGATTCGCAAAAAAGATGGTGTTGAAGAACGCATCGCGATGGGCGACTGCGCGATTCAGATTGCTCCGGATGAGGACGCACTGGTGGAGACCGCTGTTGAGACCGCAAAGACCGCTTCTTATTTTGGAATCGACCCGAAGGTGGCAATGCTGAGCTTTTCTACAAAGGGCTCCGGCAAGGGCGACGATGTGACGAAGGTAGCGAATGCGACTGCAAAGCTCAAAGAAGCATATCCGGATATGAAGGTTGACGGCGAGATGCAGTTTGACGCTGCGGTTTCCCCTGAGGTTGGCCAGCTGAAGTTCCCGGGATCCCCGGTGGCAGGTCAGGCGAACACCTTTATCTTCCCGGAGATTCAGTCTGGCAACATCGGCTACAAGATTGCACAGCGTCTGGGCGGCTTTGATGCGTTCGGTCCGATCCTTCAGGGTCTGAACGCGCCGATCAATGACCTCTCCCGCGGCTGCAATGCAGATGAAGTGTACAAGATGGCGCTGATCACGGCAGTGATGGCTTAACATCTTTTATCAAAAACGTAAAGCAAGGAGAACTCCTCCGTGTCATATCCTGATTTGGCTGATTCGTGTATAAAGGATCAGGGCGGACCGCAGGATAAAACGGCGGGAAGCAAATGAAAAACCGCCCCGGCTGGCAGCCAAAAGCTGTCTCTGCCTGTTGGGCGGTTTTTTCGTTCTTTTTTGGGTTCGCATTCCTGCAAGCAGGGATTGATTCCCATGCACAGTCAACAGCCAATTTTTATCGGTGCCATTCTATATTCATTTCTACCGCGTTTTCGAACGGACTGCTTTCAGCCTCACATCCCCAGATACTGTGAGCTCGACTGCTCCAGCGCCGCTTTCGCGGTTTTCACATTCTCCAGATCCTGGTCGGTCATCTTATCCAGGCGGAACCTCGAAAGTGCTTTCTGCAGTGCGCTCAGATCGTTTTTAATCTGCTTCGACGCAGTCTTGTCCAGCTCCTTTTTGCGTTCCTTGTATGCCTGATTCGCTTTTGCAAGCAGGCTCTGCGCCTCATTTGTAATATCGATTGCCTCGCGGCGCTGCACATCCTGCCCCGCATAGGCCTGCGCTTCGTAAATCGCCTTCTGAATCTCGGACTCCGACATCCGATCGTCTGCCGTAATCGTGATGGACTGTTCTTTCTGCGTATCCAGATCCTTTGCAGACACTTTTAATATTCCGTTCGCGTCAATATCAAACGTAACCTCAATCTGCGGCACACCGGCCGGAGCGCGGCGGATGCCTTTCAGGCGGAATTTCCCGATTGATTTATTGTCACGGGCCATGGTGCGCTCGCCCTGCAGCACGTTAATCTCCACATCACGCTGATAAGCCGCTGCTGTTGAGAACACACGTGAGTATCGCGTCGGAACGGTCGTGTTGCGCTCTACCAGGCGCGTCGCAACGCCGCCAACCGTCTCAATCGAGAGGCTTAACGGTGTGACATCCATCAAAAGCAGATCCATTCCGGTGTCCGCTGCCATCAGAGAATTCCCCTGCAGTGTGCTGCCAAGAATGGCCGCGCCCTGCGCCACACACTCATCCGGGTTGATGTTTTTAGATGGTTCCTTTCCTGTCAGCTGAACGACCTTCTGCTGAACTGCGGGAACTCGTGTCGAGCCTCCGACCAGGAGTACGCGTCCTAACTGCGCGGCGGTGATTCCGGCGTCCGAAAGTGCCGTCTGCACCGGCACCTCCGTGCGGCGAACCAGATCCGCCGTCAACTCATTGAATTTATTTCTTGTCAGCGTGCGCTCCAGGTGCGCCGGCTCCCCCTTGATCTGTGTCAGATAGGGAAGCACAATGTTCGTGCTCTCGGACGTGGACAGCTCTTTTTTGGCCTGCTCTGCGGCCTCCCGGATTCGCTGCATCGCCGCAAAATCCCGCGAGATGTCCGTCCGGTGTTCTGCTTTGAACTCCGAAACAAGCCAGTCCGACACGCGCGCGTCAAAGTCATCTCCGCCCAGATGGTTATCTCCGGAGGTCGAGAGCACCTCGATCAGGCCCTCGCCAATCTCAATAATCGACACATCAAACGTACCGCCGCCCAGGTCATAGACCATAACCTTCTGCGCCTCACCGTGGTCCAGCCCATAAGAGAGTGCCGCGCTCGTCGGCTCATTGATGATACGCTTGACATCCAGCCCCGCTATGCGTCCGGCATCCTTCGTCGCCTGGCGCTGAATATCGTTAAAATAAGCCGGAACTGTAATGACCGCCTCTGTCACCGGCTCCCCGAGGAAATCCTCCGCATCCTTTTTCAGCTGCATCAGAATCATCGCGCTGATGGTCTGCGGCTTGTACTCTTTTCCATCAATGCGGATGTCCCAGTCCGTACCCATATGGCGTTTCACGGATGTAATCGTCCGTCCCGAATTCGTCACCGCCTGCCGTCTCGCCGCATCGCCAACCAGACGTTCCCCATTTTTCGTAAATGCTACCACGCTCGGCGTCGTGCGGCCGCCGGCCGGGTTGGGGATAATGACCGGCTGATCATTTTCCACTACCGATACGCAGCTGTTAGTTGTACCAAGATCAATTCCTATTACCTTGCCCACTTTCGTGTCCTCCTGTGTTGATATTTCCTGCGCAAAGCCCATCCGAACGAAGTGCGGATTATATTGGCCTTGCTATATTTATTTGAAATGTCTGAAACTGTTTCCGCAGTATTTTTGTTTCCCAATCGATTCTGATATCCGGATACAGAAAAGAAAAAGCCACTGTCTTTCTGATTCCGGCAGCCCGTATTGTATTTCCATGTGTATTCTGCCTGCCCGTTTCCATCGACAGGAAAGCCGCGCCGTAAAAAATCAATTTAGGTCGATGGCGCGGATACCGTCCTCGATTTCCGCAGAAAATCGGGACATTGCCTGCGTCCACAATTCGTAAACGAATCATGGACATGAATATCACGATGCAAAAATCTTCGATAAAGCTATGAATGCATACAAAACAGCCATATGAAAGTATAGCGTTCTAAAATTATAAAATCAACCCGCCAAAAATCGTTTTGTTACACTTCTGTCGTATGTGTTCATTAAATTTTTCTAACCTTTGTAAACACAAAATAAAAGGGATGAATATGCGGGACATATAACAGAGAGCCGCGCCAATTGAAATTGTGCTACGCACAATGGGCGCGGCCTGTGTCCCGCATCATAAACCGATGCGGGACACATGTGGCATATGTTACATTCTTGGCCCCTTTGACAGTTTCTTCGCAAATCGAACACAAAATGTGCACATATTTCCCGTAGAGTATAAATCATCAGCAGATACAAACAGCTATATACTGTCCAATAGATTTAGAATCCGATAAAATTCCGAATAAACGGACAGGCAATCTCACAGCAGAAACAAGCAGGAACAAGAATCAACCGTAACAATTTAGCACAAAGCACATAAGAGAGGACAGTCATGAAAAAAGAAAACAAAAAACAGGCTCAGCAAAAACGCGCAGAGGAACGGCGCAAAAAGGAACAGCGAGCGAAGGTAAGGAAATATCTTTCAATCGGAATCCCGGCCGCCCTGATTGCGATTCTGATTATCGTCATTCTCGTTGACACATTCAAACCCTTCAGCCAGACCGACGACACAGACGAAGCAACGACCGAGAGTGTAACCGAAAGTGCGGAGGCTGAGTCAACATACTCCACCGATACATCGCTGACGGTCGCGGACGGTGATACTGTAAATATTGATTATGTTGGATCAATTGACGGCGTAGAATTTTCCGGCGGCAGCACGAATGGAACCGGCACAGACCTGGTTATCGGTTCCGGCAGCTATATCGACGACTTTGAGGAGCAGTTGATCGGTGCACATCCGGGCGATACGGTGGACGTCACGGTGACCTTCCCGGAGGACTATGGAGTAGACGATTTAAACGGACAGGAAGCATTGTTTGAAGTAACTATCAACGGGATTTACGAATAAAAAGGATTGATTTTTATGGCACAGAACAAAGAGGTAACAAAGGACTGCATTTTCACCGCTCTGGTTCTTCTGATGGAGCAAAAAGAATTCAAGTACATCACGGTCACTGATATTTCGCGGAAATCCGGAATATCCCGCATGACCTACTACCGCACGTACTCTTCCAAAGAAGACATACTGGTGCAGCATTTCCGGAAAATTGCGCAGTCGATGGTGGAACAGGCCGAAGGGCATGCGGATGATGCGCTGTACATCTATTATTCTTATTTTCTGGAACACAAAAAGATGACGGAGCTCCTGAAACAGGCGGAGCTGATGGATCTGGTTATCGAAAGCTTCTCCTCGCTCACGGATTTTCTGCATCGCGCGATTCATCCGGAAAATCAGAAAAAAACCGGAAATAACTACGCTGCCCGCTACGAGGCAGGCGGATTGTTCTCTATCCTGACGCATTGGCTGGAAAACGACGCGCCGGAGGATCCGGAAGAGATGGCAAAAATCACACTGAAAATCATGAAGAAGTGAGTGCCTGGTGGCACTCTTTTCTTTTCACGTGTAGAGCTATGTAAAGAATTATGCAACAAACGATATCTCTGCCGGTTCAGTTTCCTGCTTTGAGCAGCATCCAGTTTCGTCCGTTCCGCCATAAAATCCGTAATACAGGTATCACGCACGATCATTATCCTCGTAATAACTGATAATTTCCTGTTCCAGCTTTCTGTTATTTTCCAGCATATACGCTGCCAACTGCCGATAACCTTCCTTCTTTTTCAGGGACTGAAGCCGTACGCGGTCCTCTTCGGTTAGCATGTGCAGGCAGGATTGAAATCTCTCATCCGAAAGTTCCCCGGGCGACATGCGGTACAGAGTAAACGGAATCCCTGTAATTCGGCACAGGTGCTCATGAATATACAGCCCTCCAGCGTCAATGTCTCCAAAATGCATGAAGGCAAGCTCTGGGTTGTCTTCATACACTTTCTTTAAAAAATCTCTCTGAAGTCTGGTCGTGTAACCGCCCAGGTAGAAAAAGGTCGTTTCCGGATCCCTCATTCTGAGCCACGAGGTGCGATTCTCTACAGTCATAAATTTTGAGGTATGAACACGAATTTTTTCCATCCTCGACAAATCCTCCGCATAAAATTCCACCCCATTCGCAAAGACGTCAAGCGAAAATTCCTTTTCCCCGATTTGAAACGTGACATTTCCCTTCAGGCAAAGCTTTTGTTTTTCCCTCCGGATGTGGTATTCCTCAAGAATCTCGTCTTCCATCTCGTCTGCCATACGGGATCGTTCAGACTGTTTCCAAAGCTTTTTACAGACCGGACCTAATACTCTTTCATTTTCCAGATATTTGGAATCGCCAAAAATCAACATGGACGCTTCCCGCAAAAACAGGTCTTTCTGATTGTTTTCTATGAAAACAAGCGCCTTCAGCCAGTCCTCCTTTTGCCGATAATCTGCCGGAATCTTATTCTGTTCCAATGCACGGCGAAGTTCTGCGCAGATCTCTTCTGCCGCAGGGGAGCGGCCTTCATAGCGGGTGATCAATTCCTCTGCCTCTTTTCTCTTTGTTGCCTTGGATACATAACCGTAATGCTCCTCCAGGTACTTTTCCACTTCTTCAATTTTATCGTCCACCAGATAGATGCTGCGGATCTCACTGCTGAAGCCTTCCGTATCAAAGGTCAGAAATCCCTTCTGCCGGAACATACGCGCAGCAAAATGAATTGCCTCAATCTGTTCCATGTCAGCGTCATTTTTGTTATAGTTTTTATACAGCTGTGCAGGCGTTATTTTTGTCCGCCGGGCAATGACATTGCTGCCGCTGTCCTTTTTGCTCTTCCTGTATTTTTCTACAAGAGTTACCAGCATTTTTTCTGCGTAGTCTGCCATCTTTTCTCCTTAAAACACTGCCTGTTGCCCTTTTCCATAGTGTTCATCAGACAGGGAAACTTTTTTTCGTCCCTGTGCATCCTAAAACAGCCAGCTATCCTGTCTCTTATACAGTTTTCATAAATGCCTTCTCCTCATGGAACTGCACGATTCCCAGCCGCATGCGTTCCGGGCTGACGCGCAGGGCAGGCAAGATGACCTCGCACTCATTTCCGATGGATTCCGTCTTGTCCGGAGAACAGAAGATCACCTGCAGGCGCTGTTCTCGCATGAAATCCAGCATCAGCTTTACATTGCCCGGATCCATCTTGGCAAAGGGTTCGTCGATAAATACCAGCCTCGTGGAATTAACACGCTGATTATAAATCATCAGCAATGCCGAACATAAAATCAGCAGATAAGGGATCTGCACCTCTGCACCCGAGTTAAAGCCGGTCTGTCTTGAGAGTTTCGCGCGATCCATCACCTGATTGCTGATCAGGATCTCATAGGTCATGTAATTCCGGTAATCGGCAAACCGGGCGATGGTTTCTTCGCTGTTGGCCTTGATGATTTGGTTCACGATCCGTTCCAGCTCCTGCTCCAGTTGCTCCCCTTCTTCATCTGAAACGGAGGTGAACGCTCCGAGCGTCATCTGCCCATGCGTCCCGCCGCCCAGCTGCTCCCGCTCGTCCAGGAACCTGGCGTACTCAATAATCTTCGCGTAATCGGAGCCGTCATGCACATAATGCACATCAAACTGATATTTGGCAGAAAAGTTCAGCTTTCCTAATTCATAGTTAATCTGTTTCAGGTCGTCCCGCGCTCTCTCACAGGATTTCAGGATGGTGAGGACAAACTCATTTTTGAAAATATCTTCATAACGTCTCGTCTGCTCCTCCAGCTTCTGCCGGATTTCCTGCAGATTGTCCATCCAGATCTTATCTCTCCTGGCAGCGTACTCCTCTCGTCCTTCTGTCCCGCGGGGCAGCATACTGCCGGAATGCTTCGCATTATAATCCGCCTGCTTCTGCATCAGGTCGCTTTTCTGCTGTTCTATGCTCCTTTGAATGCGTTTCCTGGTATCCTCCGCCAGCAGACCGCCGACACCCTTTTTATCATTGCTCAGATACTTTTCATATGCCTCCACAGCCTTCTGAACTACCGTATAATGTTCAATCTGGTATTCTTTAAACTGCTTTTCCTGTATCTCCAGCTCTGCCTTTTTCTCTTCAATCCTGTATGCACAGCGTGAAATCACCGTCTCCTGGTCGCTCTTTTCCTGGCTCCTTCTCTGAGATTCTTCTTGTACCGCCTCCTGCTCTTGGGTCAGACGGTCAATCAGAAGAGAAAGTTCAAGAAATTCCTGGTTCGTCTCCTGTGCCCTTTTAAGCTCGCGCAGCTGTTCCTCCGATTCTCTTGCCTTTGCGGCTGTATCCTGATATTTTCCGTGCGCGTCGTAGTCATATTCGCCGAAAAACTCACGGCTCTGTGCCAGAATGCTTTTTGACGCAGTCAGTCCCTGTTTATCGCTAAGCAGCTGACGCTTCTCCTCCCCAAGACGGGCAATTTCCTTTTCCGCGCGGATACGATTCAGTTCAAAAATCTTTTCTCCAAGGTAGTAAGAACGCAGCCGGTCAAACCGCAGGAAATAGCTGTCCATGGCGACTGCCACGCGCCCTTCCCGGGCGATCGCATTCTCATAATTGCGCACTTCATTCAGGCTGACTGCATGCATTCTCCCCAGCTGAAAGTCAAAATACTTCTGTGCCACCGGATTCTTTATTTCCAGCACCGACACCACCGAATCCGGCTCGACTTTCACTTCCCTTTTCATCAGCAACTTCGTGTTAAACAAATGCGCGTAGCGATATACCGAACGATTCAGGACATCATCTGCAATGTCATAATAATCCGGTTCCACCAAAATGGTATACCGGCGCGGCCCCAGAAAAGCCTCCACAGCATCCCGCCAGCTTTCATCCTTCAGGCTGATCACGTATTCACAGGCGAATTTCGCTCTTGCGGGAAGATTTCTTCTTTCATATTCGCGGTTAATCTCATCTCTTAAGGCAACATATTCCGGAATGGCTTCATAGGTGTTCCGATGCTTTCTGCTCTCCTCCACAATGCGATTCTGAATATCCAGTCTGCGGTTTATTTCCACCAGCTTCTGATCGAGCTCCGCAATTTTCAAGATCAGGCGATCATACAGGCGGTCGATTTTGCCCTTCAGACGCAGCACCGCTTCCGCTTTCTGTGAGGAAGGAATATCTATCTGGCACAGGGTGGCGAGAATATTCAGGTCTTCCACCTTGCCATCCTCCAACAGAAAATCCTTCACCGCATCAGAGATGGCCGAAGACTCCGTCTGCCGGCGTTCCTGGGAGAACATAGAAAGCAGCTCACTGATCCGTCTCTGAAAGGTCTCCAGTGCCTGACACTTCCCCAGCCATTCCTTTTTTTCCTGCGTCAGAGCTTCGAGGCGTTTCTCCTCCTCGTTTATCATCTGCGTACTGTCCAGCTGTTTAAAGCTGACCTTTGCGTCAATCAGCCGCGCACTCAACTCTTTGCTTCTTGCCGAAAGAATTTCCAGTTCCTTAGTAAGGTCTTCCCTTCTTCTTTGCGCCCCTTCCCGGTCACTTTCCTGGCGCGCGATCTCCCGGTTGATATCCTGTATCTTTTTATAAACAATCCGAATATCATCCGACAGCAGACGGTTCCGCTCGTTTTCCCAGGCATCATATTTGTCCAGGATTTCTTCCAGCCCAGCAATTTCCGACTGAATCACTTCAAAGCTCTCGTTCAAACGCTCGATATTCTCCTTCGCCTCAATCAGCTTCCCGAAATCCACATCCCGCTTCTCCAGGACGCTCTCCCGGATAAACTGGTCAATGCGGGCGTTCGGATCGTAGGACATGATCCCGCGCATTTTCCGAAGATACGTGGGCAGCTGGCCTAATGTCAGCTTCAGACCGGTCATCTGCATAAATTTGGGGAGAGCCTGCTCGCGGTTCATCAGAGTCAGTTTATATTGTTTCTGCAAAAGCAGCGGACTGTACGGTATCACGGAGCCATTTTCCGTATAGACATGATCCATGCGCTCCATCACCATATGATCCGCCACATAGCGGTAGGTCTGACAGTTGTTGGACGGATTTGTCTCAATTACGGTGCCAAGGAGAAAGGATTTTTCTTCTGTATCATCGAAATACTCCAGCACGATGTGACTGTATACCGTCGGCACCCGATCTGCGGGACGCATACAGGTGCCAGCCGTTGCATCCAACAATCCTCTCGTGTAGGAAGAAAGAGTGCGGCTTCCCTTGCTCTCCGATGATTTATTAAAAACAACATCGCCATACGCAGCATATTTGATCGCGTCGAGCATAACGGATTTTCCATTTCCATTTTTTCCTGCAATCAAAGTAAAAAAACCGACCGGCGCCGTCTCATTGATAAATCCGTACCAGTTCACCAGACGAACCTTCTTCAGTAAAATCATTCGTCTTCCTCCTCAAAATCGTCAGATCCTTCCGGTTCCTCGTATTCTTCCGTATCTTCAAAGCTTGCAGGTGCTTCATCCTCAGTGCCTGTTTCTTCCGATTCCTTCAGATATTCTCCCGCCACCGTCTGAAACTGGGGCAGATCCCAGCCAAACTGCAGGGACGGATAAAGCTGAATTTTCATGTCCTCCCCGCTGTCGTCCTCATTATAGTTGATCAGGCTGTACTTTTTAAACAGGCGCAGCGCCGCGTTCAGCTCCGGGCGCAGAATCTGGATTTCATAAGATTTGATCTTATCGATCAGATCCCCTTTTGTCACAAAGTTACCCTCACTGTATCCGAGATTTTCCAGGTAAACCTTCCACAGCACCAGCAGCAAATGGTACTGCAGAGTCGTAAAGGTAACCACATTCGCACGTTTTAATCCAACAGTATCCGCATCCTCCTCGCTGGCGATCAGCATGCACACCCCGGTTTTCTCTTCCAGGATAATGTCAAAACCGATCATCCGCAGATACTCGGAAATATCCTGGCGGTTCGATTCTCTGGAGACAAACTGGTAAAGCTTCCCGTCCTTTTCGCGCAAAAGAAACGTAGACTCCAGAAGCTTGCGGATACATCTTTTAAACAAATGGTTGTTTTCTTCTTTTATCGAAATCTGCAGACTGATATCACTCATGATTTTTTCCTCTTAATCCGTACACTGCTGATCTTTGCTACTTCCGTTTCCACCAGGCCATCTCCAAGCTCCACTTCATATGGAAATCCCGGTGTCCCGGAGTATAAAATACTCGCCGCTACCATCGTAGCGTCCTCCCTGGAATGTATCCCGCATTCCTCGACAGAAATCTGCTCTCTGCCTGCCAGCAGGTCATCGAAATGCTTCTGTACCTCCTTCATACTATACCGGTCAGGCATTTCTGTCAGCAGCTCATCGGTCATCCGCTGCAATTCCTCCACTGACAGCTCCTCCTGGGGAAGCGCAGCTATTTTCTGATTGGGACGGGACTTTCGGCGGCGTTCAAACGATTTTCTTCCGACATATCCCACGCTCATCAGCCGGTGTGTACCGGCAAGCTCCCCAAGCGCCTTCTCCCGATCCTCCGCGTGCAAATCCTTTAAATATAAAAGCAGACGGTTTAGCTCATGCTCCAGGTTCGTATTATTACTCAATACCATCATCATCCTCGTGGAATACAGATTATAATAGGTATTAATTCTCCGGTCAATAAAACTCATTTCCTGCTCATATTCCAAATTGATAAAGCTGTCCAGCTCCGCAAACTGGCGATCGATCTTCTCTCTCGCCGTTATTTCCTCCAGGTTTTCCATTTTCTGATATTCCTGAATCATCTGCTCATAGAGTTCACTGCGGCGCAAACGCAGCAGCATGCGGTCAATATTATCAATATAGCCTGGAATCAGGCCGCTTCTCTTAATGAAAAAGTAATCATTGAAAAAGCGGTTTAACACCTCATCTTTTATCAGAAACTGCCCGAAGCTGTTGGCGTCCGCCATCTTCATCACCGCCCGCATGATTTCACGAATGCTGTCTTTTAAAATCAGCAGGTCATTTTTCAGGTCACATTCATTCTCCACAAGAGGGACCAGAATGCTTAAATAAGGGCGCTGAGCACGCGCGCTTCCCTTCTCAAAAGCGGACTTCAGAATCTCATACATGGAAAAAATATGATTCGTGATCGCTCCATTCGCGTCGGTATCAAAGATCTTATGGATCGCGTCGATCAGTTTCCGGCAGTATGCGGATACGGAAGCTATATTGTCCCCACTCCGGCCTATTTCAGCCGGGGAAATCCATCCGCAGGCGCGGAAATAGCGCAGAATGGCGGAGGCATTCTCCTGCACTGAGCACCCTCTGCCTACCTCCTCGCCGATATTCTCCGTCTCAATGGAAATCGCATTGTTGCGAAGATAGAGAATTAATGTATCCCTGGCGTCTGTCTCATACAGCACAGGAATCTCCTTTGATTTCTCGATCAGCTGACTGATACAATTAAAATAGATTTCCCGGTTGCGGCAGCAAAAGGGATTAAAAAACTTATCATCAATCGTGTCAAATAAAGCCATGAGGGGCTCCTTTCGTCTTACAGCATCTGCCGAATATATTCAGTCAGGCCTTCCTCCGAGTCTATCCTGTATATCTCATTGATCCTCTTATAGTACTCCCGGATGCTGGCCTTTGAAATGAGTTCATGGGATGGAATCGTATCCATATACCCTTTTCTGGCTTCTTTCCACGGTTTTTCATTATGGGTAATTCTTTCCAGCACTTTTCCCCCATACATTCCAAACGTCCTTACTACAAGTTCTACCACCTTTTTTTCATCCGCTGTCAGGGAATCCGCATTCCCGCCAAGCATCGCAAATCTGGCGTCATCAATGGGATTATATTTAAAATCTCTGAACAGAGTATATACATCCGCATAAACCGGGCCGTCAATCTCCGAATCCTTTCCCGCCATAATATCTCTTTGCATGGAAGTAGTCGCTTCCGGAGCCAGATCAGAGAGAATCTTTAAATTGACTGCCACAAGACCTCTACTTTTATGTGATACTTGTTTGCAAAACTCTTATGTAAAAAAACTCCATAAACAGAGTAAAAAGCGAACTCACTCCTCCTCACTCCGCAAAATCTTTTGAATAATTTCAATCAGTTCCAGATCCGCCGGCAGCCATTCCACACTGTACAGCTCGTCCTTCGAGAGCCATCTGGCCGCCTCATGCTCCTTCAGTGCCAGATCACCCGAGACAACCTCCGCCCAGAAGCATTCCATCGACAAATGAAATGCCGGATAATCATACTCTACCCGCGCAATCCGCTCCCCCACGGAAATCACCGTATCCAGTTCCTCACATATTTCCCGCGCAAGCGCTTCCTGTTCCGTCTCGCCCGGCTCCACCTTCCCGCCCGGGAATTCCCAGCCATCCTTGAATTCACCATATCCGCGCTGGGTGGCAAAAATTTTATTTTCATGCCGGAGCACGGCAGCTACTACATTTACTGTCTTCATAAATTATATAACTCCATCTAAACATTGTTTTTCCACGCCACATTGTATGGTTCATTTGCCTTCCTCTTCCATCAGCGTTTTCAGCCGCTCCAACACATGCCCCAGCACGTAATAGGTCGTCTCATACCGCAAAAAATCCAGCGTATTTTCATCCCACATAAACTTCAGACTCGCCGGGAATTCATCATCTGACTCCCAGAACTGCAGCATTAGCGGGAGAAACGGAAACGGATGCAGCAGATATGATACATCTCCAATCTTCTGCTTTTCCCCTCCCAGAACCTCGCAGGCCTTTCTGAGCTCCGGCAGCTTTCCATCAAAATATTCCGCGTATTTTCCATACAGATCATTTCCCAGACCAGAAGAGCGAACCGTCCCCTTCAAATCATTAACCTTCACAAACTGTCCTGACAAGCGGCAGTCTTCCTTCGAATCACAGAGCACATCACAGATGGCAAGCACCTCATTAAAGCCCGCATGTTCCACATGTGTGAAGCCATCCGCTGTCCATTCGGTTCGACCGGTACTTCGGTCGATACGATAGTCCCGCCCCACAAACTCAATGTACAGATATTGTTCGTCATGTTTCAGGTTAAATCGGTCGATCATGTTCTCCTGATCATAATTCAGAAATCGCCGCTCCGCATTGTCTCTCGTGATGTCATAATTCGATGAAGCCATGTTTATTTGCCTTTCTTTCATGCCGCGTTCGCCTGCTTCAGGAAACGATAAATCCTCGTCCCATCTGTTCTCCCAAACCGCTTCAGCGAACCAAGATACAAGTCTTTCGGCTTCTTTTCCGTCTCGGTCAGTTCAAAGATTTTTGCGACCTCATCCTCATATTCTGTATTTGCAAAAAGAGCCTCAATCTTCTTTTTCAGGCGCGCTCTCTCCTGATATTTTGCATACTCCTTCTCTATACTAAGCTGCGAAGTTCCGGCGGAAATCAATTTCCGCCGGATGCTGTTCTCATTTGAAGCAAGAATGCCTTCCTTTACAGTAGCCTTCAGCAAAATACGCTCGCTCGAAATCCCGTGGCTCATCCAGTAATCCTTCATTGCGGCATATCCCTTATCTTTGCTGACCACAACCACTTTCCCCGAAAAACCTGCTCCAAACAACGCGCCGACCATGGAAACGATATAAAAATCCAGCGCATTCTTTCCCGTCCTCTTTAGCCGGACAGCCTGAAATCTGCAGCCGGAATGCAGAATGAAATCCATAGATTTTTGAGATATCTTCTCACAGACAGCACTGTAGAAAATCGTAATCGTATCAGTATTATAGAGATGCTCTACGCCATCCAGCCCCGTCTCGCGCACATTTTCATAATCAATCAGAAACTGCAGTTCATTCTTTCCTCCCATAAGTGAAAGCCCCCTATCCTCTTGAAACCCAATGGGTTCCATTTGATCTTTCCAAAATGAATCATATACAGCCAAATAAATTCTACATGCTGCACTCATGAAACTGCTTCCGAAAAGCATCATAATTTGCCGTATCCTTAGGTGAACAAAATACCGCAAACTCAATCGTGCGAAAGTCTCTTCTGTGCCGTTTCACTGCCTCAAAAATCCCGACAGCTACAATCGGTGCCGGATTCTGAAATGCGCCGCATCCAAAAGCGCCAAGGATTACTACCTCATCTCCATTTGCTTTCGCAATATCCAGGATGCGGTTCGCCCTTTTTTCATGAAGCTTTTTCAGTTCAGGATCATGTATCCTCACTGCCTGGCATCCTGCCTCCGGATTCATAGCATTACTCGGCTTAGCGCGTAAATTCGGGGCGGCACAGGTGATCACGTCTACCGTGTTCCATTCACTTTCCGGAATCAGCTGAGGCATGGATGTATCTGTTTTAAATACAACGACGCCTGGCGTATAGATGCAGTCATCATTATAAAGCGCATCTAATTCTCCATTAGAAATCATCACTCTGTGCCTGTCATGGAATCTGCCTCTCACGGTGCCGTCACTGATGCACGGGTAGAGTGTACTGCACCTGCACAGGCACTCCTCCTGCGCAGAAGAACCCTTTTTTACTCCGCCTCCGGGATTTGTCGCAGATGCAAAATTCAACACGCACACCTTTTGATCCTTCGCATATGCCCCCGCTGCTTCCAGGCTCCGCTTCTTCGAAACCACAATCCGCGCGTCCTGCTCATAAACCGCGCCATCGATTGTGCCAGTTACCTTCGTGCCATTTCCATTTATGGCTCCATCTGCTGCTCTTTCAATCGCCTCCTCTTCCGGATATACCCTCTGTACTGCCAAAGATTTCTGAACAGCATATCTCAGACGTGCATCATTTCTGCATCGCTCCATGGTGTCGTTAAATATCTGAATTTTATCCTCTCTGTTATTCCAGCTCATCGTTAAAATACCTCTTCACTTTCACTTTTAAAATATTTCCATCATTTTCCCCTCATCCCATGTGCTCTAAGCGCCTGATGAAACGCACTTCTGCGCGAATATTTCATGCGATACTGCTCCATCACCTTCTGCTTGCCACCAGGCTCTCCGGCAGACTCTTTCACCTCTCCAAGAGCAGCCACGTAAGCCGCGCATTCGTCATAATAATTCCTTCGATTTGCCGACATGATTCCCTCAACTCTTCGGTCAATCAATTCCTCCATGCGTTCCAGCCAGCGACTTTTCTGTTCTTTAGAAACATTCACTGTTTTCTTCCAGAGAGAAAACAGCTTCCAAAATTCACCGGCTGCATCCTGCGCATCCTTTCTTTTACCGGAATGATCAAACTGTAAATGACCCGCATATTCCATCACGGTTCCACACATTTTCCTTGCGCCAATCGTAAGGGACTCCGACTCCAGCAGCAAAAGAAGAAATGCCGCCAGTCCGCACTTCATAAAAGTAGAGCTCCACCCCAGCGCCTCCTTTGTATTCATCCCTTTCCGCAGGACGGTATCGAAATCTCCTTCCAGGAACGCAAGCATATAGGCCGTGTTACTGCCAATCTCGTTTTTCGTCAATTCACCATTGTCGTACGCCTGACGAAGTCCACCCTCCTTCATATAAAATGCCTTGCATATTCCAGTAATTTCCATTTCATATTTTGAATAATCATGGCTTGTCAGCCGGATTCTCAAATAATTCGCAAGCGTCGAATCGGAACGGAACACTTCCACCATACATCGTTCCTCATCATCCACCCAGCCCAGATCTTCTGCGATTTCCATATTTAGCAGAGCAATCCTGCTACGCACGGTATAGCTCGTATCTATCGCACTTAATGCTTCCTGCCCGATTGCGTAAAGCCTTTCTTTTGCATCCCTCGAAGTCGCAGCTCCTGCGCTTTTATTCATCATATATTTTTCATACAGGCCCGGATGTGTTCCCACATATTTACGTGCACTTTCCAGTAGAATATCCTCATCATCCATCAATTCCACCGCCTCATTCAGCAGCTTCTGTGCAAGCCTGTCTGTCCTGACGCCTAACCAGGAAATCCAGTCACACAGAAACTCCTGAAAATCAGGCAGTTCTTTTCCATACTGCATCAGTTGTTCCAAAGTCACACCATACCGGGCGTACTCAGAAAAGATAGAATAAAGTGCCTCGGGTTTTTCTTCCTTATCAGAAGCAAAATACTCCAGATACAGTGCACACAGCAGGGTCTTCTTCATATCAATACCGGCAAGACCCTTCTCGACTATTTCTCCCAGCGACAGAGTTTCCCCCACACAGTCATTGTATTCTCCATGATCAAATATTTCCAGATTCAGCAATGTCCCGGCAACCTCTGCACCGAAATCATATTCTTCATGGTCCTCACAGTCATATAAAAACTCACACGCCGTCTCAATGATCCTGCCAATTCCCTGCGGGTCTGTGAAAACAAACTCTTCCTCGTCATCATGATACCAGTCATCATAATTCTCATTCAGTTCGCTCTCAAGCATCAGCTCGGCTTCCTCAATTCTCATCAACTCCGCAACAATCGCATCACATCTTTCCTGAAAGCCTTTGCCTGCAATGCTCTTCAGCAGCTGCGGCGAAGCGCCGACTGACCTTAAATCATCCAGAAAATCCTCCCGCTTTTCTGATGGCAACTTCCGAGCTACTTCATGAACAAACTGCGACAGTTCCTCTCTGCTTTTCTTTGAGCATATCTCGTCAACCTGCTTTAAAAATCCTGATAAGTTCATTTAACGATCCTCCTGACGCCAATACTCATGTGTCAAAAATGCTTCTGGCTTTATCTGCCAGCATTTCATTTCTTTCAGATTTGTCATCGAAAATGTGCAGGCATTCACGCTTTAGTCTCGCTACGTTTTGATCTGTCACCTGAATTTCAGCATTTTCCAGCGCAATCTCAAGATCCTCATCAAACCAAAGCTCATCATACCAGCAACCTTCCTTTGGCACCCCGTTATTATCTATTCCTCCCATTTCCCAGACATTTTGAATTCTGCCCATCATATTCAGGATTCCTTCTGGCAAAGCAGAAGCTTCGGCTCCATACCATTTTTCCAGATAGCATAATTGGGAATACAGCCATTCCTTTTGTTTTACAAACAACTCCCAGTCCATTTGATTCATTACTTTCAATAGTTCATTCATATTCATTATAAATTATCCCGCTATTTACTCAAACATGTTTTTTCAACTATACGAAGGTTATACAGAGGAAAAATTGATTATCCACGCTATTCATCTTTATCCGGCGTTATCCCCAACTGTCTGAAACCCACATCTTGCTTTCAAACCGCTGTTTAGTCTTCTCAATATTTTCTTTCAATATCTCAATCAGAATACAGTTCCGTTTCATCATCAGTGCAGCTTCCCCCACAACACCGCTCGCCGCGAATGAATCCAATACGACTTCGCCTTCATAGGTGACATAATCCAGAATCTGCTCACATAAAGCAATCGGCAGTTCACTTTGATGTATCCTGTCTTTCTTCGAGACCGCCTGTACATCAAACGCGGTGGGAATCATTCCCTTGCAACCACTCATGAAGCATTTCTCACCTGTGTCATCCGATTTTTTCTTATCATAACGCATGTTCCTGGCTTTTCCTTTTAAAAAAATCATAACATCCTAAGTATTTCTTGCTTTACGTCCGGTATTGCTTACAAAAGTGCCATTTTTCCACGGTACTTTGGAATAATAAAATCATTTGCAAAGCATTCTTCCAAACATTTTATAGTATTAGAATCATGCAAAACAAATATATCCAACCTGATTGCCTCTCTCTTCGATCCAGAATCAGCGGAAAATATAAACGTTTCCGAATAATGGGTACCATTCGGGTACCGTTTAAGGAAAAACGAGACCTAACTTTCCTTATTACAAGGAAAATCGGGACTTTTGGCGTCACTCGAACTCGTCTTTTACAATCGTACGGAAGGTTATAAAACGCATTATCAGTGCGCACTTTGTGCGAATTATGATGATTTATTCGGACATTCCGGTTCGTCCACACAGTTTTTATAGCCAAAATGTAGCCACTCATTTTTAATTCATCTCAAGTAATTATCAGACAAATCGCTGGTTTCGAAAACTCATATAGAGTTATAACCAATGGTTTCGCATTGCAAAGCAATACTTGGTACAATTATACATAAGTTTCGATTTTTTTCTTTTTTTCTGATGGCAAACTTCTTTTTAGTATTAAATAATAGTAAATCGAAGCTAATTCTTCAGCCCTTTTACTAATCATATCACCTTTTTCCCATTTTTCATGATTTTCAATAAACTTTCCCACCCAGGAGTATTTGGATTTTTTGTAATATTGTAATTTTTCTGCATAGCTATCATTACCGGCATCGTTATTAATCTTTCCTTCAAGAAGAATAAGGTTGCCTATATTCAATGCTTGTTCGTCTACCGTCTCTGGAAGAATATGTTCGATACTCCCATCATCCTCAAATAATTCCTTATCGCTAAAATATGCATTTATTTTATTAATTGCATATTTCGTCTTTACATTTACCGGATTTTCTTTTTTTGTACTATAATACAACTCCTTGAAGTGAGATGAAAACACTTCATAAGTTGGGAACAGCTTATTCAATGGTTCTATTAACTTATCACAAATAACTGCACTTGTTTCTAACTTGCCAGTACATTTTCTTAATGCAATTGCAAAACGCGAATATAGTGATTCCAAGTTATTTGTTCTTTGTGAACAAACTGCGGTAAACGCAAAATGAAAATTTTCCATCATCAAAACTGCTTTTTTAAACTGCTCAGCAGATATTATATTACGTTTCTTAACATCATATAACGCAAGTAACGCTATCCTAGTTTGCACTACGCCAAATGTTTCATTCATATCTTTTAAAGACTGTACCAACCAAAAATATTCTTTACGGTTTTCATAATCCTCACGCCTCGGATTCACTATCAGCATATAGTTCTCTGCATTAGAATAAAGATCCTCTAAGAATTCCCTATATGCCATTTCGTTTTTATTGATTTTAGAAATAAATTTATCATAAAGTGCACTTGCATTGCATCTTTGATATTTTGAAATCCAATAATGTCTATAATATGTAGCTAATCCAACTGTTTCAGAACCTGTATTCAAAATTTCCTTTATACCTTCCCAACGATCTTCTGCAAGTGTTCCAGACACACCTTCTCGCAATATTTCAAAAATCTTATTTTTTATTAAATCAATATATGCTAATCTTTTTCCTTTAGCATTTAATATTGCAAAAATTCTATTAGCTTGATCTTTATCTGCTGCCGCAATAGAGATAAATGTGCATCCAAGAACTTGATCTCGCAATGCCTTTAATATATCTATATATGCAAGTGCTTTAACATCATCATCACCTATCCTTTTTTTTAATATTCTCTTTAACGAATCCTCCGATGTTTGTTGCCAAAAATAATCATAAGTATCTTTTATACATATTTCTTCTTCGCTATTAGGTTCTCTTTTAATTTCTTTTTCTCGATCCTGTATAAAATAATAAAAATATGGATAGCTACTATGGCTTTGTAAAACTCTCACCTTATCGCCATTGTCATTAGTTGTCATAATATAATTAAACAACTGTTTGCTAAGAATATCTTCTTTAATACTGCGAAACCTATCAGATAATACAGAAAATAATATAGTTATTGTAGTTAATCTTTGTTGCCCGTCAACAACCTCTATTGGTTTATCTGGTTTTTCAGTAAAATCCCCCACAAACAGCATAGTCCCCAAAAAATACTGATCATCTCTAATCATTCCATCAGACATTTTCAGATTATTTATCATATCCAAAAAAAATTCTTGGTAATTCTTTTTTTCCCATGAATATTCCCTTTGAAAGCGTGGAATCGCAAATTGACACCCTGACTTCAATAAACTTCTAATATTTTTTTCGTCTGGTTTAAAATTCATAACGATGCTTCCCTCCTTAATCAAAGTTTCTTTAATATACCATTTGCCTCAATGCATTTTGTATTAACCATTAAATCTATGAACTCTTTCCACGCCGGTGCCTCTAACTCATCCCTCTGTTCCTCACACTGCAAGATCAAATCTCTCAGTTGTTCCGGTCTTGCCTTATCAGCCTTAAACATAGATTCAAAATACTTCTGAAACTGCGCCAATGTCAACGGTACAATATCCAGTCTCTGCTTCACATCGCCTTTCGCATACCAGATTCCATGCCGGAATGTCTCTGCGGTGTTCGTATCAATCTTGACCGCAATAAACATCCCATACACTGGCTTATCATATTTCAATACCGCATCCGATACATGTCGTCTGACAGGTTCCCCTTCCATCGCTTCCTGGCGTGACGATGTTGACATTGTGACTTCTGTCAGTATCGTGAAATCATTAAATTCACAATACAAATCGCCCTTGCCGCCTCCGGCTGCGGATACAGGAAGGAAATCAGAATCTAACCGGAATCCTCTGATTTCATATGGTTTATTAACCAGATGGTCGATTGCCAGTGCCGCTCTCCAAAGTGTCCACTCAAGATATGCCGGGGTCTCATCCTTCGGCACTTCAATCACATTTTCGTCATCATAATTCGTTCTGCCGCCACCTTGGATGAGCAACGTCATATATTCGGAAATTTCCTTCCACTGTTCTCGCTGTTCTTCTGCATATCTGATTTCATCCGTCTGTGCCAGAATGTTCTCCAATCTCTGTCTGGCTATGTTGATTTCCACTGCTGTTGTTAGCGGAAGATCAGATATATCAAACAAAATATGTCGCTCTTTCATCTGCTTCATCAAATCATCCAACAACGCCTTCGCAACACTCTTATTATCCGTCGGCAATGGCGCACCAGAACAAAGCGTCTGGTATGCCTGGAATAACGGTACCGTACTCGCTGTTGTTTTCGCAAGCTGCTCCGCCAGGACATGCTTTGTCGGTACGATGATTAATCCTCTGCCCTTCCGCTGAAAAATACCGGAAATACGCAGATAACGCATATTCATATCACTGTAGTCTTTGAAATTATCCGGCTTTTTGTCATAGTGTTCAGCTCTCTTGGCAATTTCGTTTTTGTCAAATGGACGTTTCGCCGGAGCCTTCGCCCGACCTTCTCTCAGATCGAGGATATTGTCAACGACTTCATTCACATCATAACTGGGATTGGTAGAATGACCCCATAAAGCGAACTCCATCCGGCCGATTTCAGAGAAGCCTGTTCTCTTTTCCAGTTCCAGCATGATGGCAAGCATCCATCTCAATGGAGAAAAATATCCACTTTTATCCGGCATCTGGAATTGCTCCACGCTCATAGCACGCAGAAAACACTCCTGTACAGCCGGGAGTGTATCTGCTTTCAGAAATGTTCTTCCGAAAGGTGTGATCGCATCCAGTTTTCCGAGATCAGCCTGCTTTCCATCTTTTTTACTGACCTGAGGATAAATGAATCCATTTTTTGCAAACATCAGGCGCCATTTTCGGGCATGACTACCCGAAGCATCTTTGCCGCTTTCGTTCTGAATAATCCCTTTTTCATTCAGGAGATTCATAAATCCAATCTCATTGTCATGCCCGTGAAGGTTCCCTACAAAAGAAGAATTTGCATATACGGAAAATCCTTCCTGAATACGGTTGGGATTACGCAATCCCGTGTTTCCTACAAGCCATATTTCGATCTTTTCATCTGTCATCTAAACGTCCCCATCAATACCCTACAAATAAATATTCCTGCACTCTGTTCCGATTAGTTTTGGCCTCTTTCTGATTTCCGAATGAATAGGTATAGTCAATCGGCACCACCTCTACATGTTCCTTATGTTTGGACATCAACGCTACCATCTCATCTTGTGTCGGCAGACTGTTGGAAGAATAAGACACAATCAAGATACTCTTTGAAAACTTCTTGAACAGTTTATCAAAAGCATCCGCAGCGCCCTTTCGAGTAGAGAACGGTGTCGGATATGATTTAAACTTCTTTGTCTGTGTATTCTGTTGTATCTCTACACCTTTCCAGTCCCTTGCCAGCCCCTCTACAAAATGGTATCTGCGTACATATTCATTGTCAGACAGCGGCGAATAATACGGCGGATCTATATAAACCAAATCAGGCTGTTCCACTCTCAAATCCATCGCATCACAGTTCTTTGCTAAATTTGTTTTCCCATTATCAAAAACAGATTTATTAATAATCGTTACCGCTTCCAGGAACTGTTGCTCCAACGTTTTCTTCAGATCTTGCCGCCCATCATTATATCGATCACCGGTATATGTAAAAATACCTCTTGGACGCTTTTTTGTACAAGCTCGTATCAACGCAGTCATTGCAATCGCGTGTTTGTACTGATCTTTCATTGCCGCAATATTAGTTCGCAGCGTATCAATCAAGTCATTGTCAGCATCTGAAAAATACAATCCCTGAAAAGTTTCCGCGACAAAATGATCTGACTCCTGATGCAGCAGCAACAATTCTTTTGCTTCCTCCAAAGGCAGGGTAACGTGATTATTTTCAATCATGGCTTTCGCAAAAACAGCAGACATAGCCATATAATCATTACAAATCACTGACTTTCCCTGAGCCTTAAACATATAACCAACAATTCCAGAACCGGAGAATAAGTCTAATGTTGTATCAAATTTGAAATGTGATGCTACTGTCCAAATCTGTGTCAGGATCTTACTCTTGGAGCCCATAAACCTTGTCGGCGGATACCTCTTTACCTGTTCCGGCAAGGATTCCGGAACAAGCTGAATTAACATCCTCCTCTTCGGCGGGATGGTAACAATAACATCTTCTCCTTTACGCTTACTCCCATCACAGGAAATATATCGCTTCGTCGGAATGACGTCAATTTTAAACGGAGCATATAACTCATGCACCAATGGGTGATTGGAGTTGGTCAGTATCACATGACATCCCAATTCCTGCAGCCGAACTACTTCCTTTGCCAGTTCAACATGATCTTCCTCATAAAACTGCTCTTTCGTGTATCTTTTAAAATCTGAATATTCAGAAATTGGCAAATACGGAGGATCTAAAAATACAAAATCACCTGGCTTTGCGTACTCTTTCAGGACTGAAAGATAATCCCCCCACACAATTTCCGATCTCCGCAAAAGCTCCGACGCCGCATAGAGAGCATCTTTATCACAAATATTCGGATTCTTATATTTCCCATAAGGCACATTGAACTGTCCTTTTTTATTCACCCGATACAATCCATTGAAGCAAGTCTTATTCAGATAAATCATTCTGGCCGCTGCTTCCGCTTTTGGCAAGATTGTCCAATCAATTGCCCGAACTTCATAGAAATCTTCTTTTGTATTTTTGTACTGTCCAAGATACGCAATCACATCTTCTACATGATCTGCCACCTGCTGATACATATTGATCAGTTCCGGATTGCTGTCCGCGATGACTGCCTGCTCCGGATTTAATGCGAAAAAGAGTGCCCCTCCGCCTACAAACGGCTCAATATACCGGCCATATTTCGCCGAAACTTTCGGAATGATGGCATTCAGCATCTGTGTCTTACCACCGGCCCATTTCACAATAGGTTTTGCCTGTATTACTTTTTCTTTTTTCAAAGCCTGTTCTGCCATACTGTCCACCCTCATTTCGCGTCTTCCGTTATCTCCATGATATCACTGATGTCACATTTCAAAGCAGTACATTTTTGACGAGTACATCAGTCGTAACATTTTCATTCTTTCCCAGCTTTGCCATGGACGCATGACTGATACCAGCTGATGCGCACAAATCCTTTTTCTTCATGTCCCGATCAATCAGCAACTTCCATAACTTTTTATAACTGACAGCCATATCTATTCACCTAACTATTCATGTCGAACATATTTTCGCTTTCACCTGCCAGTATATCATAGGAATTCACTTTACGCAACACTCAATTCAGCGTTCGCTGATTTTTCACGGTCTATCATCTGCTACCGTCTCAGCCCCGTCAACTCGTCAACACACCGTTAACTACCGTCTTATAGCTGTTTCATGACTACCTTAACTTCCATTACTCCGTTTTTCTAACACAAAAATATATTCATGAGCCAGCATCAGAAAAGATTTTTCACGTCTATCCCAATAATCAGCAGACCGGCAGTTATGCTGTTCCTTGATAATAATCTCCTTCAGAGTAAATCCCACATCCGTGAATTTCTGCATGGTATTCATTCCAAGAGGTAATACATATCCTTTTCTGCGAATATCGCCAATCATAAATGTGCAGATTCCACCTTCTTTCAAAACACGATAAGATTCTCCTGCCACATCCTCCATCGCCTGTAAAAAATCCTCATACGCCAAATGCGATATGTCTTCCGGTATATCTTGGCTGTAATGGATAATATCCGCATATGGTGGATGCGTGCAGACTAAATCTATGCTTTGATCTTTTATGAACGATAGTTGTCTTGCGTTGCCCTGTTTAGTGAATATTTTAGAAGTTTCCTGGTAAGTAAATTGAAGATTTGAATTAGATAGTTTGATAGAATTCGGATTCACATCGACGCCGATTGCATTTCTGCCCAACAGCTTTGCCTCGATCAACGTTGTCCCGCTTCCTAAGAACTGATCCAACACCCAATCATTTTTTCTGGTGTATCGTAAAATAAGATTTCGTGGTACATATGGCGACCAGTTTCCGCGATATTTACCGGAATGTGTGGCCCAACTTCCACGATCTGGAAATGACCATATGGTGGTGTCTTCCAATTTGAAGTTTTCCGGTTGTTTTCTTATAACAATCATCTCCTTTCCTTATACGGAGTATATCATATACAATAAATTATGTCTATATATTAAATAAGTAATTTTATCTTTAATATAAATCCATCTGATAAAACGCCGGGAGAAAATACAGCCTCCCGGTATTTTGTCAAATTACATAATGCATGTCATTGCTTTTGCATATTATTATATAGTTTTATGCATTTATAATTTGTATATCTATTCGAACTCGATCGTCGCCGGCGGTTTCCCAGTAATATCATAGAGCACCCGGTTGATGTGCTTCACTTCGTTCACGATCCGACTGGTGGTTTTTTCGAGGACTTCCCATGGAATCTGCGCGCTCTCGGCGGTCATGAAGTCGGTGGTGGTGACCGCGCGAAGAGCGATGGCGTAGTCGTATGTACGCTCGTCACCCATAACGCCGACGGAGCGCATGTTTGTGAGAGCAGCGAAATACTGGCTAATGGACTTGTCGAGGCCGGCGTTGGCGATTTCTTCACGCCAGATGGCGTCTGCGTCCTGAACCATTTTGACCTTTTCTGCGGTCACATCGCCGATGATGCGGATGCCGAGACCAGGGCCGGGGAATGGCTGGCGGTAAACAAGGTGATCCGGAATGCCTAGCTCGAGGCCTGCCTTGCGGACTTCGTCCTTGAAGAGGTCGCGCAGAGGTTCGATGATTTCTTTGAAATCGACATAGTCAGGAAGCCCGCCAACGTTGTGGTGGGATTTGATGACCGTGGACTCGCCGCCGACTCCGCTCTCCACTACATCCGGATAAATGGTGCCCTGAACAAGGAAATCGACCGCGCCAATCTTTTTGGCTTCTTCTTCGAATACACGAATAAACTCCTCGCCGATGATTTTGCGCTTGTGCTCAGGCTCGGTGACTCCGGCAAGTTTGGAATAAAAGCGCTCCTGTGCATTGACACGGATGAAGTTCAGCTTATATGGACCATCCGGTCCAAAGACCGCTTCGACTTCGTCGCCCTCATTTTTGCGGAGGAGTCCATGGTCTACAAACACGCAGGTCAGCTGCTCTCCGACCGCCTTGGAAAGCAGGACGGCAGCTACCGAGGAATCCACGCCGCCGGACAGCGCACAGAGTACCTTGCCGTCTCCGACTTTTTCACGGATGGCTATGATGGACTGCTCGACAAAGGAGTCCATGCGCCAATCCCCGGCGCAGCCACAGACCTGATAGACAAAGTTGGAAAGCATTTTCTGGCCTTCCTGTGTATGCAGCACTTCCGGGTGAAACTGTGTCGCGTAAAGCTTTAAATCTTTATGCTCCATTGCAGCATAAGGACAGTTGTCCGTGTGCGCAATCGCAGTAAAGCCAGGGGCCATCTCTTCCACATAATCGTTGTGGCTCATCCAGCAGATGGTTTTTTCAGATACGTCCGTGAAAAGACTGGAGTTCCGGTCGACGGTCACTTCGATTTTTCCATATTCACGGACTGGCGCCTTGCCGATTTTTCCGCCCAGCAGATGCATCATGAGCTGTGAGCCGTAGCAAATTCCCAGGATTGGTACGCCGATATGAAAAATCTCCGGGGTATAAGTGGGCACTCCCGGCTCGTAGCAGCTGTTCGGTCCGCCGGTAAAAATAATGCCCTTGGGATTCAGGGCTTTGATCTTTTCAAAATCTGTTTTGTAGGAATGAATCTCGCAATAGACGCCGCACTCACGCACACGCCTTGCGATAAGCTGATTGTACTGTCCTCCAAAATCCAAAACGACAACGGTCTCTCTCTTCATCTGTCTGTGTTTCCTCCTCATTCTGCCAGGTGTTTTCTACGGGCTGAGTCAAGACTTTTATGGTCTGCGTCGAGGCTTTTATGAGCTGCGATTCGCGTAGTATAACCTCAATGGTCGCCTCATTATTCTGCGCCCTGTTTTCAGGCACAATTCCACTTTATGATATCAGTCCTATTAGCTCCTCACGGCTGACCAGGCCAACGCTCCTCTGTGTGCAGGCTCCATCCCTGAAAATAAGAATGGTCGGGATGGAAGCCACCCGATACTCCTGTGCCAGCTCCGGCAGGTTGTCTACATTTACTTTTGCAATCAGGTAGCCTTCTGCTTCCTGATCCAGATCCGAAAGCAGAGGTGCCAATGCCTTGCAGGGACCACACCAATCCGCATAAAAATCTACCATCACAGGTTTCTCGGCTTTAAGCACTTCCAAATCAAACTGTTCCTGCGTCTGAATGATAATCATCTATTTTCCATCCTTTCCTTCATATATAACGAGAGTATCATTGCATGTCCATATTTGCGAATCATATGCATGCAATGACAATGGCTCATGCGCGGTTATTATTGTAACACAAAGTATTCCCTGGAGAAAGCCTCTTTTATTCAGATTCCCAAAATATAATGCCACAAGGCAGCAGAGATGCGGGAGCGAACAGCACAATCAGGGAAAAAGTATCTACATCAGGTAAACTCCAATATTTCCCTCCTCCATGTATCTGTGAGACGCTCCACAGACCATGCGGCGTTTGCCGGACTGGTCGAAGGCAGCCCGATGGAGTCTCTTCCCAAAAGCGGCTTTTGATATTTCTGAAACATCTTCGTCGCTGTACCGCCGTTTGTGTATATCTGCATAATTGGAGCGTATTCCAGGATGCGCTTCAGATCGGTCGGCTTCACATTGCGGATGCTGCTGTCGCTGGAACCGATGATGTCACATTCCATAATCACATCCCATAATGCCACACGGTTCTGGTGCAGCATGGCTTTCTTTTCTTCAATTGTCTGTGGAACCGGCGCTTCCAGGACACCGGAAAGGACCTTCCAGAACCGGTTCTGCGGATGACCGTAAAAAAACTGCTGTTCTCTCGATTTCACAGATGGAAAGCTGCCCAGTATTAAAATCCGGCTGTTCTCATCATACAGCGGACCAAATGGGTGAATAATTCTCTGATAGTCCTGCATAAAATTCTTTTCCTTCGTTTATATCCATGCCGTCCTCAATCTGCCTTATCCGGTGTATTAACCATTGTCAAATCCTATAGGATTGCAATTGACCTGTTTCAAACAGTCTGTTTTAACAGCCTGTATCATAATTCCATGCACTTTTTACACAGAATTCTACGTCCCTGTCTATGGGCAGGATTGCGGTCGACTTATTTCAATCATCATCTCAAATACGCCAGCAGTTCGTTCACATTCGCCGCCATGTGTCCCGGATCCGCTCCTTGCGCAAGCAGGTCATTCCGACTACGGAATCCCCATGTGACGATGATGCTGTCAATCCCGGCATTCTTTGCGGTCTGGATATCGACTTCAGAATCTCCCACATAGACAGCTCGCTCCAGCGGCACACCCATCTCATCTAATGCCTGCAGCACAGAATCCGGCTCCGGCTTGCGCCTGCATCCTTCCCGCTCGCCAACCGCCACCTCGACCAGCTCGTTAAAGTACACGCGGCACAGCTTTTTTACTGCAAAATCCGCTTTGTTCGAGACGATTGCCATACGGATTCCTTTTTTGTGAAGCTCGGTTAATAAAAACAGAACTCCCGGATAGGGTTCTGTCGCGTCCATGCAATGTTTATCATAGTAATCCTTAAATTCGTCATAGGCCTTGCCAAAATCAGGATTCGCCTCCCCGCCCGGCACGGCCTTCTGAAGCAGCCGACGAATGCCATTTCCCACAAAGTCACGAACCTCCTCCATCGACCGCTGCGGCATCCCATAGTGAGAAAGCACTGCATTCGTACTGTCCGCCAAATCCTTCAATGTATCGAGCAGTGTGCCATCCAGATCAAAAACCACCGCGTCATAACATCTTTCCATCCGTTTTCCCCACTTTTTCCCTGTCCCAGATAAACCGGAACCGGCATTATTATCAGTTTTATACAGGGAATGGGCTCTCGTTTATTCTTAATTCCGGTAGCTCATGGCATAATATCAGGCGGTCTGATGCACGAGTTCTTACGACAAAGTCTATTAACAGGCCACCGGAATCTCCTCCACAGAGAGCTCCTCATCGGAAATGGCACCGCTGATGCGCAGCCGGGCGCATTCATCCGGCGTATCTGCCTGTACCGTCGCGACCCTGTCGCGCAGCGCCGCAGTCAGAATCAGAACGCCGGATATCATCATCCCGGATAAGAACCACATAAATGCAAGTACGATCACCGGTACCTGTCTCACCCGAATCTGAAACACAAAAAGGATCGCAAACTCCAGTAAAAGTCCCAGCAGGATGCATACCCCTGTTCCCATTGGAGTCAGTTCCCTGTAAATATCTGAAGTATCAAATCGTTTCTCTCTCATAGCCAACGCCTCCATCTGACATAATCTATACCGAACGTTTGTTCTGTTTTGTATTATAGTATGGCTTATGAAAAAATGCAAGCGTTTTTTTCGAACTTTTGTTCGATTTGCTCGGAAACGATTCATTTGGAAGTACCCGAAAATTATATCTGATATGTCAAAGACCGGACCGATAGATTCCAAAGTATTCGGCCGCTTCCTATTTTACCAGAAACGGTGTCTCCTCGCCCTTCATGAATTTGATGGCGCCAACGATGGAGTTCTCAGCCATATTCGCCACCGCCTCGTCTGTATAGAACGCTGTGTGCGGACTTACCAGTACGTTCGAGTAAGAGCGCAGAATCGCGAGCTTCGGATTATGCAGCGGCTCGCCCATACGGTTAAAATAATAAAGCCCGCTCTCATGCTCTACCACATCAAGTCCGGCAAAACCGATTTTTCCACTTTCGATACCGTCGATCAGGGCGTCTGTGTCCACCAGTGAGCCGCGCGCGCAGTTAATCAGAATCACATCCTGTTTCATCTTCCCGATGGACCGGGCATCAATCATGTGATAATTGTCTTCGGTCGCCGGCGCGTGCAGCGTGATAATATCGCTTTCGGACAACAGCGTATCGAGATCCACATACTTAGCGTACGTTTTCACTTCCTCGCTCTCAAATAGATCATAGGCAATCATTTTGCATCCAAAACCGGACAGATGGCGAATCAGTGTTTTTCCAATCCGGCCGGTGCCGATAATGCCGACCGTGCAGTCCTGAATCTCCCTGCCAAGCTTTCCCTTTAGCGTATAATCCTGAACAGCCGCCCGCTCCATGATGTGTTTCATCCTGCGGCATCCCATGAGCATCATCATAATCGTGTAATCCGCCACACTGTTCGGGGAATAGCTGACATGCACGACTCCGATACCGAGATTTTTCGCATAAGCGGTATCAATATGATCATAGCCAATGGTTCTGGTCGTCAGGCATCGAACCCCCATCTCATGGAATTTATCCAGCATCGGCCGGTCAATGACGGTCGTGATAATATCCACAACCTCATAGCCCCTGCAAAGCTTCAGGTTGTCCATGCACGGTGTCTGCGTCGTATACTCATACTCAATCTCATACTTTTTACAGAATTTTTCAAAACAGGGAAGCTCATCAAACTCCCTCATACTATAGACAAAAAGTTTCATCCGTGTGAAGCCGCCTCCTTCTTTATTACAAGAAAAACAAACCAGCTGCTCATTGACCTGTCAGAAAAAGTCCGCAAGCGCACTTTTCTTCTGACAGGTCATTTTACAATTTCCCGATTCCAGAACTTACTTTCCAGGCACCACAACGTTCCAGGAAAGCTTTGGCAGCACAACGCTCTTATCCGCGTTCACTTCCACTTCCCTCATGGTCACGTTCTCCGGCTCGCCAAAAATGACTATCCCGTTTCGATTATGATTAGAATAACACAAAAGTATAGGAGGAGCAAGGATTTCTGCAAATTTCAGGGTAAATGGATGTCATTTTCTGTCCGATTCTGTTCCGGCCAGAAATACTTTTATCATATGCCATCGCGCAGCGATTTTCAGTTGCGCGGCTTTCATTTTATCATTATCTTGTAGTAGAAATTTCTTCCTGTGTGTTATATAATTAAGAAAAATTTTCGCGAGAATTTTCCGGAAGATTTTTCCTGGCTCCTTTTGTGGGACATGCTCTTCTCCGGAACCGACATATAATTTCTCCTGGAAAAAGACAAATCTCACAAGTTTAAACAGAAAGGTTCCCTGCCATATGAATCAGAATATTTTATATCTGGAATGTAACTCAGGAATCAGCGGTGACATGACCGTGGCCGCGCTTCTGGATCTCGGCGCAGATCGTCAGGTGCTGATGGATGCCCTGGATAGCCTGCCGCTGACGGGCTATACGATTGAAATTAAGGATGTCTGGAAATCCGGCGTCCGCGCCTGCGATTTTCACGTCGTACTGGATGCCGAACACGAAAACCATGATCACGACATGGAATATTTGCATGGAGGTAAAGAGCTTTCGGAAGTCGCATCTAACGAAATTCATGTTCACGGAAACAGCAGTGGACTCCATAATCATGAATCTGAAGTATCCTTTCATGTTCATAAACATGAATCCAATGTTACTTCCCATGCACATGAGCATGAATCCAATACTTCTTCTCATGCACATGAGCATGAATCCAATGCTTCTTCCCATACGCATGAGCACCTATCCGGCACGCACGCTCTCACACACGAACAAGTCAATCGTTTGCACGCACAAACACATATACACACAAGCGAAGCATTCAGCCACTCACATTCCTCCCGCAATCTGCAGGATATTACTGCGATTATTCATGCGGGAAGGCTGACCGGAAACGCCTCTGAGCTTGCCATCCGTATTTTTGAAATTCTGGCTAAGGCCGAAGCCGAGGTGCATGGAAAGGAAATCAATGAGGTACACTTTCATGAGGTGGGGGCGGTCGATTCCATCGTTGATATCGTAGCCGCCGCCGTCTGCCTGGACAACCTCCATCCGGATGAGGTTGTCGTATCCACCCTGACGGAAGGGTGCGGTCAGATTCGCTGTCAGCACGGTTTGATTCCGGTTCCGGTTCCGGCCGTCACCGCGATCGCCATGCATGAAAATCTGGTTCTGAAGCTTACTGATATCCAGGGTGAGCTGGTCACGCCGACCGGTGCTGCCATCGCTGCCGCCATCCGTACCCGGCAAGATCTGCCGCAGCAATTTCAGATTCGAAGGGTTGGCCTCGGCGCAGGAAAACGGGATTATGCGACAGCAGGAGTGCTGCGGGCAATGTGGCTCGGGCAAACCTCCGTCGGTGATGAATTCGATGAGTCCGGCGATGATGACGTCCTGGTCCTTGAGACCAACATTGACGACTGCACCGGGGAAGCGCTCGCTTTTACGATGCAAAAGCTCATGGAAGCCGGCGCACTGGATGTATTTTATCTTCCTATCTATATGAAGAAGAATCGGCCGGCGTATCTTCTCAAGGTCATCTGTAACCAGGAAGACCGTCAGAAGCTCGAGTCCATTATTTTTCATAATACAACCACGATCGGAATCCGCCGACAGGCCATGCATCGCACAAAGCTCCCGCGGCGTGTTGCCTCTATAAAAACTCCCTGGGGCACAGCTGACATTAAATATTGCGGATACGAAAACGAACCCCGCTGTTTCCCGGAAAATGACAGCGTCAGCAAACTTGCAGATGAAAATGGAATTGGATTCTCAGAGATGTATCGGCTGCTTCAGGAGTTCGCCTGTAAGTAACAAAAAAATCACAGCTTCATAAAAAAGAAGCTGTGATTTTTGCTCTACGTGTGCAAGAGGATTCGAACCCCCGGCCTTTTGGTCCGTAGCCAAACGCTCTATCCAGCTGAGCTATGCACACATATCTCTTCAGCACGATTTATTATATACTTGTCTTTTTCATTTGTCAAACACTTTTTTCAAAAAAAGCCGGATAATTGTGCAGTATAATTCATTGCATATATCAAAACTCATACATCTCCGGACAAGCCTCTTTTTTACAACATTCCTGACTCTGCGCAATCCAACGTTTCTATCCGGTTCATCGCATGTATAATATCCGAATACTGATATCCTCTGCGCATCAGATACGCGATCAGCTTCTGGCGTACCGCAGTATCTTCATCAGTGGGATTATAGTGCTTCTTTTTCAGCAAGGCCAGGATCTGCTCCTCTTCATCCGGAAGCTCCATCTCCGATACTGCCTGCCGGATGATTTCCTTTTCGATCCCTTTGGCAAGAAGCTCCTGCTCCATCTGCCGCATGCTTTTCGAGGAAGCATGGCTCTCCAGATAGTTTCTGGCATAGCGCTGGTCATCAATATAGCGATAGCTTTTTACATAGCCAACCGCATCATCAACGATGAACTCCGGATAGGCGGACTGCAGCAGCTTCTCCCGAAGCTGCTGCTCAGTCCAATCCATTTTTTCCAGAAGATGCATGGCGCGAAGCCGGGCACGCTTCGGAAGAAGCTCCTCCATAATCATCGAAATCACTTCGTCCGTCACGTCCTCATCCTCATGCAGTCCGCAGTCCGAAATCTCTTTGCCATAAAGCGGAAACGAAAGCCCGCTCTCCAGCGTAATCAGATGTCTGCCTCCGGTAAGCTTCCGAATCTCTGTTACATGATCCATAATCCCTCACTCTGCTCTGATTTTCTCTACTCCGTCTTAGGAGAAACGGAACTGCCTGATGCAGGCATACCCGCCGCATCATTCTCAGATGAGAAACTTCCCGCCTCTGCGCCTGCCGACGCAGGCGCAGCATTTGAACCTGTCTGAGCAATGTTCGATCTGCCTGTCCCGGCAGCAGAAGCAGCTCTGGCAGATGCAGTACCCGCCCTGCCGGATGCAGCTGTTGAAGCAGAAACTGGCTTCGCAGCTGCAGTAGTTTTCCCTGCCTCAGCGCTTTTTCCTGCAGCAGAATCACCATCCTTCTCATCCGCTTCGATCAGGCCGTAATGCTGGCGCACCTTGCGGTCCACTTCCTCCATGATATCCGGGTGTTCTTTCAGATAAAGCTTCGCGTTTTCACGCCCCTGCCCGATCTTATTCCCCTCGTACGCATACCAGGCGCCGCTTTTATTGATAATGTTGTTATTTGCCGCGAGATCAAGGATATCGCCTTCCCGCGAAATCCCCTTGCCGAACATGATATCGAACTCTGCTTCCCTGAAAGGCGGTGCGATCTTATTCTTAACTACCTTCACTTTGACATGATTCCCGATCGCCTCGCCGCTCTGCTTCAGCGACTCTGTCCTGCGAACATCCAGACGGATGGAGGAATAAAACTTCAATGCACGTCCGCCGGTCGTAGTCTCCGGATTGCCGAACATGATTCCCACCTTCTCACGGAGCTGGTTGATAAAAATAACCGTGCAGTTCGACTTGCTGATGACACCGGTCAGCTTCCGCAGCGCCTGAGACATCAGTCGCGCCTGAAGACCGACATGCGCATCTCCCATGTCTCCTTCTATCTCAGCCTTCGGGACAAGTGCTGCCACCGAATCTACAATAATAATATCAACCGCGCCTGAGCGCACCATCGTCTCCGTAATCTCAAGACCCTGCTCGCCGTTATCCGGCTGCGAAATGTAAAGATTGTCAATATCGACGCCGATATTCTTCGCATATACCGGGTCGAGCGCATGCTCTGCATCGATAAATCCGGCAATCCCGCCGCGCTTCTGCACTTCCGCTACCATGTGCAGGGCGACCGTCGTCTTGCCGCTGGACTCCGGACCGTAAATCTCCACGATACGTCCCTTCGGTATGCCGCCGAGTCCCAGCGCAATGTCGAGGCTCAGTGAACCGGTCGGCGTCGTCTCAATATTCATATGGGTGCCGGTATCACCCAGCTTCATCACAGCCCCCTTGCCAAACTGCTTCTCAATCTGTGTCAATGCGGCATCGAGTGCCTTTAATTTATCATCCTGTGCCATATTCAATCCCTTTCCCGAACTTATGTTCGTTTCCTGTTGACTATCCTACTCCGGATTCCGGTCTTTGTCAAGCAAATCTTTCCCGTCTGTGAAAAAAATACTGCACTCATCTTCCGGCTTTCAATCCGTTTCAGACTGATTTGTTTTTTATTTTATCATACAAACAATATAAATGTCAATATCTATTTTATTTTAGTTTCTTATTAGTTGACTTATTTTTCATTGCAAAAAAATACGGCGTGAAGCCGGTAAACTGTTTCACCCATTCACGCCATGTATTTTATAAAATATTTTCGCGCCTGTCGCCGGGTTATGCTCCCGACGGGTGGCATCCCATGCTCCGCATGGGATATTCCCCAATCTTCGATTGTGAGGCGTGGACATCCCGCACTTCGTACAGGATATGCAATCGCGAAGAATGTTCCGATTTGCGCGTCTTTCATTGTATTTCATGTCCGTCCTCGCTCGCGAGGATGGACGAAGGCCGCGCCCCTCGCGAGCGAGTCTCCATTGCGTGACTTTCATTGTATAATCTTCACCACATCATTGAACATCACAACGACCATCAGCACCATGAGCAGCATCAGCCCGACAAAATGAACCCTGGCCTCCAGATCCGGCGAGACGCGTTTGCGCCGGATTGCCTCAATAATCAGAAAAACAAGCCGCCCGCCGTCGAGTGCCGGAATGGGCAACAGATTCATAACGCCCAGGTTCGCGGTCAGAAGGATTGCGATATTCAGCATATTCAGCCAGACATAATAAATCCCGTCCGACTTACTCTCCTCATAGGTCTCCGAAATGGTACTGACAACGCCGACCGGCCCGGACATATCATTCAGGGACACGCCGCCATGAATCAGCAGATTCAGGCTCTGGATGGTTGTATCGATCCAGTAATAGACCTCATAGGCACTGTAATACAGGGTTTTCAGGGGACCCGTCCTGTATCGATAATTCGTACTGCCGGAAATGCCGAATTTGTAGCCATTTTCGGTCAGTGTCGGCGTGATAACCGCCGTATAGGTCACTCCATCGCGCACATACTCAAACGTAATGGTCTCGCCGCTGTGAAAGTACGTGTAATTATAAAACTGCCGGTACAGGCGGATGGTTTTCCCATTCATTTTTGTGATGAGATCTCCCTCCTGCAGCCCGGCTTCCTGGGCCGGATATCCTTCCGTAACCCCCAGAATGACCGCCGGATCATAGCCAATCGCCCCTACAATAAAGATTGAAAGGACAAACGCCAGAATAAAATTGAAAATCGGTCCGGCCGCAACCACGGAAATCCGCGCACCGACCGATTTACTCTGGAAAGAGCCTTCCTCTCCCTCGTCTTCTCCATCCTCCCCAAGCATCGCGCAGGAACCGCCGAACGGAAGAAGCTTCAGAGAATAACGGGTTCCGCCCTCCTTCTGGTGGCTCAAGATTCGCGGCCCCATGCCGAGGGAAAACTCAAGAACCGTAATTCCGTTCGCCTTTGCCAGCAGAAAATGTCCCAGCTCGTGTATAATAATAATCAGGCTGAAAACAATCAGCGCAATAAGAATGCTCAAATCAGCACCTGCCTTCCATTAATCATCTCGTAAACCTTCTGCTCCGTCTCCAGGATCTGTGTCACATCCGGATTTGGGATGACGCGGTGGTGATCCATGCAAAAGCGGATGATGTCGTAAATATCCGTAAATCCGATCTCCCGGTGCAAAAACATACGAACCGCCCGCTCGTTTGCCGCATTAAATACGGTCGGCATGGAGCCGCCGATGCGTGCCGCCTCAAATGCATACTTCAGTCCTAAAAAGGTATCCGGATCCGGGTTTTCAAACGTGATGCTCGCTATCTTCGCAAAATCCAGCCGCTCTCCCGCTAAAAATCTGCGCTCGGGATAATACAGCGCATACTGAATCGGCAGCTTCATATCCGGAGTGCCAAGCTGCGCAATGACCGCTCCATCCGCAAACTGCACCATCGAATGGATAATGCTCTGCGGCTGTACGACCACCTGAATCTGGTCCAGCTCCACATCAAACAGCCATCGGGCCTCCATCACCTCCAGCCCTTTGTTTACCATCGACGCAGAATCAATCGTAATCTTCTGTCCCATCGCCCAGTTCGGATGCTTCAGCGCGTCTTCCACGCGGACCGTCTTCAACTCGTCATAGCTCCTGCCCCGGAACGGTCCGCCGGAAGCAGTCAGAAGGATTTTATCAATCGAAGACTTTGCGGTATCAGAGGTATCAGAGATGTCAGAAGACTCCGATAAATCGGATCCTGATCTGGAGTTCTCCGGCTGCCGGCCGTTAGCATGCAGGCACTGGAAAATCGCACTGTGTTCACTGTCCACAGGCAGAATTTTCACCCCGCACTGCTTCGCAAGCGGCATGATCAGATGCCCTGCCGTCACCAGGGTCTCTTTATTTGCCAGAGCAATATCTTTACCTGCACGGATAGCCTCGATTGTCGGCACGATGCCAATCATTCCGACGATCGCAGTCACCAGAATACCAGCTTCCTCACAGGTGGCGACCGCCTTTAATCCATCCATACCGCAAACAATCTCAATGGAAAGATCCGCCACCTTCGTGCGCAGCGTTTTCGCGTCACCTTCATCCCACACGCAGGCGAGCCGGGGCTGGAACTCGCGAATCTGCCGCTCCAGCAGTTCAATATTTTTCCCGGCGCCAAGCGCCGCGACCCGGATATCACCATTCGCACGCACAACCTCAAGCGTCTGCGTTCCAATCGAACCCGTCGAGCCTAATATCGCAATTGTTTTCATAATCCTGTCTCCAAATCCTCCGAATATGCTAAGCATTCTACAATACACTTTAAAAGCATATCCTGCAATGCATTCAATCATGCAGTCCGGCCGCTCATCCTGCAAAAAATCCGCTGTGAAACCTGACAGCACTTTTTTTCACAAATAAATTTCAGAATCTCCCCACCAGTGCCTGCGCCAGATAATAAATTACCGGAGCCACAAAAATCACACTGTCAAACCGGTCAAGGATCCCTCCATGTCCGGGAATTAATGTCCCATAATCTTTAATATCATGGTTGCGCTTGATGGCCGATGCCGCCAGGTCGCCAACCATCGAAATCAGTGCGCCGACCGCGCAGATAATGGCAAACGAAACCACATGGTTCGCTTCTCCTCCCAGGTGGGACGACACGGCGCATGCATAGATCGCGCCGAGGATTGCAGCGCCCGCCACTCCCCCGACGGCGCCCTCGACCGATTTTTTCGGGCTGAGCTTCGGCGTCATTTTATGCTTTCCAATCAGCATGCCGACACAGTAAGCGCAGGTATCGCTGCCCCAGGATGCCAGAAAAATCAGCCAGACCAGATAAACGCCATTTTCCATCGCGCGCAGCTCATAGATACAGGAAAGCATCACTGCTACATAGACAAAGCCGAAAAACGCACCGCTCACCTGATCGGTACGATAGCGTGGATAAGTGAACACATAGACCGCCATCAGTAGAATCAGAAGTGCCAGCATCACTGTCACAGTATATGCGTTCAGGTCAAAAAATACCAGAAAATAATAACCGATACAAAAAACATAGCCTGTGGCAGCAAGAGGGGATGTGGCTGCGGCCGTTTTTACGCCGGTTTTTGTATCTGCCCGGCGGTCTTTCTGCCATTCCTTCCCATCCTCAATCTTCAGCGCCCGGTAAAGTTCATTCATGCCGATGATGGAAATCACCATCAGCACCGCATTCAACACCCATCCGCCGGTAAGAATCACCGCCAGTGCAATTACGACAAGCGCGATACCGCTAATTAATCTTGTGCGGAACATAATCCAGATATTCTCTCCTTCCAGGCAATCATAAAATAATCAAATCAATGCAGAATATGGGGTAAGCCGCGCCAACAATAGATTGCCTTGCGGCAATGGCGCGGCCTTCGTCCTGCATAAATGGCAATGCAGGGCATCAGGCCCCGTATCTGCGGCTGCGGCTGTTGTATTTCTCAATCGCCTTCATCAGTTCCTCTTTCGTAAAGTCCGGCCACGCCACATCCGTAAAGTAAAACTCCGTATAGGCCAGCTGCCACATCAGATAGTTGGAGAGACGAAGCTCCCCGCTGGTACGGATCAGAAGATCCGGATCCGGCACCCCGGCCGTATCCAGATAACCGGAAAAACCCTCTTCCGTGATATCCGAAACTGCCAGCTTTCCATCAATGCAGTCCGAGGCAACCCTGCGAATTGCCCGCACGATTTCATCCCGGCTGCCATAATTAATCGCAATCTGAAAATTCAGGCCATTGTTATTCTTTGAAGTCTCAACCAGATCAGCCAGGCTTTTCTGCAGATCCTCTTCCAGTGCTCTCGGATCGCCAAGCACACGCACCTTCATGTCATTATCGCGCGCGGTCTTGATGCAGGTCTTTGTATAGCGGCGGAACAACTTCATCAGAGAATCCACCTCCTCCGGAGACCGTTTCCAGTTCTCCGTAGAAAACAGATACACGGTCAGGTACTTGATGCCCATTTTCCAGGCATCCTCGCAGATAACCTCGAGATTCTGCGCCCCTTTCATATGACCATAGCTGCGCGGCATCCCCTTGCTTTTCGCCCAGCGGCCATTTCCGTCCAGAATAATTGCAACATGTTGCGGAATTACCATAACTTATCTCTCCCTGATAAAAAGTTATTTTTAATATAGAAACAAAGGCGGGCGAGCGTCTGTACTCCCCCACCTCTTCATTTCCCACAAAAGATTGACAATCCTAAGTGTATTGTCTTCTCCCGGTCATCGATCATTTCTCAAATCGGAAAACCGGCCGAATGACTATTTTTCGTATAAGTATTTACACTGTAAGGATTTCCTTTGACTTCTCTTCCACAGCCTTGTCAATATCTTTGATGTACTTATCCGTCAGCTTCTGAATCTCATCACACAGATTCTTGGACTCATCCTCAGAAATCTCGCCCTTGCCAAGCTTCTTAAACGCATCGTTGGCATCCCGGCGAATGTTGCGGACAGCGACCTTGCTCGCCTCGCCCTTCTTCTTAATGTCCTTCACCAGCTCCTTCCTTCGTTCTTCCGTCAGCTCCGGAAAAACCAGACGGATAATGCGGCCGTCGTTCGACGGATGGATGCCGATGTCTGACTTCATAATTTCCTTCTCAATAGCCTTTACCATCGAAGCCTCCCACGGCTGAATCTGAAGAACCCGCGGCTCCGGAACCGTGATATTGCCAATCTGCTGCAGCGGCGTCGGAGTCCCGTAATAGTCCACACGGATCTTGTTCAGCACATTCGGATTCGCACGGCCTGCACGGACGGTCCCGAACTCCTCAATCAGATTGCTGTACGTTTTCGTCATCTTGTCGTCATAAACCTTCATTCTTTCGTCCATAATCTCTCTCCTTTTATGTTGTCTGTTTTATTCAGACATATTTGAATTCTCTGTTTTCAACTTCCATCCTGCTTATATACATTTCCGCGAAAAGCATCCCGATGCGAAAAGCGAACGCTGCAAAAGGTTTTGCCCCCCTGCCTGCGCAAGCCAATAGCAAACTGCTAATAGCATCTATAATAGAACCTGATCGAGTTCTCCGGCTCCTTACACCGTCACCCGCGTCCCCTCCAGCGTACCATTCACGGTGCGGACAATGCTCTCTTCTTCATTCAGGCCAAAGACCAACATCGGCATTTTGTTCTCCATGCACAGGATGGATGCGGTCATATCAACCACGCCAAGCTTCCGGTCGATCACCTCGGCGATGGAAATCTCGCTGTACTTCTTCGCATTCGGGTTCTCCTTCGGATCGCTGTCGTATACACCGTCTACCGACTTTGCAAGCAGAATCATCTCTGCCTCAATCTCAATCGCGCGGAGCACCGTCGCGGTATCCGTTGAAAAATACGGATGCCCGGTTCCGCCGGCAAAAAATACCACTGTCCGATCTGCAAAGCATTCACTCACACGGTCTTTGCTAAACAATTCCGTAAAGGAGCCGCACAGAAACGGAGTCATGACCGCTGTTTTCAGACCGGCCGAGCGAAAAATCTCTGACACATATATACAGTTCATCACCGTCGCAAGCATTCCAATCTGGTCCGCTTTCGTGCGGTCAATATGCTCGCTTGAACGGCCTCTCCAGAAATTCCCGCCGCCAATCACAATGCCAATCTCCATCCCCTGTTCCGCCAGGGTTTTCACCTGCAGTGCAACCTTCGTGACAGTCGGCTCATCAAACCCGGTCTTCTTATCGCCTGCAAGCGCCTCTCCGCTTAGTTTTAAAAGAACCCTTTTCATTTTCCCAGACTCCATCTCTTATTTTTGCGACCGGTATCCCGCCGTGTCCCGGCTCTTCCCGGAAAGCTTCTGCGCGGCTTTCATTACTTGTCCATATACGCAAAGCGGATATGGACGTAGGCCGCGCCAATCACGAAGTGATTCTCCGTTGCGCGGCTTTCATTATATCATAAGCAATCGTAAAATCCCACCACAATTTTTGATTTTCACGGAAATTTGAAAAAAATCCTTATACCCATTAAATCGAGAAACCGTTATGCAGCCTTTTTGTTCTTGCGGCTCGACCAGAAATCCGATATCCGTTTTATCCCATGACTCAGATAGCGGAAGGTAGGCTCCGTAACGATGGCAAAAATCACAAGCAGCATCAGACAGCTCTTCGATATGCTGGTGATCGCAAAAATATTCCGCATAAAAATCATGCAGTAAATCAGTCCCGCTGCCATCGCAAACCAGAGCAGCCAGTGGAACTTCGTCATCGGAGAGGCGATCTGATAGAGAACCATCAATCCGACAATCGCCAGAACAATCGTGCAGGCAGTAGAAAGATCCGTCTCATTGACGCCAAACTGTACGCAGAACAGATACAGCCCGCTGACTACAATAAAATCCGTCAGGCCGCCCGGCAACGCTTTGAAAAGCACATTGCTGAGGAAATGCCCCTGAATCCGATCCGTATTGCGCTCCAGTGACATCACAAATGCGGGTACCCCGATGGTAAACAGACTGATCAGCGAAATCTGCGACGGCTCCAGCGGATAATTCACAGTAAAGATGATCGAAAGCACAGACATAAACAGTGAAAAGATGTTCTTTACCAGGAACAGGCTCGCCGTGCGTTCGATATTATTCACCACTCTGCGCCCTTCCGCTACCACAGAGGGCATCTTCGAGAAATCCGACTCCAGCAGCACCAGCTGCGACACCTGAGCGGCGGCATCACTGCCGGATGCCATCGCGATGCTGCAGTCCGCATCCTTCAGGGCAAGCACGTCATTCACACCGTCTCCGGTCATTGCCACGGTATGTCCTGCCTCCTTCAGTGCGCTGATCAGCTGACGCTTCTGCTCCGGCGATACGCGTCCAAACACGGTATAGCGGGTGGCGGCCGCCCGTAATTCTTCCTCCTCATAAAGCGTGGACGCGTCCACATACTGTTCCGCATTCAAAATGCCCGCTTCTTTTGCCACTTCAGAGACCGTCACCGGATTGTCTCCGGAAATCACCTTAATCTCCACACCCTGATCCGCAAAATAGGAAAAGGTTTCCTTCGCGTTTTCACGGATCGGGTTCGCCAGCAGAACCATGGCAAGCGGTTCTACCGGCATATCCAGCGGACCACCCGAAAGTGCGTCGAGGCAGCGTGCAAATACAAGCACCCGATAGCCCTGATGGCTGTACCGCTCCAGAGAAGGCGCGTATCCCTGATATTCCCCGCCAAGAACAACCTCCGGAGCGCCGAGCACATAGCCGACTCCCCCAAAAATAGCGCCGCTGTATTTATATTGAGAGGAGAAGGAAAAGACCTGCTCCGGCCTCTGGCCGGTGCGCTTGCGGAAACGATCCTTAATCGCCTTCATAGTGATATTGTCCACCGCCATCGCAGCCGCAAAATCGCCCATGGCAAGCTCAATCTCCGCATACTCCTCCGGCGTAAAGGCCGGATCGGGCATCGTACCATTTGTATCTGTTCCGGCTTTCGCTGCTGTCGCCATATCACCTTTTGATGCTTCTGTCGCCCCGCCTTCAGAAGCCATTTTCATTTTCACGTCCGCGCCCGTTTCCGCACAGTCTGCAGCCACAGATGGTTCGACGGTATCCGCCCGGCGCAGCGGCAGAATTTTCTTCACGGTCATCGTATTATCGGTGATGGTTCCGGTCTTATCTACACAGAGCACATCCACCCGCGCAAGGGTCTCAATGCACTTCATATCATGCACGAGCACCTTTTTCAGCGCCAGACGCGCAACACTCGCCGCCAGCGCAACATTTGCAAGCAGATACAGCCCCTCCGGAATCATGCCAATGATAGCTGCTACCGTTGCGGTCACGCTGTCCTTCGCGGTAGACTCATTGATAAAATACTGCTGGCTGAACAAAATAATCCCGATTGGGATAATCAGAAATCCGACAATCTTTACCAGCTTATTCAGGGAGCGGATCATCTCAGAGGATTCCGCGTCATTCATTACCTTCGCCCGCTGCGAAAGCTGCGAGGCATAAGAATCCTTTCCGATTTTATCCAGCTTCGCCCTGCACTCTCCGGATACTATATAGCTGCCGGAGAGCAGTGTATCGCCCTTCTTTTTCGATATCTGATCCGACTCACCGGTGATCAGCGACTCATTGACCAGAACCTCCCCGTCCTCGATCACCGCGTCCGCGGGAATCTGGTTGCCCGCGGAAAAAACAACGATGTCATCCAGGACCAGTTCTTCCGCCGGAATAACCGCAGACTTCCCGTCCCGAACCACCTTGCACTTCGGTGCGTTCAGAATATTCAGATCGTCCAGAACCTTCTTCGCATGCAGCTCCTGGATAATGCCAATCAGCGTATTCGCCACAATGATTGGCAAAAATGTCATATCGCGAAAGGAGCCAACCAGAATCAGCAAAATCGCGATCAGGAAAAAGATCAGATTAAAATAGGTAAGAATATTGCTGTAAACAATCTCTTTTCGGGATTTGGACGGGGACTCCGGCGCCACATTCACAAGTCCGCGAAAGACGCGGTCATCCACCTGCGCCTGCGTCAGTCCATTCTGCGCAGAGGGCGTAAAGCGCTCCATTGGAATAATGTCGTCCGGAATCCGCAGCTCCTCCGGGATCACCTGTGTATTCACCAGCTTACTCCGGAATGATTTAATATTATTCCACAGACTGATACCGGACTTATCTTCTTTTTCCATAATATCGGTCAATTCCGTACTCTCTGCTTTATTTGCAGATTCGGAAACTTCTTTCATTTCCAGTCTTTCCAAGGCTATGTCCTCTTTAAATTATCAGTATTTATTCTTTGAGAATGCTTTCATTCTATCATACCTGTTTCTAATTGATAACCCTGCAAATCCTAAAAAATTCTAAACTTTTCATAAAAGGTACGCGGGGCGCGTCCGGCTTAAGCCGGAATAATTCCTTACGCGGCCTGTGTGCATAAAAAAGAGATATACCCCGTCAGGAATATATCTCCCATAAATTCACGCCTGTTTCCCGGCGCCCCGGATAAATTGCTCCTCAAATGCATCCTGCGCGCAGGGACGCCCATAATAATATCCCTGGCTGAAGTCCGGCGGAAGCAGAGCGATTTTTTCTTTCTCTTCCTCCGTCTCAACTCCCTCTACACACACCTTCAGTTCGAGATTGCGCACCATGCCGCTTAGAAGAGAAAGAAGATTGTACTCGTACTCATTCGCGATCGCCCGTACGGTAAATGAGCGATCAATCTTGATAATATCCGGTCGAAGGTCATTCAGATAATGGAAATTCGAATAACCGGTGCCAAAATCATCCAGCGCGAGCTTCACGCCTTTTTCCTTAAGCTGCTTCCAGAGTCGCGTAAAATATACATCCGACTCAATCAGACCGCTCTCGGTCAGCTCAATTACCAGATCCTTCGGCTCCACGTCACATTCCTCGAGCGCTCTCATAATGTCATCCACAATATCGCTTTTCATAACCTGAACATAAGAGATATTAACATTAACCCGAAAATCCGGAATCGTCTCCTGCATTCGTTTTGCAAAGCGAAGCGCCTCATACAGGATCCAGCGTCCGGCCGGAATAATCAGGCCTGTCTCCTCAAGAATCGGGATAAACTCGCCCGGCATGACCATGCCTTCCGCAGTATGATAGCGCATCAGTGCTTCCGCACCGCATAAAGAGCCATCACTATTGAAGAAAATCGGCTGGTAATACACTTCAAATCCATGAAAGCCGTCTGCTACGGACTGCCGCAGCGCCTGCGTCAGAAGCTTTCGCTTCATGAATACATCATAATCTTTCTGTATAAACAGATATTCCCGATTCCTGCCAAGCAGTTTGGCCTGCGTCAGTGAAAACTCTGAGAGTTTCATAATCTGCGAAAAAGAAAACTTCGGAATATCCCGACACAGCAGGATACCTCCCGATACGGTAACAAATGCCTCATAGTGATTCTCCTCCACAAACTGATCCAGTGCCCTCCGGATACTCCGGTAAAGCTCGGATGCTTTCTCAGCCGTTCCCCCATCAAAATCAATAATCATAAACTCATCTGCCACGATCCGGTACAGATGCTGCCCGTCATGAACACACTGTTCAATGATATCAGCCATCCTGCGCAATACCATGTCGCCGTATTCAATGCCGAGCTTCGTATTAATTGATTTAAAATTATCCAGACCCAGGCGCAGAAAGTAGCCGTCCGGTATGGCTTCCGTATAATTCTGGAGAAACAGCTGCAGGCTCGACTCGCCCAACAGGCCGGAGACATTATCCGCCTTCTGCTTTCTGCCGATCTCATTGATACAGCCAACCATATAAGCCGCCTGGCCTTCCACGCGGGTCACACGGCCACGGCAGTTAATCCAGACTGGCTGGCCTTCAGTATTCAGCCACCGATAAATGAGATTATGCGAATCCCGGTTCCCCGATGAGAGAATATCGTCCAGATCCGCCATCAGTGTCTCCCGATCTTTTTCATAAACCACCTGAGCAAGGTTCTTCATCACACCATGAAAATTATATCCCGGAAGACGGAATCGTTCCAGCGCGTGGGGAGAAATATAATAGGCGTCCTTCTGAAAATCAAGGACAAAAAGATAATCATCCGTACAGGGATTATATAAATCAATCATCTGACGAATTGCATCCACCGTCAGCAACTCCTGACCCATGTTCTGTTCTTTTTCTTCCATCGTATCAAGTCCCACTTAGATACCCCCATCTTTTCGCTTTCTTATCGAAAATCATGCCCTGTCAAAATAAGAACCGTGTTCGCGGTAGTTTTCCATAATATTCAAAAACAAAATTGTGTTTTTTGTAAATATTTTACATTATAGCACTGTCATTTCAAGTTTACCAGCACATTTTCAACAAATTTTTCTGTTAGTGGTAAAATAGCAAAACTCCCTCGCCGGGTGGCATCCCACGCTTCCGCATGGGATATACCTTACGCGCTCGTGTACATAGAAACAGGACTGCCATCGCTGACAGCCCTGTCGCACTAAATCATTTTGTATAAATAATGATTCATCTTAGCCTTTCATTACTCCGCGCCGTACAGTGTGATCAGCTTCTGCAGATACTCATATCTCTCCTTCGCATAGCCCTCAGACTTGTCGAAGAGCTTCTCCGCTCTCTCCGGGTTCGCCCGCATCAGAGAATTGTAACGAACCTCGCCGTTCAGGAAGGTCTTGTAATCCTCTGTCGGAGCCTTGGAATCAAGCGTAAATGCCGCCTTACCCTGCTCCTTGAGTGCCGGATTGTAACGGAAGCAGTGCCAGTAACCGGACTTCACAGCCAGCTCTTCCTCGGTCTGCGCCTTGCTCATGCCCTTCTTGATGCCGTGGTTGATACACGGAGCATACGCGATGATGAGCGACGGTCCCGGATAAGCCTCAGCCTCAGAGATCGCCTTTACGGTCTGGTTGAAGTCAGCGCCCATCGCGATCTGTGCTACGTATACATAACCATAGCTCATCGCGATCGAAGCCATATCCTTCTTCTTTACTTCCTTGCCGGCTGCAGCGAACTGTGCCACCGCACCGGTCGGAGTGGACTTCGAGGACTGTCCGCCTGTATTGGAATATACCTCAGTATCGAATACCATGATGTTGATATCCTGGCCGCTTGCGAGCACGTGGTCTACGCCGCCGAAGCCGATATCATATGCCCAGCCGTCACCACCGAAGATCCACTGGGACTTCTTCGCCAGATAATCCTTGCCCTTGAGCACTTCCTGGCAGTCGTCACAGCCGCATGCAGTGCATGCCGCGATCAGCTTGTCCGTAGCGATGCCGTTCGTCACGCCTACGCTGAAGGTATCCAGCCACTCCTGGGCAGCGCTCTTAACGTCCTCGCCGCAGCAGTCACAGTCAAGCAGCGCTTTTACCTTGGTCTTCAGACCATCGCGGATGGCTCTCTGAGCCAGCAGCATACCATAGCCGAACTCCGCGTTGTCCTCAAACAGAGAGTTGTCCCATGCCGGGCCCTTGCCCTCTGCATTCACAGTGTACGGAGTGGACGGTGAGGAATTACCCCAGATACTGGAGCAGCCGGTCGCGTTCGCGATATACATTCTGTCGCCAAAGAGCTGCGTGATCAGCTTCGCGTACGGAGTCTCTCCGCAGCCACCGCATGCGCCCGAGAACTCAAGCAGCGGCTGTTTGAACTGCGAACCCTTTACGGTGTTCTCTTTGAATTTGTCGATGACATCGGTCTTTGCCGGAAGCTCTACCGCGTAATCGAAATACTTCTGTGTATCCGCGTTTGCTTCCATATTCTCCATCGTGATCGCCTTTGCGCCCTTCTTGCCCGGGCATACGTTTACGCAGGAACCGCAGCCTGTGCAGTCCAGAGCGGAAACAACGATCGCGAACTTATAACCAGCCATACCGGTCATCGGAAGGGTCTTCATATCAGCCGGAGCTGCAGCCACTTCCTCATCCGTCATAGCTACCGGACGGATAACCGCGTGCGGGCATACATAGGAGCAGCGGTTGCACTGGATACAGTTCTCCGGATTCCATACCGGGATATCTACCGCGATGCCGCGTTTCTCATAAGCAGCCGCGCCGGACGGAGTCGTACCATCTGCATAATCCTTAAACGCGGATACCGGAAGATTGTTGCCTTCCTGCGCGTTTACCGCATGCTGGATTGTATTTACAAATTTAACAACATCTTCTCTGCCGCCGGTCACATCCTTCGCAATGATGTCTTCCGTCTCAGCCGTCTTCCAGCTCTCCGGAACCTGAATCTCTACAACCTGCTTCGCGCCTGCATCAATCGCCGCCCAGTTCTTCTGAACGACGTCGTCGCCCTTGCGGCCGTAGGTCGCCTTCGCTGCAGCTTTCATCAGATCGATCGCCTGCTCCTCCGGGATGATGCCCGTCAGCTTAAAGAATGCGGACTGAAGGATGGTGTTGATACGGGTCGGTCCCATGCCGGTCTCGATACCGATCTTCACACCGTCGATGGTGTAGAACTTGATGTTATGGTTCGCGATGAATGCCTTCACCTGCCCCGGAAGATGCTTCTCAAGACCTTCCATATCCCAGGAGCAGTTCAGAAGGAAGGTACCGCCATCCACCAGCTCCTGTACCATATTGTACTTGCGCACATAGGACGGATTGTGGCATGCCACAAAGTTCGCCTTATGGATCAGATAGGTCGATTTGATCGGCTTCTTGCCGAAACGAAGGTGGGACATCGTCACACCGCCGGACTTCTTAGAATCATAATCAAAATACGCCTGTGCGTACATATCGGTATTGTCGCCGATGATCTTGATGGAGTTCTTGTTCGCACCAACGGTACCATCCGCGCCAAGGCCCCAGAACTTGCAGTTCGTCGTGCCTTCCGGAGTGGTCACCAGCGGAGCGCCGGTCTCAAGAGAAAGGTTTGTCACATCATCGTTGATGCCGATGGTGAATCTCTTCTTCTCAGTGTTATTGTAAACAGCCACGATCTGCGCCGGAGTCGTATCCTTGGAACCAAGGCCGTAGCGACCGGTATAGATCGGAGTGTCGTTGAACTTGCTGCCCTTCAGAGCTGCAACAACGTCAAGATAAAGCGGCTCGCCTAAGGAACCCGGCTCTTTCGTACGGTCAAGTACGGAAATCTGCTTTACAGTCTCCGGAATCGCCTCGATCAGCGCATCCGCGCAGAACGGACGATACAGGCGAACCTTCACAACGCCGACCTTCTCGCCGGCTGCTCTCAGGTAATCGATCGTCTCTTCAATCGTATCGCAGACAGAGCCCATCGCGATGATGACCTTCTCCGCATCCGGAGCGCCATAGTAGTTGAACAGCTTATAATCGGTACCAATCTTCTCATTGACCTTGTCCATATACTCCTGAACGATTGCCGGGAGCGCATCGTAATACGGATTGCATGCCTCGCGCGCCTGGAAGAAGATGTCCGGGTTCTGCGCAGAACCTCTCTGGCACGGATGATTCGGATTCAGGCACTGATCTCTCCACGCCTGGATCGCGTCAAAATCGGTCATATCCTTCAGATCCTCGTAATCCCATGTCTCAATCTTCTGAATCTCATGGGAAGTACGGAAACCATCGAAGAAGTTAATAAACGGAATGCGACCCTTGATCGCAGAGAGATGTGCAACCGGTGTCAGGTCCATAACCTCCTGTACACTGGACTCGCAGAGCATCGCGCAGCCGGTCTGCCGACAGGCATACACATCTGAATGATCGCCAAAGATCGACAGTGCGTGGCTCGCCAGCGCACGGGCGGAAACATTGAACACACCCGGAAGACGCTCACCTGCAATCTTGTACAGGTTCGGGATCATCAGAAGCAGACCCTGGGAAGCGGTGTATGTAGTGGTCAGCGCACCCGCTGCCAGAGAGCCGTGCACCGTACCTGCGGCGCCAGCCTCAGACTGCATCTCAGTCACCTGGACCGTCTGCCCAAACATGTTCAGACGTCCCTGAGTCGCCCACTCATCAGTCGCCTCTGCCATAACAGAGGACGGGGTAATCGGATAAATCGCAGCGACATCCGTAAACGCATAGGATGCATGAGCCGCGGCATGATTACCGTCCATGGTCTTCATTTTTCTAGCCATTGGAAAAATACCTCCTTATTTAATTAAAAGTAATGAAAAACTGCCCCGCTGACATACAAAGCAGTCCCTTCACAAGGGAAAGCAGCAGCATATCATGGTTAAGCCTCCATAAGTTACTTTCATTTGGATTTAATTTTATCACAGATTCTTTTCTTTGTCTATTTCCCGTTTCCTTTTTTTCGAACATTTTTTTGTTCTTTTTGCTGTACAGACTTTCTTTTTATTCGGTATTTTCATTTACTCCGCCATCTGTGTCCAGTGTCTTGTCCTTACCAAGATGCTTCTCACGCGTCAGGTAAATCGGCCGGCGTTTCGTCTCCAGATATGCCTTGGCCAGATATTGTCCGAGAATACCGATAAAGAACAGCTGCAGCCCGGCCAGCAGGATAATGATACATGCGAGGGACGGCCACCCCTGCGTTGGGTCGCCAAACACAAGCGTTCGAACAATAATAACAATGATAAACAAAAACGCGATTAAACACAGAAGCAAACCAATGACAGATGACAAAACCAGGGGCGTGGTGGAGTAAGCGATAATCCCATCAAGTGCATATACAAACAACCCCCAAAAAGACCATTTTGTCTCCCCTGCAACGCGCTCCACATTCTCATACTCGATCCATTTTTTCCGAAAACCAACCCAGCCAAAAATGCCCTTGGAAAATCGATTGTATTCTCCGACAGACAAAACCGCATCCGCGACCTGCCTGGTCATCATCTGAAAATCACGCGCCCCGTCCACGATTTCAGTCTTAGAAATCCGATTGATCAGCCGATAGAACCCTCTCGCAAAAAAAGAGCGGATCGGCGGTTCCCCTTTTCTCGTCACACGGCGTGTCCCAACACAGTCATACCTATCCTCCCAAATATAGGAAAGCATCTGCGGAAGCAACGTGGGAGGATCCTGCAAATCCGCATCCATCAAAACCAGATAGTCCCCTGCCGCATTTTCCAGACCGGCATAAATCGCCGCTTCCTTGCCAAAATTGCGTGAAAAAGAAACATAATGCACTCTCTCATCCTTCCGGGTAAGTTCCTTAATCACTTTCAAAGTATCGTCAGCAGAACCATCATCTACAAACAGAAATTCAATCTCTGCTTTCAACTGAGGCGCGATTTCATTAACAGCGCTGTAAAAATACGGAATCGACTCCTGCTCATTGTAGCAGGGAACAATCACTGATAGCAGCATATGCCCTCCCTGTTCTCCTCATTCAATTCAAATCAGCATTAAAAGCAACATTATTTGTAAAGGTTAGCACAATTCAACCCATTCCGTCAATTATTTCTTTTATTAGGGAATTCTCAGATAAGGAGGAACATATTCTGCGATTATCCAGCTCATTTCTATATTGAAAAGAAAATATGGAAATCACAAAATAGTCTTGTTATTTGCCCGTATATATGTTATAAATTTATTAAATGCATCTGAAGCTTGCAATAATTTATTAACATTTTTAGCAGCCGGACAGGTGCAGAATCGTTTACTGTATAATTTCGTATCAATGGAGGATCACTATGAAAAATGAATCCAGCGCAATTTTAGCGCGATTGGAAACAAACAGAATAATAAGGATCTGGCGGCTTCTGACCGCCGTTCTTCTGCTGGCGTTCCTGACAGCGGCAGCCATCTTTGCACAGCCTGCAACTATCGCTCTGGCAAAGGATACGGCTGTCGTGTATGATGTGGCAGGCTGGCAGATTACGCTGGAGGACGCTTCCCGGTCTGCTTCTCTGAGCGCAGTAAGTGTGGAGCTGGGCTATACCAGTGTGGAAACCACCGATGTGGAACAGTCAGCAGCGGACGGCATGGAATATTGTATGCTTAAGCTCTCCTTTGTCAAAAACGGAAGTATGGAAACCATCGAATGGGAAAAGGTTTTTCTGACAGATGGAAATGGAAACAGCTATTCGCGAATTGACGACAGCTTTATTACCGAGTTCGGAATGACCCGCCTGCCGGGAACAGCACTGAACTTCGGCAGTTATGAGGGCTGGATCTGCTTTGAAATACCGGAGGACGCTTTGGACTTGACTCTGGTGTATACTTTTGAATCGGAAGAACTGGCAATTCCGGTAGAGATAACTGGCGGCGAAACAGATTCCGACACAAACGCGGCGGAAGAAGCCGGCTCCGAAAACACAGATACATCAGAAGCCGAGGACACAGAAGCTGCAGAGACGGAAACCTCTGAAAGCACGGAAGCTGCTGAAGCGGAAAACTCTGATAGCATGGAAACCGCTGAAAACAGCGATGCACTCTCCGGGGAAGCTGAAACTGTCAGCGATACAGAAAATGCTGCTGAGACCTCCAATGAAACGGATGAATCCGCAAATACCGACAGCCTCACAGATGCGGAAGTAGAAACCGAAACAGAAAAGCCACGGGTAGCAACTGAAACTCTTTATGATGTAGACGGGCGTTCCACTACAGTAGTATCTGCCACTGAAATCACAATTGAATCTAATCTGGAGACAGAAGTGTCCATGCCGGAGCAGACACAGGCAATCACGGACGCAATTCTGGCAGACGCACAGGAAAACAACTACACATTTGATGATCCTCTTCTCATACAGGATCCCTATCAGAATTCCCCGCTTACTGCGCTTCTGGTATTTGAGACGGATGAGGTATGTGCGGTTCGGGTAACAGTAAAGGGTAAGACCGAAGGTCAGGATATCACCGATATCATTGACTCTGCCACATTCCATATGGTACCAATCCTCGGACTCTATGCCTCATATGACAATGAAGTTGTGATTGATCTGCTTGACGAGAATGAAACAACCGTGATCAGCACAAAAACGCTCTCCATTACCACCGACAGCCTGCCAAATGCTCTGCAGACTGCCGTTTCAGTCGACACCTGTACCACCGAATCCGCAATGGGACTAATGCTTATTTCCGGGCTCTCATCAAAATATGCGTACGCATTTGATGAAACTGGTGAAATCCGCTGGTACAGCACAATTCAGTGGGAGTATTACGGTGTCTTTCCTCTTGAAAACGGGCATTTCCTGATTGAAGCGGAAAATGTACTCTATCCGAACGCGAGTATGCCAAACTCCCCTGAATTCTGGGAAATGGATTACCTTGGGCGAGTATATAATGTCTATTATTTCCCGAACGGCGTACACCATGATATCCAGGAAAAAACGCCGGATGGAAACTTCCTGATCCTGACAAACTCAAATGACGGATATGAGCAAAATATGATTCAGGAAATTGACCGTGAGACTGGCGAAGTCGTAAAATCTCTCAGCCTGAATGATTTGTTTGAAGGATTGTCTTATATCAGCAGAAACGACTGGGCACATATTAATACGGTCTCTTACGATGAAGAAACAGATTCCATCCTGATCAGCTGCAGGAATCTGCATTCCGTCATTCGAATCGACTGGTCCACAAATGAGATTCTCTGGATTCTGGCCGATCCTGCTGTATGGGATGGCACCGGCTATGAAGACAGGGTTCTAACCGCTGCGGAAGATTTCCAGTGGCATTACCAGCAGCACACCGCGTATGCGCTTGAAGAGGATCTGGACGACAATCCGGACACTGTGGAAATCATGCTGTTTGATAATCACAGCACAGCCTACCTGGAGGTGGAATCTTTTGACAACATAGAGGCTTCCTATGTAAAAATCTATTCCGTCGATGCGGAAGCTATGACCGTTACACAGTTAAAAAATTATGAAACCACATTTTCTAAAATAACCTCTGATGCATTCTTAATCAGCGATGCAGGGCGTGTGTTTTCCGTAAACGCCACTCTGCCATCTTCATCAGAATATCGCGGAAAAATATACGAAATTGATTATGATTCCGGAGATATTCTAAACACCTGGAATATCAGCAAAAAATTCTATCGCGGATATTCTGTTACTCTTTCTATGAATGACTGCGCTGAAGCATATGTTCTGTCAGACAACTATATTCGCGGGACCCTGCGAATACCCGTGGAGGTGGACAATGCCGCAGCAGCAGCGGCTGATGAGGTCTTGTCAGAGGATTACGTGAGCCTTATGCTTTCCGGAGACATTCTCTATGTCCAAAGCCGCGATCATATGTACACGCAAGTTATTTTCAATGGAGCCGAACATACCTATGTCTATGATATCTCAGATATCATCCCGGCTTCCAAAAAGTCAAAAGATTACACATACCAGCTGCCCATCCCTCTGAGTGGAATGGCCGCTGACACCTATACGATACAGATCATGTACAGCAATCAGCTGTACGATCTCGACGGATCATTTACGATATCCTAATAAAGAGCCAGGCTATCATAATTCCTGACAACACCTGCACAGGCCGCCAAAATGCGGTCTGTGTTTTTATTGACAAGTTTTCAATATCCGACTATACTTTGTCATAAGCTTTTGTAATATCCACGTAAAAAATATGTATGTAAGGGAAGGAGAGCATTGTTATGTTTCAGTTTTTATACATCTTCGGACCGGCAGCCATTACCTGGCTGATCATCCGGAAGCTTTCTGATAAATCAGCGCCGGATCTGATCACTGGCCTCGTCGAGATGATTGCGTATGCGGTTCTTGACGCCGCTCTCACCACTCTGCTGCTCTATCCGTTCGGGCGGGTGGAATTCGTTATTAACAGTGAAGGGATCCGCGACATTCGCTATGGATTCGTCGCCTTTTTCGTCTCAATGATTCTTGCTGTTCTTATTGGTATTATTCTGGCTGCTATTGAAAAACGGATGGATTTTGAACTGCAAATCATCAGAGCAGACAGGCATAAGACAGAATCCAGGGATAAAAAAAACGCAGCGGTTTATCACGATGTCAATGCCGCTGCCAAAGTAAGTGAACCACTCGGCGCAGATACAAATGCTAATACGAATACCGGCATCAGAACAAATACTGGCACCGGTACGGGTACCTGTATTGACACAGGATCAGGTGCAGCTGCAAACACCGATGTATTTACAAAATAAGGATGATGGCAATGCGAAAAGAAAAAATCAAATCAGTTAATAAACGGAATAAATGGAATAAACGATTAGAAGGAATCCTGCATACCGTAATCTATCTCCTAATCTTTTTGGTTCTATTACTTTTTTTCAGTGTGCAATGGGGTATATCAAATTATGGCAATATCGGCATGGATGAGATTGTCTTTACGCTTAGTATGTCTCTGGAAGGCACCTCTTCTGCTTTTATCAACAGCTATCTTACAACCGCGCTTCTGCCGGCACTTGTCATATTCCTGCTGTTTGTCCTTCTTTTTCATTTTCCCGGAAGGTTTCTCTATCGTCTGATTATCCGCACACCCAAAAAAGAAAAGACCATTCAGCTGTTCCCCCCACGGTTCCATGCCGGTTTTTTTTCAGTCGGCACTGTTGCCGGCTTTGTTGCAGTTGTTTTGATTGCCAACAATGCATTCGGCCTTTATTCCTTTGTCAATAACCAGATTCACCGTTCTGCCTTTATAGAGGAAGTCTACACCGACCCAAACAGTGTCAGCATCGAATTTCCTTCCGAAAAGCGGAATCTGATCTGGATCTACATGGAATCCGCGGAATCCTCCGCACAGGATACAGAATCCGGAGGACTTTTTGATGTAAACTACATACCGGAGATGACAGAGCTTGCAAATACATATATCAGTTTTTCTCAATCAGATTTGATTGAAGGAGCTTCTGTTGCCCCGGCCTGCGGATGGACAATTGCCGGTCTGGTCGCTCAGACAGCCGGGCTCCCGCTAAAGCTTTACGGCTACTCTGCAAAGAATATCGACAATACCATGAAAAACTATGATTATTTTCTCCCTGGAGCAACCACACTGGGTGATATTCTGGAAGAAAATGGATATACAAATTATTTTATGGCCGGTTCCAATTTCAATTTTGGCGGACGTACCAGCTATTTTACACAGCACGGGAATTATGATATCTACGACTATAAAAGAGCCATCACCGATGGCAAAATTGATGAGAACTACAAGGTATGGTGGGGCTTCGAAGACGAAAAGCTCTATGCGTTTGCAAAAGAAAAGCTGCTTGAAATTGCGGAAAATGATGAGCCCTTCAATTTTTCCATGATTACCGTCGATACTCATCATCAGGATGGCTATGTCTGTGAACTCTGCCAAGATACCTACGATGATCAGTACGCAAACGTATGGGCATGCGCGTCTTCACAGGTCTATGAGTTTGTAAGCTGGATACAGGAACAGGATTTCTACGAAAACACGACGATCATCATCACGGGCGACCATTGCAGCATGGATACCGATTTCTACGGGGAATATACATATGACAAGCACAACGGTGAAACCATCCGCAAGGTTTACAACGTCTTCATAAACGTAGATTCCTCGGTTGCCGACACGGACGCCGTTAAGAACCGCAGCTTCACCACTCTGGACTTCTTCCCTACCGCACTGGCAAGTCTCGGAGTAAAAATTGAAGGCGACCGGCTTGCACTTGGAACGAATCTTTTCTCAGGCACAGAGACTCTTTCAGAAGAATATGGGAATGAATATCTATTTGCAGAGTTAAACAAAAAGTCTACTTTCTATAACCAGAAGCTCCTGTATCCTTCCTCAGAAAATACCAGTGATGACTGAGAGGCCGAAAATTTCCTTCTCTCCCGCCGTGTTCAATCGGGCAGGAAGTCCTCTTTCCCTGTCCGCTTCGCGAGCCGGGTGCGACTTTAGCCGCAAAAATCCCCCCTCGCCGGGTTATGCCCCCAATCTCCGATTGCGGGGCGTGGGCATCCCATGCTTTGCATGGGATATGCCCTGCCCAGGTTTCATTTTCCTGCCATCTAAGCTTAATTGCATCCACAGGCAAAGCAGCACTGCTCCCGCAAATATGCCGCCGTTAATAAGCAAACCGACCTTTTTTGAGCACCACATAGACTGATATTCTCTATAGACACGCAGATACAGATCATAATTCCATTCCTCATCATTAACAGTAAGTGCCCCTTCGTATATATCCATGGTAGTATTATTAAATTTCAAGAAGTACATTGTCTCACTGCTTTCCTGCAAATTTTCCAGCCGGATTGTGTATTTTTCACGTCCATCAGGACAGATTTCTCCAGTATCAACAACAATTTCACCGTTTGAAGGGATATCAGCCGCATAAAGCACTGTTTCAAAGATAGTTTGCCCATCCTCTCCCAGTAAACTCAACAGATAGCTGCCTGCTGAGTCTTCCGCTTCTTCATCCACTTCTGCCAGGATAACAATACGATTAAACGACTTCGATGTATAAAACTCTTGTGTAATAGTAGAAACCCCTTCTTCAGGCGAAACCCGATTCGAAGTTTTGGTAGATATATTGCACACAGACCAATCATGCAAAGTTACCCTGGTATATACCATAGTATGATACGAAGAAATGCAGAAAACGAGAATACACGCCAAAAACGAATAAATGGGAAGACTGCTTTTTCTTTTTGGAGCGCTTAATCTAATCCCACCCAAATTCTTTGCAAGGATGTTGCCACCATCTGTGCCAATCAAAAGCATAAAATATACAAAAGGCATTTGATAAGTAGCCTTTACCTCCCAAAAACAATGAAACAATATTCCCCCGAAAAACGTCAACAAAAAGAGAAACTGATATGGGTTCCTATCTCTCTTTCCAAGCATATCGGCCAGTGCAATAAGCATTAAAAAAATGTTAGCACTTCGAAATGCATAAGCGTATAACTGATAAACATCAGATCGATCCCCCAAAATCCAGGAATACAACTTTGTCTGCTTTGTATCCTGCCCTATTTTTTTTAGAAGGTCTCCTCCATCTCCATAACACCACGATGTAACCAGTTTACGATAAAGAAAATCTATATATTCTGTCAGGCCAAACGACTTATAATTTTCAATGATTTTTTGAAGTGTCACTTCCCTGATTTCTTCTGTTGTATCATACGATTTACTCAAAGCTACATCTGCACTGTTTACTTTTCCTTCCTTGTGAGAACCCAGCATCAAATAATGCGTTGCAGGATAATTCGAACCAGAAAGTTCCGAAAAATAACTGTTTTCAAGTCCGGAAATACCGGCATATGCAATTCCGCCCACAAGAATTCCCACAAAAAGGTACTGTAAAAAAACCACATTTCTTTTTTTCTTTTTTAACATCCAGAGAAATGCACTGATAACAAGAGCAATCAATGGAAAAGCCGCCGTTCCACGAATAGATAATCCAACCACAGCGCACAATACGGAAAAAGAACAATATACAAGCCTGTAGAATGATCGTTCCTCCTGATATACACAAATACCAAAATAAACAACCGCTATTGTAAATGGGATACTATATACATTCGTGTAAGTCCAGAGAACCAGAAGATAATACAACGGATTCATCACACACAGTGTTAAAATCTTTACAGCCTTGCAAATTCCCCCGATCCTTATTCCAATCATATACATAAACAATGACGAAAGCATAATGCCTAATACAGCCATGATTTGTAATGACCGGTTCACAGAATCAATCCCTGCAATCTTGAGGAAACGAAAGAACCAAACATATAGAATCGTAATAAAATAATTGTTGGATACATATTGATAGTAGCTGCTCCAAGGCATACCAGATATAACTTTCGTTTCTCCAGTCGCAGCCAAATACTCTGAAAAATCCTGCACCTTCATGGCATCTGTATTAGGCACTGTACTAAAATTTGTTAAAACAACAGTAAAAGCACCTGCCATGATAAAAAACAAAATTACAGAACAAACAATTAACTGACTTTTCCTGAGACCGTCCAACCACCTGTAAAACAAAATAAGAAAAATACAGATCATGCTCGCCAGCAAAATCGGCAGTACAATACGTAAACTGGATGACAATAGCTCTTCAAATACATTATTATAGGCAGTCGAAATGGTACCTGTCATAATGAGCACACAGCAAAAAAACATCACACATAAGAGTGCACGATAACAAACCATCACAAATTTTTCAGTACGCCGGTTTGATTTCATTTTTTACTCCTTTCGGTCTCTTCCCTTCTCACCATACCAAATTCGTTCAGAAACAAAACATATAATGATGGGAAAAGTATAATGCAAATTCCTGTGATTTTCAACAATTAATTGTACGCTGTATTATTATTTACCGTGCCGAAGGATCCGCTTCTGTTTTGAAATCATTGCCTTTCTCCACTTTAGAGGCGTCTCCGGCTCCATAAGAAAACGCTGCCGCCACACTAAAGCCGGACGACTGCACTGCCAGAATTGTCCAAACAATATTCGTTTCAAAAAGAATACCGGAAATATCATAAAAATGCTTGCATTTTCTTCCTGTTTCGGTAAAATAATAGCGTGTATCCGTAAACACAGATTTATCCGCTAAAAACACAGGATCAAAACTATCATCAAGATTAAAGGGGTTATTCAATGATCAGTGCAAATAATGTGACTCTCAGAATCGGAAAAAAGGCTCTGTTTGAGGATGTCAACATCAAATTTACCGAAGGCAACTGCTACGGCCTGATTGGCGCAAACGGAGCAGGCAAGTCCACGTTCCTGAAGATTCTTTCCGGACAGCTGGAAACCACGAAGGGCGACGTCGCAATGACGCCCGGGCAGCGGCTCTCCGTGCTGGAGCAGGATCATTTTAAATATGACGAATTCCCGGTTCTGGATACTGTCATCATGGGAAACCAGCGGCTCTATGACATTATGAATGAAAAGGACGCAATTTACGCGAAGGAGGATTTCTCCGACGAGGATGGCATCCGCGCCAGCGAGCTGGAGGGTGAATTCGCGGAGATGAACGGCTGGGAGGCCGAATCCGACGCAGCGACGCTTCTGAACGGGCTCGGCATCGACACAGAGCTGCACTACACTCTCATGAAGGACCTGAACGGCAGCGAAAAAGTCAAGGTGCTTCTTGCCCGGGCCCTGTTCGGCAACCCGGACATCCTCCTTCTCGACGAGCCAACGAACCACCTCGACCTGGACGCCATCAGCTGGCTCGAGGAGTTCCTGATTAATTTTGACAATACCGTTATCGTGGTCTCCCATGACCGCTATTTTCTGAATAAGGTCTGCACACAGATCGCGGATATCGACTACGGCAAGATTCAGCTCTATGCCGGAAATTATGATTTCTGGTATGAATCCAGTCAGCTTCTGATCCGGCAGATGAAGGAAGCCAACCGTAAAAAAGAAGAGAAAATCAAAGAGCTGCAGGAGTTCATCTCCCGCTTCTCCGCAAATGCGTCCAAGTCCAAACAGGCGACTTCCAGAAAGCGCGCACTGGAAAAGATTCAGCTCGATGAAATCAAGCCGTCCAGCCGCAAATACCCATACATTGATTTTCGGCCGAACCGCGAGATTGGCAACGAGGTGCTCATGGTGGAAAATCTTTCCAAGACCATCGACGGCGTGAAGGTGCTTGACAGCCTGACCTTCACGCTCGGCCATGACGACAAGGTTGCTTTTGTCGGAAGCAACGAGCTCGCCAAGACGACCTTCTTCCAGATTCTGACCGGCGAGATGGAACCTGATGAGGGACATTATAAATGGGGTGTGACCACCACGCAGTCCTATTTCCCAAAGGACAGTTCAAAAGAGTTTGACAATGACCTGACGATCACAGACTGGCTGACCGGCTACTCCGAGATCAAGGACGCCACCTACGTGCGCGGTTTCCTCGGCCGGATGCTCTTCGCCGGGGAAGACGGTGTGAAGAAGATGAAGGTGCTCTCCGGCGGGGAGCGCGTCCGATGCATGCTCTCCAAGATGATGATATCTGGCTCGAACGTCCTGATATTCGATGAGCCGACCAACCATCTGGACATGGAGTCCATCACTGCCCTCAACAACGGCATGATCAAATTCCCGGGCGTCATCCTCTTCTCCTCGCGCGATCACCAGATCGTGCAGACCACCGCGAACCGGATCATGGAAATCCTTCCGAATGGAAAGCTGATTGACAAGATCACCACCTACGACGAATACCTTGAAAACGACGAGATGGCCAGAAAACGCCAGATCTACACGACAGAGGGGAAACCGGAGGACAACTAAGAAGAAATGCCCCCTCACTTCGTTCGTCGGCAGGTCGTATCGCCCATGAAGATTCGCTTCGCGAAGGGCGATACTCGCGAAAGCTACGAGCCGTGCAAAATCAAAAAGTATGACCCGCGTCGTGCTTGCACTTAAGAGGGGGCAGACTTTTTGATTTTATAGGGCGACAGCCCGCGCACCGCAGAAATACGCCTCTGCGGATTTCTGCGGGGACGGCTCATTACTCTATAAATCGAACTGTAAAATCAGGAAGGAACCAAATCCATGAAAACACTGTATATGCACCTGGGTACTCCTAAGACTGCAACCTCTTCCATTCAGGTCGCGTGCGAGAAAAATGACGCCCTTTTCCACGAGTACGGGTATAGTTTTCCGCTTTTCCCCTATCGGTATCCCGGCGTCCGCACGCAGCGCAACGGGCATTTTCTGATAGAAGCATCTGTGGAGCATGATACGATCCCGAATCAGGATACGACCTGGCAGGATCGACTGGCGCTCGGATTTAATATGGTACACGAAGAGTTTAAAAAATACGACAATGTGATTCTCACAGACGAAAGCTTCTGGCGTTCGATCAATTATAACAAACAGAGCCCGCTTGCCCTGTTAAAAAAGGACGCGGCTGATTTTGGATATACCATCAAAATAATCGTATATCTCCGTCGGCAGGACAACTATCTGATTTCCCGCTGGAATCAGTTCGTAAAAGAAGGGACCATGGTCATCTCCCTTCCGGATCACCTGGAATGGATGCTTGCGCATGAGCCTCTGGTCACAGACTATGCAGCCGCGCTGGATCGGCTCGCCTCCCAGGTTGGCCGGGAGAATATCATTGTCCGCCGTTTTGAGCCTTCTTCCTGGGTCGGCGGCTCTATTTACGCGGATTTCGCCGACGCCATCGGTTTGCCTGCGGGCATTTCCCTGCAGCCGCCCGATCAGGATGTCAATCCCGGTCTGAAAGGGAACGCTGTTGAGCTTCAGCTGATGGTAAACCGGATGAGTGCGCTTTCCCTTGAAGAAAAAATGAGCTACAGCACCTTTGCCAAATCCATTTCCGCCAAAATGCCGGAGGAGGATCAGTACAACGCCCTCTCCCCAAAGGAAACCGAGGACTTTCTCGCCCATTTTAAAGAAGGCAACGACCGGGTTGTCCGCGAATATCTTAAGGATAACCGCCCTCTGTTTTCTTCCCAGGTAAAAAATGTGCCCAAATGGGAGCGGGAAAACGCTTATTTTCGAGATGATGTGGAAGCTTTTTTCAATGCAATGCCTGATGATAAAAAGATTGACTTTCTGACCGCCGCTGTTTATGATTTACAGGCAAAAGGGTGCAGCCTGGCAGAAAACAAGCGCTATATTAAGATAGGAAAAAAATACGCGAATACATTCGCCCGAATCAAAAAAATCCAGGGAGTTTTGGCTCATCCTCTCCAGTCACTGAAGGGTATATAAATAAAAACAAAAAATGCTTGCAAAACGATGAAGAATGTGCTAAGCTGTAAAAGCGAAAGCAAAATGACAATAATGTATGTAAAAAAGCGAAAACCCAGAGTGTTGCAGCACTCTGGGTTTTCTCTCTCTTCCGCTATTTTCTCAATTGCTAACCAGGTTTCATTTCTGCATACTTCAGTCAGAATTTCGTAAGCACGTTTCCTCTAAACGGCGAGGTATTCCGTCCAGATTTTAGTTACCGATCATTTTTTCTGTTCATCCACTCACACAAGCAGCAAGCCACTATGTTTGCAGTAACAGCAGTCAAAAATGACAATAATGTAAGCATTTCCTCACCTCCATTCCCGTAACAGTGTAAATATGGTAACATTTTTAATCATATCATCTCTCTTGATATTTTAAAAGTGTTATTTTGTCGTGAATTCAAAAAAGAGACGCTCATATCATATGAACGTCTCTTTTGTATAATTTTACTACTATTTAATCGATAATTTTAATCCACACGGATTGCTCAGCCTGAGATATTTTTTTACAGCTGCGGGCCTGCCGCTACGAGCGCCTTGCCTGCCTCGTTGGTGGTATACTTATCGAAGTTCTTGACAAAACGGCCAGCCAGATCCTGTGCCTTGGTCTCCCACTCGGAAGCGTCCGCATAGGTGTCGCGCGGGTCGAGGATCGCCGGATCTACGCCCGGAAGCTCGGTCGGTACTTCAAAATCAAAGTACGGAATCTTCTTGGTCGGCGCGTTCAGGATGGAGCCATCCAGGATCGCATCGATGATACCGCGGGTATCCTTGATGGAGATACGCTTGCCGGTGCCGTTCCAGCCGGTGTTTACCAGATAAGCCTTCGCGCCGCTCTGCTCCATTCTCTTAACAAGCTCTTCTGCGTACTTGGTCGGATGCAGCTCGAGGAACGCCTGTCCGAAGCATGCGGAGAAGGTCGGGGTCGGCTCAGTGATGCCGCGCTCGGTTCCGGCCAGCTTCGCTGTGAAACCGGACAGGAAGTAATACTGTGTCTGCTCCGGAGTCAGGATCGATACCGGCGGAAGTACGCCAAACGCATCTGCGGACAGGAAGATCACCTGCTTCGCTGCCGGTGCGGAGGATACCGGACGGACAATCTTCTCAATATGGTCGATCGGATAAGATACACGGGTATTCTCCGTCACGCTCTTGTCCGCGAAATCAATCTTACCATTCTCATCCAGCGTCACGTTCTCAAGAAGCGCGTTTCTCTTGATCGCGTTGTAGATGTCCGGCTCAGACTCCTTGTCGAGGTTGATTACCTTCGCGTAGCAGCCGCCCTCGAAGTTAAACACGCCGTTGTCATCCCAGCCGTGCTCGTCATCGCCGATCAACAGACGCTTCGGGTCAGTAGAAAGGGTGGTCTTGCCTGTTCCGGAAAGACCGAAGAAGATCGCGGTATTCTCACCATTCATATCGGTGTTCGCGGAGCAATGCATCGCTGCGATGCCCTTCAGCGGCAGGTAGTAGTTCATCATGGAGAACATACCCTTCTTCATCTCGCCGCCATACCAGGTGTTCAGGATGACCTGCTCGCGGCTGGTAATATTGAATGCCACACAGGTCTCTGAATTCAGACCAAGCTCCTTGTAATTGTCAACCTTTGCCTTGGAAGCCGTATAAACCACGAAGTCCGGCTCAAATGTCTCAAGCTCCTCTGCAGACGGCTTGATGAACATATTCTCAACAAAATGTGCCTGCCATGCTACTTCCATCATAAAACGGATCGCCATGCGGGTATCCTTGTTCGCGCCGCAGAACGCGTCAACGACGAACAGTCTCTTACCGGACAGCTGCTCCTGCGCCATTTTCTTAACTGCAGCCCAGGTCTCTTCACTCATCGGATGGTTGTCATTCTTATAACCCTCGGTCGTCCACCATACGGTATCCTTTGAGTTCTCGTCCATGACAATATACTTATCTTTCGGAGAACGTCCGGTGTAAACGCCAGTCATAACGTTCACCGCATCCAGCTCAGAAAGCTGGCCCTTGTCATATCCGGTCAGCTCCGGCTTCATCTCCTCCTCGAACAGAAACTCATAAGAAGGATTGTGAACAATCTCCGTAACCCCATTGATACCGTACTTTGTCAAATCAATGTTTGCCATAGTTCTCTCTACCTCTTTCTTTGCTATTTTTCATACCGTCCGTGCCAGACATTGTGCCGGAATCCCCTTTTCCCATCTCTCTTTTCAGGAAAACAGGTGTAAAGGAAAACAGCTCACAGAAAGGCACAGCGACATTCTGAACGTGCTGCTTACTTCCATCCATATTTATATAATATAAATCGGTTCCTGTCAAGGAAAGACCTTGTAAAAACTTCCGTTTTTGTTACATTTTTAACTATTATCCAAATTTTGACACAGAAGTGTCTTTTTTTTGTCATCTTTTTCAAAGCCATGCTGCCATAAACAGGAACCGGAATCTCCGAGATCATCGTTTCTGAACGGAACCAGCGCGTATCCACATTCCTATCTGTCCCATTTATCACAGAGCGCATTGATCTGATCTGCAAATTTCGCGAGATCCTTATTCGCACACTCTTTGTTCTTCTGGATTACGGCAGCCAGGCGCTCACCGGCCGCCACCAGGCGGTCAAACACGGTATTCGCCGCCCGCTTTGATTTTTTCTTTTTCTCCGCCGGCTTCCGGCTGCCCGCACGCAGGCGCTCATTCGTGCACAGATCGTAGCTGTCGCCGCTGTATGGCGCCACAGCGTCCACACCGATTGTCTCAGCCAGATTTGCGGCAAACGCGTCCGTCACAGCGTCCTCCCCATGAACGACAAAGATTCGCTTCGGCTTTTGCTTCATTCCCTGCACCCAGGCCGTCAGGTGGTCGCGGTCCGCGTGTCCGCTAATGCCGGGCAGGCTTAAAATCTGTGCGCGCACCTGGATGGTCTCGCCAAACAGCTTCACTTCGTCCGCACCATTTAACAGACTGTGCCCCAGGGTACCGGGCACCTGGTACCCGACAAAGACAATCGTACTTTCCGGCCGCCACAGGTTGTGCTTTAAGTGATGGCGGATCCGCCCCGCCTCGCACATCCCGGATGCGGAAATGATCACCTTTGGGTTCGGATCTGTATTAATGGCCTGCGAGTCCGCACTGGTGACCGACTGCCGCAGCCCCGCAAAACGGATCGGATTGCCTCCCCTGCGAATCATCTCCAGATCCTTCTCCCGAAAGCATTCCTCCACGCTTTCGTTATAAATATTCGTCGCCTCAATAGATAAAGGACTGTCCACATATACTTCAAAATCCGGAAACATCGGGACCATTTCCTCCACCTTGATTTTCCTTAAATAGTACAGCATTTCCTGTGTACGGCCGACGGAGAAGGCGGGAATCACGACATTTCCCCCTCTTGAAAAGGTTGCGGACAAAACGCGCCCAAGCTCCGTCGCATAGTCCGGCGGTACCTCATGCAGCCGGTCGCCATAGGTAGACTCGATAATCAGATAATCCGCGGATTCCGGTATCTCCGGGTCGCGGATCAGAGCGCGGTTCCCATTACCAAGGTCGCCGGAAAAAATCAGTTTGCGGGATTCCTCTCCTTCCGTCACCCACATCTCAATGAAGGAAGAGCCCAGCAGATGTCCCGCGTCCCGAAAGCAAACCTCTAAGCCATCGCAGATGGACACCTTTTTATCATATGGGCACGGCACAAACCGTTTCAGCACATCCTCGGCATCCGCAACCGTATACATCGGCACCGTCTGTGCCGTTCCGGCACGCTGCGCCTTCCGGTTCTTCCATTCCGCCTCCGATTCCTGAATGTGCGCGCTGTCCTTTAACATGATGCTGCAAAGCTGCATGGTCGAGTTCGTCGAATAAACCGACCCGCGAAAGCCTCTCGCATACAGCAGCGGAAGCAGCCCCGAATGGTCGATATGCGCATGCGTCACAAACACATAGTCAATCGCCGCCGCATTCACCGGCAGCTCCTGATTCTCATAAATATCCGGCCCCTGCTCCATGCCGCAGTCCACCAGAAGATGTTTTTCTCCAAATTCCAGATAATGGCAGCTCCCGGTCACCTCGTGAGCCGCCCCGATAAACTCAAGTCTCATACCATTCCCCCTGTTCCACGCAGAAAACAAAGTGGGCAAGCCCACACCAACTCCCCAACCCCTCAATCTTAATGGGCTTGCACACTTTGCCGCGGTTCACCATTTCAGCCATACCCCGCTGCAGATGCGAAGCACTGTTCTGAATCGTTATCAATATCTTTGCTTTGCAATCCTTACTATATCACAGAAAAAAGGTTCTGACTACTTCCATTCGGCGAACCTGCAGGAAAATGCTGCGTATTGCGAAGCAATAAATCCCCCTCACGCATCCGTGCGCATAAATTTTTGTCTGACAGCGAAGCTCATAAAGCTTTCCTGTCGGATAAAGGTCGGTTGAAAAATGGTAATAGTGATTGACATCCTGACAGGTTATGATATAATAGTTTTGAACATATGAATAATTGTTCATTCGTTCATTTATATAACATCAGATATGCCCTCTCACATTCGTCTGGCAGCGGATTATACTTCGCCTCGGGACAACGGTTTGCGTCTGGGCGGATAACACTTCAGGAAAGGAAGAAAATGAGATGAAAAAGACTTACAAGATTGACGTTGACTGCGCAAACTGCGCGAACAAGATGGAGGACGCGGCAAAGAAAACTGCCGGCGTGAAAGACGCGACTGTGAACTTTATGGCGTTGAAAATGATCGTTGAATTCGAAGACGGCCAGGATCCGAAAGCGGTCATGAAGGATGTCCTCAAGAACTGCAAAAAGGTCGAGGACGACTGTGAAATTTTTCTGTAATTCTCTGTGATTTTCTGTAAGAATGCTTCTGTAAATGCCCCTGTGAAATATATGTTTCGATTGATTATGAAGCCATATAATTGCCCGAAACAATCCGGGGCGCCCATTACCTTTTCACTGCCGCAGATTCCTGCTCCGGAAGTATTTTGAGCAATCTGGAGTTTGACAGGCGATCAGCTGCAGGATTGATTGGGAGACACTACCATGAATAAGAAACAGAAAAAAATGCTCATCCGCATCCTGATTGCGGCTGCCTTGATGATCCTTTTATCCCTGCTGCCGATTGACGGCTATCTTCGGTTTGGCCTGTTTATGGTTCCTTATCTCGTCATTGGCTACGACATCCTGAAAAAGGCCTGGAAGGGCATTCGCAACCGGCAGGTTTTCGATGAAAATTTTCTGATGGCGGTCGCGACGCTCGGAGCCATTCTTCTCGGCGATTACAGCGAAGGCGTAGCCGTCATGCTGTTTTACCAGATCGGAGAGCTATTCCAAAGCTATGCGGTGGGCAAAAGCCGCCGGAACATCAGCGACCTGATGGATATCCGGCCGGACTATGCCAATGTAGAGACGGATGGCAATCTGGAAAAGGTCGACCCGGATGAGGTGGAGATCGGCTCCGTCATTGTTGTACAGCCCGGAGAGAAGGTTCCGATTGACGGTATTATAATAGAAGGAAAAACAGCGCTGAACACGAGTGCCCTGACCGGCGAGAGCCTGCCGCGGGACGCCGCCTGCGGCGATGAAATCATCAGCGGCTGCATCAATATGACCGGTCTGATCCGTGTACGGACAACAAAAGAATTCGGTGAATCAACCGTCTCAAAAATTCTCGAGCTGGTCGAGAATTCCAGCTCGCGCAAATCAAAATCGGAGAATTTCATCTCGAAATTCGCGCGCTATTACACGCCAGCCGTCTGCTACGGCGCTCTTGCTCTGGCGATTCTGCCGCCGCTTGCGCGGATGCTTTTCATGGGGCTGTCCCCGGAATGGGGTGACTGGATTTACCGCGCTCTGACCTTCCTGGTCATCAGCTGTCCATGCGCGCTGGTGATCAGTATTCCGCTGAGCTTTTTTGCAGGTATCGGCGGAGCCAGCAACGCCGGCGTTCTGGTCAAGGGTTCGAATTACCTGGAAACGCTCTCCCAGGTAAAATATGTTGTGTTTGACAAGACTGGCACGATGACGCAGGGCGTATTTGAAGTGAGCGGCGTACACCACAGCAGCATCAGCGAGGCGCAGCTGATTGAATACGCAGCGCTCGCGGAAAGCGCTTCCTCACACCCCATCAGCAAAAGCCTGCAGCGCGCTTACGGAAAATCCGTCGACCGCACCCGCGTCACGGACATCGAAGAAATAAGCGGCAACGGCGTAACCGCGACGGTTGATGGAAAATCAGTCGCGGCCGGGAACGCAAAGCTGATGAACCGCCTCGGCATTTCCTATAAGGAATGCCATCATATCGGTACGGTCGTTCATATTGCGATAGACGGTGCGTACGCGGGGCATATCCTGATTTCTGACCTCATAAAGCCGACCGCAAAGGAAGCAATTCAGAGCCTGAAAAAAGCCGGCGTCGCGAAAACCATCATGCTCACCGGTGATACCCGGCGTGTTGCAGAACAGGTGGCGGCGGAGCTTGGCTTTGACGAGGTTTACAGTGAGCTTCTTCCCGCAGACAAGGTGGCTAAGGTAGAAGAGCTTCTGGCAAAAAAAGAGGAGAAGCAAAAGCTGGCGTTCGTCGGCGACGGCATCAACGACGCCCCGGTGCTCTCCCGCGCCGACATCGGGATCGCCATGGGCGCGATGGGCTCCGACGCGGCGATTGAGGCCGCAGATGTCGTGCTGATGGATGATGACCCGCTCAAGGTCGCGAAGGCGATCCGCATCTCCCGAAAATGCCTGCGCATCGTATATCAGAACATTTATTTTGCCATCGGCATTAAGGCCATCTGTCTGGTGCTGGGCGCGCTCGGCATCGCCAATATGTGGATGGCTATCTTCGCGGACGTTGGCGTCATGATCCTCGCCGTGCTGAACGCCATCCGGGCGTTGTTTGTAAAGAAACTATGAATTACGGAGGAACTTATGTCTGAAAAAATAAACGCAAATGACTGCTGCGGCTGCGATGAATTTGAGGTTCATGAAAATCTTCTGAAAATCGTGAACGAGACTATGCCTGACGAGACGAAGCTGTATGACCTCGCGGAGCTGTTCAAGGTTTTTGGCGACTCGACCCGCATACGCATTCTGTATGTGTTGTTCGAGGCGGAGGTCTGTGTCTGCGACCTGGCCTCCGCTCTCAACATGAAGCAGTCCGCGATTTCCCACCAGCTTCGGATTCTGAAAGCAAACCGGCTCGTAAAAAGCCGCCGGGAAGGGAAATCTGTTTTCTACTCTCTCGCTGACGACCATGTGAGGACCATTCTCGCGCAGGGAGAGGAGCATATCGATGAAGAATAGGGGAAACTTTTCCCTATTCTTTTTATGTACACGAGCCGCGTAAGGAATTATGCAACCCACGCTTCACGGCCGACGCGATGGACACGGACGGATCATAATACGGAATCAGGGTCGCCTGCAGCGCGTGGTAAAGGTCGGATTTGCCAGGCCATACCGTGCCAATTACCTGGTTGTTCCGGTCGAGCTGGTGGAACCAGGAGCCATTGACATGGTCAAGCACCTTCTCATCCAGATATTGCATGAACTGCGCGTAATCATCGGCATATTTTTCTTTTCCGGTCGCGCGGTACAGCGCTGCGGAGGTGTTGATAGCCTCGGCGAGCGTCCAGTGCATCCGGTCATGGACTACCGGCTTGCCGTTCCAGTCCGTCGTGTAGACGATTCCGGGTGCGCCGTCTGCATTCCAGGCATCTGTCACCGCCCGATTATACAGATGTTCGGCCGCATCGATGTACTTCGCAGGCTGCCGCCAGCTCTCTCCGACCACGCCGGTCCGCTCTTCAAAGGCCGGAACGGAAAGCGCCCACTGTGTGATCAGCCTCGCCCACTCAATGCCATGCCCCGGAGTCGCTCCGTAAGGCTTGAACTGGTCATTCGGGCGATCCTTATTGCATTCCAGATCCGGCTCCCAGTCTTTCGTAAAATGTTCCGGGATCCGCCAGTTGTTTGCGATCGCCCAGTCCAGCACATGATCAATAATGCGCTCCGCCCGTACCCGGTATTCCTCATTTCCGATGGCATCCGCCGCCGCCAGAAACGCCTCGACCGTATGCATATTCGCATTCAGGCCGCGGTACTCGTCAAGCTCGGTAAATTCCGTGTTCCAGGTATCACAGGAAAGACCCTCTTCTTCATTCCAGAAATGATTCTCATAAACAATCAGTGCTTCCTTCAAAAGCTCCTGCGCGCCCGGTCTTCCGGCAAGGACCGCAGAGGATGCCGCCAGGATCACAAATGCGTGCGCATAGCACTGTTTCGTGGGCAGGATCGAACCGTCCGCATTTAACCCCGCATACCAGCCCCCGTTTCTCGGATCGTGGAGTTCTCCCATCAGCCCCTTCAGAGCGGCATCCGCAAGCGCTTCGCTGCCCTCATGTCCGAGAAAGCATCCCAGGCTGTAAACATGCGCCATCCGGCTCGTGATCCAGGTCTCACGGCTGCGCTCCTTCCACGGTGTCCCGTCATCCCCCAGATAATAGGAACCGCCGCCCGGTGATGGAAACTGATGTCCAAAATTCAGAAGTCCCTCCCGGATATCAGCCAGGAATGCCCGATTTTCTTCCGTATCAATCTGGTATTTCGCATTCTTTTCGCTCATGTTCATCCTCCGATTCTTTCATATTCCTGTAATCGGACAGGGGTGTCCTCTCACCCTATCCGCTGTGCCAGGCGCGAGCAGCAAAGCTGCTAATTACCACTCGCGCCTGTGTGCATAAAACAACATTTCTTAAGTTTCTGACGTTTTCACCTATCGCAAAAACAGATGAATCAATTTATCATAAAGCTTTTTATACGGCTGGTATCGCATCGGCAAATCAAGCCAGAGCTTTTTATCCACAATGCTTTTTTCATGAGAAAAGGTATCAAAGCCCTTCTTTCCGTGATAAGAGCCCATCCCGCTCTCGCCAAACCCGCCGAATCCCATCTCACTCGTCGCCAGGTGAATGACGGTATCATTGATGCAGCCGCCGCCAAAGCCGCACTTCGCGGTCACCATACGCGCCGCGCCTTTGCTGCGCGTGAACAGATACAGCGCCAGCGGGTGCTCCATGGAATTGATTTTGCAGACCGCCTGATCCAGTGACTCATACGTCAGCACCGGAAGCACCGGGCCAAAGATTTCCTCCTGCATCACCGGATCATCAAATGTGACATGATCCATCACCGTCGGCTCGATCTGGAGCGTATCCGCGTTCGAGCTCCCGCCAATCACAATCCGGTCGCCCGGCTTTCGAGAATGTACTCCACCATTCGCTTTTATGTCGGTATCCGACTGCTTCCCTTCCCCGACATTTTCCGTCATGCTGCCCATCAGCCCAAGTATCCGGTCAAAATGCTTCCGGCTGATGATTTTTCCGTAATCTGGATTCTTAAGCGGAGCTTTTCCGAACTGTTTTCGTATCTGCAGCCGAATCTGGGCAATCAGCTCGTCCTTTACTGCCGGATCACAGTAAATATAGTCCGGCGCCACGCAGGTCTGTCCGCAGTTTAAAAATTTCCCAAATACAATCCGCTTTGCAGCCAGCCGAAGATTCGCGGTCCCCTCCACGATGCAGGGGCTTTTCCCGCCGAGCTCAAGGGTTATCGGGGTCAGATGGTCTGCAGCATGCCGCATGACCTCGCGGCCGACTGCCTTGCTTCCGGTAAAGAAAATATAATCAAAATGCTCCCGGAGCAAATATTGATTTTCCTCCCGGCCCCCTGTGATGACCGTCACGTACGACTCATCAAAGCAGGAACGGATCAGCTTCGCGATCAGCTCACTCGTATGCGGAGAATAGGCGCTCGGCTTGAGCACCACCGTATTACCGGCCGCGAGCGCGTCCACGAGAGGATCAATCGAAAGCAGAAACGGATAGTTCCAAGGGCTCATAATCAGCACCACCCCGTAAGGCGACGGCTTCGTAAAGCTTCTGGAAGCAAACTGCGCCAGCGGCGTCCATACCGTCTTTTCCCTCGCGAAATTCCTCGTGTGTGTCTGCATATAACTGATTTCACTCATTGCAAGCCCGGTCTCACACATATAGCTTTCAAACGCGCTCTTTCCAAGATCCTTTTTAATCGCGTCGCTGATTTCCTGCTCGTGTTTCTGAATGCAGGCCTTCAGCCTGCCAATCGCGCTCAGGCGATGTTCCACATGCAACGTCGCACCGGAGGAAAAATACTTCCGCTGCTTCTCTACGATTCCGCGAATCTCCGCTTCTGTCATCTTACCGCTTCCTTTCTGCTGCAACTCTTACTGAATGTCCTTCGATGGCGCATCTGCCTTATTCCATAAAGAACCATCCTGACCGGTTCTTCTCCCATCCGTCAACCCCCAGACTGAATATAATGCCTCGTCTCCAAATCATCCCGACTTTATACCAGCCTGAAAACATAGAACAAGGTCTGCCCTGCATCCCCGCATCATTCACGCTGAACTCGAACCATATCATAAAACCGCTCCAGCTCCTTCGCATCCATCAGCACCGGCACCGGGTACAGCGGATTCGCTTCCCTGTCCGCGTAGCGCGCCAGCTTCGGAATGTCCTCTTTTTGAATCTCCGCAATGGTATCACCGATCCCGAGCCGTTTTTTCATATCCCTGATTGCCTGGATGAATGCCTTCGCCGCCTTCTCCTCCGGAACGCTCTCATCTGCGACCCCCGCCGCGATGGCCAGCTTTGCCAGCTTTCCGTAAATGCAGGAGCCATATTCTTCCAGCACAAACGGGAGCAAAACCGCATTCGCAAGGCCGTGCGGCACATTGTATTCGCCGCCGAGAGAATGGGCGACCGCGTGGACATAGCCCACATAGGATTTTGTAAACGCGCATCCTGCGTAATAAGAGGCACGGAGCATATTCCGTCTTGCTCTGATATTTCGTCCATTTGTACAGGCCTCGTCCAGATTCTTAAAAATCAGCTTCACCGCCTGCTCAGCATCCCTGCGCGTCCCTCTGGTCGTCGTATTGCCGATGTAGGCTTCGACCGCATGGGTCAGCGCATCCATCCCTGTCGTCGCCGTGATAAAGGGCGGCAGACTCAGCGTCACCTTCGGATCAAGCACCGCGCAGCGCGGAATCAGGCAGAAGTCATTGATAACGTATTTATGCCGCGTCTCATCATCCACGATCACACAGGCGAGCGTCGTCTCAGAGCCGGTTCCCGCCGTCGTCGGCACCGCGACCAGCAGCGGCAGGCGTGCGTGAACACGCAGAATGCCTCTCATCTTTGAGAGCGGCTGCCGGGGCTTCGCAACCCGCGCTCCGACCGCTTTCGCGCAGTCCATGCTGGAGCCGCCGCCAAACCCGATGATGGCCTCGCAGAACCCGGCATGATAGAGCTCCAGCGCTTCCTCCACATTTGCAGTGGTCGGATTTGCCGCCGTTTTATCGTACATGGCATAAAATATTCCATTTTTTTCAAGTGCCCGTTCCAGATCGTCTGTCAACCCCAACGCGGCAATCCCCGGATCTGTGACAATCAGCACACGGCTGCATTTTTTCTTCCGGAACAGCTCCGGCAGCTGATTGACGGATCCGATCATCTTCGGATTGCGGTAGGGAAGAAATGGGAGTGCGATCTTAAAGACCGTCTGAAACACTCGGCAATAGATTTTTTTCAAAGGGTTCATACTGTACTCCTGTTCTGCACTGTTTCAACAAGGTACACACAGTGCAATCTGAGATCCTTCAATGCTTTTTTATAAATCGGCCAGCTGGCCGCTTTTCGCATCGACCAGCTGCTCATAGGTAACTCCGTATTTTTCGGCAATATCCTGCGCATAGGACTTTCCGCCCGGCGGCGCGACCTTCACCCGGTAGGAACGGTTTCCCTCATCCGCAACCACAATCAGACTTGCAATCCGGTCATCGCCGCCCTCCTCCTGATTCAGCTCGTCCAGCTCTGCCGCCAGCTTGTGCATATGCGTATTATAAATCGTTCGCACCCCGAGCCGGCGCAGCACCCGGGTCACATCCCGCGCGATGAAATAGCCCTCTTCAAACGAGGTCGTTGAAAACGACTCGTTGAGCAGCAGCAGGCTGCGCGGCGTCGCCGCGGCAAACAGATCGCGGAAACGGCTGGATTCCTCCCCCAGCCGGCCCAGATCCATGGTCTGGTTTTCATCCGCCGGATAATGCGTGAAAATATTGTCCGCCGGGCTAAATGAAAAGGATTCGGCGGGCACATACAGTCCGCACTGCGCAAGCAGGAACGCCAGCCCGACCGCCTGCGTGATGGTCGTCTTGCCGCCCCGGTTCGCTCCGGTCAGAATATAAATCCGATGTTCCGCGGAAAAATCCAGGTCATTGGGCACAATCGCATCCGCCGGTTCCCCTTTTTCAAACATTGATTGCGCAAGCTTAAAATTATACAGGCCGCAGGCGTTCATTGTCCGTTCATCCGGTTCCTGTATCTGCGGTTTTGCAAATACAAAGCCTGCTTTCTGCATTTTTTCGATATATTCCGCCCATCGGATGTAAAACAGGAACTCCGGGATCAGCGCGGAAATCGTATGGGTACTCACCGATACATGTCTGGAAAGCACCGATTTTAATTTCTTCACCGTGCGGGTGAGCAGGGCGCTGATGGCGCGATCCAGCGTGCGGATCACATCCCCTCCGCGGCTGTCGTCCGCCACCGTCGCCATCCCGGCCGCCAGAAGCGGGTTCTGCCGCATGACGCCAAATCGTCCAATCGCCTCCGCTGTGTCGGTGAGATCCGCTCCGCCCGCTGTGCGGAAGCTCATATTTCTATTCCATTCGGTATCCGGCCGGATCTCATCCTTTCGGTTCAGGAAATCGCAGAAATTTGAAATCACTCCGGACTTTGTGAAAGGCTTCTCATTGATGGAAACAATCCCCGTCTCAACCGGCTCGAACCGGTCATTCAGATTCACGCCGAGCGTCACACTTTTGACCTTTGCCGCGTCTACGTTCAGATTGTCAATATCCTTTTTCAATTCCTCGAATCCGCTGTCCTCATAAAGTGCACGCACATACTCCTTCAGATTCTTAAGTCCCTCCGATGCAATCTCGTTCTCGCCAAGAACCGCATAAATCGCCTGAACACACTGTATGTACTCGTTCATCTCGTCCAGCCGGTGCACCAGCTCCCAGACGCCTGCCGCGTCCGATCCTTTATCAAAGCTTCCATATGTTTTAAGAAAATCCACGCGGTCAAGCAGCTTCTGCATCTGCTTTCGCAGCTTCGGAAAGCGGAGAATATCCTCAAACACATCACAGCGGTACCGCACCACATCCGGAACGCCCGAAATGTGTTCCATCGTGCGCCGCAGCAGATTTCGTTCCGCCTCCAGCTTCGTCAGCTTCTCACATAGTGTATCCACAGAAAGGTCATGAAATGTCGCCTCCGGCAGTTTTTCTTCCAATGCGCCCTTCCCGGGCGGAAAAAGCAGACTCAGGTCTTCCATGATGCGCTCCTTTCTCATAATGGGTGAGGGAAAATCGTTTATCAGGATATTCAGAACAGCACCTGTAATTTCTTTTTGATGCTGTATCAAGTTCGTCCAGAACAGCATGCCACAGACCGTCTGCTTCGCAGACTATATGCCGCTTAGCGTCATATGTCTGTGGCTGATGGGCGTTCCGCCCATCCCAAAAAGAAAATACAGCCTTTAGCAGATAAATCTGCACAGTCTGTCTTTTCTTTTTGATGCTGTTCTGAACTGGTTATAACATGTTTTCGATGAAGATCCCGTACCCTTTGGTGGGATCTGCCACGAAAACATGGGTCACGGCGCCGATCAGACGCCCGTTCTGCAGAATCGGCGAGCCGGACATTCCCTGCACAATACCTCCTGTACATTCCAGCAGCTCCGGATCTGTTACCTCAATCACCATGCCTTTGTTGACGTCACTGTCATTTAACCGCACTTCTTTGATTTCAACCTCATATTCCCGGCGAATCCCGTCTACGGTACACAGGATGGAAGCTGCTCCCTCCTCGACCTCCTGCTTAAATGCCGTCTCATACAGGGTCTGATCCTGCACGGCCAGTGAAAAGCCAGTGATGCTGCCGTAAATCCCGTTTTCCAGATTTTCTGTGATGGTTCCGATCCGGCTGCTTTCACTGTAATGAATGATTCCCGAAAGCTCCCCCGGCGTTCCGGCCGTGCCTTTTACGACAGAGACTACCTCCGCACTGTAAAGAGCCCCGCTCTGGATGCTCAAAAGCTCGGCGGTATCCACATCGCTGATCCCATGTCCGAGCGCGCCGAAGTGTCCATCCTCATCAATCCAGGTAAGCGTCCCGATCCCCTGGGTATCATTGCGAACCCAGATTCCTGCCTTATATTCCCCGTCTGCATCCATGACCGGCGCCACCTTCAGGCTGAGCTGCTCACCGTCCCGCTTCACATCCAGAACCAGCGCATCGCCTTCGCATGATGAGATGCACGCAATCAGCTCCTCTTTGGTCGAGACAGACTCGCCATTTACCGCCTGGATATAATCACCGGTTTTTATAATATGCTCCGCCGGACAGCAGGCACTGCCATCCGCAGATACAATGATCCCGGTGTCTACCACAAATACCCCGTCTGTTTCCAGATAAATTCCAATCGGCGTTCCGCCCAGATACACCTTTTCCCGCCCGGCCGCCTGTGCGCTGCTCTCTACCTGCGTCAGCTTCGCATCTGCACTTCCAAACACGATCCATCCGCAAAATGCCAGTGATATGATACTCAAAAGCAAAAGTGAGCAGACAAAACACCGATAGCGCCCGCCAAATGCGCAGCATTTCTTATCATGCGGGCGCGACCTGCCGTCGAGCCTTGGCGAGGGGGCATTTCCATAGCGCCCGTTTTTATCTTTTCCCCTGACATTCATCCTTCGCACCTCACTTCAAAATACAGAGACTCCATTTTTTCCTTTGCTTTGCGTCAGCCGCAAAAAAGTCTCTGCATTCAGTATGCGGAATTCTGTCAGTTCCACACTGGTATATTTTACTTTTCTTTTAGCCGGGCGGCAAGTTCCTTCATCTCCCGCGCATTTTCGAGCACAGCATCCGTGATTTTCGCGCCGCCCAGAATTCTGGCCAGTTCCCGCACGCTTTCCTCTTCGGTGAGAAGGCCGATATTGGTCACCGTCTTACTGTCGGCGGGCTTTTTTTCAATAATATAGTGGCGGTCCGCCATCGCCGCAATCTGCGCCAGGTGCGTGATACAGAGAATCTGGTGGGAGCCGGCAATCACTGCCATTTTTTCCGAAACCTTCTGTGCGGTGCGGCCGCTGATCCCGCTGTCTATCTCATCAAAAATCAGCGTTTCTATATTGTCCTTGTCAGCCATGACTGCCTTGATGGCGAGCATGATACGCGACAGCTCGCCGCCGGACGCCACGCTTCCAAGCGGGCGCAGCGGCAGCCCCGGGTTCATGGATATCTGAAAGCAGACTGCGTCCAGGCCGTCCTCCTGCGGCTCTGGCAGCTCCCGGAAAGTGATTTCAAACTGCACGTCAAGAAAATTCAGATCGACCAGCGCTGCGCGAATCTGTTCCGAAAGCACCTGTGCATACTGTTTCCGAACTCTCGATAATTTATCCGCAGTCTCAAAAAGGATCCGGCTGCTCTCCTCCATCGCGCGCCGCAGCGTGGCAAGATGCTCCTCATAATTCATCAGAATATCCACGCGTTCCTCTTTTTCCCGGCAGGCCGCGAGAATTTCTTCAATTGAATTTCCGTATTTGGATTTCAGGTGATTAATCAGATCCAGACGTTCTTCGGTCTCTCGAAGCTGCAGCGGATCAAAAACCAGGTCATCCATATATCCGGAAAGGCTGCGGTTAAACTCGCCAAGCAGAGCTTCGATATCCTCCAGTGTTGCGCCGAGCTCTTCAAGAGAGCCATCATAGGTGCGAATCGCCGAAAGTGCGCGAACCGCTCTTCCAATCAGATCCCCCGCGCCGCCGTCATCCACGGCGCCGGTCAGATTGCCGGTCTCTGCGAGTGTTTCCATGATTTTCTGACCATTGCTCATAAGACGGTAGCTGTTTTCCAGCTCCTCATCCTCCCCCGGACGTAGCGCGGCTGCCTGAATCTCCCCAATCTCATACTGCAGAAAATCCAGCTCCTTCGCCCGGTCCTGATCCGAAGCAGACGCCTGCTCCCATTCCCGCTTCGCCTTCTGATACGCACGGTGCTGTTCGCGGCAGATGGCAAGAAGCGGCGCTGTCTCCTTCCTCGCGAACGAGTCCAGAATGGACAGATGATTTTTTTCGTAAAGCAGCGACTGGTGTTCATGCTGCCCGTGAATATCAATCAGTTCCCCCGCCAGGCTCCGTACAAACGAAACCGGCACCGTCTCCCCATTAATCTTGCTGGTGCTCCGCCCGCTTTTATACCTGCGTGTCAGAATCACCTCGTTATCTTCAAATGGCAGATCCTGATTCTTCAAAAGCTCCCGGACGCGCGGGTTCTCTGTCGTAAAAATCAGTTCAACCAGTGCGTAATCCGCATCCTCCGGTACATAATCCTTAAAATTCCCTGTTCCAAGCGCAATATTCACTGAACCAATGACAATTGACTTGCCCGCGCCAGTCTCACCGGTCAGGATGTTCAGGCCCGGCCCGAATTCCACCTCCGCCTCCCGGATCAGCGCCATATTCTTCACATGTAAACTCGCCAGCATCCTATCCCCCCATCTTTTATCCGTCATCGATTTTTGATGACGGATGCAGGCCGCGCCATCGCGTCAGCGATCTTCATTGCGCGGCTTTCCGGTTCATATCCGTCATCGATTTTTGATGACGGATGCAGGCCGCGCCATCGCGTCAGCGATTTTCATTGTGCGGCTCTCCCATTCTTATCCGCTGCTTACTCTCCAACAATCCTCCGGATTTTTTCCATAACGAGCAGTGTGTCGTCCGAACTGCGGTTCGCGCACATGATCGTATCGTCCCCCGCGATGCAGCCTGCCACCTCTGCCCAGTGCATCGCGTCGATGGCCGCCGCGACCGCCATCGCCATTCCGGAAACGGTCTTCACGACCAGAATGTTCTGCGCCATCTCCATCGACACAAACCCGTCCTTCAGAACACGCAGGTAGCGCTCCGCATCCTCCGTCTCCTGCGGCTGCATCAGCGCATATTTCTGTTTCCCGCCGGAAGCGGCAAGCTTCATAAGACGCAGCTCGCGAATATCCCTGGAAACGGTCGCCTGTGTAACCTGAAAGCCCTCTTTTTTCAGGTACTCCGCGAGTTCCTCCTGCGTCTCGATATCATATTTCCCTATCAAATCTATGATTTTTGCATGCCGCCCGATCTTCATGCTTACACCTCCGCCACGCTGCTCCCCTACTTGTTCATCTTTTCTCTGAGCAGTTCCAGAAAACTCGTATTTTTTGTCTTGATCAGTCTCGTCCTCTGTCCGGCGCGTGATACCACAATCCGGTCGCCGGCGTTGAGCTTCACGCAGGTATCTCCGTCAAAGGCAGCCTCCGCACCATCTGTATTATCCTCGTGCCCTGAGCCAATCTCCACCACTACCTCGACATCCGGCGGCAGCACAATCGGTCTTGCATTCATCGTGTGCGGCGCGATCGCAGTCAAAAGCAGCATGGAGGAAGCCGGTGACACGATCGGACCGCCGACGGAAAGGCTGTAGCCGGTCGAGCCGGTCGGCGTCGACACAATGATCCCGTCCGCCGCATAGGAATACAAAAAAACTCCATCCACATAGATATTAAAATCCACCACACGCATTTTACCGTTCCGGGTAATGACAATGTCATTGAGCGCAATGTCATTCATCAATACGCGATCCTGATGCCAGGCAGCGCCGCTTAACATCATCCGTTCCTCTATCATATATTCATCTGCAATGAGGCCGTCCAGGACCTCCGGGATGGTTTTCCGCTCCACCTCCGCCAGATAGCCCAGTGTTCCCATATTTACGCCCAAAAGAGGAAGCTGGCGTCCTACAAGATCACGTGCCGCGTGAAGCAAAGTCCCGTCGCCCCCGAGCACCAGTACGCACTCGACCTCCTCCGGAATCCGTTTTGCGTCCGTATAATGGCACTGCCCGGAAGCCGCTTTCTTTCCATGTTCACGCAAATAACAGGTTCTGCCGCGGTCACTCAGGTACCTGCGGATGTATTGGGCCGTCTCCTGTCCCGGATCCTTCTGTTCATTTGAAATTACATAAAACACGTTCATAAGCTGCCTCTCAATGAATAACCTTTCATCAAACGCAAATTTAAGCCGGGTCAGAAACCGTTATCTGTTATATCCGTGACAAGCACTGTCAAGGCCTGGCATCCACCGCAGCCGTAACGATCGCCTTCTGTCCGTCCAGCTTTGTGTGGGCCTCTGCCACGGTTCGTACAATCATTTCGGAATCTATTACAATATCTGAATCAACTCTTTCCGATGTTTCAGCATTCGTCATGACACGCTCCCAAAAAATATCCTCATTACCCCTTATCCGGCCGGAGTTCTCCGGAAAAATCACCGCGTCGGCTTGCTGCAGTCCCGAATTCTCTGTGTAATCGGCTGTATCTGCCGACGCCCGGTCAGTATCCCCCGCAGCCATATACTTTCTCAGCCACACGAGGTACTCGATATTTCCCTCCGGCCCCTTTACAGGGGAATACGTAAGCGCCTGCGCCAAAAGTCCGATGTCAGCTGCATACGCGATCACCTTTCGAATGACCTCTTCATGCACCTTCGGATCCCGGACGACCCCCTTTTTTCCAACCTTTTCCCGTCCGGCCTCAAACTGCGGCTTAATCAGACAAACGATATCGCCATCCGCGGTCATCAGCTCCCGCACCGGCCCAAGCACCTTTGTCAGAGAAATAAAAGAAACATCAATGGAGACGAAAGATGGCGGCTCGCCGATGTCCTCCGGCAGTACATACCGGATATTTGTCCGCTCCATGCAGACCACGCGCGGGTCATTCCGCAGCCCCCAGTCCAGCTGTCCTCGTCCGACATCAACCGCATATACCTTTACCGCGCCATTTTGAAGCATACAGTCGGTAAATCCTCCGGTAGAGGCGCCGACATCCATACAGATCTTTCCGGCCGGAGTCACCCCGGCGAATGTCTGCATGGCTTTTTCCAGCTTCAGGCCGCCCCGGCTCACATAGCGGAGTTTTCCGCCCTTTACCGTGATTTCCGCCTCCGCGTCAACCATCGTGCCGGCCTTATCCTCGCGCTGTCCGCCGACCAGGACCTCCCCGGCCATAATCAGTACCTTTGCTTTTTCCCGCGAAGGCGCCAGATTCCGCTGCACCAGTAAAACGTCTAAACGCTCTTTCATAGTATCATAACCCTCATGTATTCCTGTTGTCGGCCGCAGGCATCTGACCGCCAGCCCCAAACCGCTATCTGCTATCTGCCAGCCACTATCCGCTATTCACTGCCCGCTATTTGCTAACCACTAACTACTAACCACTATCCACTAACACCTACGGCAGATACTCCGCCACAATTTTCTTAAATATGGACACAGCATCAATGCATGCTTCTTCCTTGAGAACATCCACATTCCCATGCTCAATATAGTCATCCGGGAGCGCAATCTGCATGACCCGCACATCCGCCTGTATATCGCTGTAGTATTCGAGCACTTTTTCACCAAACCCGCCGGTCCGGACATTTTCTTCCATCGTCACGATCATGCGGTGGTCCTTCGCCAGATAGGAAAGCATTTCCTCATCAACCGGCTTTACAAACCGCGCGTTGACAATCGTACAGCCGTAGCCCAGATTTTTCAACAGCGCGCGCACCTCCAGCGCTGTTTTCACCATGCTGCCGACCGCCACGAGCGCCAGAGAACACTCGTCGTAAATAATTTCACTTTTCCCGTAAACAATCGGGTCTCGAAACTCCTGCTGGCCGTCATAGGCCTCTCCTCTCGGGTAGCGCAGAGCGATTGGCCCTTCGTAGGCAATCGCGTATTTCAGCATATCCGCCAGCTCCCATTTGTTCTTCGGAGCCATCACGCACATATTTGGCATTTCAGAAAGATAAGACAGATCAAAAATTCCCTGATGGGTCTCGCCATCGCTGCCAACCAGCCCGGCCCGGTCAATCGCAAACACCACCGGAAGATTCTGGATACAAACATCATGAATGATCTGGTCGTAGGCCCGCTGTAAAAAAGAAGAATAGACTGCCACCACCGGCTTCAGTCCGCCTGCCGCCAGTCCCGCGGCGAAGGTCACTGCGTGCGCCTCGGCGATCCCCACGTCAAAAAAGCGGTCCCTATACATATTGCGGAAGCGCTTCAGGCCGGTGCCGTCCGGCATCGCGGCCGTCACAGCCACCAGCTTCGGCTCCCGGGCGCCCATCTTACACATGACCGTGGAAAATACATCGGTGTATGCCGCCTTTTTCTTTCGTGCCACCGGCAATCCAGTCTCGGGATCAAACGGCTCCGCGCCGTGAAAGCGCGCCGGCATCCGCTCCGCCGGCTCATATCCCTTGCCTTTTTTCGTAATCACATGGACAAGCACCGCGCCGTTCACACGCTTCGCGTCATTCAGCACCCGCTGCACCTGAGCAATATTGTGTCCGTCCACCGGTCCCAGATAGGTCAGGCCCATTTCCTCAAAAAACATCCCCGGCACAATGATCTGTTTGATTCCCTGCTTGGTCCTGCGGATGCCCCGCACCAGCGGGTCGCCGTAAACCGGAATTTTATTGAGCCTGTTCTCCAGATCTGCTTTGAATTTCGTGTAAGACTGTGCCGTGCGGATATTGCCCAGATAAGCAGATATTCCGCCGACATTTTCCGATATGGACATATTGTTATCATTTAAGACAATAATAAAATTCGTTTTCAGCTGTGCCGCATTGTTGAGCGCCTCATAGGCCATGCCGCCCGTGAGTGCGCCATCGCCGATCACCGAGACAACCGTATAGTCCTCCCCCTGAATATCACGCGCGCAGACGTATCCAAGGCCTGCGGATACCGATGTCGAGCTGTGTCCGGTATCAAATGCGTCACAGTCGCTCTCTTTGCGTTTCGGGAATCCGCTCATTCCTCCGTATTTGCGCAGCTGATCGAATCCGGCCTTGCGCCCGGTCAGAATCTTGTGTGTATACGACTGGTGACCGACATCCCAGATCAGCTTATCCTGCGGCAGATCCAGCGCCAGATGGAGTGCCATTGTCAGCTCCACAACACCCAGGTTTGACGCCAGGTGCCCGCCGGTCTCACTGATTTTCTGAATCAGAAACTCTCGGATCTCCTGCGCGAGAGCCGGTAAGTCCTTCCGGTCGATTTTCTTAATGTCATTCACTTCCTGAATCTGTTCCAGAAAAATACGCGCCGCCTCCCCGCTTTTGTACATAATAAGTGCCTGTTCAGACCGTTCGATGAATCAGGTTCAGAATCAGTTCATCGAGAAATTCGTTCTCATAGGGCAGCTCCTTTAAAAGCCGTACCGCCTCCTTTGAGTATCGCTCGACGTCCTCTCTCGCTTTATCAAGGCCGTGGACGCTCACCCAGGTCGTCTTCTGATTTTTCTCATCGCTGTTGACCGGCTTTCCCAGATCCTCCTGGCTGCCGGTCACATCCAGAATATCATCCTGAATCTGGAACGCCATCCCGATGCACCGTGCCGCCGCCTCGACCTGCTCCAGTTCCTGCGCGGATGCGCCGGCCAGCGCCGCCCCAACCATCATGGACGCTTCAATCAGAGCGCCGGTCTTCATACTGTAGATAAAATACAGCTGTTCATCCGTCAGCGGCTTTCCCACATACTCCACATCCACCGACTGTCCGCCCAGCATCCCGTAAACGCCAGTCTTTCTGGTCAGAATTTCAAACGCGCACGCCACATCCGGGTTGCCCGAATCATCAGAAAAGGCTTTCGCCGCCGTCTCATAGGCCAGATTCAGAAGCGCGTCCCCGGCGAGAATCGCCATTGCTTCCCCATAGACGATATGCGTTGTCTTTTCCCCCCGGCGGTATTCGTCGTCATCCAGTGCCGGCAAATCATCATGAATCAGGGAATGGGTATGAATCATCTCAATCGCCGCCATAAACGGGCGGATTGCCGCAGAGGTTCCGCCGAACATCGCGTAGGTCTGCTGCATCAGAAGCGGACGCAGCTTTTTCCCTCCGACCAGCATACTGTAATCCAGGGCATCCAGAAGCGTCCGCTGGAACCCCTCCGCCTCCGGCAGATACCCCTCAATGATGCTCTTAATCTCCGTCACGCGTTTTTTCATCTGATCGTCAAAATTCGTCAAATCCACCATCTCCATTCATCACCAGAATCTTCTTTTCTACGGTGTCTATTTTCTCATTGCAGCTGCGCAAAAGCTCCACGCCCTGCTGGTAGAGAGTAAACGCTTCCTCAAGAGGAATGTCCCTGTCCTCCATGCGGGATAACAGCCCGTCCAGCTTTTCGAAGGACTCCTCCAGAGAGGGCTCCGCCTCCGGAGCCGCCGTTGTCTTCGGCTCCGACACCGATTCTGACGCCGGTTCCGATTTCTCCCCATCGTTTTTTATGTTTACCATATTCCTGTCATCTCTCATCGGTTCCGCCATTTCCCTGACTCCTCTGTTCTGCTTCTTTTGCTGACTGTATGCTGTTCTGAACCGGCTTACCCCGTCTTTACTCTTCTTGCGCAAAATCTTTCGTAACTTAACTGTTCAGTACCTTCACAGTTACGGGACTTATCCCGCACTTTGTGCGGGATGCCATCCTGGCGAAGGACTTTTTCCTGTAAAATATACGTTTTCATACGTACCTCGCAGCAGGTGCGAGGTACTGCCCTGAGTAGTTACAATCTTTCTTAACCATATCGCCTGCTCTGCCCACTCTCTGCCAGTATTTTCGTTGAAAGAAATATTCCATTATAACCGCATTTCCTCTGTCCCCGTGACCTCCGCTTCCATGCATCCGTCCCTGACATAAATGCGCAGCGCCTCTCCGGGATGAACCTCCTGCACGGAATGGACGCGGTTCCCCGCCTCATCTGTGACACAGGCATAGCCTTGGGTCAGCTTTTCCAGCGGCGATACATTCTTCAGCTTCTCCACATACAGAGCAAGAGATGTCCTTCGTCTCTCCAGAAGCTGCTGCATACTGCGCCGGATATCCTCCTCCAGCTGCGCAAGCCGCTGCCGCTGCTCCCACACACGGGCAGCCGGCGATGCATGCTCCAGCCGGAGCTTACGCATCTGCAGCCGCGTCCGGCCATCCGAAATCCGGCTTTGCATCTGCCGGTTCAGAGACTCCCGGCGCATCTGCAGACTCTCCGCGATCGCCGACACATCCGGCACCGCCAGCTCGGCCGCCGCCGATGGCGTCGGCGCACGCAAATCTGCCGCGAAGTCCGCAATCGTCGTATCCGTCTCATGCCCGACCGCCGAAATCACCGGCGTCCGGCACTCAAAGATCGCCCGCGCCACCACTTCCTCATTAAACGCCCACAAATCCTCAATGGAGCCGCCGCCGCGCCCCACAATGATCGCGTCCAGCCCCAGCGCATCCAGCGCGCGAAGTCCGTCCGCTACGCTCTCCGCCGCGCCGTCTCCCTGCACCTTCGCCGGATAGAGGATGATCTGAATGCCCGGGCTGCGCCGCGTGGAAACATTGATAATATCGCGCACGGCCGCCCCCGTCGGAGCCGTCACAACACCAAGCCTTTTCACAAACGCGGGAATCGGCTGTTTGTACTCAGGGGAAAACATCCCCATCTCCTCAAGCTCCTGCTTCAGCGCGAGGAACCGTTCATACAGCATTCCCGCTCCACTCTGCCGGACGCGCGAAACATAGAGCTGGTATTTGCCATCTCTCTCGTAGACATTCACACTGCCGTCCGCCACGACCTGCATTCCGTCAGATAGCCGAAAAGCCAGTTCCCGTCTGGCACTGGCAAATAAGATACAGGCAAGCGTTCCCGTCTCATCCTTCAGTGAAAAATAAATATGTCCCGAAGAATGATACTTGCAGTTCGAGACCTCCCCCTGAATACTGACCCGGTTCAGCACAAAATCCTGTGTGAACATATTTTTAATATAACTGTTAATCTGTCCGACCGAATAAATCCTCTGACGCATCCTTTTTCTTTCACTTGTGAGCCTCGCCATACGATATCAGCCTTCCGGCTGATGGCTCGGCCTGCGTCCTCGATTCCCTTCGTGAATCGAGGACAATAATCAGGTGAGCTTCGCCAGCACCCCGTTTACAAACGACGAGGCATCGTCCCCGCCATATTTTTTCGCAAGCTCTACCGCTTCATTGATCGCCACCTTCACGGGGACGTCATCGTCATAGAGCATCTCAAATACCGCAAGCCGCAGAATCGCCAGCTCCGCCTTCCCCATACGGTCTGTTTTCCAGCCCTTTGCCACCTCATTGATTTTCGCATCGATCTCGGCGATCCGGTTCTTCACCTGATCGAAACGTTCCGTGATAACCGCCTGCTCCTCCTCGCCAAATACGGAAAGCCCGGTCTCCTCATCCGGCAGAGAAGCCTCCTCAAAGTAGCGCTCCACCTGTCCGGGAATCTCTTCCATGCTGTAAAAATCCCCGCAAAAGACAAGCTTAAATACATTTTCCCTGATCTCGCTTCTTTTCATTACTCACTCTCATCCATCTGTACATTCACAATCTTGACATTCACTGCCGCCACTTCAAGGCCGGTCATCATCTCAATCGTCGTCTTTACCTTCTCCTGAATCTGTGCGCTGGTATCCGGTACATTATAGCCATAGCGGATGTTGACCGCCAGCGCCACGGTTACCGTCTTATCCTCCACCGTGATCCGGACGCCCTTCGACAGGCTCTTCATACTGAGCTTATTAATCAGGTCGCGCGTCACGTTGCCCGCCATCGAGGCGACTCCTTCCACCTCGGACGCAGCCAGACCTGCGATCATCGCAACGACCTCGTCCGCGATGCGCACCTCGCCAAACTGCTCATCATTTTCCAATTTATAAGTGTGAACCTCTGCGTTTTCCATAAAAACCTCCGTTTGATTGTTTAACTGACCCACATATGGGTTTTTACCTGCACCGGCGAAATCATATTCTTCCTTCAAAACCATCGTCCCATTCGAATTGAATCATATCATACTCTTGTTATAAATGTCCGACCCTCATCTGTCAATGTTTTTCTGGCAGAATTTAGAACCTGTTGCAAAATAACTTCTGCATCACTCAGCGCCCGAATTCCGCCAGACGCAATCCCTCGTTTCGCTCCAGAACCATGCCGACGGACCAGCTGTTGATAAACAGAAGCAGCGGACGCCCCTTGAGGTCGCGGATTTTCTTCATGTCCGAGGTGCCGACCAGACGGTCCATGTCAATCTCCTCGTTTTCAATCCAGCGGATGTACTCATAGGGCAGCATATCCATCCGGATTTCTACCTTATATTCATTCTCCAGACGGTATTTGAGCACGTCAAACTGCAGAACGCCGACGACCCCGACGATAATCTCCTCCATACCGGAGCCTGATTCCTGGAAAATCTGAATCGCCCCCTCCTGGGCAATCTGCGTAATGCCCTTGACAAACTGCTTGCGCTTCATCGTATCCACCTGGCGCACCCGCGCGAAATGCTCCGGCGCAAAGGTCGGGATGCCCTCGTAAGCGAACCGTTTGCCCGGCATACAGATGGTGTCTCCGATGGAAAAAATCCCCGGGTCAAAGACACCGATGATATCCCCGGCATACGCCTCCTGCACAACATGCCGCTCCTGCGCCATCATCTGCTGCGGCTGCGACAGCCGCTGCGTCCGGTCGCCCTGCACATGGTATACCTCCATGCCCGCGTCAAACCGGCCGGAGCAGATGCGCATGAATGCCACACGGTCGCGGTGCGCCTTGTTCATGTTCGCCTGAATTTTAAAAACAAACGCGGAAAAATCCTCTTTCATCGGATCCACAATGCCGCAGTCTGCCCTGCGCGGAAGCGGCGGCGTCGTCATCCTGAGGAAATGCTTCAAAAACACCTCCACGCCGAAATTGGTCAGAGCCGAGCCGAAAAACACCGGCGAGAGCTCCCCTGCGCTCACCTTCTCCTGATCAAATTCTGCGGAAGCTCCGTCCAGAAGCTCAATCTCCTCCAGCAGATTTTCCTTATTCTCCGATCCAATGAAGGCCTCCAGCTCCGGCGCATCCACGTCAATCTCCGTCGCCACGCCCGCCTTCGTGCCCTTCTGCGTATCCGTGAATGTCATCACCTTGCGGCTCGCCCGCTCATAGACGCCCTTAAAATTCTTACCCGAACCGATCGGCCAGTTGATCGGACAGGTCGCGATGCCCAGCTCCTTTTCAATCTCATCCAGCAGTTCGAACGTGTCATTCGCATCGCGGTCCAGCTTATTGATAAACGTAAAAATCGGAATGTGCCGCATCACGCAAACCTTGAACAGCTTGCGCGTCTGCGCCTCCACGCCCTTCGACGCGTCAATGACCATCACTGCCGAGTCCGCCGCCATCAGCGTCCGGTACGTATCCTCAGAAAAGTCCTGGTGCCCCGGTGTGTCCAGAATATTGATACAATAGCCGCCGTAATTAAACTGCAGCACCGAAGAAGTCACCGAGATACCTCTCTCTTTCTCGATCTCCATCCAGTCCGAAACCGCATGGCGCGCCGTCGCTTTTCCCTTCACAGATCCCGCGAGGTTGATTGCCCCGCCATAGAGCAGAAACTTCTCCGTCAGAGTCGTCTTGCCCGCGTCCGGGTGCGAAATGATGGCGAACGTGCGCCGCTTCTTAATTTCATCTACAATGTTGCTCAAAATATGTCCTCCGCAATCTATATATCTCTTTGTACAGGCCACGCCTCTCCGCTTCCGCTCCGGTCGGTGAATATCCCGCACGAAGTGTGGGATGCCACCCGGCGAGGGCTAAACGAGCGCCACTGGCGCTCAGCACCGCGCTTCAGCGCGGCTTTCACATCCCTGTGCCACGAATCAGACCGGTCATTCCACCGACAGGAATCATCTCGGTATCTCCGTCATAATCTCCAGCTGGAATCCATTCCACATATTTGCAGACACATTCCAGTCCCGCAGATCTGTCACGACCTTGTGATAAAGCGCCTGCCCGCCGCGCACGATATCGTACGTGCGTGCATCACTTCTGGCCTCCAGATGTCGGCCAAAGCTGCAGTTCTCAACATCCTCCGGGCCGAAATCATCCACATCGCCGTTCGGCCAGAAAATATACAGCCGTGGGAAATGAGCCGCGTCAAATACCCGGTCATCCGCCGGGGTAAAAATCGCTTTCTCCTGAAGATTTTCCAGAAGCTTTTTCCCGACCTCCTCATAGCAGGTCAGGACATGCGCGTAACGGCAGACTGTCCGAGTAAAATCGGAAACACGGAACTGCCCGAGCCAGTCCTCATCCATCATGCCATCCTCATCCTCCTCGGAAATGATCATGACAATCGGAAAATTCCGGGTCCGATCCTGCAGCGCCCTCTCAAGCTCCGGAAGTCCATCCTCACGGATAATCCTCCGGCGGTTCGAGCAGGGAAGACTGTTGAAAATACCGATCGTATCCACGATGGTCTTATAGTAACCGGGATAGCTGAAAAAGATACCCGCGCCCTCCTGCTCCGGCCGGTCATCCTTTTTTGCCTCGGCATACCCGTTTGAAACACAGAGCCAGACCTTCCCCAGTTCATTGATCTCCAGGCTCGCCTCTGAATACCAGATGCGTCCGCCCACTTCGGGGTCCATGTGCCTGACATGCATATTCATCCGGCTCCTGTCATAGTCCAGGTTCACCGCCACATGGTACGCCAGAATATCCGCGTGATAGGTCGACGGCTGCGTCGGCATATCCTTAAAAAGCTGTCCGTATTTTTTCAGGATCCAGTCGTAAATCTGCCGCACGCAGGCCGCAAAAATCTCCTGCGCATCCGGACCGGCTGATTCCCGCCCCAGCTCTGAAATATCGGCGCTGTTCGCAGCGGAAGCATCCACCCCAGACTCCGGTACACCCGTTTCTGTTTCCGTCATGCTTCCGCCGAAAGCACCCGTCTTCGTTTCCGCCAGGCCTCCGTCGAAAGCACCCGTCCTGGCTTCCTGTAACGAGTATCGACTCCCGGCGGCGCCCAACTCCTGCCTGGCAGCAGCAATGGGTTTCATGCGGCTGCCGTCCACCTCCGTGCACATCTGAAACGAGGTCTGCCTCGTCAGCGGCCGCAGCTCATAATGCCGCGACTCCGCGAAGCTCTCCTCGCGGCCGTCATTGTAGACATCGTGTTTCCGGAAAATCGTTGTCAGGCGGCTGTCATGGAACACACCGTCATTGAGCAGAGCGATAATCGTATTGACATTGATCGGCACACGCCGACTGCGCTTCAGCAGCTGATCCACCAGCACCACGCGGCCCATCTTATAGATAGCCTTTGCGAGATTATCTACATTCTCCAGATCCTGGTTTAAAAGCTCCTCCACCTCCGGATAGAGAGACACATCGCTCATCTTTACACGGAAATGGCTCTTGATCATATCGCTCCAGCGTCCCGCCTTGTACAGCGTATGGCCCAAATCCTCAAACAATGTCACCATCGACTTATCGCAGAGCTCCAGCGTCGCAAGAATGCTGTTCAGATAGCGCGAAAAGCCCTGATAGCTGTTCCACAGCTCCTCACCCTTGTAGCGCATGTCATGCTCAATCTCATGCCACCCTTCAAAAAACATGGTCTTAATCTGGATCTCAAAGGTATCGTCAATGCACATCTCCCAGGTATCCGCCGAGATCTCTCCCTTCAGATACTCCGGCAGCCGGAACACGCCGTTCAGCTTGGTCGGCTTGAATTCATCGTCACTGCGCTCCGAGGTCGACCAGTCTACTACCTCAAAGGTCTGCTCCATCACATGGCGGCAGATCTCCACATCATCGTCAAAGTAAAGATTAATCCGCACACCGACCAGGTCCTGCAGCTTGTGCGCACCCCCATACTCCTTCTGTTCAAACTTGCGCTCCATCGAGGCAGCCGTCTTTATCCGTGAAAACACACGAAAATACAGACCGCACTGCTCCATCCGGTCTGTAATAATCCGTTTTAAATCCGACTCCACCACCGGAGAAATCTTCACCCGCTCGGAAAACTCCTCCTTTGTAAAAACCACCTTTTCAAAATCATTCACCTGTAAAACACCACCCAAAACCAATTCTTACGAAAAACCAGAAATCCCTTCTGTTTTCCTGTATACCGCAAAGAAAGCGGGCAAACGCCCACCGCCGCACACGCCCCTGTCGGCTTTGGCCACCTTCGCCAGCTTCTTTGATATCATACCGAAAATCCGTCCGGAAGTCAATGCGAATACTCTTAAATTTTAATAAAAGAAATAATTCTTGAAATCCAGGCCAATATAGAGTATGATGGTGCAGGTTACATGGAAACCTGCGTTTCCCGTTTTTCGACACCTGTGTTCTGTCATCAACATTGAAGGAGAAAAATGCCATGAAACATCTGATGAGCCCACTGGATTTGTCCGTGGAAGAGCTGGACCGGCTTCTAGATCTTGCCAACGACATTGAAGCCCACCCTTCCCGCTATTCCCATTCCTGCGAGGGCAAAAAATTAGCGACTCTATTTTATGAACCAAGTACCAGAACCCGTCTCAGTTTCGAAGCAGCAATGCTGAATCTGGGAGGCAGCGTACTTGGTTTTTCTTCGGCCGATTCCAGCTCCGCCGCCAAAGGCGAGAGCGTGTCCGACACCATCCGCATCATTTCCTGCTATGCGGACATCTGCGCCATGCGCCATCCAAAAGAAGGCGCCCCGCTCGTCGCCTCCATGAAATCCTCGATTCCAGTCATCAACGCCGGCGACGGCGGGCATCAGCATCCGACCCAGACGCTGACCGATCTGCTGACCATCCGCTCCCTGAAAGGGCGGCTGGGCGGGTTTACCATCGGCCTGTGCGGCGACCTGAAATTCGGACGAACCGTGCACTCCCTGATCCAGGCGCTGGTCCGTTATCCGAATGTCCGGTTCGTGCTGATCTCCCCGGAGGAGCTGCGTCTGCCGGACAATGTACGCGACGGGGTGCTGAAAAAAAGTCATCAGGAATTCCGCGAGGAAGTCCGCCTAGAAGATGCGATTCCGGAGCTTGACCTGCTTTATATGACCCGGGTTCAGAAGGAACGTTTCTTCAATGAAGAGGATTACATCCGCATGAAGGACTTCTATATCCTGGACGCGGAAAAAATGAAGCTTGCAAGTGAAGATATGCTGGTGCTGCACCCGCTCCCGCGCGTAAACGAAATCTCCACAGAGGTAGACGACGACCCGAGAGCCGTTTATTTCAAACAGGCACAGTACGGCGTCTATGTGCGGATGGCGCTGATTCTCACGTTACTTGGAATTGAAGTCTGAGTATTCCAATTATTCTATTGAAAAACTGTGATGTGAAGCGAACCTGAATTCCTCATACAAAGATGGTATTCAGATGGTATTCATTGCATTCATTCGTTTGAAATATACAGAAAACATGAATAATGGTAAATGAGAGGATGGAATTATGTTAAATGTAGGAAAATTAAATGAGGGCGTGGTGCTCGACCACATTGAGGCGGGCAAAAGCATGGATCTATACCGCTACCTGAAGCTTGACCGCATGGATTGCTGTGTCGCGATCATCAAAAACGCGCACAGCAGCAAGATGGGCAAAAAGGACATCATCAAGGTCGAATGCCCGATCGACCGACTGGATCTGAACGTACTCGGCTACATCGACCACACCATCACCGTCAACATCATCCAGGACGGCGAAATAGTTGAGAAAAAGAGGGTCGAGCTGCCGCAGCGCCTGATCAACATCATCAAATGCCGGAACCCGCGCTGCATCACCTCCATCGAGCAGGAGCTGGATCACATCTTTTACCTGGCCGACCCGGAGGAAGAAATCTACCGCTGTCTGTACTGTGAGGAAAAATATCACACCTCGCGCAAGAAGAAGTAAGGCAGCTATTCTAAATGACAGGTCAGGGATTCGCGTTCTGCATCAATCACAGGCGAATCAATAGATTGGTAAATGTATTAATTAAATCCCACAAACTTCTGCGCCACCTTGTAGGCGCCAACGGATACTTTCCTGCCGGCTCTGCCCGGCAGGTTCATAAAGATACCAAGCAAATTTCTTCGAAGCGACCGATACGCGTCCGCATCCTTTCCCTTCAGATAAGCCCAGATGTCCTCTTTTTTCTGCAGAGCCTCCTCCGTTCTGGAGAGAATCAGCATAATCGAAGTCACCGTCATAATCTTGGACAGATAATTCAGCATATATTTCTTCACCGCCGGGCTTTTATCGGAAAAGTCTTCCGCCGCCAACACATCAATCATAATCTTATTCACAAGAATCTGCTGGTCAATCCGGCTGATCATCACCTTCTCATTGACCGACTGATCCTCCCGCCCGATAAAATAATGGTACAGGTTCACATCCATGTAATACAGACGTTTCACATACGGCAGCGGCTGGAACGCAAAAATATTGTCCACATAAAAGGTATGCTTTGGAAGCTCCATACCCGAATCCCGAAGCATCTGTGTGCGGTAAAAAATATTGTGCATCAGAATATACTGCGATATATGCATTCTGTGCATCTCGTCCCAATCAAATACCCGATCCTGCGGAAACACATTCTTAAACCGCATCAGGCGCTTATGCATTGCGCCCACCTTATCATAGACAAAATTCGCGAGCAGCAGATCGACTCCGCCCTCTTTTTCCAGATCCTGCATAGTGCGGACAATTTTCGCAAGCCCCTTTGTATTCACCCAGTCGTCGCTGTCCACGACCTTATAATACCGCCCGGTCGCACTGCGCAGACCGGCATTTACTGCCTCGCCGTGGCCGCCGTTCTCCTGGTGCACCGCGCGGACGATGTCCGGATAGCGCGCCGCATAACTGTCCGCAATCTGCCCGGTCCGGTCCTTCGTAGAGCCGTCGTCCACGATCAGAATCTCCACCGCCTCACCGACCGGCAGAATCGAATTGATGCATTTCTCCATATATTCCTCTGAATTGTAGCATGGTATCGCTACCGTTAGTATCTTCATAACAAATTCCCCCAATCATCATAGGCATAGCTGTGTTTATACTATCTCAAAATTCACTTTCTGGCAAGATAAACTTTCGGTATGCATCAAATGCGGACGGAATGGGATACTTGCGGCGGATCACATCCGGCTCAATAAAAAACAGAGGACTTTTCGCATCTGAACTGTCTGTATCGGAAGGAACCACCTGTTTTTCACAGTCCTCCACCAGCACAGAATAGCCCGTCATATGCCATTCCACATGGCTGAATATGTGTTTTGCCTCCGGCAGCGGATGAATGCGAATAGGCAAAAACTCAAGAGACGCAACCCAATCAAGCGCTTCCTCCATCGACAGACTGCCCTTCTCATTCGGCAGCTCGTAAAGCCCGGCCAGAAGCCCGCGCGCTGGGCGACGGCGCAGGGCGGCATGGCTGCTATCTCGAATAACAAACACAGTGCGCTCTTCGATCCGACGCGGCTTTTTCGGCGTCTTTACCGGAAATTCCGTCTGGCGGCCATCCAGCGACGCCCTGCATAAAGATCGAAGCGGGCAATCACCGCACTGAGGATATCCGTTCGGTACACAGATGAGTGCGCCAAGCTCCATCAGCGCCTGATTAAATACACCGGGAGCATCCGGGGGCATCACCGCGTGAAGCGCATCCTCCGCACTTTTTTTCGTGGACTGCTTCGAGATATCCTCCGCATTTTCCGTAATACGGCTCAGTACGCGCAGCACATTGCCATCAACCGCCGGTACTGCCTGTCCATACGCAATCGAAGCGATTGCCCCCGCCGTGTAGCTGCCGATTCCCGGAAGCCGGATCAGCTCCTCATAGTTCTCCGGCAATTTGCCGTCATACGTTTCCATCACAATCTGGGCGGCCCTCTGCAAATTCCGTGCCCTGCTGTAATAGCCCAGCCCCTCCCACAGTTTCATCAGCCGATCCTCCGGACAGTCGGCGAGCGCGCGAATATCCGGCAGCTCCCGCATAAAACGCTCAAAATACGGTTTGACCGCCTCTACCCTGGTCTGCTGCAGCATGATTTCCGACACCCAGATATAATACGGCAAAGGGCGCTCCCGCCAGGGAAGCACCCGCGCATGTTCCACAAACCAGTTCAAAAGAGGTGCCTGAATCTGCTTCAGAAGATCCTTATTCACTTTCAATGGTTCCATATTCATCCCGTCAGTCATTCATCTTCATCCATTTTCAACAGCACTTTTCAAATCCTTACTCCGCAGTAATAAACGTTGAATACCCCGCCCGGCGCAGAGCCGCCTCCATCTGTATCGCATTTTCCAGCTGCGCAAACGCGCCCACCTGCACCTGATACAGGCCATCATCAAAAAGCAGAAACGCCGGATAATTCTGCTGCTGCAGGCGATACAGCAGATCCTCCGCGTACGCCCGGTTCCGGTACGCGCCCACCTGTACCCGGTAAAGCCGGGGGGAAGGGTTCCTATAACTGCCCGCATCATTTCTATCGGAGCCAGTGTCCCCGACAGCCATATTCCCGGAATCCGAGTCAATAGCAAACGTATTTCCAGATCCCGAAACGCCCACATCCTCATTGGAGGATGTGGTTCCATAGGTGCCTGCACTCCCGGCATATCCCATCGCTTCGAGTGTACTCAGGATTCCCCCGGCGATCGCCTCCGCCACCGCCGGAAACTCCTCATCAAACAGCCGGTTATCCGCATCTGTATTCAAAAACCCAACCTCAACCAGCACCGCCGGCATCTGCGTCCGCTTCAGAACAATCAGATCCGGCCGTTCTTTCACACCCAGGTCCCGAAACCCAATCTCCGCAAGCTCTGCATTAATAGCCTCAGCAAGGGAAACCTTATCCCCTGTCAGATCATAGACCAGCGTCTCTACGCCGGAATACTGGTTCGCCTCTGGGCTGGAATTCCGATGAAATGAAACAAAAAAATCTCCGCCCTCCTCATTGGCGATCTGTGCCTTCTGCAGCGGCGTATCATACACATCCTCCGTCCGTGTATACGCCACCTCCACACCATTATCCTCCAAAATATCGCCAACCGCAAGAGCCAGACGCAGATTGTCATCCTTCTCCCGGCGATCACCGTAAATCGCCCCGGGTTCAGCGCCACCGTGTCCGGCATCCAGAATCACCTTTGCCATCGCAAACTCCCATACAATCCGATTGATTCATGAGTATTATATGATGACCATCCGATGGAGGTGACCACTTCCATCACGGTTCCTGCTCTAAAGAACTGTAGCAAAATAACTTATGCATCCTGTACAGCCTGACGCGCGAACCGCAAACCACAAAAGCCTCGACACATAAAGAAAAATAACAATCAGCCAAAAGTCAGGCTTTCAGCGGAAAAAACGTCCAGGACTTTTTCATGAAAAACACGCACTCAGGGGTTCATACGCGCCCATTGTTCTTATCTCAATACAGCAGATATCACCAGTGCCTTACCTTCTCGTCTCAATACAGCAGAAATCACCACCGCACGAGACATGCCGCGCTGGAGAGACCGCCGCCGAATGCCACCATCACGATCAGATCGCCCTCCTGAAACTTCCCGGCGCGGTTCCACTCGTCGAGGACCAGCGGTATGCTTGCTGCGGAGGTATTTCCGTATTTCTGGAGGTTCACGCAGAAATGATCCTCCGGAACGCCCTTCATCCGGCGCGCGGCGCTGTCAATGATGCGCTTGTTCGCCTGGTGCGGAATCACCCAGTCCAGGTCTTCCTCCTTCAGTCCGGCCTTCTCCAGTACCTCGTCTATGCGCTTCGGCAGATTATGTACAGCGAATTTATACGTCTCCTGCCCGTCCATATGAACCAGCGGAAGCTTCTGTTCATTGGCATACCAGGGGGAAATCCCGTTTTTCGTGGGAATCGCGATAACCCCGTCGTTCCCGTCTGTCACAAAGGACGACGCCAGATAGCCATCTCCCGGCTCCAGTACCACCGCACCGGCTCCATCTCCAAACAGGACTGCCGTGGAGCGATCGTGCCAGTTCAGGATGCGGGACATGGATTCCGCTCCGATCAGCAGCATTTTACGGATACCGCCTCTAGCAAAAAAAGCGGATGCCATGTCCATCAGATAAATCCACCCGGTGCACGCTGCGCTCAGGTCAACGCAGGGGCACTGCGCCCCCAGATCGCGCTGCACCAGCGCCGCCATCGACGGGCAGACATATTCACCGCTGATCGTCGCACAGAGAATCATGTCGATTTCATCTGCTGTGGTGTTCGCGTTTTCCAGTGCGTTCTGCGCAGCCTTTAAGGCAAGCTGCGACGTCGTCTCGGTCGTGCAGATGTGCCTCTGCTCGATCCCGCTTCGGCTGCGAATCCACTCATCACTGGTATCAAGAAAGACCGTCAGGTCTTCATTCGTCACGATATTCTCCGGCACACAGCTGCCGGTACCGATGATTTTAAAGCTTGCCGGTCTTGTCTGGTTTTTAGCATCTGTCAGATTATTTTCCTGCATAGTATACTCCTGTAACTGAATATAATTTTCATGGACATTCCAACTGGCTTACGTCTGAAGACTTAAACTATTTCTGCCCATTCGTTTTCCTATTCTAACTGATTCTCAGAGAATGTACAAGACCAAAATTGCACAGAATCTCCTATGCAGCAAACAATCTGGCGTCACACAGGCAACCGGCGGAATTTCGCCTCAGAATGCTGTTCCGGACAAGCCGGAACCAAAGCTTTTCCAAAATGCGCAGGTAATCGTTCTTAAGCGCCTGAGCAACTGTCGCGCCCTTTCATACATTTTATGCTTTCGTCCAGCCGATACACATCCGTCCGCCGTGCGCGCAAAAGCGGAAGCTGCTCCCGGATTGTCCCCGTTTCATTTAAATCAATATCGCAGAAAAGAATACTCTCCCTCTCGTCCAGCCGCGCACGGATATCGCCCCACGGCGATACCACCAGTGAATTTCCGTAAGCATGATAGCTGCTCTCCATATCCCTCGCCGGAGAGCAGCCAACCATGAACACCTGGTTGTCCACCGCCCGTGAGCGGAAAGCCAGCTCCCAGTGCGCCGGTCCTGTCGTCATGTTAAAAGCAGCCGGAACCAGGATTGCCCTGGCGCCATTTAAGGCCATCAGGCGCGCAAGCTCTGGAAAGCGGATGTCAAAACAGATCATCAGCCCCATCCGGCCGAATTCCGTATCGAATACGGTCACCTGACTGCCTGCCGTCAGCGTTTCACTCTCGAAAAAGCGCTGCCCGCCCCTGATATCAATATCAAACAAATGCATTTTCCGGTGCTTTGCGATCTGCTCGCCCTGACGGTTAAATATGTAGCTGGTATTGTATACCAGCAGCGTTTCTTTTAGCGCTTCTTTCAGCGTTTCTTTCTGCATACCTTCCGAAGCGTTATCTGCATGGTATTCTGGAGGGTTATCTGCATAGTATTCCGAAGAATTACCTGTACAATACTCTGAAGCAATATCCGCCGACTCTCTCCCACCCGTCGATGATTCCCTTAAATGTCTTCCTGCTTCGCATTCCGGCGGGGAACACTCCGGCATGGAGCCTGCCGCCAGATAGACCTGATTTTCTCGCGCGCAGTCAGAGAGCGTCTGCCAGTTCTCTCCGCCCTCAGGCTGCGCGTAAACCGGAAAGTTCGCAGTCTCATACGGGCAGCAGAACATTTCCGGGAGTATGACAAAATCCGCTCCCTGCCGCGCCGCCTGCCGGACGAACCCGCAGGCAGCCCGGAGATTTGCGTCATTTTCTTTTTGAACCTTCATCTGAATACAGGCGATCTTCATTGTCAGAACCTCCTTGTATATGAACCACCCCATATCTAAGCTCAATGAGATTGCATTCAACTTATTTCAAAAGGCAAACCATGGTTTGGGCATCAAAAGCACATAACATTTAATCATCAAGTCTGGCTTCAGAGCGCAATCGTTTCACAATCTCCTTCATCTGCGGCAGCTTCTCTTCCATATCCGCTACGAGCCGGAACTGCGTGCGGGCGCGGTCAAGATTGTGTTCCTCGCGATGAATTTTAAAATAATGATCGCCTTCCAGATAATCGGTCAAAAACCGGATGCCGCACTCGAACGTCATCACAATTGCCCCCATCGGAAGCAGGTCAAGCTCCGCGTCAGTCAGCGCGCCTGCACAACCCTCAATGTACCCTTTGGCATACAGCTCAAACAAATGCAGGCTGCAGGAAACCTTGCTCAGATCCTGCTCATCCTCTGCTGCCGTGCTCGCGCCAAAGCGAATGGAGTCCCCAAAATCATAAAGGGACAGACCGGGCATTACCGTGTCCAAATCGATCACGCAGATCGCTTTTCCGCTCTGATCATCAATCATGACATTATTCAGCTTCGTGTCGTTGTGTGTCACGCGCAGCGGCAGCATACCGTCCCGCAGACAGTCTGTGAGCGCATGGGCGAGCGAACGCCGTTCCAGAACAAAGCGGATTTCTTCCTGAACCTCGTTTGCGCGCCCGCACACATCTGCTTCAAGCGCAGTCTCAAATTTTGCCAGGCGATCCGGCGTATTGTGAAAATCCGGAATCGTCTCATGCAGCGTATCAGCCGGGTAGTCGGCAAGCAGGCGCTGAAAGCGGCCGAACGCAACCGCGCTCTGATAGAAGTCCTCATCCTTCTCGACCAGATCATAGCTGGTGGCATTCTCAATAAAGAGATAGGCTCTCCAGTACTCTCCGTCCGCATCCTTCAGATAAGGCCTCCCATCGCGCACCGGAACAAGACTCAGCGTCTCCCGCAGCGCGTCGCCCCCAGTTTCCGTAATTTTCTTTTTCAGCCATTCGGTAACGCCGCACAGGTTCTCCATCAGCTCCTCCGGCCGTTCAAACACATTCCGGTTCATTCTCTGAAGAATATAGCGCCTCACCCCTGCCGCCGGGCAGCAGGTAACCCGAAACGTATCATTAATGTGTCCATTTCCATACGGAATGATTTCCACCGGCTCTCCCTCAAAAGAAAACAGGCCCGCCACACGAAAAAGATTCTGTTGATCCATAAATTGCTCCTCCCCTGATCCTGTGAACAACACAATCATCTAAAGCCAATGAGATTGTGTTCGACTTATTTCAAAAAATAATTGCAATTCTTCTTTCTCGATAACAAATCCCTCATTTCGTATAAAGTATACCACAAAAGAACCATTCTCCAAATAGGAGAATCAAAAATGCAGAATTTTCAAACAAAAAAGGAAACCAGTTGAAATTCCGGTTTCCTGCTTTTGATATTCGTGCGGAAGATGGGACTTGAACCCACACGAGCGCATTGCTCACAAGATCCTTAGTCTTGCTCGTCTGCCAGTTCCGACACTTCCGCGTACAAAAAGCATTATACCAAACCATTCCCTGTAAGTCAATAACAAATTAAAAAAAATTCTGGTACTCTTTCAGCAACTCCAGATATTGCTCACCGAGCTGGCTCAGGGGCATACCCTTCCGTTTGATGTAGCCGATGTTCATCGTGTCATCGGTCGCCAGTGGAATGGATGTGTACTGCTCACCATTTAGCTTTTCACAGATGATGCCGGAGCAGAGAGTGTAGCCGTTCAGGCCAACCATCAGGTTCAGCATGGTGGCGCGGTCATCTGCCTTGATGATCTGATTGTATTCACAGGTACTTAAAACCTCTTCCGCAAAATAGAAGGAATTCTTTTCGCCCTGCTCAAAGGACAGGCAGGGATAAGGCTTCAGCTCATCAAAGGAAATCTTCTCCTGGTTCGCGAGAGGATGCGACTGGCTCAGGTAAACGGAAATGCCGCACTCGAACAGGGAGGAAAATTCCACCTCTTTTTCCTGAAAAATCTTCCGCAGAGCTTTTTCGTTAAAATCGTTCAGGTACAGGACACCGATTTCGCTGCGGTAGTTGCGGACATTCTCGATTACCTCGCTGGTTTTGGTCTCGTGAATCGCGAATTCGTATTCATCCATACCAAATTTTTTTGCCAGCTCAATGAATGCCTCTACGGCAAAGGAATAGTGCTGAGTCGAAACGCTGAATTTCTTCTTAGCTGCCTTGCCGGTGTATCGCTCCTCAATCATGCGCTGCAGCTCGGACATCTGTCTGGCGTAGCGCAAAAACTCTTCACCCTCCTGCGTAAGTACAATACCCCTATTGGAGCGAATGAAGAGCTCAATGTGAAGCTCCTCCTCCAGATCCCGGATGGCGGCAGACAGCGCAGGCTGTGAGACGAAGAGGGCGGCGGCGGCTTTATTCATAGATTTCATATCCGCAATCGTAACTGCGTAGAGAATTTGCTGAAGTGTCATGGGTTCCCCGCTTTCGAAAATTAGCAGAAGTATCGTATTTCGCCGAATTGTTCATACCATTTATCTATAATATATGCGCTGTTTGCTTCTATAACCTTTATAATGGCACGCAAGGTTGGTTGAGATATTTTAGAGTGATTATTGCACAATAATGCCCGTCCTGTACTGGTAAGCCAGACTTTTGTAGCATTTGCTGAAGCTCTCCCTTCTGCAATGTGTACATGGACAGGCTCAAGAGGCTCATTTTCATTTGACCAGAAATAAATTATATAGGAACCAATTCTAAACAACTGCAGCATTAAGAATTCCCCCTTCCTGGGAATATTCCAAAATCAGATGCGCATTGTTTTTAATCAGATTTTTTAAGTATAACATTTCTGTCTCTGAATAGCCGCTGATGTTTTCCCACAGATATTCAGGAAGCCAGCAGACTGCATGGTGAAAGCCATCTTTGATATCCGGTGTTTCGATGTAGACCTTTACACGCCCATCAGAAAACATTTCGGAATGCGTAATTTCCGTGTCATCGTTTAATGTCATGAATGGATACATCATTTTCAATTACCCCACTTTCGAAACAAAATGCTATAATAATTTTCATCTGCCTTAGTGAATAGACCTTAACACAAATGCCAGATGAAATCAATAAAGTTTTTTTACATTGTTCTGGCTGAATAATGTTTATTTTTGTAGAAAAATCTCCGTCCGGCACAGCCGGGCAGGGATTTGATCGGGTAAATCTTCTTTAATATAGCTCCTGTCTTGCTTTCTGTCTGTCCCTTCTCTTACTGCGTTTGCGTAATTTTCTCCTGTTTCGTAGTTTTACCATTTCCCCGATCAGGCGGTATTCCTCGCGTCTTTCGTCCCATGCCCGGCGGAATTCCGGATCAGTTTCTCTTTGCGTTTCTATTTCCTTTGCTAAATCCGTTTTTGTAAACGGCATATTATTTCCTCCTATATAAATGTTTTTCAAAGTTCCCTTCCGAGCTCTTTCGCTCGTTTTTTTGCAATTTTCCTGATCGCCTCAAGCGAAACTCTGCAGTCGTAAAGCGTTGAAATCTCCTTTCAAACTTTCAAATCCACATTTCATTTGCTTCACTATTTCTTTCTCTTTCCAATAAAAGACCGCCACAGCAGCGATCTTTTTAAATATTGCAGAACTTAAGCCGACACCATCTTTTTCTCAATCCGCAGTTCATAGCCAAGCGCATTCACCACACTGTTAAACAACTTTAAAGATGGGCTATTTTCTCCGGTTTCCATTCGCGAAATTACCTGTTGTTTGCTGCCAATCAGATCTGCAACCTGGCTTTGTGTCATATGTTCTGACTTCCGTATCTCTACAATCTGATTTAGCAGCTCTTTGTCATCGTCGGCAACATAATAGGTTTTAGCTGGCATCCCTTTTCGCTCAGTTAAAGGAATATTTCCCTTTTCCATTTCAATCGCCTCAAGCAAATCGTTTTGCAAATCATCAAAAAAGCTCATATAATCACTCCTCTCTCAATCGATCTAACAGTTTTGCAAGAAGTTTCCTCTCTTTGTCTGATAGATCTGTTTGCTCATTTTTCGCGTATACATCAAGTAAATAAATACATTCCTTTAACTCTATATCCACATAAATCACTCTACCGCCAGACCGCTTGCCTTCATCACCAATCGGAATTCTTATTTTTCGTATGCCACCAGTTTGGCGAATGACATCTCCAGTCTTTGGATCCTTCAGCAAATTACCTTGTAGTACAATCAGATCATCCTCAGTCAAACCAAGAGAATGCCATTTCCTTGTAAAAGAAGTTGTTTCTTTAAACGTCCTATTCATCATTTTCCTTGATTTACCTTCATCATACAACAAATTTATTGTATTGTCAATGGTTACCTTTCCCTGATTTTGCTTTTTGTCAATTTTTATTTGTTTTATTTGATGGTAAATTTGAAAAAGGCGTCGCCATTTATTTTCTCTCAATAAAAGGAATGGAAAGATGTGTCTCCTCCCATTCCAGATTTTAAAAAATATCGTTTTGGGTTTCGCAAGAAAAAAGTTTGTTTTTGTGGGAAAATCGCAGCCCACTTCTGCCCGCCAGGTTTGTCTGTGAGTAACAACCATTACTTTTTTAGTGAAAGCAAATTTTTATTTAAATATTTTGATGCTAATTTATTACCAGTATTATTTTTTCATCATTTATGCTTGCTTTTATATTTGTTTTGTGATAAAATGACCCTGTTCCAGTCTCTCGCTACCCAACCCAGATTTCAGAAAGCAGTACCACAATCGTAATTCATTTGCGAACGTCCTAAAAACCGTCCAGACAGAATGCTATTAAAACCATACTGACAATACAGGAAGAAGAAACAAAACAGCAAGGCAGAAGCCTGTTAAAGGGTTTTCAAATTACCCATTTCATGCTAAAATCAGGAGGAAACTAAATGACAGAAAAAGATATCACAGAAAATTACTGGAAGATTATCCTGATGTCTTTGCCGACATCATAAATGTCCTTATCTATAAAGGTAAGGAAATCGTGAAAACGGAGGATCTCGAAGCCACTGGCACCATCAGCCAGTATAAGGCAGAAAACGCAATCCATGGCCAGGACCGCGATGTTGCCAAATATTGGACGAAAGGACAGATACGCATCGGTCTCATCGGCCTGGAGAACCAGACGCAGAACGACCCTGACATCGCACTGCGAGTGATCAGCTACGACGGTGCTGCGTATCGAAATGAATTAAACCAGGGAAAAGACCGCTACCCTGTTGCGACACTTGTCCTGTATTTTGGCACGGATCGACGCTGGGGACAGAAATCACGCAGCCTCCGCAACGTGGTCGGAACACCAGATAAGGAATTTGCGCATTTTTTCAATAACTACCGGGCAAACATATTTGAAATCGCCTGGCTTAGCGATGAGACAGTAGCCAAATTTAAAAGTGATTTCAGAATTGTAGCTGATTATTTTGTACAGATGAGGAAGAATCATGCGTATGTTCCTTCCAAAGAGGAAATAACGCATGTAGAGGAAGTATTGAATCTGCTTTCAGCTGTCTCCGGTGATCGAAGATTTGAAATAACACAAAATGAGACTATGAAAGGAAAGGTGAACAAGATGGAAGACTGGTTAACGAAAGCGTTGGACAAAGCAACAGCAAAGGGAATAGAGGAAGGTATTGAAAAAGGGATGAAAACCGGTCTGGATAAGGGAATGGCCAGAAGTCTTGTAAGGTGTGTCGATTCTCTTATGAAAAACGAAGGTTATTCAAAGGAGCGCGCATGTAATGTCCTGGATGCTACCGTGGAGGAATATGAGGAAGCAAAAAAACTCCTGTCCGAGATTGCGTTTGCGATCTGATGATCTGTTTCCCTCTGTAAAAAATCCGTCTCTGACTTTCCTTGTCTGTTAATCAACGCCATTACGGCTCGCCAGGATAAGCGATTTGTCCAGATTTCCACACTGCAATCGAGTAAGAGACGGCCTGTCGGCCCCTACTACACTGTTGCTGTGTGCCAGTGGCATCTGCACTACGTTTCGGTCAGTCCTGAACGCATGCCACTGGGTTTTCGCTCCACTCCAGTCGGCGCTAAGCGAACGTCCACTGGACGTTCAGCGCCGCAGAACCGTTTAGCAATATAACCTGTCCTGCTCCGCAGGCATAAAAATAAACCCAAGATAGATCATCCTGAGCTTGTTTCTATGTCAGCAGGCAAGAAACGCCGGCCGCATCCATTCAATCGCGCTTCTTCCCAGGCCATACCGTTTCGCAGTCTCCTGCCAATAATCTCGAACAATGCTTTTTACATTCTCTATTTCTCCCTCCGCTTCCCGTTTCGCAAGTCCAAACTGTTCCGCTACTTCCAGCGCCAGTCCAAAATCAATGCTTGCATCTTCTTCCGACACATTCAGGGAAAGGCTGTCCCCGTAAATATCCGGATTGACATCGTACAAAGGAGACAGCTTCCATCCCTCATTATCCATAAGAAAACCGTGATTCCGAAAGTGATCGTCGGTATTTGATATCGCCATGCTAAATACAATTCTCTTCCATAATTCCTTTAAATCTTTTTCTGGACGGGCTCCATTTGCACGAATAAATGAGACCAGCTCCAGATAACTGCTGCCATCCGCTGCGGACGCGCCATCTGTTTTCCCAAGAAGAGTCATTGCGGATGAAAAGTGAATTCGCTTTTTCCCATCTCTGTCAAAGCGTTTTACCAGAAAAGTGCTGCCTTCCTTAGAGAAATTCTCCAGCTTTGCCTCAGGAACATCAAGCCCGCACATAGCGGCCAGTTCATGCGCAACCATTTCCCATGCGCCAGTATTCCACTCGTCCTGTTTTGATGGAAACTTTGCTATCCACAGAGAGCCATCCGGCGCCATAACGGTTGCCTTTGGCCTGGCTCCCCCCAGAGAGGACCCCGGAGCCAGCAGCATATTCAGCCACTTTTCATTCAGGCGGTCTTCATCCTTTTCAAAGGACAAAGAAGCTGTTTCAAGCTCTCTCAGCGTCGTCCACGGTGGCGTTGCCAGTTCCTTATCTGACGCCAGAAAAACGCCGTCCATGTCTGTTTTAAATCGCAACGCGCCCATACGCGCTTCATCGTATACGCCCAGAAGGTAATCACTTTCCAATAATCGGGCAGGCTTTTCACCTGCTTTTCTGGCACGGATGGCTTCTCTTCGGCGCATCAGCATCCTCCCCCACCTGTCCGGGCAGGAATCCGCAAAGATACCAAACAGAGGCTTATCTCCAGAAGTATACTGACGTCCTGAATATAACTGCAGATCCGGATCAAGCGAAGTGCCCGCCTGTTTCATCCATAATGAATCATATTCAAAAGAAAACAATTCCCGGCCCCTGGATCGTGTCACATATATGGTCCCCATCCGTTCATTCTCATAGTCGCCCCAGTCGGCATACACGAAAATCTTCTTTTCTTTTTCCAATATGTTTCACCTCTTTCCGGGCGCGCGTTTCGCTGTAGTCAGTCCTAAATCCTGAAGCTTTCTTCCAAGCTCATCATCTTTCGCAATCAATAATAAATCCTTATCCATATAATTAAGAGCATGAAGAACTGCCGCATAGCCTCCAATCGCTACAGACGGGGAACCTTTTTCGATCTCGCATAACGTGGCGCGGCTGATGCCCGCGCGCTCTGCAACCAGCGATGCAGAGAGTTTTCTCCTTAGTCTGGCCAGCCTGATCTGACTGCCCATCGTTTCTAAATAACGCCTTGTCTCCGGCAAAATGACAATGGATTTTTTTGGCATAATCGGTTTTCTCCTTATGTCAATAATAGTAAGCAAAATTTTGTATTTTGTCAATTTTTATTTTCTTTATTTAAGGCTAAATTTGAAAAAGGCGTCGCCATTTAATTTCATCAAAAAAAGGAATGGAAAGATGTGTCTCCTCCCATTCCAGATTGCCTGAAGGTTATTTATATCTTATTTCCCGTCCAGTCTCCTTTTAAGCCTTCTTCACCCTGATTTTGCTCCCGGCTCCTCTCGCCTTGAAGATCTTCTTATATGCGGACACCTTCTTTGAAGGAACCTTGAATGTACAGGTGCTCTTAATCCCCTTGAAAGCGTTTGCTTTCACGCTGGATTTGGTCAGCTTCGTGGTCTTTAAAGAAACGGTGGAGAGTTTCTTGTCTCCATAGAATGCTTTCTTTCCAATGCTTTTCAGCTTCGTGGATTTTGCGGTAAAGCTTTTTAGTGCCGTGCATCCTTGGAATGCAGAGGCACCGATGCTGGTCAGGTTCTTTGAAGTCAGATTTACTTTTTTCAGAGCCTTACAGCCGTAGAACGCACTGTTTCCGATCGTCTGCACACTCGCCAGAGTGACAGTAGATGCCTTATTTCCAATCGTGGTCAGCTTCTTGCAGTTATAGAAGGTCTTGCTGCCAATCGTCGCCAGATTGGTCATGCCGTTTACGGTAGTCAGAGCCGTACAGCCCTGGAACGCGCTGGTACCGATGCTGGTAATCGCCGCATTACCGCTGACAGTCTTAAGGCTTGTACAATTGTAAAACGCTTTGTCGGCAATAGATGTGACATTTGCTCCGACGGATACGGATGCCAGACTTGTGCAGCCGCTGAAAGCACAGGATCCGATGGATGTCACATTCGCGCCGATCGTCACAGAGGTCAGGCTCGTACAACCGGCAAATGCATTATCCGCGACGGCCGTCACGGTATATGTATTTCCATCGATTGTCACGGTCGCCGGAATCGTCACACTGGTAATTGTACTGCTTTCCGAAGCAGCCACCGTCACTGTCATTCCTGAAACGCCAGATGTAGTCACGGTATAAGAAACTGTGCCATCCGAAACAATTGCGCCGACCTGAACGGCGGATGTATTCTGACTGCTGTCACTGCCCGAATTATCAGTAGTGTCAGTCGCAGAACCGCCGCCAGAGGTGCTGTTATCCGTAGTGCTATCTGTGCCTGTTCCGGAACCACTGCCCGTTGTAGTATCACTGCCAGATGTAGTCTCACCATCCGAGGATCCGCTGCCAGATGAAGAATCTTCATCTGTGTTATCGTCGTCTGCCGCTGCAGTCACAGCAATGGTAACAGTCGTACTTGCAGAACTATAAGTATCCGTCTCGGCCGCTGTCACTGTAATGGTCGCCGTTCCTGCGCTGATGCCGGTAATCAGACCGCTGCTGCTCACGGTCGCTACAGAGGTGCTATTTGAGGAATAAGTAAGCGCTCCGTCTCCGGTCGTGCTTGCCGTGATCTGGGTCGTTTCCCCAACCTCGATGGAAGATGCTGCCGCACTTGCCGTTACCGTCTGAGTCGCCTTTGTGACAGTGATCGTAAGGCTTGTCGTCGCGGAATTGTAATTGTCATCCTCAGCCACCGAAACCGTGATGGTCGCCGTGCCAGCGCTGACACCAGTGACAAGGCCGCTGCTGCTTACCGTCGCTATAGAAGTGTCTCCAGAGTTATAAGTAACCGAACCTGTTCCAGACTGGGTTACTGTGATCTGAGTTGCAGAACCCACAGTAATGGTGGAAGAGGCAGCGCTTGCTGTAATTGACTGATCAGACTTTGATACAGATCCTGTACTGTTGTAGTGGATGGTTGCTTCAGTCAAGCAGGTATTGTATTCACCGATGTCAATCGCTTCCCAGTCACTTTCGGACCCGGAATAATATACATCCGTTAGACTGCTACAACTATAAAATGCATAAGTTCCAATACTTGTTACACTGTCCATGATCGTTATGCTTTTCAGACGGCTACAATAATAAAATGTATAATCGCCGATACTTGTTACACTGTCCGGGATCGTTATGCTTGTCAGACGGCTGCAATCAAAAAATGCATAAGAGCCAATATTTGTTACACTGTCTGGGATCGTTATGCTCGTCAGATAGCCGCAGTAAGAAAATGCATAAGTTCCAATACTCGTTACACTGTCCGGAATTTCTATGCTCATCAGACTGCTGCAAGAAAAAAAAGCAGAAGAGCCAATATTCGTCACACTGTCCGGGATTTCTATGCTCGTCAGACTGCTGCAATAAGA
>JAJQDT010000050.1:18549-33385 GCA_021202075.1 Lachnospiraceae bacterium | reverse complement strand
TTTGTAACTATTAATCAGTAGTCCTTATCGACTACATCATTATTATACTAGGAGAGATCAGGATGAAAATCGAAACGGTAAAAGATGGCAGGATAATGACGGTAAAGCTGGAGGGAAGACTGGATACGACGACCGCTCCATCCCTGGAGACGGAACTTCGCAGGGAGATCAATGGCGTAGAGGAGCTGACGCTGGATTTTAACGGCCTCGAATACCTTTCATCAGCCGGGCTGCGCGTACTGTTGGCGGCGCAGAAGGTGATGAACCGGCAGGGCAGTATGGTCATTCGCGGAGTGAATGAGACGATCCAGGATATTTTTGATGTGACCGGGTTTTCGGATATTCTTACAATTGAGTAGCAGGGCAGCGGTTTCATGTGAATGGAAGCGCCCCTCGCTGCGCTCGTCGGCAAGTCGCCCTGCCCATGATAATTTGCTTCGCGAAAGGCAGGGCTATGGAATGGGACGGGATATAAAAGTTGAACAAATGAGGAAACAAAAGGCATATGAGTGAGATAAAATCACGTTCGGAGAAGCTGCTGCTTTCAGCTAAAGCCATTGATCGGCTGTCGATTTCCTGTTCGGAAGCGCTTGCGGAGGCGGAGGTGGACAAAAAGGACATTCTCCGGATCCGGCTTTCGCTGGAGGAAATTCTGGAGCTATGGCTGAATGGCCTGGGAGAGGGCGCCGGGATGACTCTGCGCACGGGAAAGCGGTTTGGAAAACAGTATTTTCAGGTGCGGGTGGCCGGAACACGCATGGATGTGGAGACGGAGAGCAGCGAGGATGCGTTTTTGTATAACCGCCTGCTGTCACAGGCGGGGTTTGCGCTGGAATATTCTTATAAAAATGGCGAGAATTGCCTGACCGCCTGGCCGCCGAAAAAGCGGCAGATTGGACAGGCGACGCTGCTGCTTTTATCGATTTTCTGCGGGGCTGCGGCAGGACTTGTGGTTTCCAGGCTGCCTTTTGCTGCGCGGGAAGGGATTCTTTCACTGACAGATCCCCTGTTTGATATGATTCTGGGCGCGCTGGGAATGGTCGCTTCCCCGATGATCTTTCTCGCGATCTGCTGGGGCATTTTTAATATTGGCGACCTGAGTGCCATCGGTAAGGTCGGAAAAAAGATGATTTCCGGTATGCTTCTTTCTATGTTTGGGATAGGGATTGTGGCAGACCTGATTTTGATGTGGTTCTTTCCGGTATCCACGGGAGGAGAGGGCGGCGGCACTTCCGGGCTGCTGGCGGTTTACCAGATGATTCTGGATATCGTACCATCGGATATTGTGACGCCATTTCAGGAAGGAAATATCATGCAGGTCATTTTTCTGGGCGTGTGTGTGGGACTGGCGCTTTTGATTCTGGGGGAGCGTGCCGCCGCGGTACGGTCTCTGGTTGAACAGCTCAACGACGTGGTGAGCTTTCTGATGGGGGCACTGGGGAAAACGATCCCGGTATTTGTGTTTTTAAGCATATTTTCCCTGGTGACTTCGGATGAGCTGAGCCAGTCCGCAGGGATTGTGAAGATGTTTGTGCTGGGCATTCCGACGTGCCTGCTGTGCGCGTTTCTGTATCTGGTGGCTATGTCTTTGCGGTACCGGATCAGCATTGTGACGCTGGCAAAGAAGCTTTTCCCGACGTTCCTGATCGGACTGTCGACGTCCTCCTCCGCGGCGGCGTTTGCGACCAATCTGGAAACCTGTGAAAAGAAGCTTGGGATTCCCGCGAAAACAGCAAATTTTGCGGTGCCGCTGGGGCAGGTCATCTTCATGCCGGGCGCATTGCTGTCCTTTCTGGTGATTTCCCTGTGTATGGCGGAAAACTATGGCGTGAGTATTACACCGGTCTGGCTGGTGATGAGTGTGCTGGTATCCGTGCTGGTGGCGATCGCGGCTCCGCCGGTGCCGGGCGGGTCGGTCGCCTGTTATACCGTCATATTCGCCCAGCTGGGAATTCCGGTTGAGGCGGTCGCGCTTGCGGTTGCGGTGAACGCGGTTCTGGAATTTCCCGCCACAGCGGCGAATCTTACCTGCCTGCAGGTGGAGGCGGCGTTTGTGTCATCGAAGCTTGGCATGCTGGATGAGGAGGTGCTCCGGGGAACCGGGAATTGAGCTTATGCCTGGGCCGGGAGGCGACATACGCCATATTTCGTTTACCGGATTGTTATATAGAATAAATTTTGCGCGACGCTGCCGGCGTCGCGTTTTTTATGCACACAGGCCGCGTAAGGAATTTTCCGGCTAAAGCCCACGTCATAAGGTATCCTCCGACTTCGTCGGCAATCCTTATGACATTGGATGCGCCTGGCGCGGCGGATAGGGGAGAGGCCTCCTCTATCCGATTGCACACGGCCGCGAAAAACCAAGACTATACTTTCGTACAGTTCCTTTTTCTTTTTTGTTTTGCTATAACAGACTGGAGATGTTTTTGCTGACCGACGCAGCAAGTCCGGGGCAGGAGAAGAAAGCCGGAAAAAAGCGGTGCCCGGCATCTGTGGGTGATGAAGATCAGGAGGAAAATAAGATGAGAGATTCGATTTCAAGACGGGATTTTATAAAGAGCAGCGCGGCAGGATTAGCGACGCTGGCGACAGCGGGCGCGTGGGGGACGTTCGCGCACGCGGAAGAATCGACCGAGGTGCTTAATGAGGCGACCTCGGAAATTACAGCAGAGAAAGCGGAGGCACTTGCTTCGCTGGACGGGGAGGCGAAGAACGCGACGGAATACACGGCAGAAGCAAACCGCGCGCACTATGACCTCATGGATTTTGAGGATCACGCGGAATATGAGTGCGCGACGAAAGGGCTGATTGAGGCGCCGGAGACGCTGGTGCTTACGGACGAGGACGGAAATGTCATCTGGTCGCAGGATGCATATGATTTTCTGGACTATGAAGAGGAAGCACCGGATTCCGTGCATCCGGGACTCTGGCGGAACGCTTCGCTGAACCATTTTTACGGCCTGTATGAGGTAATGGAGGGAATCTATCAGGTGCGCGGCTATGATATGGCGAACCTGACGGTCGTGGCGACGGATTCCGGCTGGGTGGTTATTGATACGACGATGTCGTCGGAGTCTGCGGCGGCCGCCATGCAGCTGATTGCGAAAAATCTGGGAGAGCGGCCGGTGAAGGCGCTGGTGATCAGCCACACGCACGTAGACCATTATGGCGGGATGGCGGGCGTCATCAGCGCGGAGGACGTGGCGGACGCAGGAGAGTCTCTGGAGGAGCAGCTGGCGTCCGGCAAGGTTCCGGTAATTGTCCCGGAAGGGTTTCTGGAAGAGGTGGTCTCGGAAAATGTCTATGCGGGGACTGCCATGTCGAGGAGAGCTTCCTATCAGTATGGAACGTTTCTGACGCCGGGGGCGGAAGGACCGGTATCTGTCGGGATCGGCACCAGCCAGAGTGCCGGGACGGTCTCCTTCTTTGCGCCGACGCATGAAGTCACCCAGACCAGGGAGACAATCACCGTCGATGGGCTGGAAATGCAGTTCCAGCTCACACCGGGGACAGAGGCTCCCGCGGAGATGAATATGTACTTTCCACAGATGCGGGCGCTCTGGATCGCGGAAAACGCGACTGGCACCATGCACAATCTCTACACGCTGCGCGGCGCGCAGGTGCGGGATGGCAATGCCTGGGCGAAATATCTCAATGAGACAAAAGCACTCTACGGAAACCAGACGGATGTGATTTTCCAGTCGCACAACTGGCCGCATTTCGGGCAGGAGGCGATCAGTGAATATCTGACAAACACAGCTGCGGTCTATAAGTATATCAATGACCGGACGCTGATGTATCTGAATGATGGGTACACTTCGGATGAGATTGCGGATCGGATTGCGCTTCCGGAAGCGCTTTCGAAGGTCTGGTATATCCGGCAGTATTACGGTACTCTGTCACACAATTCCAGGGCGGTCTATCAGAAATATATGGGATGGTATGACGCGAATCCGGTGCACCTGAATCCCCTTCCGCCCGAAGAAAGCGCGCAGAAATGGGTGAAATACCTCGGAGATACCGATCGGATCCTTGCTCTGGCCCTGGAGGATTATGAAAATGGGGAATACCGCTGGGTGGCAGAGGTGACGAACGTACTTGTGTACGCGGACCCGGAAAACCAGACGGCGCGCTACCTGTGCGCGGACGCGCTGGAACAGCTGGGCTATCAGGCCGAATCCGGCGCATGGAGGAACGCATATCTTTCCGGCGCATGGGAGCTGCGCCACGGCTATACCTCACCGGAGAAAACAGCGACCAGGAGCCAGATGCTCCGGCAGAGCCTGACCGGGGAGCTTCTTCTGGACTATCTGGGCATTGTGACCAGCACGGAGCTGTCCGCGGACGCCGATTTCAAGGTCAACCTGTATTTACAGGATGTGGAAGAGCAGTATCTGCTGCACTTTTATCACGGGGCGCTGCTGTATTACAAAGATCAGTCGGATGACGACGCAGCTGCGAGCCTGACCTGCAATAAGGTGGCCATTTACGCGCTTATTTCGAAGAACCAGGAGACGGCTGCCCAGGCGATTCAGGTGGACGGAGATGAAACGATCCTGGAGACGATCCTCGGCCTGGTGGCGGGGAACGACGGGGAGTTTAATATTATCGAGCCGTAACTGCGCTGAGGATTTTATTCCCGCGAAGCAACGACCGCAGTGTAGCGACAGATCCCCAGAAAAATGCAGGTCATCCCGGATTGGGCGCGACGCTCTGAGGGGAACAGTTTGTCATGGAAATCCGACGTTCCGCAAAGGGCCGGGCGATCGGATAAGGAAAGGAACAATCGTATGGAAAATACAATTTTCAGGAAAAAGAGTATGGAGCGGGTATCCTCGCCGGAGCAGCTGAACGATTACCTGCGCGTGGCGAATCCGGGTATCTGGTCAGTGCTTGTGGCCATCGTTCTTCTGCTGGCGGGCACCTGTATCTGGGGAATTTTCGGGAAAATGGAGTCGAGCTTCACGGCTGCCGCTGTAGCGGAAGGCGGGAGCGTCACGATTTACATAAAGACAGAAGAATCCGCTGAGGAAGGAATGACGGTGCGGATCGGAGAAAAGGAGTATACGCTCGCGTCCCTCTCCGCTGAGCCGGTCGCGGTGACGGAGGAGTTTTCTGAATACACCCTGTATGTGGGCGATTTGCAGGTAGGCGAGTGGGTTTACGAAGCGCAGATCGAAGACGAAGAACTGGCGGACGGCGTTTACTCGGCTGAGGTGGTGACGGAGAGCATCGCGCCGATGTCCTTTGTAGTGAATTAAAGCTACTGGTCACATCTGTAGTGGTTAAGATAACGTAAAGTTGGCCATGGTGTGACTGGTATCGAACGAAATGGGAGGAAACGCCCCCTCGCTGCGCTCGGCGGCAGGTCGCCCTGCCCATGAAAGTTCGCTTCGCGAAGGGCAGGGCACGGAAGCGGGGGAAGAGGGAACAATGGAGAAAAAAGGAAAAGTGAAAGAACCAATAGCGAAAGGGGTCGCGAAGGTTCCGGTGGTCATGCAGCTGGAAGCGCTCGAATGCGGCGCGGCCTCGCTGACCATGGTGCTGGCTTATTATGAAAAGTGGATTCCCCTGGAGCAGGTGCGCTCGGACTGCGGCGTGTCCCGGGATGGGTCGAACGCAAAGAATCTGCTGCAGGCGGCCCGCAGCTATGGGATGAAAGCGCAGGGCTACCGCATGGAGCCGGAGGCGCTGAAACAGAACGGGAAATTTCCCTGCATCATCCACTGGAATTTCAACCATTTTGTGGTGCTGGATGGATTTAAGGGGGACAAAGCATACTTAAATGACCCGGCGAGGGGCGCGTACCCGGTGTCGATGGAGACGTTTGACCAGTCTTTCACCGGCATCTGCCTGATGATCGAGCCGGGAGAAGAATTTGAACCGGGCGGCAGGCCGAAGTCAATCCTTGGATTTGCCAGGAAACGTCTGGCGGGCGCGGGCGGCGCGGTGGTGATGACCATATTGCTTTCGGTCATTTCAACTCTGATGAGCATGATCAACCCTGCTTTTTCGAGGATTTTCCTGGATCGTCTCCTGACCGGGCAGAATCCGGACTGGGCGGCGCCGTTTTTAGCGGCGTTCACACTGATGTGCGTCGTCCAGCTTGCGATATCGTGGATTCAGACGGTTTCCCAGATGAAGATCAACGGAAAACTCGCGGTGGTCGGCTGTACCTCTTATATGTGGAAGGTGCTGCGGATGCCGATGGACTTTTTCACGCAGCGGCTGGCCGGAGATATCCAGAGCCGCAAAAGCGGAAATGCCTCCGCCGCGAATACGCTGATCAGTACGTTTACGCCGCTGGCGCTGCAGGCGTTTATGATGGTGTTTTATCTGGTTGTGATGGTGCGCTATAGCCTGCTTCTTTCTCTGTTTGGGATTGCCTCGGTGCTGGTCAATCTGCTGGTATCGAACTGGATCTCGAAAAAGCGCATTAATATTACGCGCGTGCAGATGCGGGACGCCGGGAAGCTTTCCGCCGCGACCGTCTCCGGCATTGAAATGATCGAGACGATCAAGGCGAGCGGCGCGGAAAATGGCTATTTTCAGAAATGGGCGGGCTACCAGGCGAGCGTCAACGCGCAGAAGGTGCGCTTCGCGAAGCTGAACCAATATGTGGGTATGATTCCGAACATCGTCAATTCTCTTACGGACGTCGCGGTGCTGATGATCGGCGTGTGGCTCGTGGTCAATGGCAGATTTACCGTCGGCATGATCATGGCCTTCCAGGGCTTCCTGGGTTCCTTCACAGACCCGGCGACAGAATTGATCTCGGCGGGGCAGACGATTCAGGAGATGCGCACGGAGATGGAGCGGATTGAGGACGTGATGGAGTACCCGGTGGATATCAATGAGGACGGTTCTGCCGTTGTGAGAGAAGGGGGCGTCGGATCATTGGAAGACGCTGCGCGTGGAGCCGATGCTGTGGAAACGCCCCCTCGCCAAGGCTCGGCGGCAGATCGCATCGGCTCATTGGAAGACGCTGCGCGTGGAACCGATGCTGCTGTGTATGACAAGCTTTCGGGAAATGTGGAGATGCGTCATGTGACCTTTGGCTACGCGAAGCTCGGCAAGCCTCTGATCCGGGATTTCAGCCTTTCGCTGAAGCCGGGCAGCCGGGTGGCGTTCGTAGGGGCGTCCGGCTGCGGCAAGTCGACGCTTGCGAATCTGCTCTCCGGCCTGTACCGGCCGTGGGAGGGGGATATTTTATTTGACGGGAAGCCGATTGAGCAGATTGACCGCAGTGTGTTCACCGGCTCGCTGGCGGTAGTGGATCAGGATATCATCCTGTTTGAGGACACGATTGCGAACAATATCAAGATGTGGGACGACTCGATTGAAGACTTTGAGATGATCCTGGCCGCGCGCGACGCGCATCTGCATGAGGATATTATGATGCGCGACGGCGGTTACCAGTATAAGATCACGGAGGGCGGCAAGGATTTCTCCGGCGGACAGCGGCAGCGTCTGGAGATCGCGCGGGTACTGGCGCAGGATCCGACCATCATTATCCTGGACGAGGCGACCTCCGCGCTGGACGCGAAGACCGAGTATGAGGTGGTGCAGTCCATCAAAGACCGCGGGATTACCTGCATCGTGATCGCGCACCGGCTCTCTACCATCCGGGACTGCGATGAGATTGTCGTCCTGGATCACGGGCTGGTCGTGGAGCGCGGCACACATGAAGAGCTTTACGCCAAAGGCGGCGCGTACACGCAGCTGGTAGCGAGCGAATAGGGGGGTGAAGGACTTGGGATGGTTTGATGAACAGATTCGCCAGCGGAAGCTGAGTGATGAAGAAATGTTTGCGGAGTCTTTCGCCAACGTGGCGGGAGCGGTCATGGGGAGGAAGGCTTCCGGCGCGCTCCGGGATGAGCGGAGGCTGACGAGGGACTCCCTCGATGAGATTCTGAAATTCTATCATGTAAAAGGCCGGGAGGTGCCGGATTCGATCAAAGACGTCAATGAGCAGCTGGAGTATCTGATGCGGCCGTATGGCATCATGCGGCGGACGGTCACGCTGGAGAAGGGCTGGTATAACGACGCGATGGGCGCGATGCTCGGCACGCGAAAGGACGACGGCAGCGCGGTGGCGCTGATCCCGGGCGGACTGTGGGGCTACACGTTTTTTGACCGCAAAAGCGGCAGAAGGGTGAAGGTAAACAGCCGGACGGAGGAGCTTCTGGAGCCGGACGCGATCGCGTTTTACAAGCCGTTTCCGATCAAAAAGATTGGAGTCGGGGAACTGCTTCTGTACATTGTGCGCACGCTGACGCCCGCCGATTTTATCCTGTTCGGGATTGTGAGCCTGGCTGTGGTACTGCTCGGAATGCTGACGCCTATGCTGCAGAACATTATCTTTTCGGATGTGATTGAGGCGGGAACCCTGCGGCCGATCCTGGCAATGTCTGTTTTCCTCTCCTGCGCTACGGTCAGCGCTCTGCTGATGGGTTCGGCGAAGACGCTGCTCTCGGAGCGGATGAATACCAGGCTGGGCATTTATGTGGAAGCGGCGACGATGATGCGGATTCTCTCGCTGCCGCCGGATTTCTTTAAAAAATACAGCTCCGGCGAGCTGTCAACCCGCTCGGCTTACATCAGCTCTCTGTGTACGATGCTGGTGTCCCTGCTGCTCTCTACAGGGCTGACGTCGCTGTTTTCCCTGGTATATATCACGCAGATTTTCGTCTATGCGCCCTCTCTGGTGATTCCTTCCCTGATTGTGGTTGTGGCGACAATGGTGGTTTCTGTCGTTTCCTCGCTCTGGCAGATCAAAGTCAGCCAGAGGCAGATGGAGCTTTCCTCCAAAGAGAACGGCATGAGCTACGCGCTGATCACAGGTATCCGCAAGATCCGGCTCGCCGGCGCGGAGAAGCGGGCATTCGCGCGCTGGGCGAACTTGTACGCGCAGGAGGTGGAGCTGTCCTACAACCCGCCGTTATTCCTGAAGCTGAATGGCGTGCTGAGCACGGCGATCTCCCTGGCCGGAACCATCGCGATCTACTATGCCTCCATTCAGAGCGGCCTCTCGGTGGCGGATTACTACGCGTTCAACACCGCCTACGGGATGTTCTCCGGCGCGTTCCTGTCGCTGGCTTCGATTGCCCTCTCCGTGGCAAACATTAAGCCGACGCTGGAGATGGCGAAGCCCCTGATGGACGCGGTTCCGGAGGTTTCTGAGGGCAAGCAGGTAATCACGCGGCTCTCCGGCGGGATTGAGCTGAACAACATTTCGTTCCGCTACAACGAGTCCATGCCGCTGGTGCTGGATGACATTTCGCTCAAAATCCGCCCGGGGCAGTATGTGGCGATCGTGGGCGCGACCGGCTGCGGAAAATCCACGCTGATGCGTCTCCTGCTCGGTTTCGAGACGGCGCAGAAGGGAGCGATTTATTACGATGGAAAAGACATTGCGGGTATCGACCTGAAATCCCTGCGCCAGAAGATTGGCGTAGTGATGCAGAACGGCAAGCTGTTTCAGGGCGACATCTTTTCCAATATCGCGATCTCCGCGCCGCAGTTGACGCTGGACGAGGCGTGGAAGGCGGCGGAGATGGCGGGAATCGCGGACGATATCCAGCGGATGCCGATGGGGATGCATACCCTGATTTCCGAAGGACAGGGCGGAATCTCCGGCGGGCAGCGCCAGAGGCTGATGATCGCCCGCGCCATTGCGCCGAAGCCCCGCATCCTGATGCTGGACGAGGCGACCTCGGCGCTCGACAATATGACGCAGAAGATCGTCTCCGACTCGCTGGACAGTCTGAAATGCACCCGCATCGTAATCGCCCACCGGCTCTCCACCATCCGCGCCTGTGACCGGATTATCGTGCTGGACAAAGGAAAGATCGCGGAGGACGGCACCTATGACGAGCTTCTCGCGAAAAACGGGTACTTCGCGGAGCTGGTCGCGCGCCAGAGGCTGGACGTGGGGCAATCGCAAGAAAATTCGTAACGGTCAGGAAGACTTTGTAACGGGAAAGGGCGAAAAAAATCGCAAAACTATACTTTCGGACAGTTCTATTTTCCATTTTGATTTGATAAGCTTACATCCGTGAGCGGTCATAGAAAGATGGATCATGAAAATACGAGGAGGAACTTACATGGAAGAAAACAAATTATGGGAGGAACAGGCAAAAAAGCTGCCGGATGAGGCGCTCGACCAGGTGAGCGGAGGGCTTACGGTATCGCCGATTACTCTTACCGGGGAGCTGACCGAGTCAATTGCAGAAGGGGAAAAAATGAACACGCTCTGGGATAAGCTGTACGCGCACGGCGATTACGGAAAACAGGTACGGGAAGTGGTGAACTCTTATGTGAAAAGCCGGGAACTGCAGGGTACGGGCTGGGATTTCAGAGTACATGCAAATCATGATATTGAAGTAGTTGCAAAGAATGAATGTGTCTGGGTAAATGGGACACTGGTCTGCAACTGAGAAAACGCTGCTGAAGCCTCATGATGCGGGTCAATCAAAAAGAAGAGACCGGCACGGATGAAAGGGCAGCAGCACAAAGATCTGCCTCATAAAGCGGGCGGCTCGAAGAAGAACCGCCGCGGATGAAGAGGGCGGCAGCACGAAGACTCGTCTTATGATGCGGGCGGATCAAAAAATCGAAAAAAGAAAGGAAGAAAGAAAATGGAAGAAAAAAAATTAGCGGAAGGCATGGCAAGCTTAGAGGACGACGCACTGGATGAGGTGAGCGGAGGCGCGGACGCGATCACGCTGACGGGAGAACTGCAGGAGCATATTTATGCGCGTGATAAAATGAGAACGCTTTGGAGCAGGATCCAGTCTCACGGGGATTATGGCAAGCAGGTCAAAAAGGTTGTGAACGAATATACGCAGAACAACAATCTTGAGGAAAGCGGCCTCTATTACAGGGCGAAAAAAGACATCAGCGTATACGCGAAGAACTCTTACGTAACGGTCAACGGAAAAGTGATCAGCCAATAGGGAGGGAAGAACCATGGAAGAAAACAGGAAATGGCAGGAGACGGCGGAGCTGTCCGATGACGATATGGATCTGGTAAGCGGCGGCGCCAGTCCGAATGTTACTCTCACGGGAGAACTTCGCGAGTCGATTTATCAGGGCGATAAAATGAACGATTTATGGGATAAGCTGTACGCGCATGGAGATTACGGAAAACAGGTAAAGGAAGTCGTCGACGAGTACACGAAGTGGAAAGGGATGCAGGCACAGCACTGGCGCTGGACCGCGAACGAGGATCTTCTGGTTTACGCGAAGGACGGGATGGTACAGCTCAATGGCAAAACAATTTACCAGTGCCTGATTGGCAGCTGAAACCAGCCGATCGTACGATATCAGGGTATTGTTAAACGTTTTTATTTCGATACAGGAAGGAGAAAATGACAATGGCGGAAAACAACAGATCACAGGCACTCTCTGACAACGACCTTGACCAGGTGAACGGCGGCCTGACAGTCACGATTACCGGGGAACTGCATGAGTTTGTCGAGGCGGGGGCGAAGCTGAGCGCTTTTATCGCGCTGCTTGATTCCTACAACTATGGAGCGCAGATCAAGAGCGCGGTGACGGACTATCTGACAAAGATGTACATGGAAGGAAACACGACCAACGTGACGATTGAGATTTACGCGAAAGATACGCTCGTGCAGATCAATGGCGTGACGATCTGCCAGTGAGGACATGGGAAGACGAGACGTTCAATGAGAAGACCATACTTTCGGACAGCCCGTTTTACAGATGGGAATGCCGGAATTTGTCCCATGGAAAGCAAGGGTACCCGGAACGGTTTTGCAAAAACAATATCAGGGAGATACCATATGAAAATAAGAAAATCGAAAATAGTTCTTGCACTGCTTCTTGCCGGAGCCTGCCTGGCAGGGAGCGCGGCTACGGCACTCGCGGAAGATGCGGCCGCCTTTGCCCCGAATATCCTGGAGGAAAAGGCTGTGGAGTCTAACCCCTATATGGGCAGCCTGGACGCCTCGATTCACAATGACGCATATGGCACGGACGTCATCAGTTCTGTCCAGTCGCTGGGGATTTATCCGGAAGTGAGCTACGGTGACGAGCCGACCTCCTACAATGCGACTCCGTGCGCGTTTTATGACGACGACGGATACGCAGTCTGCGCGTATTTAAGCGGATTTGCGATAAAGGATCTGTCCGCGGACACGGTGGAAATTCTGGGGAGCTTCATCCCTGCCCAGCATGACGGGGAATCCTACTCCATCCAGACGTCCTATTCTTTCGTGGACTGTGATGGCAATGTCGTATGCCCGACCAGCCATGGCCACGTGATGATTATGCAGACGAAGGATGAGGACGGCAATGTCCTTGAGGTATTTGAGAAGCTTCTGGATGTGGACATTGTTTCCGAAGCGGTGGCGGCGCTGGGAGACGATATCGACACAAACCTGCTGAGCATTGTTTATGACTATGACGGGAACCTCTGGTTCGTGAGCGGCGGCTTCCGGAAGAATCCGGAATACTCTGACGACGGGTTTGTCGGCTACCTGAGCCGGACCTATATTGACGCGGTTCTGGCCGGGGAAGAGACGGACCTTGCGGAAAACACCTTTTTCCTGCGCCTCACAGAGGGCGAAAACGCGGAGAATGGGATCGCGTCCTGCCCGTCCGGCGTTGTGATCCTGACGAACAAGTCCTGTTACCTCTTTACGGCGAACGAGAGCGGCGGCGTAGAGACAAACTGGAAAGTGGACTATGAGTCGGAAGACAAATCTCCGCTCGAAGGGTCGGAGGTGACCGGAATCGGGCTCGCGTGGGGCGGCGGCTCCTCGCCGACACTGACGAACGACCTGGTGCTGTTTACCGATAACTGCTACCCGGTGAACCTGATTGCTGTTTCAATGGAGACCGGAGAAGTCGTAGCGACCACCGCAGTGCTGGATTCCCTGACCGGAATCGAGCAGGTGTCCGTGGAGAATTCCATCATCGCTTATTCCTCATCGGAGGAGCTGACTTCCGTGGTGGTCTGCAACTGGTTTGGCGCCGGGAATTCCGGCTTGAACGACCCGGATGCGGATTCTTCCATTCAGACCTACGAGAATATTTATGACGCGAACTGGATGGCGGAGGGAAATGAATATATTTCTCCTGGCGTGGAGCGGATTGACGTGATTAAGGATGGCGATTCCTACCGCATGGAAGTCGTCTGGACCCGTGAGGACATCCGTGACACCTCGATGCTGAAGCTTTCCACGGCGACCGGATATCTGTACGGCTACTGGCAGAACCTGGAGACCGGCTACTGGTGTTATTATGTCCTGGATTTTGAGACCGGGGAGACGCTCCTGGAAGTTCCGGTATCGGATGACGCAACGTTCAATAACATGGCGGTGGGCATGATTGCGGACGCGAATGGCAACGCGATTTACGTGCCGACCAACGCCAAAATCCTGCTGAGGCTGCAGGACCGGTTCGTATACCTTCCGAACCATACGGACGTGGAGGCCGACCTGGATCAGACCGAGCGGATTCTGCTCTCCGCCGAGGAATTCGCGGAAGCCTCCGGTACGGAAGAGACGCCGGTATCCTACCTGCACACAGCGGTCGTCGACGCGCTCGATGAGGACAATGTCATCGCGTTCCGCATGAACGGCATCAGCGGCGTCGAAGCGGGCGGGCTCTGTCTCTTCGTGATGGACAGCGACGGAAACCTGCTGCACGCGGACGAGGACTGCTGGGAAATTCGGACAGAAGACGGGGAAGTCGTGCCGGCAGAGGAAGAGATGGACGCGGATACGCTCTATGAGATCCATGTGACGGTTCAGGATCAGGGCGACTTTGACCAGAGCGAGGAAGAAGGGACGATTCGGATTTCTGTGCTCCTGGCTGCGGAATGAAAAAATGACACTATCCAGAACAGCAGGCGCCGGAGAGGTGTTTATCAAAAGGCTGAAAGGAGAAATTAAAGTGGAAGCAAACAAAATGGATGATAAAAGAATTGGAAAAAATGCTTTGCGGGACGATGACCTCGAGCGGGTGAGCGGAGGGACTTCGACTGTCTATGAAGGGGAATTTCATGTATCTATAGCTGCCAGGGAAAAAATGAATAATCTGTGGAATAAGATGTATGCATATGGCGATTATGGAAGCGCGGTGAAGGAGCTGGTTAATACCTATGTCAAGCAAAATGGAATGGAAGCTTTAAGTAATTTACGGTACATTGCAAAGGAACCTATTGATGTCTATGCAAAAAATGATCTGGTGACGGTAAACGGCTACAAACTGATACTGCAGTAAAGCTGGTTGAGGAAAAGAGCCACGGCATGCGGAATTGCCTTACGGCAATGCCGTGGCCTACGTCACGGATTTGCGGAGCAAATCCATGACATACTATGGGAGGGGGAGTGCAATGGAAAATAAAGAGCTGCTCCGGGAAATAGAGGAATTAAAAGATGAGGCATTGGAACAGGCGGGCGGAGGGACACTGATCACGGCAGGAGGCGAACTGCATATATCAATCCCGGCTTATGAGAAGATGAACGAGCTCTGGAACGCAATGCACGCATATGGCGAGTACGGGAAGCAGGTGAAGGACGTGGTAAACCGACATACCAGAAAAACAGGTCTGCAAAGGTTTTCGAATACCACGCTCCGTGATATGTCCTGCCAGCCCATCGAGGTCTATGCGAAGAATTCCTTTGTCCAGGTTAACGGAGTGATAATATCGAAATAAAAAAGGCAGCCTGGCGCTGCAGATATACGGAGCGGGAAAGGCATGACAGAAAGGAGAAAGCGGAATGGAAGAAAACAAAGAAAAGGAAAACAATACGGCGGCTATGCCGGATGATGATCTGGATCAGGTGAGCGGCGGCGCTTC
>JAJQDT010000050.1:0-18449 GCA_021202075.1 Lachnospiraceae bacterium | reverse complement strand
ATCAGGTGAGCGGCGGCGCTTCTGCAAGTTATACAGGAGAGTTTTACCTGGAATTGAGCGGTATGGCCAATATGAATAACCTGTGGGACGCAATGTATATTTACGGCGCATACGGAAAGGCCGTGAAAGAAGTGGTAGATCAGTATTGTACAGAAGCGAAGCTTCAGAAGTTTTCCGGGTTTCGGTATAAGTCTACGAAAAAGATCTGCGTTTACGCAAAAGACAGTTCGATCACTGTGAACGGGGTTCATCTTTCCCTGTAAGAAATAACCATGTTTCCGTTCTGCACAAAAATGCAGGTGACAGAATCCCGAAAAGGTGCTATAGTCGGGGAAGAAGAAGAGAAAAGAGGGATTCACGGATGCCGGGGAAAAGGATCGCGTATATCGGAATTGATCTGCTATATCCCGCCTTGCCCGCGCTGATCGAAGCGGGCTGTGAGATCATGGAGGTCATCACCTGTGAGACGGATAATGTGACGGAGTTCAACGTTCAGGTTTGCGAATACGCAAAAAAACGGGGAATTCCTCTTTTTATCGGGAAAATTTCCGCAGAACGGCTTTCAGTCCTGCGGGAGCGGGGCTGTGAGGCCGTGGTCTGCGGGGGCTATTATTATCGGATTCCGGTGGTTGAGGGTCTGAAAATGGTCAATATCCACCCTTCCCTTCTGCCGGTCGGACGTGGAGCCTGGCCGATGCCGGTGACGATTCTGAAAGGGCTGCGCGTAAGCGGCGTGACCGTCCACCGGATGACCGAAGGATTTGATGAGGGAGCCATCCTTTTGCAGGAGGAGATTCCGGTTTCCCCAAAGGAAAACCTGCTGACGCTGACCAAAAAGCAGAAGGCAGTGCTGCCCGGCATGATGCGCCGCCTGGCGGCGGATCTTGACACGCTCTACGAGCAGGCGAAGCCGCAGGGGGCCGGAGAATACTGGCCCTGCCCGTCGGAGGAGGATTACCCGCTTACGCCGGATACGCCGTTTGAGGAGGCAGACCGGATTTTGCGGGCGTTTTACGGATATGAGTGCGTGTATGAGGCGGATGGCGTCCGGTATGGGCTGATTGAGGGTGTGGCGGTAAAAAAAAGTGTGAGTTCAACTGGCGTCGAGGCGGGAAAAAACAGAGCGGATTCGACCGGCGTCGAGGCGGGAAAAAACAGTGTGAGTTCAATCGGCAGCGTGGCGGAAAAGAGCGAAACGGGGAAAGAGATGCCGGGAGAATTTCCGCTCCGGGACGGAAGGATAAGGACAGGGCGCTGCAGAATTATCAATGGAGAGCCACGGCATGCAAAATTGCCTACGGCAATGCCGTGGCCTGCAAAAACAGAAAGGACTGGCCGTAACGGGATTATGGGGAAGACGATGGAAATTTCACTTTCCATGCGGGGGCAGATCGAGAACCTGCGGCTGCAATACGGCCGGATAACGGCCTCCCACGCATTTGCCACGCTCTATATCTGGCGGGAGGACATGGGGCTTTCCGTCTGCCTGGAGGATCACCTGTACGCGGTAAAGTGCCGCTGGCGCGGGGAAAACGCATGGTTTTTTCCCTGTGGGAAGAGAGAGGCCGTCTGCCGCTTCATCGGGGAACAGATGAAAACGCCGGGACTTGGGCTGTGCTATATGGGGGAGGCGGACGTGGAGCTTCTGGAGAAGGAATTCCCGGGGGCTTTCTGGATTTCAGAAGCGGAAAATGACTATGAGTACCTGTATGACTGCGCGGAACAGAGGGCGCTTGAGGGGAAACGGTTCGCGGCCATCCGCAACCATATTCGACGGGCAAAGACGGACCATGTCCTGGAGTGTGAGCTTTTGAGCCGGGAGAATCTGGCAGAAGCGATGAAAGTCAACCGGCAGTGGGTGAGCCGCTCTTCCGGGCAGCCAGACCTTTCCATGCCGACAGACAGGCCGGGAGGCGCGCCGCCGGATTATATGGCGCCTGCGAATTTGCAGGAAGGTATGCTTGAGGACGGCGCGGCGTCGGAGACACTCCTGCGGGAGTGGGACGCGCTGGGCAGCTTCGGGGTTCTGATCCGTGCAGACGGGGAGCCGCACGCGGTTGCCGCGGGATATCCGCTTAGCGCGGATACCTATGACCTTTGCCTTGCGAAGCAGAGGTTCACGCTGCCTGGGCTGGGCGCTTACACGAAGCACGCGTTTTTCTGCGCACTGCCGGAGTCGGTGGCCTTTGTCAACGCGGAAGAGGATCTGGGCATTGAAGGGCTGCGGCAGATGAAGCGGCAGATGCGCCCAAGCCGGATGCTGAAAATGTATGAGGCCGGGCTGCGTTGAGGATTTCATCGCTTGTGATTCGCGTATCAGGAGGTGCAAGATGCGTGAGCTAATGGAAGCGCCCCCTCGCTTCGCTCGGCGGCAGGTCGCGTATGCCCATGAAAAAACGCTTCGCGTGGGGCATACGCTATCCGGCGGCAGATCCTGAGCCTGTAAGTGCCTGTGGGTAAATGGAGATGGAACGGTATGAAGAAACACGCAGAGGATTATTTTTCCCGGAAAATGTTTTACCGGCAGTTTTTTCTCGCGATTCTCTCATCGGTCGGCCTTGCGGCGGGGGATATGATGGACGCGGTGGTGGTCGGGCAGAGTATGGGCGTGACAGGGCTTGCCGCGATCAGTCTTGCCCTGCCGGTCTTTATGGTCATTAACGTGATCATGCATGGATTTGGGATCGGCGGCTCTGTCCGCTTTGCAACGCAGCTTGCGCAGGGAAAGCCGGAGGAGGCGCTGGGCGGCTTTCAGGGCGTTTTGGGGGTCACGCTGCTGATTGGGGCGGCGCTTGCTATTCTGGGGAATCTTTTTCTGGCGCCGCTGCTCGGGCTGCTGGGGACGACCGCGGCGGATGGGCTTCTGTTTGAGACCAGCCGGGCTTATGTGCGGATTATTGTTTCCGGTATACCACTCTTTTTTTTCGCTTATCTTCTGAACTATTATCTGCGCAACGACGATCATGAGAAAATCGCGAGCTTGGGGTTTACGGTGGGAAACCTGTCCGATATTGCGCTGAATCTTCTGCTTGTGCTGCTTTTGGACATGGGGGCGGCCGGAGCGGCGCTGGCGACGCTGGCAGGCCAGGTCATTTCGATTGCCTGCTATCTGACGGCTCTGCCTTGGAGAAAGGGCGTCCGTATTTCCGGCAAGGCGGATGAAGAAAATGACTACTTAGCGGAGAATGCCCCGCAGGGAGCAGGAGCGAAGGGCACGCTCCGGTTACTCCCATTTTCGCCGGATTTTACCGGCTGTTTTTCGTGCTTCCGGACGGGTTTTTCTTCTTCGGCCGCCTATCTGTTTTCAATGCTGTTTCTTCTGGCGGCGAACCATCTTCTGATGCGGATGAGCGGGAGTGTGGGAGTCGCTGTATTTGATATGGTACAGAACGCTTCTTATCTGATTCTTTACCTCTATGATGGGGCGGCGAAAGCCACACAGCCACTGGTTTCGACTTATTGCGGGGAGCATAACCGGCGCGGCATGGCGCATACGCTGCGGCTGGGGCTATGCTCCGGCACGGCTGCCGGGGCGGTCGGGATTTTTCTGACAGTGGCTTTTCCGGGCGCGGTGTGCGCCCTGTTCGGCCTGGAAGGCCGGGAGGCGGTCCGGCTCGGCTGCTACGCGCTTCGGGTGTTCTGCGCCGGCGCCGGATTCGCGGGAATCAGCATTGTTTTAGAAAGCTTTTACCAGTCTGTCGGCGAGGAGATGGCGGCGTATCTGCTGACGATCCTGCGCGGCGCGGCAGTGCTGCTGCCGGCGACGTTTGTCTGCGCGGCTTTCGGGGAGCAGGGCTTCTGGTGGCTGTACCCGGTCACAGAAATCTTATCTCTGGGGCTATTCCTGCTGATAGCGTATGCCCCACGCGAAGCGTCTTTTCATGGGCATACGCGCCCTGCCGCCGAGCGAAGCGAGGGGGCGCTTCCATCAGCGTATGCCCCACGCGAAGCGTCTTTTCATGGGCATACGCGTAAAAAATACCGTGTTATCCGTGAAGATTCATTTGACCCGAACCGGGTCTTAAGCATCCTGATCGACAACCGGATGGACGAGATGGGACCGCTGCTGGAAAAGGTGCGGGGATTCTGCGAAGACTGGGACGCGCTTCCGAATCAGAGCTATTTTGTTGCTCTGACCGTAGAAGAGCTGTGCTCGGTGATCATTAACCGGGCGTTTTTAGATGAGAAGGGGCGCATCCAGATTACGCTGGTTGCCGAGGAGGATCATCTGTTTACCCTGCATTTCCGGGACAGTGCGGCGAGCTTCAATCCATTTTCCCTGCGTACAGAGCGGGCGGGCGCGGCGGCAGCTTTTGACCTGGACGCTATGGGAGTCCTGGTGATCCGCAGAACCGCAAAGGAATTTTATTACCGGCATTACCAGGGATTTAATACGCTGACGGTAAAGATTTGATGCAAAAAAGGAAACGCCCCCTCGCTTCGCTCGGCGGCAGGTCGCCCTGCCCATGAGAGTTCGCTTCGCGAAGGGCAGGGCTTACGAATGAAAGGAAGAAAGAGGAATGCCAAAGGCTGAATACCGAACAGAAGTCCCACATTATCTATGTCCGGAAGAGGCGAGAAAGAAAATGAATGCGGCGCAGAAGCTGAATCTTCCGGCGTACCTGTACGGTGTGGCGGGAACCGGGAAGACTGCGTTTGTCCGGTTTTTTCTGGGGGAGAAGGAGTGCGATTATTATTCCGCTCCGGAGATGGACCCGGATCAGATTCCGGTACCGCCGGCCGGCGAGAGGCGGACAATCGTGCTGGATGACCTGTATGCGGTGACGGACCCCAGGCTGCAGGCAGACTATGCGCAGAAAATACGGCAATTGTTGCGGCAGCGGTTTGTATGGCTGATTCTTGTCTCCAGAAGCAGGATGCCAAGATGGCTGCTTCCCATCCAGATGCAAAGTGAATTCTGCGTCATACCGGAGGAGAGCTTTCTCCTGACGAGAGAGCAACAGGCTTTGTACCTGGAAGCGTCTGACGTTTTTCTGAGCGAGGAGGAGGCGGAGCGTGTCTGGCGACAGTCGCGCGGACATGCCTTTTCCCTGTTTATGCTGGCGTTGGAGGGAGGCGATATCCCGCGCGCCGAGAAGCGGGGGATGGATTTTCTGGAAACCTGTGTTTTTGACCTGTGGGACAGAGAAATTCAGGATTTTTTTATGGAAACGTCGATCGTAAAAGCGTTCACCGCGGAGCTGGCGGCGATGATCACGGGGAACAGCCATGTCCGGGATTTGATTTACCGTGCGGAGGAGACCGGGAATTTTTTTGTGCAGAGCGGGGAAGAGGGAGTCTGGGAATGCCGCTGGGAAATGCGGGAATCGTTTCGCCTGAGGCTGGAGAGAAGGCGCACACCGGAACAGATACGCATTCTTTATCACAATGCCGGTCTGTATTATGAGCTGCATGAGCAGATTCCGGACGCGCTGGAGATGTACAAAAGCTGCCAGGAGGTGGAGAGCATTTCCAGGCTGCTGATTGCGAATGCGCGGAAGAATCCGGCCAGCGGTCACTATTTTGAGATGCGGAAATATTATCTGGAGCTTCCGGAGAAGCTGATTGAGGAGAGTCCGGAGCTGATGGCGGGGATGAGTATGCTCCAGTCGATGCTGATGAATGACGAGGAGAGCGAGCGCTGGTACCATCGCCTGGAGGAGTATGGGAAAACAGCGACCGGGAGCGCCGCGCGGGATGTGAAAAGCCGCCTGCTGTATCTGGATATCGGGCTTCCTCACCGGGGAAGCGTCCATATGGTGAAGCTGATCCGGCAGGCGTCGGCACTTTTGATGACTCGCTCCATTACGCTTCCGGAGTTTTCTGTCACGAGCAACCTGCCTTCCCTGATGAATGGGGGCAAGGATTTCTGTGACTGGAGCAAATACGATCGGGAGCTGGCCGCGGGGATTGGGCGGCTGGTGGAGCTGGTACTTGGAAAATATGGAAAAGGGCTGGTTTCGATTGCCCTGTCGGAGAGCCTTTTTGAAAAAGGCGAAGACAGCTATGAGATCCTTTCTCTGGCAGAGAAGGGCAGAATGCAGGCAGACGCCGGCGGGAAGCCGGAGCTGATTTTTGTGGCAGCCGGAATCCTGTCCTGGCTTGCTATTTTTGACGGCCGGCCGATGGAGGCGTGGGAGACGCTGGAAACCTTTGAGGCAAGAGCCAGAGAGGAGGCTCCGAAGCTCCTTTTAAACATTGAAACCCTGAAAACGCGGTATCTTCTGTATGAGGGAGCCCCCTTTAAGGTGGCGGAATGGATGGATAGCGCGCCGGATGAGAACAGTGAATTTTGCACGATGGAGCGTTTCCGCTACCTGACGAAGGTGAGAATTTACATTCAGCGCAGGAAATATCAGGCGGCTTACGGCCTGCTGCGGCAGCTTTTGTATTACGCGGAAAAACAGAAACGGACTTGGATCCGCATGGAGGCGGAGCTGCTGCTGGCGATTGTTGAATTCCGGACGCAGGAGGGTGACTGGAAGGAAACACTGCAGGCCTGCGTCTCTGAGGCGGAGGAATACCGGTTTGTCCGCCTGTTTTCGCGGGAAGGCGCCGCAGTCTATAAGCTGCTGAAAGAAGAAAGCCTGGTATGGAAAGACGGAGATTTTAAAGCGCGGGTGCTAAAGGAGTGCCGGAAGATGGCAAACCGCTATCCGGATTACCTGAATCTGCGCGCCTCGGAGGATACCCAGATCAGTGAGAGGGGACTCAGTATCCTGCGCCTGCAGGCCAAAGGGTACCAGGAGAAACAGATCGCGGAGTCTCTGGGGATCAGCATTTCCACGGTCAAATATCATAATCAGGAGAATTATCGGAAGCTTGGCGTGAAAAACCGCTCGTCGGCAATCGATGAGGCGAGGAAAAGGAAGCTGATCTGATAAGCCGTATCCGTGCGCGGAAGGCTGGCGCCTGTGTACGGGAAACGAAGTGCGAATCGCGTGGAAGGAGAAACTCATATGGGAAGAAAACGATCGCTGCGGCAAAAATCGGTTCTGGTCATTTTGGTTTTTACTCTGGCACTGGCCATTGTTTCCACAGCAGTCAGCTATCAGATGTACGCTGGCAGTATGGACGAGTATTACAAGTCGTTGAGCGAGAAAGTTGCGAATACGGCTATTTCTGTACTGGATACGGAAATGGTGAAGCATTACACGGAACTGGTGACAGAGATTTATCTGAAGAACCCCGCGCCGGATCTGGCGGATGAGGAGGCGGAAGCAGCCTACCTGGCGCAGTATGAGGCCCTGCAGGATGAGGGATATGAAGAGCTTTACCAGACACTGGTGAGGATTCGCGCGGCAAGCGGCGTTCTCTCGCTTTATATCATCTATGTGGACGCGGATTCCCGGACCTGTGTCTATGTAGTCGACGGGGATGATACGCAGAACGCATGTCTGGCTGGCACCTGGGATATTATCTATGAGCAGAATTACGGGATTTTTGAAGACCCGGTGCAGGGATTCCCGGCGTATATTACCAACACGGAGGAGTACGGGTGGCTTTGCTCGACGGGAGTCGCGGTATTGGACGAAGATGGGTCGGTCCTGGCCTATGTAATGGTGGACACCTCTATGGATCAGGTCATGCGGGAACGGTATGATTATCTGGCGCGGATTAGTGCGGTTCTCCTCGTTATCACTGCTTTGCAGCTGTTGTTTTTCCTGAATGTTGTCAATCGAACAGTGGTGAAGCCGATCAACCAGCTCGCGCAGGCAGCGTCTTCTTATGTCAGCACCAGGGAAAACACGGACGCACAGACAGGGCCGTCGCTGCTTGCAGAGCTTGCCATCCATACCGGAGATGAGGTGGAAAATCTCGCGGAGGCCATGAAGCAGATGGAGCAGGATATCAATGGCTATATTGAAAATCTGACTGCGGTGACCGCGGAAAAGGAACGGATCGGGGCGGAGCTGGACATTGCCAGGCACATTCAGTCCTCGATGCTGCCCTGTATCTTTCCCGCCTTTCCGGATCGGGAAGAGTTTGACATCTACGCGACGATGGATCCGGCAAAAGAGGTGGGCGGAGATTTTTATGACTTTTTCATGGTTGACGACCGGCACCTTGCGGTTGTGATGGCCGATGTGTCCGGGAAGGGTATTCCGGCGGCGCTGTTCATGGTCATTGGAAAAACGCTGATCAAGGATCACACGCAGCCGGGGATTTCGCCTGGCACTGTATTTACCTCGGTCAATAACCTGCTCTGCGATTCCAACAGTGAGGGAATGTTTATCACGGCGTTTGAAGGCGTGCTGGATCTGGCGACCGGCGAATTTGCTTATGTAAACGCAGGGCATGAGGTTCCGTACCTTTGCAGGAAAGGCGAAATATTTGAACCGTATAAGGTGCGCGCGGGCTTCGTCCTCGCCGGGATGGAAGATATTCCTTACCGGGATGGAAAGCTGACTCTGGAGCCGGGCGACCGGATCTTTCTTTACACCGACGGCGTGCCGGAAGCGACCAACGCGGACAACCAGATGTTTGGCCTGGAGCGTATGCGCGATTCGCTGAACCAGAACCGGGCGCTTCCTCCGGAACAGCTTCTTCCGGCAATAAAAGAGGCGACAGGGCGCTTTGTGGGAGAAGCGCCGCAGTTTGATGATCTGACCATGCTGTGTCTGGAATACAGGAGGCCGATGCAATGAAGAATAAAAGAAACAACGGGGAACGACCGCTTTCGGATATGAAATTCGGGAAAACCGGCGAAGAAGCCTCTCCGGGAAAGGATACGGAGCAGACGGGAATGGATCGCGATTCGAAGACGCAAAAGAAAATGGGACAGGAAAAAATGCTGCCGGAAGAAATGTGCTTTGAGGCGGTCACGGCGGATATTGCAAGAGCGACGGAGTTTGTGAACCAATATCTGGACGAACTGGACTGCCCGATGAAGGTGCAGGTGCAGATTGACATTGCCATTGATGAGCTGTTCGGAAATATTGTTCATTATGCGTACCCAAACGGGAAAGGGCCAGTGTGGGTGCGGGCTGAGATGGAAGTAGAAGTGAAAACAGACAATGTGTGCGCCGGGGCGGAGCCGGGGTCTGCATCAACTGGTAGTGATCCGGCGTATAAAACAGAGTGTAAAACGCTCATCCTGACTTTCCGGGATTGTGGGATTCCCTACGATCCGCTCGCGAGAAAGGATCCGGACACGGCTCTTTCTCTGGAGGAGCGGGAGCCTGGCGGGCTGGGTATTTACATGGTAAAGAAAAGCATGGACGTGCTCTCCTATAAATATAGGGATGGGCAGAATATCCTCACCGTAAAAAAAGCCTGGTAGCTCTTAGAGAGTGACGACCAAATGAGTTTCTTCCTTTTCATATGTAGTACCCGCTGATCGGCTGATGAACCTTTTGTCGGGCAAATCATTATATCTCCTCAGGTTTTCGCAGTTATGGCAGCACTTGAAATTTTGAAATTCAAATGAAATTTCCCACCTTGCCCACAAGGAAACACTTGCCAGACAGAGGTTCGTCATATGGAATACAACAAACTTATATATTCAAGACCAGAGGAAACAAAAAATTATAGTATCAACATTTATAATACCGATGTTCACTCAATCAGCATACGCTCCAGCTCCTTTGCGGCGACACTGGGGAGACTGTCAGCACGCTTAATCAGACAAATCTTCCTCTGTGGGAGCGGTTTTTCTGTCGTAAGCCTGCAGATACCTGATGCACTTACTTCCATTTCCTGCTCTACAAATTTCTCCGGTACAATGCCAATCCCCAGATTACTCCGCACCAGCGGCAGAATCTGGTCAGCGGTGGTGACCTCGATATCCGGCTTAAGCGTCACACCCTGCTGTTCAAAAAATCGAGACAGAAACTGGAAAGTATAGGTCTGCGTGTTCAGGCAAATCAACGGGAATTGCGTAAGATCCGTGAAGTTTAGTGTTTTTTGTTCCAGATAACGAAGGCTTTCCCCACACACAAAAATTTCCTGAAAATGAGCGATTTCCCGCATTCTCAGCGCTTTTGGTACCGAATCCGGCGCGGTCACAACTGCAAAATCCGCGAGATTATTTTTTACAGTTTCAATAGCCTGATAAATCGTAAAATTGGCAAGCCTCATCCGCACCTTCGGATAAAGAAGACGGTACTGTTCCAGTACCGGAAGCATATGGCAGCGCAATGCAATCTCGCTGACAGCAATAGAGACTGTGCCGCTTTGCAGACTCCGGTCCGACGCAATTTCTCTCTCACCTGTCTGCAGATGTTCCACCGCTGCTTCCACATGTGCATATAATTTTTCTCCTTCCGGTGTCAGCCTGGAGCCCCTCGGAGAGCGTACAAATAACTTGCATCCGAGCTGATCTTCCAGTTTGTTAATGACCTTTGTCACATTTGGCTGCCCCTTCTCCATAGCAGCTGCGGCCTTCGACAGATTACCGTACTTTGCCACATGATAAAAAATTTTATAATAATCATAAGAAACATCCATCTCTGCCTATAAACTCCCTTACCTTTTTTATTTTCGCGAAGCAACGAGCCAGGCAGCTGTGCTTGCATAAGGTTCTTTGACTTGCAGTAGCTTTGCCATGTTTTAAATGAATAATCATTATCTTTATTATATATTTGAAATATGTCTCTGGGCTGATTATAATTTAAAGATGTGTGAATTGCAAGGAGGGAGTAAATTTTCATGGACAGCGATCAGCATAAGAGTTCAAACCAGAATTTGGGCATAAATCCGCATAAAAACTCACGCAAAAATTCAAACAGGGATCTAACCGTCGGAAACCCTGAAAAGGTTCTCTGGCGGTTTTGCCTGCCTTTGTTTGGCAGCATTATTTTTCAGCAGCTGTATAATATTGCTGACAGTCTTGTGGCCGGAAAATTTATCGGTGAAAACGCGCTTGCCGCGGTCGGAAACAGCTATGAGGTGACCTTGATTTTTATCGCATTCGCGTTCGGCTGCAATATGGGCTGTTCGGTCATCGTGTCGCAGCTTTTCGGAGGACGCAACTATAAAAATATGAAGACTGCAGTATCCACCGCCTGGATTGCCAGCGCAGTAATCTGTATTCTCTTAATGATAATCGGATTTCTTGGCTGCGGCCCTCTGCTCCGCCTGATCCGCACACCGGATGAGGTGTTCGCAGATTCCAGGCTTTATCTGAATATTTACATCTGGGGACTTCCGTTTGTCTTCTTTTATAATATTTCGACCGGGATTTTTTCCGCACTCGGTGATTCGAAAACTCCGTTCCTGTTTCTGGCAGTCTCTTCCACATCCAATATTGTGGTGGATATCTATTTTGTTACGGTCTTTCAGATGGGCGTCGCCGGAGTCGCATGGGCGACTTTTCTCTGTCAGGGCGTCAGTTGTGTGCTGTCAGTCCTTGTAGTGATAAAACGCATGAAAGCAATCCCTGAGTCTGAAAAAGCGCCGCTCTTTTCCGTACCAATTTTCAAAAAAATCGTTGTGGTAATGGTGCCCAGCATTCTGCAGCAAAGTTTCATCTCTGTCGGAAATATCATGATTCAGAGTGTCATCAACAGCTTTGGCACCGGTGTCATGGCTGGATACTCAGCTGCCGTAAAGCTGAACAATCTCGTCATTACTTCTTTTACTACATTGGGAAACGGGATTTCCAACTATACTGCCCAGAATATCGGTGCCGGAAAGAGACCACGCGTAAAGGACGGATTCCGGGCCGGGGCAAGGATGGTCTGGCTAATCAGCGTTCCTCTGTTCCTTCTGTACTTCGTATTTGGCAAATATCTGCTGTACCTGTTTCTGGATAGTCCAACCGAGGCTGCTTTGCAAACTGGGACAATCTATCTGCGGATTCTGTCACCATTCTACTTTGTCGTCTCCATAAAACTCGTCGCGGACAGCATCCTGAAAGGTGCCAGCATGATGATACGGTTTATGATTTCTACCTTTGCGGATCTGATTCTCCGGGTCCTCCTCGCCTTCCTGCTCTCGAAAACAGGTCTTGGGGCAACAGGTATCTGGTGCGCATGGCCGATCGGATGGACCATCGGAGCAGTTTTGTCTGTTCGGTTCTATTACACGGGATTCGAAAAAAAGTAAAAAAGAGTTCATCCGCAAGTCCTGCATCGCTTTTTGATGCAGGACGTAGGCCACGCCTCGCGCGCAAGCGCGATTTTAAATGGCGTGGCTCACTATAATCCTCTGTCCAGCATCATCTGATACAGTTCCTGACTGACTTCTGATTTCCGTATGGAACGGCGTTCCATGATTGTCTGCAGCATCTCGTTCATTTCTGATTTTCCTCCCGTTAAATTCCCTCTTGCTCTTTTTTTACCCAAAAATCACTTGTGAGAGGCCACGACTCCTGCCGTGACGACAGCCATCATGACCACCACAAGAAGAAGCGGTATCATGCCGTCTATATAGCCTTTCACCTTGCCCAGGCTCTAAGGAGAGCCGCGCAATTAAAATGCGCTTCGCGCAATGGCGCGGCCTACGTCCTTGAACTGAGTTCGGCGGCAAGTCACGACATCCATTCCAATGGCGCTTCGCACCAGGACGTCGCTCAGCCTTCCTCCCCGCCGCAGTCATAGTGCTGGCGGCTGTCATAACCATCCTCTTTGAAATCGGAGTTCAGAAATTCAATCTCTGTCGGAGTGATTTTGATGAGATTCATGGTGAAAGACAGCTTTTTCAGCGCATCTAACGGGATTTTCTTCCATTCAGCCGCATGAATGTATTCTGCTGAAAACGGCTCCACGATTTCCGCTGTGCCGGATACCTGCATTCCCTTCAATCTGCCAAAGCCATCGTATCTGTCATAAATGGCAAGGCAGACAGATTTATTCTCTTCCAGCCCAACGAATTTCTGTCCGCCCTCTGAGAACATCCAGAATGCATCGTTATGCCAGGCATATTCGATGGGTGTGCAGCGGATGAAGCTGCCGCTTCCGGTAGCGAGAGCGCAAGTGTTGTTGGCCTGGATATAATTCTCGATAGCCGCCCACAGCTGATCTGCAGGCATCTTTTTTGATACTGCATCTTTCTCAATCCAGTGATTTGCTGCTGCGTTGTATTCTTCGTGTGTCATATTACCGCTTCCTTCCAACTACAATAGTTCAAATCGGTTTTGATGCCATAAATTACTTTGTCTATTATAACAATCAGAGCACTTGAATTCAATCTTGGATTGGCTTCAATCACACACTTTTGCTGCACATTCAGCAGTCTTCCATTTGCCATTGCATTGTTTTTCCGATGTTTTTTGACAACGCCGGACCGCTTTTTACTATCCATTCGCTGAAGGATATGTTATACTTCTCCTCAAAGAGAGAAGGTGACGTTATGCCAAAACAATATCATTTTTACGGATGGGAAAACGCAACAGTCCCTGCAGTTACAGATCAGTATGCAGGTATCCGGACGCCGCAGGACTTGTATGACGCATTATCCGAACTCTGGTGCGCTGACACCTGTGCTCCCAGGATGCGTTCAGACTGGTCGCCGGCAAATAAAACGCTGGGGCAGTGCTCCATCACCGCATTTCTGGCGCAGGACATTTTCGGCGGCGAGGTCTACGGAATTCTGCGGCCGGGTGGCAACTATCATTGCTATAATGTGATCGGAGACTGCGTCTTCGATCTGACCAGCGAACAGTTTGGAGACGAGGTGCTGAATTATTCTGACAATCCTCCGCAGTCAAGAAAAGTTCATTTTGCCAAAGAGGAAAAGCGGCTGCGCTATGAAAAACTGAAAGCAGACCTGCAGGCGTTCTGTAAATAAATAATCTGGTCATCTGCACAGAAACGAAAGGAGGCTGACGGTCATGAGCGACCGGTTGGATTTTATTGTAAAAACCAAAGAAGATTTGATCGACGCTGTTCACCGTGTCGGTTTCCTACCGTTGTTCCGAAATTCCATCCCCGGCTTTTCGGTGGAAGATCATGTCGATCTATCAGTATGGCTTACTGGTGACCCCGGCGTGTGGGAATGGAAAGGACCGGTTATTCAGGAAGCGGGCTGTGCCTACGGGAAATTTTTCGAGAACAAGGCCGCATTTATCAGCGCAGAGTGGTTCCCGGACTTTGCGAATTACCGCCGGGATGGCTACGACTTCGACGCGCGATTTGATGACGAGTTGGCCTCTTACAAAGACAAACAGCTTTTTGAGCTGCTGGACGCCCGCGCGCCGGTGCTTTCCAAAACTCTGAAACGGGATGGCAAAAGATTAATCGAGCAGGATGGGTGCTCCCAGCCTGCTCGCGGCGCCGGGCGCGTGCAGCAAAGCTGCAAGAATCCATACGCGCCCGTGCGCATAAAAAAGGGCGGCGCGACCGGTTTCGATACATCCATCAATCGGCTGCAGGCACAGGGCTATGTGATCATCAGTAACTTCGTTTACCTGAAAGACCGCCACGGAAAAGAATACGGCTGGGGCGTTGCAGAGTATTCCACTCCGGAGAAATTTTTCGGAGACGCATTCAAATCCGCAGTTTATCAGCGTGACCCCGCGGAATCTTATCAGCGGATGTTGGATTATTTCCACGAGATTTTGCCCGACGTTCCCGACAAGGCTCTGCGGAAATTTCTCCGATAACTTATCAGCGAATGCCAAAAATCGTTGAATTTCAGGGCATTTTCAGTCCATTTCACAAACTCGCAAGCAATGTCGTCGTCTCACGGCGACACCGCTGCGCTTGCTTGTTGGGGCGTTCTCCGCTGCCGCTCCGGTCGGTGAATATCCCACACGAAGTGTGGGATGCCACCCGGCGAGGGCTAAACGCGAGCCACTGGGTCTACGCTCCGCTCCGGTCCGCGCTGAACGGACGTCCACTGGACATCCAGCGCCCGGAGGAACGCTTTTATAAAATCAAAGATCTCAACATAATCCGGTTTCGCTGATGCCTTTCCAATTCCTTTTACCGTTATGATTCTTGCCATTTACTTTTCCGCCTCTGCCTGAAATAGAATCCTGATTAAATCCTTATCCATCAAAAAAGATTACCCAGCGCTGCATCAAAACGATTTAAAACATTCAGCATATCTTCCGGTATGCGGTCCCTGCACTTCGCTGTAAGCAGCGCCGGTATTCCATAAAAAGCTTCCGCCATGCTCCCGGCGATGGCCGTCAGAGTGTCGCAGTCTCCGCCGAGAGAGACGGCAGTGCGGATCACGTCTTCAAAATCGTTGCCTTCCAGGAAAGCAGTGATGGCTTCCGGCACCGTCTCTTGGCAGCTTTCTACATGATGATACTGAGGGCGTATCTCATCGCAGGTTCTGCTAAGGTCATATCCGAACTGTTCCGTCACATAGGTTTTGATTTCCTCCTTGCTGCTTCCCGTCCTTGACAGAAAAATAATTGCAGCAACAGACTCAGCACCTTTGATTCCTTCCGGATGATTGTGCGTCACGTCAGCCGTTGCTCTGGCAACTTTTCTGGTCCGATCCAGTGTGTCATACAGCCACCCTGCAGCAGACACCCGCATGGCAGAGCCGTTTCCATAACTACGATACGGCGCGGGATTTTTCTGCGTCAGCCATACACGGAACCGGCCGCCATATCCGGCGTGAGGATATTTTCTTCCCCATTTCTGCATGGATTCGGTCACAAGCTCCCTGATCCGGTCAGTGGGTGCATCTTTTCCTGCATCCAGCAGAGCCTCCGCCACCGCTACCGTCATCACACTGTCATCTGTAAACTTCGCGCCTTTGCTGAACAGTTCAAATCCCTTTGTTTTATCTCCCCGGTCAAATTCAAACGGGCTTCCGATGATATCTCCTAAAATTGCTCCATACATTTCACTGTACCTCTCTGTCCTTTGATGATGTCAGTTTATCAGAAAGCAAAAAGGAAGTGGTCGTCTGAAAAGCGACAAATCCACTTCCGCAAAGGTTCGATATTTGTTATTCTCCCAGAATGGGCTGACCATGTTCAAACAGTGCCAGGTTGATGTTGTAGATATCGTATTCCTCTCTGCTGATAAAATACTCAATAATCAGATCAGATTTGTTGCTGGGAGAGAGCGCCAGCTCGGCGCGCTTCAACAGGTCAACCGTATCGTCGAGATTCAGCTGCAGTGCCCGGTCTTTCGGAAAACCATACACGCCCGTCGCAATCAGCGGAAAGGCAATGCTGTCGCATTTCAGTTCTTCTCAATTTCTTTTGTTCTGATTTCCCCATTCGCACAACTGATCCAATACCCTGACAAGCGAGTGACCTCTTTCCGTCAGGGAGTATTCCACTTTCGGAGGAATTTGGGGATACACGTGCCGGATGATGAGATCATCCGCTTCCAGCTCTTTTAAGTTTGCGCTCAGTGTTCTGTCAGCGACTTTGATATACCGCTGCATCTCATTAAACCGCACCGGCTCATATTCCATCAGACAGTAGAGAATGACGGGCTTGTACTTTCCCGAAATGAGCGAGAGCGTGTAGCTGTAGCCGGTTTCCTCAAAGTTCGCATCTTCAATCCGTTTTCTTTCCATAGCTAACCTCCGGATAAGTACCTTACAAAAATGTAGGTACTTGTAAATCTGTTTATGCCATGATACCATAGTTTCAGTCACAGGACAAGAAGAATGCATACCTGTTTTGTCCTGACAAATAATTACAGGAGGAACTTATCGTGAGAAAAAATATTAAAACGACGGAAGCCATTTTCCCGATGCCGGTACTGATGATTGCAACCTATAATGAGGATGGCAGCGTGAATGTGATGAATGCCGCATGGGGAACGATGCTCGAAAGAGACCAGGTGATTCTGAACCTGACGGAGACACACAAGACGGTAAAAAATATCAAAGCGAGAAAGGCTTTTACGGTAAGTATTGCGGATGCGGCGCATGTGGTGGAAGCCGACTATTTCGGTGTTGTATCCGGGAACAACACGCCCGACAAATTTGAAAAGAGCGGTCTTACCACAACAAAGTCGGAGCATGTGGATGCCCCGATCATCAATGAATTTCCTCTTTGCATGGAGTGTGAATTTATACAGTATCAGGACGGGGAATATGGCTGCGGCGTAATCGGGAAGGTGGTCAACACCACAGCGGATGAGTCTGTCATGAATGGCGATATCGTAGATATCATAAAGGTCGCGGCTATTGCATTCGATCCATATACGCATGGCTACTATAAGGTCACGGAGCGAGTCGGAAACGCATTTAAAGATGGCCTGCAGTTGAAATAGTCAATCAGAACAGACTCAGCTGCCGGTCAATCCAGCTTTCCTGTTTCGCTTCGTGAATCTGATCATCCGGATGCTCGTCCCCGATCAGGAACGGAGACTCCGGGTTATGTAACTTCATATTCTGCCGAACTGCAGCCGCATTTGCGTTGGCATAACAGTAACGGCACAGATGCCCGCAGGTATCGTATGCACCGATGTCACTTCCAAGATAACAGGCGCAACCTGTCCTCGATTCGCTTTTTGAATCGAGGACATAGGCCGCGCCATTGTGCGAAGCACAATTCTGCATGGTGCGGCTTTCCCGTATGCGGGCAGATTTACGTTTGGGAGCATCCAGTCTGCAGTGAAGCGCAGCCTCAAAAGTTTTAATCGTCATGCAGCCGGAACAGTCAACTCCATAAGGAGCCAGGTCATTCCCTTCCGCACAGGCTTTGATCGTCATCCCATATCTGCGCCCGATTTCAGCAAACACTTTTCCGATTTCTACCCGTTCTGTGGGGCGAACCGGCCGCGCCTGTGGAAAGTTGCGCTCAACTTTTTTGTAAATATCTATGAAGCTGATAACGCAGGTCTTTGTATATCCGGACAGGTATGCCGCCATCTTTTCAAAATCTGAAATATGCCGCTCCACAGGATAAACATCCGAAATCAGGATTGGGTCATACCTCCAGCACACAGAATCGATACCCACCATGCCGAAGCGTTTCCGGAAACTGTCCATAACAGCTTCTTTTTCAGGAACGTTCGGTTCGATATCTTTCCCATAAGGCGTGATTGTGACAAACCAGTATTGGCCGTAGGGCGCAAGCAGATCCATGTATGGAAACATCGGTGCAGGATTTTTGGTGCAGAAACCGATCAGATCAACGACATCCGGTGAAAGCGAGTATCTGGTCACAGAGACGGGATTATACGGATTGCGCACGCAGACAAAACCAGCTCGAAGCCGGTTTGCAAACCATCTGGAATAAAAAGCCGGAATATCCGTCCGAAGCCCTGTCTGTAAAATCATGCCGTCACCTTCTTACAGTTCTTTTATCTGTTTTATCACAGATCCGATATCTCCATCAATACAGATCGACTGATTTTTTATCTCTCGCGGGCACATGGCTTCCCTTTTGTTAATACAGGCATATACCGCCTTCGGGTTTCTGGCAGTCATCTGCCAGAAGGGATACTTGATAATTCCAGGTGTATTCGTTCCTACGCCCAGTTCCAGAAACAGAATATGCAGATTTTCATGTCGACGGATAAAATCATTGTACCAAGCCGCTCCGCGGCGGCTGGCTTTAGGTACCTGAATCCTCCACT
>JAJQDT010000014.1:20724-33466 GCA_021202075.1 Lachnospiraceae bacterium | reverse complement strand
TGGAGCAAGAGTCACGCAGGTCGAACCCGTCAGATTCTAACAGGGACAGGTCCGACTCGGCAAGTCCGGGCTGATTCTTGTTGATATTATAGTATATCACAAGACGGTCGTCGCATAAATAGACTTCGGACACAAAGCACTCGATTATTTCCTTTTTATATTCATGCTCGTCCTCGCCCTTATTCATATACTGCATGAGCATAAATTCTATATGCTCGGGAGTGAGTACAATGTTCTTTGCCTTTGCTTCCGCTAAAGCGTCCTCAAGCTGCAGCTGCTCTACCTCAAGCTCTTTCAGTCTCGCCGGTAGCGACATGGTATCGACGCCGGCTTCTATCGCTTTCAGGGTATTCGCAATCGCCTTTTTGTTATCGGCAAGACGACGCCGATAAAATTCCTCTTCCTCATTCCTTGACTTATCCTTTAACTGAATCTCGTAACAAGCGTTCGCGATATAGTTAACGGCGTCAGGCTGAAGAATATGAGACAGCGTTTCCGCAACGACTAAATCCTCAAGCCAGTCTTTCGGGACCTGCTTCTTTGTACAACCCTTTTTATATCTCGCTGACGGGCAATAGTAATAGTAGAATTTGCCGCCGCATTTTCCCGTTCCGCTCACACCGGTCATTTTCTTCTTGCAGTGACCGCAGAATAACTTTCCTGATAAAAGATACTCCGCTCGAGGGCGTGCCGCCTGTTTACTGGTACGCCTTCGGGCATTTTCTTTTTGCGCCATTAAGAAAACCTCTTTCGATACGATAGGCGGCACGGCGTCCTCAAGCCGGATGTTCCCGCATTTGTACACGCCTATATATTTTTCGTTCTGAATGATTCTCGGTATCGAGCTCTTCGTGAACGGGTTGCCCCTGCTCGTCCTGAGTCCGAGACCGTTCAGGTACTCGCAAATCTCGGCGTTCGTCTTATGGCGGACAAACATATCAAACGCAATCTTGACGGCCTCAGCGGACTTTTCATCGATTACAAAAGACTTGTCGGGACCGATTTTATAGCCGAGCGCGATATTCCCGCCGGTCGCCTTGCCCTTGAGCGCGCTCTCACGAATACCTCTTTTAATCTTTTGGCTTAATTCCGCCGAGTAGTATTCCGCAAGGCCTTCCATGAGGCTTTCAAGAATAATTCCTTCCGGTCCCTCTGGAATAGGCTCAGCTGCGTAGTGAAGCTCGATATTGCATTTTTTCAAATGCCTCTTGTAAATGGCGCTGTCATACTTATTGCGTGCGAAGCGGTCGGTCCTATATACAATAACCGCTTCAAACATGTGCTTGCTGCAGTCCTGCATGAGGCGCTGGAAGTCCGGCCGGTTGTCGGTCCTGCCGGAGATGGCGCGGTCGATGTATTCGCCTATTATGGTAAGGCCTTTTGCTTTGGCGTACTCGGAGCATACGCGTACTTGGCCTTCAATGGATTGTTCTGTCTGATTGCTCGAAGAGTATCGGGCATATATTACCGCCCGTTTCATGACTCTTGCTCCTTAGCTTCCAAGTCCATGGCAAAGGTCAGAAGCTTCATTCTGTCCCTCACATTAAGCTCGCTGTAAATCCTGAGGAGCTCCGTCTCCTCTTTAGACAGATGTACAGGTCCGCCTTCATTATTTATATGCACGGGCGCGTTCGCCTGCCCGATGAGGCCGTTATTCGTCTGGACCTGCTCGACGTTTACGCTTTGCCCTTCTTCCCAGCCCATTATATACGCGGGTGTGACCTCAAGGGCTTCCGCGACCTTCTGAATTTTATCGCTGCGCATATCCTTAATATATCCTATTTCCCATTTTCTTACCGTACTTGTGCCGACGCCGACTTTACCGGCGAGTTCTTCAAGCGTATAGCCGAGGGCCTGACGCCTGTCTTTAATTCTTTCGCCTATAGTGTCCAGCATAGAAAATTCCTCCTTATACTTAAGCGCTTCGGACTGTAGCCCCGAGGCACTGATTCTCTTTTATCATATTATACCACACTTTTGTCGCAAATGAAATAGGGAGAAAAGATTTTGATAGATTTTTATCGCAAAGGCTATTTACAAATCCTAAAGGACAGAGTATAATAAAAATGTCCTTTGGGACAGACGGTACACGGGGCCCCGTTACCGAGCCGAATTTGAATAAGGAGGTAGACAATGAACGGCGTATTGATTAACACGAATTTGCTCAAAGCGCAAATGACGCTTCGCGGTGTTACTGTTAAGGCTTTTGCGGACGCGCAGGGCTGGAGCATGGCCACCGCTTATAGAAAAATCAACGGCAAGGTTGCGTTTACGGCGCCGGAAATTCAGTTAAGCGTCGAGCTGCTTTCCCTCAGTTCCAGCATAGCCAGTCAAATTTTTTTTGCCGGCGAAATGTCCTAAAGGACAAAAATGAGTGAAGTAAAGAACAAAAACCTCGACGCAGACGGCCGCGCTAAGGAGCGCGTAATGGTAGAAAGGCTTTTGGCGAATGCGAACGCCTTCTACAAGAATCAAGAAAATCTCCGAGCCTTCGAGGCTTGGAAGAAAAATAAGGAGGAACACACTTATGGCACAAATCACAGTAACGCTTGACCTTACGGCGGAGACTCTGGAAGTCCTGAAGCTCTTAATCCCGCAGGCAAGCGGCAAAAGCACCGCCGTCAAGAGCGACGACGTACCCGGACAGATGACCCTCGAGGAATTCATCAAGGACAATCCTGAAGAGACAGAAGAAACCGGCAAGGACAAAAAGCCGGCAAAACGCACAGCAGCTAAGGACAAAAAGGCAGCTCCTAAAGAGGCGCCTGTTGAAGAGGAAAAACCTGCTCCCGCTCCTGCCCCTGAGGTTACCCTTACGGACGTTCGCTCGGTAGCTTTGAAGCTCTCTAAAGCAGGCAGACAGAAAGAGCTCAAGGAAATTTTCGCTAAGTACGGCGCAGACAAGCTCTCCGGTATTGCCGCTGAGAATTACGCTGCCCTCTTAGCAGACTTGGAGGAAAAGGTCAATGGGTAAACACGCTATGCTGTCGGCAAGCGGGTCAGAACGTTGGCTTGCGTGTCCGCCAAGTGCCCAGCTTGAGCTGCAATTCCCAAAAAAGACAAGCAGTTATGCTGAAGAAGGTACGGCGGCACACGAGTTATGCGAGCTGGCCGCGAGATACTGGCTGTCTGAGATAAGCGAGATGGAATACGAAAACAGGCTTGCCGAGCTTTCAAAAGGACAGTATTACAACGCGGAAATGCAGGAATGCGCTTCCGATTATGGGCAGTTTATCAGCGATACCGTTAAAGCAACTCGAAAAGATTGCCCCGACGCAATCGTGGAGCTTGAGGTCAAAGGCCTTGACTTCTCTGAGTGGGCGCCTGAAGGCTTTGGTACCGGCGACTGTATTATCGTCGCAGACGATAAGCTGGAAATCATTGACTTCAAATACGGCAAGGGCGTCCGCGTCGACGCTGTAGGCAATCCTCAAATGCGTTTATACGCGCTTGGAGCGATAAGGCTTTATGGCGAGCTCTATGACATTAAAAGAGTCAAGATGTCGATTATCCAACCCCGAATCAGTCGCGAGCCCAGTACCGACGAAATCACGGTCGAGGAGCTTTTAGACTGGGCCGAGAATTACGTCAAGCCTCGTGCAGCGCTTGCATTTGAGGGTAAGGGCGAATTCAACCCGGGCGAAAGCACTTGCAGATTTTGCAGGGCAAAGGAACAGTGCAGGGCGCGCTATGAGAAAAATCTCGCGCTCTTTGACGAGTCTCCCGACCCGCTGCTTATCACTCCTGACGAGGCCGGCGAGGTCCTTGAAAAGTCCGCCGATATTAAGGCTTGGCTGAAAGACCTTGAAAACCTCGTTATGCAGAAGCTCTTTGAGGGCGAGCCTGTTACCGGCTGGAAGCTCGTCGAGGGACGCAGCAACCGCAAGTATAAGGACGAGGCTGAAGTCGCGAAGGCGATGATTAAAGCGGGGTACGACGAAGCTCTTATTTATGAGCGTTCTCTCCTCGGTATCACAGCTATGGAAAAGGCATTCGGCAAGAAAGAAATCAAAAACGTTTTAGGCGACCTGATTATTAAGCCAAAAGGCAAGGCGACGCTTGCGGCCGCTACGGACAAGCGGCCTGAGTATAAACCTGAAGAGCTTATTCTTGACGCTTTTGACGACGTTGAAGAGTAAAGCTTGGAGGTGCAGCAATGCAAAGAGTCAGACGCAAAAGACGCAGGTTAAAGAGGCCCGTCCTCTATGCCGCTACCGTACTTATTATTGTTGTCGTCGTTATTCTTACAGCCGCTTTTTGCAGCAAGGATAAAACCGACGCGATAACAGGCGAGGCGGCAGACCCGCAGGAAACAACGGAGACCTCCGAGGTTTTAGCCGCGTCGGTTACAACTGAGGAGACTCTTACAGAAGAAGCTCCGGAGCTCATCAGTCTCGGCGAATTCACTATAACGGCGTATTGCCCTTGTGAGATTTGCTGCGGGATATGGAGCGAGGAGCACCCGTCGAGAATCGGTACCGACTACGTACAAAAGACGGCGTCCGGTACTATTCCCACGGCAGGCAGAACAATCGGCGTTGACCCTGATGTTATCCCTTACGGTACGGTCGTTATTATTGACGGTCACGAGTACATAGCAGAGGACACAGGGTCAGCGCTGGAAGGAAACACAATCGATATATTTTTCGATACGCACGAAGAGGCGTTAGAGTACGGCCGACAGACGGTCGAGGTATTCATTAAGTCAGAAGCGGCGGATTGACCGCTGAAGAAAATTATTGCCGAACGGCAAAATATTAAATCATAAAGGAGATTTTATCATGGCAAGTTCAACACAGATTACTACAGGCAAGGTACGTTTCAGCTACTGCAACCTCTTTACCCCGAGGGCTATGGACAACGGCCCCGCTAAGTACAGCGTGACGCTGCTTATCTCAAAGAAGGATAAGGCGACGCTCGCAAAAATCAAGGGCGCTATCGAAGCGGCAAAAACCCTTTACATGCAGCGCAATTCCGGCAAAAAGCTGCCGACTAACCTCAAGAGCACCCTGCACGACGGCGACGGCGAACGCCCGAACGGCGGCGAATTTGGTGAGGAGTGCAAGGGCTGCTACGTTATGACCGTAAGCTCTAAGAATCCTCCGGTTATCGTCGACGCGGACAAAGTACCGATTACTGACCCGCAGGACCTCTATTCTGGCTGCTACGGCAGAGCAATCATTAACTTCTACGTATATGACACACAAGGCAATAAGGGCGTGTCCGCAGGCCTTAACGGAATCATGAAGCTGTATGACGGCGAGCCTCTTGGTGGCGGTATCGTTACCGATGATATGTGGGATGATGATTGGCAGGACGAGGATGACGACAATTTTGATGACCTGTTAGGTTAAGCCTATGGAGGTTTGGAAAGATATTCCGGGATATGAGGGCCTGTATCAAGCGAGCTCTTTAGGTCAAATACGAAGTCTTGACCGAGATATTATGCACTCACGAAAAGGGTCTAAACCTTTTGCTGTACGCTATAAAGGTCGGGTGTTAAAGCAAATAGACCAACAGACGCCGCCCTATTATGTGGTACAGCTTGGGCAAAAAGAACACCCAAAGCACGTGCATGTATTAGTAGCTCTTGCCTTTTTAGGCCCTCGTCCAGAAGGTGCAGACATAAGGCACTTAGACGGAAATTCTCGGAATAATCAAATAACAAATCTATGCTACGGCACACGAAGCGAAAATAACATTGACCGAGTTAAACACCGAGGTTCCCGGAAGTTATCTATATCACAGGTTCAAGAAATTCGTCAAGCTGTTGCGGCCGGTAAAAGCTATAAAGCTTTGGCTCAGGAGTATAACGTGTGTAAAGACACAATATGGAAAATAGCAACAAGGAGGTCGTATAAATGGCTATAGAACGAATTCTCTCAATCGATATAGAGACCTACTCTTCTGTATCGCTTCAAAAGTGCGGAGTCTATGCTTATGCGGCAAGTCCTGATTTTGAAATCCTGCTCTTCGGTTACGCTTGGGACGACGAGCCCGCGCAGGTGATTGACCTCACCCGCGAGGGCTTGCCCGAAGAGCTGCAGGAGGCGCTATACGACCCCGATGTTATCAAGACGGCGTATAATGCACAATTTGAGCGCACTTGTATTTCTGCGTATTTGGGGCAGACGACGCCGCCCGAGCAATGGAGATGTACGGCTGTACTTTCCCGTGAATTGGGACTTCCCGCAAGCTTGGAAGCGGTCGGCGAGGTGATAGGTTTACCGGAAGAAAAGCAAAAATTGAAAACCGGCAAGGCGTTGATTCGCTACTTCTCTATCCCTTGCAAGCCTACAAAGACGAACGGGCAGCGGACGAGAAACCTGCCGGAGCATGACCCCGAAAAATGGGCGCTTTATGTCGAGTACAACCGTCAGGACGTCGAGACCGAACGGGAAATCAGGAAACGCTTGTCTCGCTTCTCGGTTATTGAGACGGAGCAGCCCTTATGGGAAGCGGACCAGCATATAAACGACCGCGGCGTAGGCGTTGACGTGACGTTTGCGAAGCGAGCTATCGAGATGGACGAAATCATTAAGGCGAGACTTTACGCCGACGCTCAGGAGCTCACGGGGCTTGACAACCCGAAGAGTACCGCCCAGCTAAAAAGCTGGATTGAAGAGACCGCCGGTATTGAGGTAGCAAGCCTTAATAAGAAGGAAGTCGCGGGAGTACGCGAAGCGGCGAATAACGACGACGTGGACAGAATGCTCGATATAAGAGCCGGGCTGTCAAAGACCTCTACTGAAAAATATAACGCCATGCTCCGTACTGTCGGAGAAGACGGAAGAATCAGGGGCTTGACGATGTTTTACGGCGCCGCGAGAACAGGCCGCTGGGCCGGTCGTTTGGTGCAAATGCAGAATTTGCCCCAGAATAAAATGCCGGGGGAAGACCTTGATATTGCGAGGCAGCTCGTAAGGTCGGGTGATTTGGAGACGCTGGAAGCGTGCTATGACGACGTTTCCGGTACCCTCTCCCAGCTTATCCGTACCGCGTTTATTCCGAGACCCGGCTGTAAGTTTGTCGTGGCTGACTTTTCGGCGATTGAGGCGAGGGTTATCGCTTGGCTGGCCGGCGAGCAATGGCGGCTTGACGTATTTAACACTCACGGCAAAATTTACGAGGCGAGCGCCGAGCAGATGTTTCATTTACCCCCGGGGTCAGTTAAGAAGGGTGACCCTATGAGGCAAAAAGGAAAAATCGCAGAGCTTGCCCTCGGTTACGGCGGAAGCGTCGGCGCGCTCGTCTCTATGGGCGCTTTGGCTATGGGCATACCGGAGAATGAATTGAAACCTCTGGTAACAAGCTGGCGCGCGGCGAATCCCGCTATTACGAGATTTTGGTGGGACACTGACTCGGCTGTAAGGAACACAATCAACACCAGAACGCCGAGTTACCTCCCTCACGGTATTGCTCTCAGGCGTCAAGGCTCTCTCTTGAGGCTGAGGCTCCCGAACGGCCGCGAGCTGTCGTATGTAAAGCCCATGGTTATCAACGACAATATAACCTACGAGGGTACGCTGCAGAGCTCCGGCCACTGGGGCCGTATCGAGTCCTACGGGCCGAAATTCGTGGAGAACATTGTGCAGGCGACCGCTCGTGACTGCTTGGCCGAGACCATTATGAAGGCCGAGGCTTTAGGTTATCCGGTCGTGTTCCATGTGCACGACGAGCTTATATGCGAGGTACCTGAGGAGAAGGCGGAAAAAGCCTTATCGGATATTTTGGAAATTATGGCAACTCCTATTCCATGGGCGGAGGGACTTCCGCTTAAAGGAGACGGCTATATTTGCGATTATTATAAAAAGGAGTAGACCCTATGAGGATTGAAGATTTTAACACGATAACACAGGAGCAGGTCGAGCGCTGCTTGACCGTGCTCGCGGAAAAGGGAAAGGAGTATTCCTTAACCGACGACCGGCTGGACCATTTTAAGACCGCTGCAGAGGAGCAGGAAGTAACGCCGAAACAGGCGTTATGGGGTATGGCGTCTAAGCATATCGCCTCTTTGAGCGGTATGTGTAAATCAGGTCAAAGCGATATGGACCGCTGGCTTGAAAAGATTACGGACTCTATCAACTACCTGCTTTTGCTCCGAGCTCTTGTTGAGGAGGAAATAAAGGATGAACAAAATTGAGGTTTGCGTACTAAATCCCGAATCGGTCGGCGCGTCTGAAAAGATGATGGTATGCGCTGCCCGGCTGACGCAGAAGGGGCACAAGATTAAAGACCTTGCGGACTTTATCGAGCTTTACAATAAGACGTATACGGAGAACACCGTCGCGGCTATGGCAAAGCTGCCCCACCCCACGATACAAAAATTCGGCGTTATTAACGTTGTAATCGTCGGGGCGAGCAGAAGGTTTTTAGCCCAGATTACGAGGCACCAGAACGAAGTCAAGTTTATGTCGGCGTCGCTGCAATACAGCGATTACTCCGGCGAAGCTGATTTTGTGGTTCCCTACGAGCTGCTTGATATGCCGGCTTATGTCAAAAGAATGTACTTGAATCAGTGCAAAGACGCGATGGACAATTATCAGGCCGCAATCGAGCAGGGCGTCGGCAACGACTCCGCGGGCTATATGGCCCCGCAGGGCCTGAGGAATATCCTTATTATAAGCGCGACGCCTTATCAGTGGAAACACATGATAGGCCAGAGGACTTGCAGGCGTAATACCGATGAGACCCGGTACGTCCTGCTCCGCGTTTGGGAAAAGCTCTATAAGCTGTCGCCCGAAATGTTTGCCCCGTGGACTACCGGCCCGTTCTGTATGAAGGACGGATGTAAGGAGGGAAAAATGTCGTGCCAAAACGCGATAGGTTCTCTTCTGACTCCGACGGAAATTATCAAAGAGGACTTTCCTCTGCTTGCAGGAGGTGCTTCTGATGATTAACACCAAAGGCGAATGGATTTACACGAACGCCGAAATCGCCTACGAGCTCGGGCTTACGCCTGCCACGGTGAACGCAATCGGCAAGAAGTTATATGGCAACAAAATTCCTCACTGGACGATTGACGAGGTACAGAGGATTATCGAGTATATCAAGTCTATCACGGTTGAGGAGGACGCGAAGAGGCTCGCCCTGCTGCACGACGCAGTTGTTAAGGCTGGGTACGAAAAGCAGGACGACGAAGTTATTAAGGAACGGGCGAATAAAGATTTACATAACGTTCCGTAAGCGAGGTGTGATTATGAGAATTAAGCTGATTGACTTCGGCGGCAAAACGCCGGTAAGGAAACACTATAACGACAGCGGAGCCGATGTTTTCGCGCCTCGCGACCAGACGATTTACCCCGGGCAGGTGTACTCTTTCCCGCTCGGTTTTGGGCTTGAGCTGCCCGACGGCTTTACGGGTTTTATCTTTCCCAGAAGCAGTCTGAGCGCGAGAGGTATCGTTTGCGAGCTGCCTCCTATCGATTCCGGTTACAGGGGCGAAATTCATGCAGTCGTGTCGAACGTCGGCAACGACGGCTACGACATAAAGGAAGGCGACCGCATAGGTCAGCTCGTGATTCTGCCTTGCATGATACCTGAGTTTACTTATGAGGACGCGGCCGAGCGCGGTACCGGCGCATTCGGCAGCAGCGGTAAATAATGCGCGTGAAGAAGGCCGGCGGTAAAGTTTACGGCGCTGACTTTACCGCCGCCGAGCGCAAGGCAATGAATCTTGAAATCCAAAGACAGCTTGCAGAGTACGACCGCAAGCACGCAAACGAGATTGACGCCATAATACTTTGGCAGCTGCATGTTCAATTCGGGTTTGGGGCGAAGCGGTTAAGACGGTTTTACGACCGTTTCAAAGCGGAATACTTTGACCTCGTTGACCGGTACGAGATGAACGAGGCTGACAATATTTGGCTGAATACCTACAAGCTGAAGGAAATCGGCATCGATATAGAAGCTTGGAATGAAGGCGGTGATAGTAATGCGAATAGATAAAGATAGCTATTATCTGAATATAGCGAAGGCGGTCGCCGCAAGGTCTACCTGCTTACATAGGCAGTACGGCGCGGTAATCGTAGCAGGCGACGAAATTATAGCCACAGGCTACAATGGGTCGCCCAGAGGCGAAGTGAATTGCTGCGACGCAGGCGAGTGTTACTGCGAAAAGCACTCCGCCCCTATCGACAAGAACGCGGCGAAACACGGAGACCAGTACGGGACCTGCGTCGCCGTTCATGCGGAGCAAAACGCAATAATCAGCGCGGCCAGACGGGATATGCGAGGAGCGGTTTTATACCTCGCCTGCCTTGACGAGTCTGTAGACCCAACGCCGTGCAATTACTGCGACCGCATGATTAAAAACGCAGGAATTATTAAGGTCGTAACACGAGGAGGAAAAACATAATGGGACTGCCGGCAATGAAACTGAATTATGACGGTCCCATCACGATTGCGACCGCAGGCTCACGCAAAAGCGCGAGCTGGAAAAATCAAGAAACGACATGGGGCCAGCTCGCCCAGAGGCTGTCTATCACTCAGAGAACGGCCGAAACGCAGGACGAGTACAGTACCATGCGTAAATCACAAAAGGACGATATTAAGGACGTCGGGGGCTTCGTAGGAGGTTCATTAAGAAACGGAAGGCGCAAAGCTGAGTCGATTATTACCCGCCAGCTCCTGACCCTTGACATTGACTCGGTACCTCAGGGCGAGGACCCTTGGCCGACAGTCGAGCTCGTTATCGGCTGCGCGGCGATTCTCTACAGCACGCACTCGCACACGGCAAGGGCCCCGAGGCTGAGGCTGGTTATGCCTCTTTCCCGGAAGGTAACGCCGGACGAGTACGCTGCGCTCTCCCGCAGAATTGCGGGCGATATAGGAATCGACATGTGCGACGATACTACATACGAGGCGCACCGCTTGATGTACTGGCCGTCGACCTCTATCGACGCGGACTACCGTTTTGAAATCTCAGATAGTCAGTGGCTGGACGTAGACGAACAGCTCGCGAGGTATAAAGACTGGCGGGACTCAAGCGAGTGGCCGGTATCAAGCAGGAAAACCGAAATCATGCGGCGCTTGGCGAAAAAGCAGGGAGACCCGCTTGAAAAGCCGGGCGTCGTAGGCGCGTTTTGCAGGGTGTACTCTATCGAGGACGCTATAGAGCAATTTCTGCCTGAGGTGTACGAGCCGAGCGCGACAGAAAACCGCTACGACTATATCCCGGCGGACTCAAGCGCCGGCCTCGTCGTATATGACGACGGGAAATTTGCCTACTCGCACCACGCGACCGACCCTATATGCGGTAAGCTGTGTAACGCGTTTGATTTAGTCCGCTTGCACTTATTCGGCGACCAAGACGACGCGGCTTCTCCCGGTACTCCGGTCAACAGGCTTCCGTCCTATACGGTCATGAGCGAGCTCGCTATCGGAGACGAGGCCGTCAGGAAAAGCCTCGCGGAATATAAGCTGAAGGAAATCTCCGCAGCATTCGACGAAGAGGAAGATACCGAATGGCTGAAGCAGTTATCTATGACGGTAAAAGGTAAAGTCGAGGCTACTATCGACAACGCGTTTATCATTATCACTCACGACCCGGAGCTCAGAGGAAAATACTACTACGACGAATTCCGCGAGCGCCCGGTCGTTTGCGGTGATTTGCCGTGGATTAACTTGGACGACCGCCAGAGCGATATATGGACGGACTCCGACGACGCCGGCGTCAGAAGGCTTGTAGAGAAAAAATACGATATTGACAACCTCTCTAAAATCCGTGACGCTGTAGACCTCGCTATGCTGAAGCTGAAAAGGCACCCCGTGAGGGAATACCTGAACGGCCTCGTATGGGACGGCGTAAAGCGGGCGGACACGCTCTTTATCGATTATCTTGACGCGGAGGACACAGAGTATACAAGAGAGGTTACGCGCCGGTCTTTAATCGGCGCGGTTGCGAGAATTATGGCACCGGGCTGCAAGCACGACCACGTTCTCGTGCTCGTCGGCCCTCAAGGCTGCCGGAAGTCGACGACCCTCGCGAAACTGGGAAAAGGCTGGTTCTCCGACTCGCTCTATACTCTTACGGGCAAGGACGCTTACGAGCAGCTTCAAGGCTACTGGATTATAGAAATGGGAGAAATGGCGGCTATGAGAAAAGCCGAGCTCGAACAGATGAAGCAGTTTATCTCAAAGCAGTCAGACAACTTCCGTGCGGCGTATGCCAGACGGGCGCAGGAACACCCGAGGCAATGCGCCTTTTTCGGCAGTACGAACGACGACGAATTTTTAAGGGACTCTACAGGCAACAGGCGCTTTTGGCCGGTGGCCGTTACGGCTGAAGGTAAAAAGCGTGCGGACAGGCTGACGGAGGATATTGTCGACCAGATATGGGCGGAGTCCGTCGTCAGGTATAAGTCCGGCGAGCAGTGGTATTTAAGCGATATAGCGGAGACGAAGGCCAAGGAGGTACAGTCTGAGCATACAGAGCAGAACGGCAAACAAGGCGTTATCGAGAATTTCCTTGAAAGTCTGGTACCGAAAAACTGGGACGACCGGGACCTGGACGGACGGCTTATGTTCTATAACGGCGGGTTCTCGGGCGAGGAAAAAGGTACGGAACGAAGGGACCGGGTATGCGCTTTGGAAATTTGGGCCGAGCTGTTTAAGGGCGACATTAAGGCTTATACGCAGGCGCAGGCCAGAGAAATCACGGGAATGCTCCGGCAGGTAAAGGGCTGGAAATTCTACGGGTCAACCTACTGCGGCAAGCCATACGGAAAGCAGCGGGCTTTTG
>JAJQDT010000014.1:13889-20624 GCA_021202075.1 Lachnospiraceae bacterium | reverse complement strand
AAATTCTACGGGTCAACCTACTGCGGCAAGCCATACGGAAAGCAGCGGGCTTTTGTGCGGGAGGGCGGTTTTTGTGCAAATCTCACAAAAAGCCAATTTTCCGAAAAATGAGCCGAAAACGAAAACAGAACAAACGTTTTCGACCGAAACAACCGAAACAACCGAGTCAAAATGGACTCGGTTGTAAGCTCAAAGCCTTGAAAACAAAGGCTTTTTGAGTTTTTACAACCGAAACAACCGATTTTTATAAACACTTTTTGAAAATTGAGAGAATAGAGAGATTTGAGAGTTTTATAACATTTCAAATTCTCTCAAATCTCTCAAAACTCTCATTTTTATATAGTTATATAGGAAAACTCGGTTGTTTCGGTTGTAGAGGGGCTGAAAAGCCTTGAAAACAAAGGCTTTTTGGCTACAACCGAGCTCGGTTGTACTCGGTTGTTTCGGTTGTAACCTTGAGGGTAAAAGCTTGAAAAAGCCTTTATTTCCAAGGCTTTTGGCTTACAACCGAGTTTTACAACCGAGTTTTTGAGCCCTTTTGAGGCCCTTTTAGAGGGTTTGTGCAGAAAGGAGGAATTGTGCAAAATGTATGAATCGGGCTTCGAGAATTACATAATGACGAAAATCCGCAAAGCGGGCGGCCGGGCTTTTAAGTGGGTATGCCCCGGAATGACGGGCGCGCCGGACCGAATATGCGTATTCCCCGGCGGGCGGATTATATTTATAGAGCTGAAACGCCCCGGACTGAAAGACGGAAGAAGCGAGCGGCAAAAGAAGGTGTGCAGGCTTCTCCGCAGTTTGGGCTGCGACGTCCGGCGAATCGGTGAGAAGGAAGAATTTACAGAGATGATGAAGGAGGCGGGCTATGAAGTATAGCGAGCAAATATCTGGCTTCCTGAATTTTCTGAGGGACGTCCAGTTAGAGTATATGGCCGCTGCGGACGATGAGAAAACAGCCGGCGACCAGACGCAGGATATTCTGCATACCTTAGAGCTTGGCGAGAATTCGTATCATGCAAACGCCAAGTTGGCAATCGCGCTTAGGTCGGTCAGGCAAGAGCGCAGACGGGCAAAGGACAAAGAGCAGGTTCTCTACCCTATCGCTGATTGGGCGAGACAGAATCAGAGGACGGTCAAAGAGCTGGAGCGCCTTTTAGGCGACGTCAGAAAAGCCGAGAAAAATACGGAGTTCCGGCATTATAACCCTAAGACGGATATTGTGTCGAGGACTTTGGGAGGAGGTGGTGTCTTATGATGTTTAAGCCTTACAGCTATCAGCAATACGGAATTGATTTTGCTCTGGAACACCCTGAAGCTGGATTGTTCTTAGACATGGGTTAGGTATGGGAAAAACGGCGATAACCCTGACGGCGGTCGAGCGGTTACTCAGAGACAGCTTTGACGTCATGAAGGTTTTAGTTATCGCGCCCTTAAAACCGGCGGCGGAAACATGGCCAGCAGAAATTCAGAAGTGGGAACACCTGCAAAGTCTTGAGTATTCCCTCGTTCTCGGCAGCGAGAAGGACCGCACGGCCGCTTTGGAAAAAGAGGCGGATATTTATATCGTCAACCGCGAGAACGTCGTATGGCTGGTAAACTTCTATAAAAAGAAGTGGCCGTTCGATATGGTGGTTATCGATGAGCTGTCGTCCTTTAAGTCTCCGAAGGCGCAGAGGTTCAGGGCTCTAAAGAGGGTCCGGCCTATGATAAAGAGAATCGTCGGCCTTACCGGTACGCCGGCGCCGAACGGGCTCTTAGACCTCTGGGCTCAGCTGTATCTCATTGACGGCGGCGAGGCTTTAGGAAAGACGGTCACGGGGTATCGGGAAAAGTGGTTTGTACCGGATAAGCGGAACGCCACGACGATATTCTCATGGAAACCGAAGCAGAACGCAGAGAAGGAAATTTACGAGCGGCTGAAGTCCTGTTGTATCAGTATGGACAGCGCCGAGTACCTGAAACTTCCTGAGCGGTTGTTTATCCGACATGAGGTAGAATTGCCGGCGGAAGTCAAGGAACAGTACAAGCAGCTTGAGCGGGATATGCTGCTGCCGTTCGCCGATGGGGATATAGACGCCGGCTCGGCGGGAATTTTGGTAAACAAGCTCCTGCAGTTATGCGGTGGCTGTGTTTACGATGAAAACGGCGAAGTCAAGGAATTCCACTCGGTGAAGCTTGATAAGCTGGAGCAGCTTATCGAAGAGGCGAACGGCCGACCGGTTTTAGTCTTTTATGCGTACCGGCACGAGCGGGAAAGAATTATGGAGAAATTCCCGGAGGCCGTTGACATTAAAGAGGACGGCGCTGTAACGAGGTGGAATGCCGGAGAGATACCTATCCTACTCGCCCACCCCGCAAGCGCCGGCCACGGCCTTAACCTGCAACAGGGCGGGCATATCGCGGTATGGTATAACTGGACGCACAACCTTGAGCTATACCAGCAAGCGAATAAACGCCTGCACCGACCGGGGCAGAAAGAGACCGTCCTCATTCACCATATCGGGATTAAGGGAGGCCTTGACATGCAGGTGCTGGACAACGTACTCGCCGAGAAGGCGAACGCGCAGGAATATTTAATACAAGCCTTAAAGGCGAGAATCAAGGAGGCTGCAACATGAGGCAGGAACAGATTGAAGCAATAAGCGAGGACCCTAAGGCGTTCTTGCTTCAAGGAAGAAACGCGCAGGCGAGAATCGCCGCTAAGCGTGAGCGGATAGACTCTTGGCGTCAGCTTGCCGAATCTATTACGGTAACGCTGAAGGCAGACGGCGGCTCAGCGCCGGGAGGATATAAGCAGAGTCTTGTGGAGAACGCGGCTTGTAATATCATCGACTTGGAAAACGAAATTGTCGCCGATATTAACGAGCTCGCTGGGATTGAGATGGTAATACATGAGGCGATTAACCTTTTCGTCAAGGACGACCGGTACAGGGCGGTGCTTGAGATGAAATACCTGAACGGTTACGGCTGGAGGCGTATCGCTTCTAAGCTGTATTACGGCGAGGACTGGGTATGCAGGCTTCACGGCGCTGCGCTGCAGGAGATGAAAAGGAACGCAGAAATTTTCCTTCTGGAGGGAAACAAGTCGTGTTAAGTCGGACTTTCCGGTGATATAATATAAAATGAGGTTTTAAGATAGAGACCAGAATCGCGCCGAGAATAAGAGCTACGGCGCGATTTTACTTTTAAGCGAGAGGAGGTACGCTTATGGGCGCCAGATACGGCGGAAAGCCGAGAATCTTTAAGACTCCTGAGGATATGGAGAAGAAATGGGAAGAATTCAAGGCTTACTGCGACAACAAGTATGTTACGAAACACGAATTCAGTCAGAGGCAAGGCGCGTTTGTAAGCGCCGAGCTCAAGCATAGAGTATCATACACGATTGAGGGCTTTTGTGTTTACTGTAAAATAGCAAGACAGACGTTCTACGATACTTATGACCATGACCCGGCCTATTCAGTCGTTGTTTCGCGTATAAGGGAAGAATGCGAGGCTGATGTGAGGGAAAAATTTGAGACCGGCGAGATACCGCCGCAGCTCTCCGCTCTTTGGATGAGCAAGTTCGGCTACGGTACAAATAATAATGTAACCCTTGACGCTAAGGAGCTTGTCGACGATTGGATTGACGGAGTGATGTCGCATGGCGACAAGAGATGAGCGGGCGGCATTCTTTAAGGAAAGAGTCCCTCAGTACAGAGACGACGCGGTTTTATTTGCTGAAGAGGTTTTGAAATTCTCGCCGGACGCTTGGCAGGCCGACGTCCTGCGTGACCTCTCCTCTTCCGACCGCGTAACGGTACGGTCGGGGCAAGGCGTCGGCAAGACCGGCGTTGAAGCGATTGCGGCGTTATGGTTTTTAGCCTGCTTCCCGTTTGCCCGAGTTGTTGCTACGGCTCCGACGAAGCAACAGCTTCACGACGTACTGTGGAGCGAGATTGCCAAGTGGCAAGGCAAGAGTCCTTTGCTGTCGGAAATCCTTAAATGGACAAAAACCTATATTTATTTGAAGGGCTATGAAAAGCGCTGGTTTGCTGTAGCGAGGACCGCTACCAAGCCTGAAAATATGCAGGGCTTCCATGAGGATAATATGCTGTTTATCGTTGACGAGGCCTCCGGTGTGGCGGACCCGATTATGGAGGCTATACTCGGTACCTTATCCGGCGATAACAACAAGCTTTTGATGTGTGGAAACCCCACTAAAACAGTCGGGGCGTTTTACGACAGCCATACCAAAGACCAAGGCGTATATAAGAGTCACAGGGTCAACGCGGAGGAAAGTCCTCGGACGAATAAAGACAATATCGCCTCACTGAGAAGGAAATACGGAGCGGACAGCAACTTTTACCGCGTCCGCGTGCTCGGTGAATTCCCGAAGCAGGAGGACGACGTATTTATTCCGATTGACCTCGTAGAGGACTCAATCAGGCTGAGGAAAGATTATAAACCGAATTCCCAGCCTACTTTAATTCATATCGGGTGCGACGTCGCGCGTTTCGGCGACGACCAGACCGTTATCGGCTATAAGGTTGACGAGCTCGCTTCCTTTGAGATTAAAATACGCGGGCAGGACACCATGAAAACGGCCGACAAGATTATCGCGCTTGGCGAGCGGTTAGTCCGTAAATATAAATGGACCGGCAAAATACCGGTTAAGGTAGACGACGGCGGCGTAGGCGGCGGCGTGGTTGACAGACTGCGGCAGATGAAGCAAAACAACCCGACCCGGTTCGCGTGGCTTGAGGTATTCCCGGTCAAGTTTGGCCTGAGAATACGAAATAAGTATTACCACGACAGCACCTCGTACATGCTGAGTATCGTTAAAAAGCTGTTAGCTCCGTTTGATGAGGAAGGAAACCCGAAACCTGTCGGGCTGATACTTCCCGAGGACGATAACTTAGAAGCGCAGCTTACATGCCGCAAGTACCGAATGACCGAGCAGAGCAAAATACAAGTAGAAAGTAAGGACGCCATGAAAAAGCGGGGACTTCCCTCGCCGGACGAGGCTGACTGCGTGCTCCTGTTATGTTTGCCGGTAAGAATAAAAGGCGAGTAGGTTCGACTGAAAAACGTAGCTCCGGTTACATCACTCAGTCGAGACGATTATATAGCCGAGTTTTTCGGCGAGGGCAATAAAGCGTTCAATGCTGTCGGCCCTCCACTGATTGCATACGGCGGCGGGCTTGTCCGATAGTTGGATGGGCTCGTCGGTGTAATATCTCTTATGCCCTTTGAAGTTTGAAGCGTCAGCCTTGTCTAAGGCCTCGACCGTTTCAAAGCTGGGTATGAGGCCTTTAGGAAAAACCTGCTGCAGCTCTTCAAGCGTGATGGGCATGTGCGTCTGGGCGTAATGCGTTACGACCTCAAGCACAAGACGGGATTTGGGGAGACTTTGAGTACCCCCCCCCATGTAGTGTTCCCATGAGTAGCGGGTCAGATTGCGCTGCGCGGCGGCCTCAAGAGCTTTTGCGGCTTCGGCCACAACCTCGCTCTCCTCGTCGTCAAGCGGTACGTATTCGTTTATGGAAAGGATAACCGCTGTAAGCAGGTCCTTGTGTTTGTCCCAGAAGCGGGCGAGCAAAGCGCGCTCCTCTTTACTGATAGCCATGATAAAATCTCCTTTTGTCTGTTTTGTCTCTGGAAGTCCTAAGGCAAGCAGGTATTCGGTAAGGTAGCGTTTCACGCTTCCCTCTTCGAGGCAATCGCGGCATGGCTCAATTACGTAGTCCGCGAGGTACTGGTAGTTAAGCTGTATGAATTCTTTCGATTCGCATTCTGGAGCTCCCAGAAGCTCATATTCGCGATTTGAAAGAGGGGTAAGGAAAATACCAAGGAAAAAGTTTGGACTCAATCTGGGAGGCCTGAGGGCCTCTAAATAGCGTTTTGTTTGAGAATCATGCTCGGACGACTTCACCTTGTTCTCGATAATGAGCTTCAAGGGGTATTCCTTGCGGTCAAACGCGATATTGCCTTCAAGGTATATATCGGCGCGGTCGCCGTCCTTGAGTACCTTCTCCCGCTCGACCGTAACGCTGGACAGCTTATAGTCTCCGGCAGTTATGGCGCCGATTAGGTCCTGCGGCATTTTCCCTTTTGAGTGCGGGAGCGTACAGGCAAGGGAAAGCGCTTCAAGGAATTTACGGAGCGGCATATCGCCGAGGCCGTGATTGCTGCTCGGGTCGAGCAGCCAAGCTATGAAATTACTGTGCGTGTTCTCGTGTCGTGAGACGCCGAGCGCGTTGAATATAGAAGGTTGGGAATAATATGCGTCAAGCTCCTTAAACTCGGCGCTGTTCCCGAAATCGATGATTTGCTTTTGCAGCTGAGGCAATTTATCGTTCATAAGGACTTAGCTCCTTTTGTGTATAATATATCAGTTTGTAGTATATCAGAAATTTTAGAAATTGTCAAGGAGGTGCGCGAAGCATGGACAAGCAAAGAGGCGTCGAAGCGAGAATAATCAAAGCGAGCGCGCCGGTAGAAAAAGCGGAAACAAGTACAGAGGTTTACGCCTACTCGGAGTCTGACGCCGGCGGTTTTATGTCGCCTCCTACGGACTTGAGAGGCTATAAACGGCTTGTCAATCACTCTTCTATCCTGCCCCAGTGTATCAAGGCTTACAAGAGCAATATAGCGGGGTTCGGTATCGGGGTGAGGTATAAAGAGGACTTAGAGGAAACGGCGGAAATGCGCGCCGAATGGGATAAGATGTCGGAGGTGCTGCAGTTCCTCAGCATA
>JAJQDT010000014.1:0-13789 GCA_021202075.1 Lachnospiraceae bacterium | reverse complement strand
GGAAATGCGCGCCGAATGGGATAAGATGTCGGAGGTGCTGCAGTTCCTCAGCATAGACCAAGCCACCAAAGAGGTATTTGAGGACGTAATCGAGGCGCGCGAAACCTACGGTATCGCGTATCTTGAGGTGCTGCGAAGCCTCGCCGGTGAGGTTAACGGCGTTGAGTTTATCGACAATATTCCGTCCGTTCAGAAAACCGCTCCTCTCTCCCCTTATGTCGAGGTCGAGTATGAAGCGAACGGCAAGACGGCAAAGCGGCGAAAGAAGTTTTGCAAATACCGGCAGCAGCTCAACGGCAAGACCGTTTATTTTAAGGAAATCGGCGACCCGCGTATCATGGACAACCGTACTGGCGACTACAGGGACAGCGTTCCCATTAAGTATCAGGCAAACGAGCTGCTTGAATTCGCAATCGGTACCGAGCCATACGGCGAGGTACGCTGGATAGGTACGGTCCTGAATGTCGACGGCAGCAGAAAAGCTGAAAGCCTAAATAACCGCTACTTCTCAGAAGGCAGGCACACGCCTTTAATGATTCTGATTAACGGCGGCACGCTGACAGACGACAGCTTCGCCAAGCTTCAAGGCTATATGAACGATATTAAGGGCGAAAGCGGGCAGCACGCTTTTATCGTTCTTGAGGCGGAAAACCTTGACAGCCGTACCGATATGGACGTCGACGCAAAGCCGAATTTGGAAGTCGTCAAAATGGCCGACGTTCTCCAGAAAGACGAGCTTTTTCAGGATTACCTCGACAACAACCGCCGCAAGGTGCAGAGCGCTTTTCAGCTTCCGGACCTTTATGTCGGTTACACGACCGACTTCAACCGCGCGACAGCCCAGTCTGCTCAGGAGGTTACAGAGGAACAGGTATTTCAGCCGGAGCGTGAAAGTCTGGCGTGGGTGATTAACCATAAGCTTCTCGCCGATTATCACTTTAAGTATGTTGAGGCCTATTTCCTTGAGCCCGATATTTCTAACCCCGACGACCTTTATAAGATTCTCACTGTCTGCAATAACGCAGGCGGCTTGACGCCGAATAAGGCTAAGAGTATTTTGTATAAGGCTATGGGCGAGACCGCCGAGGACTATGAAGGCGACTGGGGCGACGTCCCTCTTGCCTATGCCTCAAAAGTCCAGTCGGCGCCGGCAAGTACGGGGTTCGACCAGCAGATTAGCCAGCAGATACAGAAATCGGTCGAGAATAACGACGTGGAAATAACCGCTGTCCTAAAGGAAATCAGGACCCTTTTGAGAAAAAATTATCAAAAAGGTGCGTCAAAGGATGGAAAACGTGCTATAATGAAAGAGTGGGATGAGTCTCTTCATCCCAGAGACGAGAACGGGCGCTTTGCCGGAGGTTTTGGCGGTGCTTCAAGCGGTGACTTTGCTAACGCCGTAGCGGACGCGAAAGCTACAGTCGACGCAAAGAACGCTTGGCGCGTTACCGCCCATACTGAGGAAGAGCTTGACGAGGATTATCCCGGCGCCGCTTTACATATTACCTCTGGAGGAAGTACCGTTGCGGTGACTTCCGACGGCGATATTATAAGTGTATGCGGAAATAGCGGTGACACAGCTCGCGGAAAAGACTTGATTGCTCTTGCCGTTGAGAATGGCGGCGTTAAGCTCGATAGCTACGACGGCAATCACGGCTTTTATCTCAATTGCGGTTTTGAGCCTGTCAGCTGGTGTGCTTGGGACGATAAATACGCGCCTGATGGATGGAGCGCAAGCCGAGACGCCCAAGAAGATATTGTATTTTACAAGTATACCGGAAGTCAAACGCACTACGGCAGAGCTGAGGCAGCGGAGCATTTAGCGTCCTTTAAGAGCTCTACGCCAGCAAGTGCAGACTATGACGCAGCACAGAGTGCGCGAGATAATTCTATATAAGGAGTGGTTAATATGACCTTACAGCAATTAAACAAATTATCGAAAGACGAAATTGCGGCACGAGAAAAGAAGCTTGGAACATTTGACACAGCGCAGAGCCTTGAGGAATATACCGAGGTTATTCGTGATACAATTTATCTTTGGAAGTTTATAGACAATAGCCGCAAGTCCTATACGTTTGATTACGTCAAGAAACTTGTAGCGAATAAGGCTACGCAGATTAAAGCTTTTTACGAGGAAAAAGAGCCGGCTGCTTACGCCGCGATAGATATTGATTACTGCTGTGGTTAAAAAGCGGAAAGGCCTTGCCGTTAAGTAGGCCCTTAAACAAGATACTGAGAAGCGTCTCGCATGACTACTGCGAGGCGTTTTCTTTTGCGTAAAGGAGGCAGTCATGGAGAAGTCAAGCAGCGGAATAAGTTTATTTACAGCTTTAGGCCTCATATTTATAGTGCTTAAGCTGCTCGGCGTTATTCAGTGGGCTTGGTGGCTTGTATTGCTTCCTATTTGGGGTACTTGGGCGCTAACTGTTATCGCTCTTGTGATTTACCTTATATACCTATATTTGCAAAGGAGGTAGGCATATATGATTTTGGTAGGTATAATCAGTTTTTTCGTAGGCGCCGCGTTCGGCATGATGATTATGGCTTTATGCAATATCTCCGGCAGAGACAGGAGGGATTAGCATGTGCCAGTATTGCGGCCCTCTCCTCAAGGCCATTGACGCCTATCTCGCCAAAGCGAATAACGATTTGACCGACTCGCTGAAAAGCGCGGGGTTTGTAAAGCCGAAGGACACGGTAAAAGAGATTGAATCCCTTGAAGATGAAATCACTGAGGCCCTTGAGGACGAGGTTACCTACTACAGGAAAAAGGCAAGCAAGACCGTTGACCTGAAGGCCTTGAAGAAAATATGGCCTGAAATCGTTGAGGGAGATACTACTGATAGAACCCTCGCGAAGCTGTTCGCCGAGGACTTTGAGAAGAATATCCCGAAGCTTGCGACCGCGTATATAAAGCAGGTCGACCCGCAGCTCACAGTCTCAACTATTACGGCGAGGACGACGGCTTGGGCGTCTGACTGGAGCGGAAAGCTCGCCGAGCTGATGAAGCTCGACACGCAGACGGAAATCGAAAAGCTTTTGACCGATACCCTGAAGGAAGGAAAAAGCGTCGCCGATTTTACGCAAGCCTTGATTGACGGAGAAATCCGTTCGGAGCGATACAGGGCGCGCTCCGCAGCGCTTACCGAAACCCTGCGGGCTCATTCGGTCGCCCAGCAGGAAGCGATTACGCAAAACCCAGCAGTTGAAAGCAAAGAATGGGTACACACAGGCGAGTACAGAAACTCGCCCCGTGAGAATCACGTCGCGATGAACGGCGTAATCGTGCCGAAAGATGAGCCTTTTACCTTAGAGGGCGCAGACGGCGAAACCTACTACCCTATGTACCCCAGAGACCCGTCGCTTCCCCCGGGTGAAAGCGTCAACTGCCATTGTATACACCGAGGAATCGTCAACGAGGATATTCTCGGATTATCTCTCGAAGAGCGGAAACGCCTGCAGCAGGAAGCAATCGACGCCGACGACGGCGCATGGGAAAAAGAGCTTGACGCGCAGAATAAGGCGCGTGCAGGTATCGAAGAAGAGCCCTGATTTAATTTTGGCCGTAAGGCAACTCCTTATTCAGCTCCCATTCGTCCCATATCGCATTTTAAGTGCTCAGAGTATAAATCTAAGGCCTGAGCCCTTAAAACGCGGTATGGGGCGTTCTGGGTGCGTTCTGGAGAGCCGTGGTAATATATAAGCATAACGCAAAGCGCTTCGGCAGTAGCTGAGGCGTTTTTTAATGCCTTGAAGGGAGGGGTGTTCAATGTGACCTCATATTACAAAAACAGTGAAGGCTATTCCGACCCTACGGCCGGTGAAGCCCTCGGACGCATTGCGCGAGATAACCGGCGCGCGGCGGAAGAGAACGAACGGCTTGAAGCCCGGAAACGCTTTGAACGCCTCTGCTCTCAAATGAAGCAGCTGGCCGAAGAAAGCGGATTTGACTTTCCCGGCGAAATATGGCTGAAGGATAGGAAAACCGGTTGGATATATAAAAATCAAAAGTAAAGGAGGTAAACGCATGAAGGTTGAAAAGGCAATCGAAATCAGCGACGCGAAAATCCAGTTTGTGAGCCTTGTGGATAAAGCGGCGAATAAGCGCCAGTTCCTAATCACGAAGGCGGCGAATGGTCAAGCCCAGTTTTCGACGGTCGGCAAAATCCTGAAAGCCGATACCGATACGCATTACGTCACGGGAATCGTCTACGAGCCTTTGACCGAGGACGCGCACGGCAATTATATGACCGAGGCCGAAATCCGCAAGGCAGCTTACTGGTTTGCTAAAAACGGCGACAAGGTTGACCTGCAGCACAGCTTTGAGCAGGCAGACGGCTTGTCGGTTGTCGAGACCTACGTCTCTCCCGCCGATATGGAAATCGAGGGTACGCCGGTCGTTAAAGGCACTTGGCTTATGACCGTTGAAGTCCAGAATGATGAAGTCTGGGATAAAGTCCAGAAGGGCGAAGTCACAGGCTTTTCTATGGGCGGTATGGGTAAGTACAGCGAGACTGAGACCGACCTGAGCGAGACCGTTGAGAAGCGCGGAATTTTGAAGCGCTTAGCCGACTTCCTCGGCGTCGATACCGTGGAAAAAGGTGAAGTCAAGGACCGCTACAACAGAAACCATAAGAGCCGTAATTTCTGGGCGGCGCTCAACGCGCTTGAGGACACGCTTCTCAAGTACGACTATAATGGCGAAACCTTTGAGACGGACGACAACGTAATCCGCGAAGCCCTGACGGACTTCTCCCAGATTATTACCGCCGTACTCTCTGAGCCGAACGTGATGATGGCGCTTGCTGAGAATGCCCCGGTTGAAAAGGCCGGACGAAAAATCAGCGGCAAAAACCGCGACACCCTACAGGCGATTTACGACAACCTCGGAAGCTTGCTTGACGAGTTTTCCGACAACGACGAAAAGGAGGAACAAGAAGTGACTAAGACTGAAATTCAGGCGCTTGTCGACGAGTCTGTTAAGAAAGCCCTTGACGCAGTACAGGGCGAGCAAACTCCGGCAGAGAATGCGCCTACAGCCGAGACCCCCGTTACCGCTGAGGCGGTACAGAAAATGGTGGACAGCGCCGTTCAGAAAGCGCTCACACCTGCTGAGGAGCCTATGACCGCCGAAGCCGTACAGGAAATGGTGGAAAAGGCAGTAGCTAAGGCCGTCGAGCCCGTTCTGAAGGCGCGCGGCTTGTCCAGTAATCTCAACGACGAACAGCCTGTTGAGAAGAAGAACGAAAACCGGCACTATCTCGCCGGCATTCTGTAAAAATTAAAGGAGGATAAAAACTATGCCTACTAACGAACAGATTTTGAAGGCCGCCGGCATTACGACCGACGACATTACCTACGGCCTGCTTAACCCTGAACAGGCCCGCACGTTTATCAAACAGACTTTTGAGGCGACCCCTCTGAGCCCTTTGGTAAGACACGAAATGCGCCGCGCAAAGACCGGCGAAATCGATAAAATCGGTATTGCGAGCCGTATTCTGCGTAAGAAGACCGAGAATATCGACGCTCAGGCCGACGGCAGCGCTCCCGTTCTCGACGAGGAGACCGGCCAGATTACTGGTTACCGCGCGAAGCCGAATTACTCCCAGATTACCTATGCGACCACCGCGGTGCGTCTGCCTTGGGAAATCACTGAGGAGACTCTGCGCGAGAATATCGAGGGCGAAGGTCTTGAAGCGACTATTACCAACCTCATGACGACCCAGCTCGGCATTGACCTCGAGGATATTTACCTGAACGGCGATACCGATACCGACTCCACCGACGACGATTATTACTTCCTGTATATCAACGACGGCTGGCTGAAGCAGGTCGAGAATGACGGCCATGTTTATGACGCTTCCGCGCTGACCGACATGAACCTTGATATGTTCTACGGCGCTTTGCAGGCTATGCCGAACAAGTACAACAACGGCAAGCTCCGCTGGCTGATGAGCCCGCACCGCGCGCAGCAGTGGGAGCTCTTCCTGCTCAATCAGGGCTTGAATTCCGGCGCGCACTTCCCGGACAGCTTGTATAAGAGCCCCGCTTCTATCCCGACTATTCAGGTGCCGAGAATGCCCGACGATAAGATTCTTCTTACCGACCCGCAGAACCTCATCGTCGTAAATACTTACGACATGAAAATCCGCAAGACCACCGAGGGCAAGGAAGCTATCATGGCTGACAAGCGCTTCTACGTGGTGCACCTTGACTTTGACGCAATCATTGAGGAGACTGACGCGACTGCGATTATCACCGGTATTGCGTAAGAAGGGAGGGCTTAGCTTATGTATAAGCTGAAACTTGTTAAAGGCCATTCCTATACCGGCCATGGCGTTAAAGCTACACAGAAAAGCCCTTTTGTCGAGGTAAGCAGCAAGGAAATATCCGACTCGCTCATCGCGAGCGGATATTTCTCCCTCGCTGCAGAAACCGAGACTCCCGCGGCAAGTACGACTGCGAACGCAGCAGCGGCAGAGACTGAGGCCGAGACTGACATTGAGAAAATGTCGCTGGCGCAGCTCAAAGCGCTTGCCCAGCAGATAGGGCTTGATACGAAAGGCTTGAAGTCTAAGGCCGATTATATCGAGGCAATTAACACAGCTGAGGAGCTTTTCCCCGACGAAGCCTAACAGAAAGGAGGCGGTTGTATGGCAACAAGACCTTGGGTGACGCCTGACGAAGTGCGGGCATACAGCGACCGGGAAAGCGTTATCAACCGAACGGACGAAAAACTCGCTATCGACATCATGCGCGCCGAGCAGTATGTAATCAGCTATACACGGCGCCTTTTTGAGGACGACGAGGAATTTCCCACAGTACCGGAGCCCGTAAAAATTGCCGTGATTCTGATTGCGGAAGCTTACGCCGCGTATGCGGTCGACTTCAGCAACGGCTCAGGTACGTATAAGAGCGAGTCCTTTGACGACTACTCTTATACTCTGGCCGACACGGAGGACATTATCGGGAATTTGGATTTGGCGTCGCTGCTTGAGATGTTTATTCTGTCCGATACGAAAAACACCGTTACCATGAGAATGAGGAAGTTATAAAGGAGGGACCGCTATGTCGTTTATGTCGATGCTAAATCACACTTGCGACGTTTACCATATACAAGAGACAAGCGAGTCTCCCGGGTACGGCCTGACCTCCTCTCCCGCATTCTCTTATCCCGACGAGCCGGATATAACAGACCTGCAATGTCACTTCGGCGTCAAGAGCGGTACGCGTGTAGTCGTTCAGCTTACTCCTGAAGCGGAATATCAGGCGAAAATCAAGCTGACCGTTCCGCTTGGCACGGATATAAGGCTGAACGACAAAATCATTGATAAACAGACCGGCTATGAGTACACGGCGGATATTCCCGTGCAGATACGGGACCATCACTTGTATGTCATGATTAGCCGCAAGTCTGCGCAGGAGCCTATTTAATGGGCCGGGTCGTAGATTTTGACTTCGGCGAGTTTAACGCTTTTTTCGCCCGCATGAAGCAGGCGGCGAGCGGGGACTTCAAGAAGGAGCTGGAGACGTTTATGCAGGCGCTCGGCACTGAGTTTTTACGAGTTGTCGAGGATGAAATTATCCGGCGAAAAGTTATGGACACACGCCTTTTGCTGGCAAGCTTCCACGAGGGCGGAGACGGAAACGTCTGGGACCTCTCCGACGACGGCTTAACGCTTGAAGTCGGTACGAACGTGAGCTATGCGGCGTATGTCAATGACGGCCACTGGACTAATCCGAAGGGCGTAAAGACGCGTTTCGTCCCGGGCACTTGGGACGGCGACCGTTTTATTTATGAGCCCGGAGCTAAGACCGGCATGGTACTGAAACAGCATTGGGTCGAAGGCGCGCACTACTTTGACGGCGCGGTGAGAATATTCGAGAAGATGTTCCCGGATATTCTGGAGGCTAAAATGCAGGACTGGCTTGACCGGTACTTTAGCGACTTTATTTGAGAGGAGGCGCGGGTATGCTGCTTGAGCAGGAAATCGCGAGTATTATGGCTTTTGCGACGAGCCATGCAGGAAATCCGTCGCCCTACTACTACAACGTGCCGGAGAGCTTTAATTATCCGGCGATATACTTCCCTCAACCGGAAATCGATACCGGCGGCGAAACGTTCCGCACTTATAAAATGCGGTATGCTTGGTATATCAACCTTTTCGCCGGTACGACAGAGGACGCCCATGAAATGGCTTGGCAGGTCCTGACGGCATTAAAGCAAAACCGAAACCTCGTGCCGTTGATTGACGAGGACGGCGAAGAGACGGGCGAAAATCTCCGTCTCGATGACCCCTCTCTGAAACGCGTGGACGACGGCGTAGTACAGCTTGCGCTGACATGGACGAGCAGACGGCCTTATAACATGGACGTTCCTGACAAGATGGTTACTTGGGAAGTAAACGGCTGGAGCAATCCGGATATATACAACACCGTAAGCGTAGCCGCTGCATTTGCTTCGGCGGTAACCGCTTGTACGGCAAACTACCCGAATCCCGAATACGCGGGCGAGTACCCCGAATAATTCGGTAATTTCATAATAGGAGGAAATCGATATGGCGACTAAGAAAACAACCGCCGACGCTGAGACCAGCGAAGCTACTGCAACCGCGGAAGCGACCACGGCCAGCGCGGCAACCGTAAGCGCTAAGACAAAGACCGAAAAAACCTTTACTCTTACGGCGCTGCAGAAACATTGCCGCGAGCTCTTTGGGGTACCTACCGTGGTATTCGCCGGGGCGACGGCAGGACTTGACACGGATAAAAAGTATACCGTGTCTGAAGTAAAGGACATCATTACAACATGGTGCAAGAAGGAGGTAAAGTAATATGGCAGGTGGAATTTTCGACAAGACCGTGGGCAAAGTACGTCCCGGCACTTACGTCAATTTCAAAGATGAATCTCAGGAAAGCATTAAAGGCGCGTCCAGAGGTACCGTGCTGCTTCCGCTCGCTAATACGGACTACGGCCCCGCAGGTGAAATGATTACCCTGACCGGTGCCGCACCCGATTCTGCGGCGGCTAAGCTTGGTTACAGCGTTTACGACACTGACGACGCCAGCAATATGCTTTTGATTCGCGAGGCATTTAAGAACGCTTCTACAGTTATTGTGTATATTTGCACAGAGGGTACAGCAACGGCGTCCGGGTCCGGGGGCGGCCTTACCGCTACGGCAATTTACGCCGGTGCAAGAGGCAACTCCCTGACTTACGTCGTGGAGGAAAATCCGGTGAGTGGTTACGACGTTTCCATTTATCTGGACGGCAGCAAGGTTGAGGCCTTTGAGGGAATCACCTCTGCGGACGACCTCGCGGACAGCGCATATATTACGTTCGCTGCGGACGGCGACCTTGCAGAGACCGCGGGCGTTACCCTGACGGGAGGCACAAGCGGCACGACCGCAAATGCGGATATTACCGCATTTTTGGAAGCTGCCGACAATGTGTCTTTTGACACGATGGCATTCCCGTTTGAGGACAGCACTCTTCTCTCTGCAGCAAAGACTAAGGTCAAGTACATGCGCGAGAACGAGGGCAAGAAGGTACAGGTCGTTGTGGCGAACATGACGAGCCCCGACTACGAGGGCGTTATCAATGTCACCAACTCTTACGAGCTGGAGTCCGGCGAGCTTACCGCCGCTCAGGCGACCGCGTTTGTCGCAGGTATGACGGCCGGCGCGACCTATACGGAGAGCAATACCTACCGTACTGTTGAGGGCGCTATTGCGGTTGTGGACGCTAAGAGCCACGAGGAAGCGGTCGAAGCAATCAACAACGGCGAGTTTTTCTTCTCGGTTAACGAGCAGGGCGCGGTCGTGGTTGAGTACGACATTAACTCCCTGATTACGTTCTCTGACGGCAAGGGCGAAAGCTACCGCAAGAACAGGGTGCTCCGTGTGCTTGACGCTTTCCACAACAGCTTGGTGCTGAATTTCCCGCCGAATAAGTACGACAACAGCTCTACCGGCTGGGACATTATGGAAGGTATCGGCAAGAGTATTTTGAAGCTCTACTACGAGGCCGGCGCTATCGACGATGTTGATTACGACGAGGACTTCCTCGTAGACCGTGAGAACAGCGCAGGCGACCAAACCTACTTTGACGTAGGTATCAAGCCTGTAGACAGCGCTGAGAAACTGTTCTTCACTGTGACTACTCGATAAGGAGGGAATAAGAAATGGCAGTAATGGAATATAACAAAAATCCTATCTCCCTGAGAGAAGGTAAAATTTTCATTGACGGCGTTGAGTGCTTGGACAGCATTAAGTGCGAAATCAAGTTTACGCCTGATGTGTGGACCGGCCGCCAGCTCGGCGAAATCACACAGAGCAGCAGATGGCTGGGCGCGACCATTTCCGGCACGATTACCCGCAGACGTTCCACCCCGTGGCTGCGTGAGGCAATCAAGCAGTATATGAACGACAAGGGTACGCCGGAATTCACTATTCAGGGTATTATGGACGACGAAAACAGTGATTACTACGCAGATAACGGCAGCGAGACTATTACCTGCGTGGGCTGTGTCCTGACCGGCGACCTCAACCTGATTAACCTTGACAGCGGCGGCGAAGTTGTCGACGACTCTATCAGCTTCAACGCAAAGGATATTGTGTAAATATCTGTAGGGCAACCGAAAAACGCCCCTCTTAGGCGGCCAGCTTAAGAGGGGCTATTATTTTTAGTAAAGGAGATTTTGCTATTATGGCGACTACTGTAAAAAAGGACCTTAAGTATTTTATGAGAAGCACCGAGGCGGAGGTCGTTACCGCGCCCGGTCCTGACAGCTTCAAGGACGAGGACGGCAACGTTATCAATTTTGAAATCAAGGTTTTGTCCTCGGCAGAAATCAACAAGATTAACGACTCGTACAGAAAGAGGAGTATCGCAACTGACAAGCGCGGCAACCCTCTGACAAATGGGAATGAAATTGTCTGGAAAACGGAGAGGGACAACGCGAAGGCAAGCCGTCATATTATCGTCGAGGCCTTGCAGTACCCGAATCTGAAAGACCCGGATTTGATGAAATATTACAACTGTGTCGACGCTACGGAAATGCCGCTTCTGGTATTCCCGAAAACCGACGAGTACGCCCATGTTACCCGTATCGTTATGCAGGCGCTCGGCCTTGCCGACGCAGTGAGCGACGACGAGGAGCTTGAAGCGGCAAAAAACTCGTAAGCACTCCCGGCTCAGACGGCTATTGGCCGCACGTCCTATGGCAGCGGCACAATCTCCGATTTGAGGATTATTACAATATGCCGAGGCGAGTACAACTTTTGTATATCGCCTCTGAGCTTGAGGAGGATAAACACCCGGTAAGACATGACACGGTAAAAGCAAAAGCATAAGAAGGAGGTGGCAATGTGGCTGAATTATCGGCAAGATTTAAGTTAATCGATGAAATGAGCGATAAGCTCGGGCAAATGGCCGAAGCCGGCCAGCAGACAACCGAACGCTGGGAAAGCGCCGGCGAAGCGGCGAGCTCCGCGTTTGAGGGCGTGTCCGGCGCCGTATCTTCTGCTGTGTCGTCCGTTGACGGCATTGCTACCTCTATTGACAGTTATAACTCTGCCGTGAATGACGCAGCAGGTACGACGGACTATTGGACCGACGCCGTAGGCAACTACAGCAAGAGCGCCCTTGAGGCTATGTACAGTACCGAAGAGCTTGTTGACATGGGTTATAAATCGGCGGAAGCCCTTGAAGAAGAACGAAGCGTTATGGGGCTTTGCGAAATGGCGAGCAGCGATTTAAGCGACGCCCTTGAACAAGCTTCTGACGCAAATACCGGCCTTGCGGAAGCAATCAGCGAAGCAAGTAAAATGACCGAAGAGCTCGCTGAAAACGATAAAGTCTCCGAGCAGGCGAAGCAAGCCCTGCAGGAAGCGACCGAGAATGCAAGCCGTGCATTTGAGGAATTGGAGTCTACGCAACGAGCGGCCCAAGCTGCGATGGATGAGTATAATGCCGTTACGGAAAGCGGCACCGCTTCTATCGGCGAGCTTGAGGCCGCAGGCTTAGCCGCAGCCGAAGCTGCGGACAAGTTAGCCGAAGCAAACGCCAAAGCCGCTGAGGCGTCGGACGAATTATCGAAGGCCACGGAGGACGCCTCGAAAGAGGCGGAAGAAGCCGAAAAATCCGGCGTCGACGCTGCGAACGGCATTGCAAGCGCCTTAGTCGCTGCCGGAATTACCGCTACCGTCAAGGAAGCTGCCGAGGCCGTGTATGACCTTGCAGACGCCTTTTCTGAGGCGGAAAGTACCGTCGTACTTGCGACCGGCGCGACGGGCGAGGCTTTGGACAGTCTGACCGACAGCATGATGAACGTATACGCTGCGAGCAAAACAGGAAGTCTTGACGACACCGCTTCCGCTGTTGGCGAAATCAATACCCGACTCGGCTATACAGGAAAGGCTCTTGAGGAAACGACGGAGCTCTTCCTTGATTTTGCTGACGTAACGGGCGGCGACGCAGCGAGCTCGGTACGAAGCGTAACGCAACTCATGAATCAATGGAACGTCGACGCGAGCGAAATGGAAACCATGTTATCGAAACTAACCTACGCCGGACAGGCGAGCGGTATCAGTGTAGATACTCTTTCCTCTCAGCTCACCAGCAATAAGGCAATCCTCGACCAGCTCGGTTTTAGCCTTGACGAAGCAACTGCATTATTCATGAATATGGAGCTTGAGGGCACGCAGACGAGCGCGGTTATGATGGGCTTTAGAACGGCCCTCTCAAACGGCGCAATCAGCTCCCTTGAGGACCTCTATGACATTCTGGAGCAGGCCGAGCAAGGTTTACTGTCTACCGAAGAAGCCGCGGACATTTTCGGAAGTCGCGCAGGCGTTGCAATCGTAAACGCGGCGCAGTCGGGTGTGTTCAATTTGGAGGATTTTGTCGGCGCTCTTGAGAATGCCGACGGTACTCTTTCCACTACTGCCGAAGCGGCCCAGACCCTTGATGAGAAATGGGAGCAGGCCACGAATAATATCAGCGCGGCCTTTACAAGCGCGGTCGAGCCTACTTTGAGCAGTTTGTCAAGCGGATTTGCCGACGTAGTAAATGGCTTTGGTACGTTTCTCAACGAGCACCCGCTTGTAACAAAAGGCCTTGTAGCTATCGGCGTTGCGCTGGGGAGCGTTGCGGCCGCGTTTGCTATTCTCTCAGCGGCGACGGTTGCATATAACGCGGCGGTCGCAATTTCTACGGCATTTACCGCGGCATTCGGTACAACACTGTCGGCGGCGATTTGGCCTATTACCTTGGTGGTAGCAGCTATTGCGGCGGTAGTCGCAATCGTCGCTACGTTGTCTGAAAACCTTAGCAGCGCAAACGATGAAACTGAAGGTATGACCGCTACGACTAAAGCGCAATATTACGAGCTGCAGGACCTCAACGCCGAATACGAAAAGGCGGTACAGGAACACGGTGAATTATCTGACGAAGCCTCGTCCCTGAAGTATCAAATCGACGATTTGACCGAAGCCTATGAAGCCAGCAAGCAGTCTGTTGAGGAGTACGTTGCGGAAATCGACGAAATGATTACCTCTAACCGTGAGGCAATCCAGTCTTTTGAGGATAATATTGCAGCGATTGACGATTCCGAAACAAGTAATTTTGCTTTAATCGCGAAACTGAATGACCTCGCGTCCTCTACAGAGCAGACTAGTGAAACGCAAACGGCTATGCAGGCCGTAATCGATTCCTTAAACGGCAGTATTGAAGGCCTAAACCTGACTTACGAAGATTTAATTTCTAATCAGGACAGTACCATAGAGTCAA
>JAJQDT010000065.1 GCA_021202075.1 Lachnospiraceae bacterium | reverse complement strand
ACGACAAAAAAACCTTGAATTTAAGCGAAAAAACGCTTGACAATATGAGGAGGAAGAATTGACAAAAGAACGGGAAGCCCTGGAGCGGGAGCTTTCAGCAACCCGGACAAAATATTATAAGAAGCAGCCGTTTTACTACGTATCCAGGTACGAGAAGCTGAAAGAGAAATATCAGTCTGATCCGAAGCCGGAGACGAAGCAGGAAATGGAAGAAATGAAAAAAATGATCGAGACCGTCTGCCCGTATGGGGAGGCGGTTTCTCAGTGGCGTGAAGTAAAAGACAAAATGGTCAAGTGCCGCGGCGCTTTGAAAGATAACAAAAAAGAGATGAGGATTGTCGAAGATACTTTCAGCTTCTTTTGTCAGATGGAGTCGCCAGTACAGAACCGGTATCAGATGGAGTCGTCGGCACAGGATCGGGAAGCATCAAGAGAAAGCTACAAAGACAAAACCAACGAGAAAAGAGAGGACGCGAAATATGGGACAGAGACAGACAAGAGCAAAAAAGTCCGGAGCAGCGCGGCGATCAGAAAAACGGCAGGCGCAGGCATCGGGAAAGACACAGAGTAGGCACGGAAATCAAATGAGCAGTCGGACGCAGAATGTGAAAACATCAAAGGACAATGGGCAGGAGCGGACAGTGCCGGAGAGGAAGACGGAGAATGAACAGCAGACATTCTCTCTTCAAAAGTCGGAAACAGAGATGAGCAATCAGGAAGCCCAGGGCGTGGAATGGTTACCGTTTCCCGATGTAAATTATGATTCACTGACAGAGTTAGCAAATGTTATGGAAGATATGGACCAGAAGGATTATCTGCCGGAGACAGTTGCACCCAAGGCCACTTTGGAAGGGAATGAGAAAACGGTCGGATTTCAGATTGATCTGGAGGGACGGGAGAAGACGGATGAAAAAGCAGAGCGGATGGTAAAGGAATATCTGAGCTACGCGCCCTACCTGGAAGCGGATGATTCTTATGGGCATCATATCGAGCAACTCTATATGATGTGCAGGGAAGGTTTTAGCAAAGAATTTATCGAAGATGTATTCTGCTACGGAAAAGAGATTGGCCTTGTCAGTCTTGATCTGCTGCGCTGCATTGCCCTCATCGGCGGCGAAGAATTTGCTATGAGGTTTTATAATGGAAATTTCTCCCTTGATGAGGTTCGCGCTGAGTATGCGGATTTTGCTGCGATGGAAAAATTCAGCCAGTTCGATGAAATTGAAAAATTGCGGCATGAGGCGGAACGGGCGTGTGAGCGGTTTGACCTGCAGATGGAATTTTTGAAGAAAGAGCAGGAGAACAGCAAAGCTTATGCGGATGACCGGATCAGGAGTGAGCGTGAGGCAGCTGAGGAGCGTCTGAAACAGCAGAAGGAGTACTCAGAGGAAAAAATCCGGTCACTGAAAACCATGTTTGAGACGGAAAAATCACTCCTGCAGTCGGAAGCAGACAGGAAGAGGGACGCTTTAGAGACAGAGCTTGGGACCTGTACGGTGAAGTTGGATTCGGTTCAAAAAGAATTGGATACACTCCGGACGCAGCTGGAAGCGGCGCAGGTGGAGAATAATAAACTCGTAGAAGAGCGTAGCAATTTGATGAGTGAAAATGAAAAGCTGAAAACTCAGGCCACAGAAAGAGCATTGCAGCCGGGAAATACAGCATCAACTCCTGCAGCAGGAAACCAGCTGGACGAAGCCAGTTCTGCATTGACTGGGAATCGGACAGATAAGGCGAGCCCAAATGTTTCAGGAAATACGGACTATGCGAAGAACCTGGCAGATGCCAATAGTTCAGCAGATTCAAATAGATCGGCAAACGCACAGAACCCGACGACTGATGGAAACGCAGGAGGGGCAGAGAATTCAACAGGGACGGAAAAACGCGAATCGCAGAAGAAAGAATTCCTTCCGTTCCACCAGAAGCATAAGAGAAAAGAGAGCAGGAAGAGAGATGATTTTATCATTGACCTGATTAAGAATCCGGGTTACACAGATGAACAGTTTGACATTATTTATGCTGCGGTGAAAGCGGGGATGCCGCTGAAGGAGCTTGAGCAGATCCGCAATCCGGAGCTTCCGGCCAGGAACATGCAGATGCTGGCGAATTATTTTATGAGGAAGGATGCCGGGATTCCGGCAGAAAAGGAGGCGAATGAAAATGGGCGTACTGATGAAAATCATCCGGCAGGCGGATCTGGAGAAAGAGCTTGAGCATTTAAAAGAGTCCTTGTACGCGCTGATGCGCAGTTATGAGTCTGTGAACCAGGCATTCCACCAGTACCTGAAAAGCGATAAGGCGATAGAGGATCGTTACGGAGATTTCCTGTTGGCGAGGAATTACGAGGAGATGCAGACGCTTTCAGAGATGGGAGAAAAGAATCTGGATGAAAAGCCCGGAATCAGCAGTGACCTGTCACAGGAAGAGGCAGCGCGTAAGGTGCTTGATTTTTATCTTCACCTTCCGGATGGATTCTCTCATCCTTTCGAGAAATATCGCGGGGCAGGGAACTTTTTAAGCCTTGCGAAAAACGATATTTATTCTACGTTTGAGGATCGGGAAGCGTCCCGCAGTATGCTGAAGGATATGGCGATGGTGGTCGAAGCCTTACCGGAATATTATGACAACGGAAGACGCAGTACGAAAGAGGCTCTCTTTAATGAAGTATGGGATTATATCAGGTGCAGGTTTGACAGGGAAAAGCAGGAAGTGATTCCAGAAGAATCCGGGCAGGGCCTGGTGAATACGACACAGATACCCAAAGAAACGAGAAATAATCCAGACGATGCCAGACAGGAATCAGAACAAGCGAGACTGCTGTCAAAAGAAGAGAAGCAGTTTTCGGAGAAAAAAGAACAGATTTCAAAGGAATCGGAAAAACTTTCTGAAGAAACAAAACAGATTTTGGGAGAATCGGAAGAAGCCTCAGAGAATACAAAACTGATTTCTGACGAAACGCAGACTGTTTCAAATGAGACGGAGCAGCCTTCAGAAGAACAGGAACAGCAGCAACAGGGGGATTTACAGCCCCAGAGAATGGAGCAGAAAGAGGAAACCCGTAAACGGAAAACAGGACGGACTCCGTAAGGAAGGTGGATGACGCATGGCAAAAATTAATGAAGTAATAAAATTGGCAGAGGATCATGCTGCTGAGATATCGGCATCCCCGGAGAAGTGGATGGACTATCTGGATACATCATCGCGTCTGTACCGTTATTCATTCGAGGATACCCTGCTGATCCACGCGCAGCGTCCGGATGCGACTGCCTGCGCGGAATTTGAAGTGTGGAGCAAGAAAATGAACTGCTGGATCAAGCGGGGGTCAAAGGGGATTGCGCTGATTGATAAACAGACCGGTGCCCGCCCCAGGCTACGCTATGTTTTCGATGTGTCGGATACGGTTCCTTCCAGAAATGGCAGGCAGCCTGTCCTGTGGCAGTTGCTCCCGGAGCATTATGATGCTGTCAGGGATCACCTGTTGGAAACGTATGGCCTTGAGGATAATTATTCTGAGAACCTGGAAGCGGCACTGATGGGAGTGGCAGTCATCCAGACGGAGAATTATCTGGATGACGCGGTAGAGAGCCTTCTTACAGAAGCTGAAAGTTCGTATCTTGGGGCGGATACGGAAACAATCAGGAAAGATTTCCGATTTCTGATGGCCATGAGTACTTTATATACCATTTCCAGGCGGTGCGGCCTTGATCCAGCAAATTTTGTGGAAGCAGATGATTTCCGAAATATTGTAAAATATCGTGATATCGGCCTTCTGGCGCATCTGGGTGACGCGGTATGGCAGGCAAGCGAGCCGGTGCTGATTGATATCGGACGCACGGTGCGAAAAATAATTTTGGAAGAGAGCCGCGACAAAGTTGCAAATCAGAATCGGGGAAGCTACAATATTCCCAACAAGGCAGATCAGGAACCTGAAAAGCCAAAGATAAGCAATCCGGTGGTTCAGAGACCTGAAGATTCAAAAACGAAACAGATGGCAACGCAGGAGCCTGAAAACCCGGGAACCAGGCATCCAATCGTTCAGGAGCCTGAAAACCCAGAAATCACACATCCAACCGTTCAGGAACCTGAACCAGAAACAGACCACACAGCAGAACAAAAAGGAGGAAATGACCATGGAACTGACCTATTACCGCAGCGGGGATTACCTTTATCCGAACCTGACGATCACGGACGAGACTCAGGAAGAGAACATCGGGAAGTACGGGATGCTCCGAGAGACATATCTGAAGGAGAACAAGCGGGGGATGTATTCGTCGCTCCTGCTGAAAGGGAAGCTGAACAGCTATCTGGCGGACATCGAGAAGACCGCGCAGGAGCGTCTGGAAGTCCTGATGGACGGGCTGCAGAAAGCATATCCGGGGCCGGAGAAGAGCGACCAGATGGCGTGGGTAGCGCACCAGAACAGTCTGAAAGAGATGGCGGAAGAGACCATTTATCGGGAACTGATCTACACCTGATTGAAGACCAGACAGAGGAAAGCAATGGAACAATAATGGATGAAGCAGAGATGGAAATCGTCTCTGCTTTATCTTTGCCTGTAATTCCGACGATGGAGGAGCAGATCCGTGACATCGAGGAGCGTCAGGCTGCGCTTTATGCCGGGGAGATTTCGATACCGGCGGAAGTGGTGGATGAAATTCTGAGGACCGGCGGCAATAAAACCTACAGCCTGCCGCGCCTGATCTATAATTTCATGTCTGAGCAGACTGATGAAGAATACACAGAGTTTGTTCGCTCGGAATATGGCACAGGCGGAAAAGGCTTTGAGATTGATGGAAAAAAATATTCCGTATGGTTCGACCCGTCCGGGATGCAGATTGCGCTCGGACACACCGTGAATGACCAGATACTGGACAAAGCATTTTTATCATGGGAGAACGTGAGCAGCCGCATCCACCAGCTGTTGAAGCAGGGGGAATACGCATTACAGCCGGTACTGGATTCGGCAAGAGATACTGTGATAAAGGAACACGCGCAGTCCTTGGCTTATTTTGAAAGGGATATGTCAGAAGGGGTTGCGGAACATGTTTTTGCAGATATGGAGCCGTTTACAGGTGGGTTTCCGGATATTGAGGAAAAACTGTCGGGACTTCTTGCACAGCATGACTTCCTTGCTGATCTGAATGCGAGGCTGGAAGGATTCACGAATGTTTATGAGAGCAATCATGACCTGATGCGATTCCATTTTTATAATCCTCAAAAAATCCTGCGGCAGTTTCAGCGCCTGGCGTTACCAACTGTGCCGTATCAGGCACGACCTGGTTTTCAATGGCAGGAGCATAAGATGTTTATCACGCAGGATGAGATCGATGCGTATCTGGCAAGAGGAGGTGCATATTCAGAAGGCAGGCTCTCCACGTATTCGTTCTATCTGCAGAACGATTCTATGGCAGAGCGAACAAGCTTCATCAAAGAAAAATACGGAACCGGCGGCCAGAGCAATGCCCTCTCAGGGGCGGATGATTCCTGGGCGGATTATGACAGTAAGGGACTGCGGTTCAGCAGAAAGGGAATCAGCAACCCGGAGACAGAGATACTACTGCCATGGAAAAAGGTAGCACAGAGGATTGATTTTCTGATTGAAAACGGACGATTTTTGTCTGCCGCAGACTATGATCATATGGCCGCGTATGAACGAAAGACGATGGCATCGAAAATCCTGAGCTTTTATGGTGGAATGTCGCCGGAGATTCCGCGTCCGTTCGTTTACCAGCAGGACCAGGTACTTGCTTATGGGGGCAGTCTGGAAGATCTGACTGAAGCTTTGGAAGACCGCAGCAGAATGCAATCTGTGCTGAAGGCAATGGAGGAAGCACTGGCCGCGCTTCCGCTTGACGATTTTAGATATCAGGAGCGATCCGGAATTCTTGTGGATATGCGTGGTTATGTAGATGGCAGCTATACCCTGTTCCCCAACAAGAATGAGCGAAAAGAGCCGTTGATTGAGAACCGGCAGATGACGCTGTTTGATTATATGGATGCAGATGCTTTTGAGACTGTGGCTGAAGAACAGAAAGTGGCGGAACCGGCGCCTGAAAAGACAGTAGAAAAACGTACGGATGTGGTGGATGCAGGAGGTACAAAAGAAAAACTGCCGGAAGGGAAAGTGCCAGAGGCGGAGGAGCCAGAAAAACAAGCATCAAAATCGGAATCAACGGAAGAGGAGATTACAGAGGCGGAGCCACCTGGAACTTCGTCTCATGCACCTGCACCTGCAATCCGCGACCTGTATGAGCATTATCTCCCGCTTGTAGAAGCTGCGGTTCTGAAAGATACAGCCTATCAGAATGCCTGCAGGAATTCAGACCGGGAAAATGCGGAGATTGAGGGGAATG
>JAJQDT010000008.1 GCA_021202075.1 Lachnospiraceae bacterium | reverse complement strand
CTTTTACATTATTAAGTGACATTGTTTTGAGTTGGCATTAGCCGACTTTCAGGATATTAGCTGAAATAGGTACGAAAGAAGAAACAATAAGGAATCTTGCAGCGGCGTTGAAGACATTGATAGAGAGTTACGAGCTAAGAGTTGAACTTGGAAACACGGGGTATGAAAAGTTTCGAAATAAGTATACGTGGAAGAAAAAAGCGGAAGAAATGACAGGTATATATGAATCTGTGCTTCAGGAACAGGGTAAAGATAATTAAGGAGATAGGATTATGGTTCTTTTATATTTCATGGACGGCGTGAAGTATGACATGATGAAACAGTACATGCCGTTCTTGGCATCAATAAATTCAAAACCGCTGATGAGCGACTTTGGCTATTCCTGTGCTTGTCATGCAACTATGTATACGAGCCGGTATATTGAGGAACACGGCACTTGGTTTATCTGGAAGAGAGGGGATCATTCTCCGTACAAATGGCTGAACTACGTGCCGGGACTTAAGTATATTAACTTCCTTCCGCTGAAGCTCGTGCTGGGTAAGATAACCAGAAAACTTAGCCATAACTCTTCTTATTCGGGAGTTTCCTGTTTGGTAAATCTGCCGCTTAAGTACTGGTCGCTATTTGAGCCTTGCGACGATGTTATGTGGAATAACCCGGAGTGGAAGAAAGAGATTCCGAACCTCTTCACAGTAGTGAAGAAGAATAACATTCCGCATCACGTGATTGCATTGCACAGAAATACACAGGCAGATGATGCTTTCAAGGAAGAAAGCCAGGTTGATTATAAGAATGATGAGTTTGTGTACTTCTTCATTGGATACACAGACAACATTATGCACGCCTATGGCGAAAACGGCAAGGAAGCCCAAGAGTATCTCACGAAGGTAGATGGCTTCATTAAGCAGACGTATGAGAAGGCAAAGAAGGAACATGAGGATGTTACCTTAATAGCGTTCTCTGACCATGGACACATCGACATAGAAGAACCGAAAATTGATATTGACGATTACTTCAAACCTGCAGGGCATAAGGTGAACCAATACATTCATCTGATTGAATCTAACTATGCCCGCTTCTGGTTTAGAAATGAGCAGGAGAGGAAAGATGTCACGGCGGTTGTAAAGAAAATGCAGGATGAAGGTCTTGGTTTCGTCCTGGATGAAAAATACCAGGAGCAGTACAAACTGCATGTAAATCCGAAAGAGCACGGCGAGCTTATTTTCTATCTCGCAGCACCTCATGAGTTTACAAAAACGATATGGGGATTCGGCCACAGTGTAAAATCCGGACACGGCTTTGAGCCTACTTTGCCGAAGCACTATGGAATCTTCTGCTCAAATAAATCGCTGGCTGAGAACAGGGACTTTGCATACCTTGTGGATGTTCTGCCTTCGGTCATGGAGCAGCTGAATATATCAAGAGATGGTTACACGTTAAGAGGCGCAAACATCGTCAATACAGATGTCGCTGATTAGCAAAAATGCAGGAATAGTAATGGAGATGTTGTCATGGATAAGAAGCAGTATGTGGAACAGCTTATAACAAATATTATAACAAGCTTGGAAAAGCATGGTGCTAAGGATCTGCTGTCTTCCGTAATCATGACAGGAAGTTTCGGACGCAAGGAGCCCACATATGAGCATAGGGACGATGGAAAGCTTGTATTGAAAAGTGATGTGGAAATAGCACTTGTGTATCCGTCATCTGCTAAGAAAGCAGATGTGGATAGCCTTATTGAATCCGTTTCATCTGAATTCAAAGAAGAATTGAATCTGATGGGAATTACAGAAAAGAGGGTAAGAAACGCTTATAATTTCAACTTCTCACTGAAAGTCCCGAAGTATAAGACGATTTTCACATATGACTTATTCAACGGCAGCTACACTGTGTGGGGAACGGATTTTATTGGTTCAATATCTGTTCCTTTAGAATCCTGCGATATATATGAAGCTAAGCGACTCGTGGCTAATCGTATAGGGGAACTTGTATACAACGAGAAAAACGCTGAAGAAAACCAGAAAGAGTATCTTCGGAAGCAGTGGAAAGGAAAGCTGATGCTGGCAATGGTCAGCGGTTGGCTGATTTGTGAGAAGCAGTACGTTTCCAGTTATCATGGACAATATGACGCCATACATAAGAATGCAAAGGCTGTCAAAGAAATCTTCGGGGAAGAATTCATAACTGAATACGAGAAAGTGTTCACGTTCTTAAGAGAAGATGGACAAGCCTATGAAGTGGCTGATGATAAAATCAGAGAATATGTGAAAGCGATTGATGCATACTTCAAAGGATTTGAAATTGGAAAACCGCGAGTAAACAGCTTAAGCCGGAATCTGAAATATTTCATGAAATATGTGAAGAACGGTATGGGTTATGGCCTATTTGGATTTGAAAATAATATCCTACAGGGATTGATAGATGAGTACTGTGGAAATTCCGGTGCGTTAGGAAAGACTGCGGATACATGGCACAAAGTTATTTATTAGATAGCATGAGACAGAGAGATATACACAGTGGGAGCTGGGTAATGAAATATAGAAGGTGGAAGCTATGCAGAGCATTGTTATTGGAGTTGCCGGCGGCACAGGTTCCGGCAAATCGACATTTACGAATAGATTAAAAGAAGAGTTTGCGGACAGCATCACGGTCATATATCACGACAACTATTACAGAAGCCGTGATGGGATATCTATGGAGGATCGGAAGAAAATCAACTATGACCATCCGGATTCTCTGGAAACGGATTTGCTTATCCAGCATTTGAAACAGCTGAAAGCCGGAAAATCAGTGGAATGTCCTACATATGACTATTCGGTGCATAACCGGTCTGAAGTAAAGATTAAGATAAATCCAGGCAAGATTATTATTGTGGAAGGAATTCTGGTACTTCAGAATGATGAACTGCGTGACCTGTGCGACATCAAGATATATGTTGATGCAGATGCGGATGAACGAATCCTACGGCGGGCCATCCGGGATGTGAAAGAGCGCGGCAGGGATCTGGAAGGCATTATGGAGCAGTACCTGACAACAGTAAAGCCGATGCATTATCAGTATGTAGAGCCTACAAAAGCTTTGGCTGACATGGTGATTAACAGCGGTATGAATGAAGTGGCATTTGATATTGTAAAGACGAAAATAGATGCGTTGCTGCAAGAGTGAGGGGTTATATGATACCTAAAATAGTACATTATTGTTGGTTTGGACACAATGAAAAACCTGCATTAATAAATAAATGCATAGAGTCCTGGCATAAATATTTACCGGATTGGGAGTTCAAAGAGTGGAACGAGGAAAACTATGATGTAACAAAGGCGCCATATATGAAGGCCGCCTATGACAATAAAAAGTGGGCGTTTGTAGCTGATTATGCACGATTTGATATTTTGAATCAATATGGTGGTGTTTATTTTGATACCGATGTGGAACTGTTAAAGCCAATTCCAGAAGATATGCTGGAGCATGAAGCCTTTACAGGATTTCAGTCTAACAATAGGGTGAACCCTGGGTTGGTCTATGGATCAATAGCAAACCAGAGCGGTGTCAAAAGAATGCTCGAAGTATATAATAATTGGAAGTTTGAGTTTGATAGCAGCAAGAAACCCTTAAATATACTGGATGCGTTCACAGAAGCATTTACACCTGCAGGATTAGAACTAAACGGGAAATATCAGATTGTGGATGGTGTTGTGATATACCCAAACGAGATTTTTTGCTGCTATGATTTTGAAACCGCCTCATTTGATGTGAAAGAAGAAACGGTTTCTTTGCATCATTTTTATGCAAGCTGGATGCCTTGGAGGACAAAAGTGAAGAGAAAATGCATTAGAATCTTAGTCCGAATTATGGGGAAAGAAAGATATGCTAAGGTTAAAAGCAAAATTAAAAATATATGACATTTAAAGGAAGAAAATTGTTATGAGCTTAAAAATAAGAGTACCCAATTTTCTGATAATTCTTACTGTATTGTTCAGTTGCAATTTTATATATATATTTCATGAAAGTTGGCTTCCTGTAAGCTGTTCTGATATTGCTGTGATTTTTTCACTCCTATTATTTCTGTATACTATCAATTATGTAGGAATTGATTTTAGAAGAGAAAATGGATATTTGCCCTTTAGCAGAATTTTTGTATGGTATTTAGGAATTGCAATAATGGCTGCAATAAGGTCAAATCAATTATATGGTCAGTCTATAGTATCTGGTTTATTACCGCAAAGGACATTTGTAGCAGGAATGCTTTTGTCTGTTTCTGTCAGTATGTTATTAAGAGAACAGGTTATTAGTAGAGATGAGATAACCGACATTATTTGCAAGATTGGTAAGTTGCAAATAATGATCTGTGCATTACAATATGTTGTCGGTGAGTCTTATGTTTTTATGGATGTAAGTTATTCAGTAGGCAGATTTAGCACATTACGATTGTATTGCGCAACGGCATTTGTTTTATTTTTACTATTTCAGTCTTTGTCCAACATTCTCAATCATAGACGTGGCATTGATATATTATGGCTGGTTCTTTCAGTTGCTTTTATTGCTTTTATAACCCAATCTCGATTAGAATTGATAGCAGTAATTGCTGCAATTCTTTGCACCATATTAACAATGAGAAGTGATTCAAATACTAAAATTGGATATGTGATAGTTGGAATTATTGCTCTTGCTATTTTTTTAAACACAGAATTTGCACAGAGCACTATAGATTCGATTATGACACAAACTGCAGATGAAGATGATATTCGGGCAGTTGGAAAAGCATTGCTTGTATCAGGTATCTTGCAATCTCCCCTCATAGGCAGAGGATATATCAACTCTACAAATGCTAATGCGGCAGCGTCCTTGTATGCTTATAATGAATATGGCGGTATAAGAAAAGTTGGATTAAATGATAATGGGATATATTCTTTGACATATTTATTTGGATTTATTGGATTAGCGTGGATTGTAATTTTATTTCTGAAAATACTGAAAAATTCTTGGCAAGTTATGAGACAAAAAAACATATATACATGGTTTATGTTTTGGATTTATTTTATTGTTGTATCTCCCAATATCACAAATTGGTATTTTGAGGAAGCAACATGTTTTGTATTTATGATATTTATAGCTTTATTAGAATATGACACAACAGAATATAAAACAGATGAAGAGATAGAATATGAAGAGAATACTTAGATAGTGCCAAAATTTATAATTGTTAAGGAGCTAAATTATTTATGATAGGAATTTCGGTTTTTACCGCTACTTACAACAGAGGGCATCTGCTTCAGAATTTATACAACAGTCTTCTCAAACAAACGTATGAAAACTTTGAGTGGGTTGTTGTTGATGATGGCTCGGAAGATGATACCGAAAGCAAGGTTGCAGAATTTATTCAGGATAATAAGATTCAAATAAAGTATGTTAAGAAGCCTAATGGGGGCAAACATTCAGCTTGGAATCTTGGAGTTAAAAGTGCCTGTGGAGAGCTAATGTTCGGATGTGATTCCGATGATACCTTAAAGCCAAATGCTCTTGAATTAACATGGAATTATTGGAGTACAGTTAGAGGTGACAAAACGTATGCAGGCGTGATTGGTTTGAGGGGGGGGGTAAACGATGAAGTACTTCACGGAAAAAGAAATTCCACTCCACCTAAGCAAATTAAATGGTTGGAAGAACAAGAATATGTTGATGCAACGATTTTTGAGTATAGATATAAAATGAAAATTAATGGAGACAGAGCGGAAGCTATAAGAAGAGATGTCTGGCAAAAGTTCCCTTTCCCTGTTTATGAAGGAGAAAACTTTATGTCTGAAAGTGTCCTGTTTGATCGTTTGGGGAAGGCAGGTTATAAATTCAGATATTTTAATACTATTATAATGACTACAAACTATCTTAGTGATGGATTGGCGTCAAACATGATTAAAAACCAGAGAAAATCTGCTTTAAGTACTGCTTACACAATCAATCTTCATGTGAGTTGTACAGAACTCCCTCTGTCAGAAAGAATGCGTTCAGCTTGCAATTACTATAGATATGGAGCCTGCAAGAAAACGCTGAGAAAACTATTTTTAGAAAGTAATAATAAGTTTTTTGCAGTCATCGCAATACCGATAGGTGTGCTGCTAAAGCGACGAGATGATAAGAGGTTTTAACTATGAAGGAATACGGAGTAGTCGTATTAAACTACATGAATTTTGCGCTTACAGAAAAATGCGTAGACAATATATTACAAAAAGAAACTGATGTTTTTGTTGTTATTGTAGATAATGCTTCACCGAACGAGTCATATGATGAGTTGAGACAACACTATAAAAACAGTAAGGATGTATTAACGATAAGGAATGAAGCAAATAACGGCTATTCTGCGGGAAACAACTGTGGATTTCGCAAGATAAAGGAAGTACATCCGGAAATTGATTATTACTGTGTATTAAATCCAGATGCAGAAATAACGGAAAATAATACTTTTAAAGCTTTAAAAAGAGTATTGGAAACACATGAGGATATTGCAGTATGTGCCCCCACGATGTTACTTAATCACAAATATATTCCATGTGAAACAGGATATGGCGTTTTACCAAAAGTAAAAGATATTTATAAACGGCATTTCTTGCTATACAGAGGCAACGATAATAGAATTAAGGATTTTGCTCTTGATGTACTTGATGATAACATTGCATATGTCGATTTTGTGATAGGTGCTTGCTTTATGATTAAGCGAGTTGCCTTAGAGAGTATTGGTTATATGGATGAAGGTACATTTATGTACAATGAGGAAGCAATTCTATCAATTCATCTTACAAAAATAGGATATAAAGAGGCCGTGCTTCTTGATTTGTTGTACAGTCACAATCATCAAAGATCAGCTCCGCGAAGAGATGTGCATGCTAAACTGCATGCAGAAAAGAGAGGATATATTTCAAGGAAATATCTGTGTGAGAATTATTATGATGGGCAAGGATTATTAAGACTTAAAATTGCACATATGTTGAATGTATTTTATCTTGTATTAGCAGCGACTTATCATAAATTCAAGCATGATTGAGGCGAAATGGCAATAACATTAAAATTATTGTTAAGAGGTGTTTAAAATGAAAATAGCCATAATGACTTGGTTCCACTATATAAATTATGGAACAGTGCTCCAGGCATATGCATTACAAAGATATTTGAGAGATCAAGGACATGAGGTTTACCTGATAAATTATGTCGGCGAAGATAAAAAGTCCTCTATGAATTTGAAGAACATAATTGAAAGAATAAAGAGAAAGGCGAAGAATACTGTTATAAATGCAAGATATTCAGAAAGCTTGTCGATTCGCAAGAAAACTTTTCATGATTGGCTTATAGCTAATTGCAATTTGACACAGCCTTTGAAAAATAGTGACCTATGTAATTTGGAGAAAGAGTTTGATCTTTTTATTTGCGGTAGCGATCAAATTTGGCATGCATCAACAGCAGAATTGTTTGAGAAAGAATATTTTTTGGATTTTGTAAAAGATACTTCCAAAAAGGTATCGTATGCGCCTAGTTTTGGACAGAGCTATATATGTAAAAGTATAGAACCACAAGTCAAGAAATTAATTTCCGATTTTAGAATGCTATCTGTTAGAGAGGAAACTGGAGCAGAAATCATTAAAAATTTGACAGGGAAGAAACCTTATGTTGTGGCCGATCCTGTTTTGCTTTTGGATACCGAAAAATGGCGTGGGGGGGGGGTATACGCATATCGAGTCTCAATATATTTTTTGCTATTTTCTTGGAGAACATGTTTCGCAATATAAGTGTGTCGAACGTTTTGCTAGGGATAGAGGTATAAAAGTTAAAATAATACCGATGAAAGGAGTCTCTTTTTTAACTAAAGGAGAAAAACAAATATCAGCGTCACCTGATGATTTTATCGAGTCTATTAGGAATGCAGAATACGTTCTGACGGACTCTTTCCATGCTGTGGTATTTTCTTTGATTTTTCACAAGGAGTTTTATGCTTTTGAACGTTTCAAGCCTGATTCGGAGAGTTCAGAGAATTCAAGATTATATGATATATTGAAGTTGGCGCACCTTGAAACACGAATTTTACCATATGATTGCAAGTCCATTCTTACGCAGGATTATATTGACTACCAAAATATTGATGTGCAACTGAAACCATTTATTCAATCATCAAAGCAGTTCTTGGATCAAGCCGTTCGAAATTGAAATATGGTTCAGGGAGGTAAAAAAATCTTATGTTGGTAGAAAATAAAGAACAATGCAGTGCATGCGCGGCTTGCTATAATATATGTCCGAAAAATGCTGTTGAACTGGCGTCCGATGAATTTGGTTACGTTTATCCTCTTATCAATAAGGATAAATGTATAGGGTGCAACCTTTGTGAAAAAGTCTGCCCCTTTAAGAATATTGTAAAAAAATTTTGTCCAATAAAAACCTATGCGGCAGTTTACAATTCTCCTGATATTATAAATTCTACTTCAGGAGGTGCTTTTAAGTTTTTGGCTGATAGGATTCTTGAATCCGGCGGATCGGTGTACGGCGCCTCAATGGAAGCGAGTATGGATGGGAGCTTTCGTGTTAAACATAAACGTGCAATAAGTGAAGAAGGATTACTATGCATTAGAGGCTCTAAGTATGTTCAAAGCGATATGGACTCAATATATCAGAATGTGAGGGATGATTTAGAAGAGGGAAAAGCGGTTCTTTTTTCGGGTACACCATGTCAAGTTGCTGGTATGCGATCTTATTTTAAAGACAAATATGAAAATCTGTTTCTTATAGATATCATTTGCCATGGTGTGCCGAATTTGAAATTATTTAACGACTACATTCGATACTATGAGTCAAAGCATAATCTAAAAGTAGTAGATTTTTGTTTCCGCGACAAAAAGCGTGGTACAAGACCGTTGGCGAAAATAACCTTCACCAAAGGCAAACATAAAAAACAAAAATATATTCCATATGATTTTAGCTCTTATTACATGCTTTTTATGAAAGGCTATATTTATCGTGAAAGCTGCTATAATTGTAAATTTGCATGTCCTGAAAGAGTTGGTGATATAACGATTGGCGATTGTTGGGGATTATCTGTAGAGAATGCGGGCCTTTTAAAGGAAAATGGAGGCCCATTCGTAGAAAAAAGTGGCATTTCTTGCGTGTTGTGTAATACTCCTAAAGGGCAGAACTTATTTGAAAGTTGTTCAAATAGAGCTATTTTCAAAGAGATACCTTATGAATATATTCTGGCGCATAATGGACAGTTAAATCACCCTTCTATAAAGCCAGATGCGTATGATGAATTATTAAATGATTACAGTTTAAAGGGATATGATGGGGTTGAAATGTTTTACAAAAATAAGTTTCCAAATAGTATGCTTTATAAAGCATACTGGAAAGAAATTAGTATGGATCTTGTGAGACAAATTATTCCTAGCAAAGTCCGAAAGATGGTTAAAAATCTAGTTATTAGAAAAACATAAAATACTGAATAATAAGGAAATAGAAAACATGTATATATTGTATGTTGACTATAATGAGCTAGCAACAACAAAAATCCTATTCATGGACTGGAGGGGTTGCATTGAGTAAGAGTAATAAAAAGTTTAGATCCCTCGGTGTTAATGCTGCCTTAAATGCTATTAAAAGCGGACTATCAGTTATCTTTCCGCTTATTACATATCCATATGCTTTCCGGATTTTGCATGCCGAGGGCATGGGGAAAATAAATTATGCTACTTCCATAGTGAGTTATTTTTCTATGATTGCTGCATTGGGTATTACAACTTATGCTGTTCGGGAAGGTGCAAAAATCCGAGATGACAGAGAAAATTTTACCAAATTCTCTAATCAGATTTTTACATTCAACTTGATTACAACCATTGTAGCTTATGTACTCCTTGGATTGTTTTTGGCAGTGTTTGATTCATTTCAATCATACAGTGGTCTGATTTGGCTGTTAAGTCTTTCAATAGCATTTACCACCTTAGGCGTAGAGTGGATTAACACTATTTATGAAGACTACCTTTTTATAACCATAAGAAGTATCTTTACACATGTTATTTCACTTGTTTTACTTTTTGTTTTTGTTCGAGATGCGGATGATTATTACTGGTATGCAGGACTAACAGTCTTAACAAATGCCATTATTTGCATTACTAATTGGGTATATTGTCGTAGATACACACGATTGAAAGTTGTTAAACAGCTTGAAATGGGGAAACACATCAGACCCATTTTTACTCTTTTTGCTAATAGCGTTGCTACGAGTATTTATGTAAGTGCAGATACAACAATGCTTGGATGGTTTGCTGGTGATTATTATGTAGGAATTTACTCAATCGCTGTAAAGATATATAATGTTGCTAAGCAAATGCTTGTGGCACTTTATTCTGTCACAATTTCAAGAATATCCTTTTATATAGGGCAAGGGGATACAGAAAGCGTGCGCAAGACATATACAAGTATGCTCTCCAATATTACGCTGCTATTGCTTCCTGCCAGCGTTGGACTCATTTCTATATCTCGTGAAGTTATTTTATTTATGGGCGGAAACGAATATATGGAGGCTGTGCCTACCTTGCAGATACTCAGTATCAGCCTCGTAGGAGCTATTTTTGGTGGTGCTGTTACTTATTGTCTGAATATTCCGCTTGGACGTGAACGAGTAAACGTAATAGCTACAATTTGCAGTGCTGTAATTAATATCGGACTCAACTTGGTTTTAATTCCGATATTTAAACAAAATGGCGCAGCAGTAACGACAGCTATTTCTGAATTTTTTGTTTTCCTTTTCTGCGTGTTTTCATTTAAGGAATTCAAAAACTATGTGGATTTAAAACTGTGGGCGAGGAATGGTCTTCAAGCAATAATTGGATGCGGTTTGATTCTTCTTATATCTGCGGGTGTTAGAGCTGTGTTCAGTAACACATGGATTATTTTAATTCTGATAATATGCTTAAGTGTTCTTGCATATGGAGTAGAATTGCTTTTGTTTAAGAATGAGTTAGTGTATAGCATTCTTAGAAAAATGAAGATAATGAAAAAGTGAGAGAAGAGCTATGAAAAAAGAAAGAAATGCAAGTATTGATCTTCTGAGGATAGTACTCATGCTTGGAGTGCTTATAATACATACCTGTGCACATGGGCTTGGATTAAGCAAATTATCAGAAGGTACTTATACAGGTAACCAATATTCGTATTTGCTTATAGTCATGCAATCCTTTAGCATTGTAGCAGTTGATGTGTTCTTTATCATTAGCGGTTATTTTACAGGGGAACTTAAGGCAAGAAAGATTGTAGAGTTTTATATCATGGGGGGACTGTATTGCTCCCTGGCGTATGTTGTTTCGACGATTGCAGGATACAATACGTTTTCAATTTTGTCTTTCGGTAGAAGAGCATTGCAAGGCTTTACTAACTATTGGTTTTTAACTGCGTATGTTATTATATTTCTCTTTTCTCCGTTCATAGTAAAGTTGCTGGACAGCTTGGATGATAAGCAGCTAAAGAGATTGATATTAACGTATGTTTTGGTCAACACATTGTTTGGCTATCTGCTATCCAGTGTAACATATGGTAGTGGTTTTTCGGTAGATGCTATGTTATTCTGCTATATTCTTGGTTATGGTATTCGGAGGTTTAACTGGACATTTTCATGTAAAGACAAGTCGGTTAACTTTTTGTGTTATCTTGTTCCCGTTGTATTTATTTCTGCATTTGGCTGTGCTGCTTACAGTATTGGAAAGCAGGAATTTTCATATCAGATATTTGATGACTACAGGAATCCTATAATAATATTTGCCTCGGTTGCTTGTTTCTGCTTGTTTGCCAGAAGTATAAAAATTAAGAACGCAAGCATTGCTAAGATAGTTACCGAAGCTGGGGGGGGGTACGCTGGCAGTTTACTTAATGACAGACATATCAGATATAAGAGCAGTCGTATTCGCTCCAATTGTAAAAGCAACGGAAAACAATGTTCCAGTTTGGGAGCTTGGACTGATAATTGTGGGGTACTGCATTGTTGTCTTGATTTTGTGTATATGTTTTGATTTAATTCGAAAAGCAATATATCAACAAGTGGAAGGAAGAATACTGGCAGTCATCGAGAATAAAAGAAATAATAAATGAAAACAACGAGGGAGAAAGAAAACGTAACATATGAAACCAACAACACTACTTATCATGGCAGCCGGCATCGGTAGCCGATACAAAAAATCCAATTGCTCACAAGCCAGTAACTCCATATCAGCAATAAAACAATTAGAGCCTGTGGGTATGAACAACGAAATCATCATGGACTTTTCTATCCACGATGCGATCAAAGCTGGGTTCAATAAACTTGTATTTGTCATTCGTCCGGATATCGAATCTGATTTTAAAGAACGCATCGGTGACCGTGTGGAGGAGATATGTGAGAAGCTAAATGTTGAGGTGGCTTACACTTTTCAGACGCTTCAAGACATACCAGGAGAACTCCCAGCAGACAGAACAAAGCCTTGGGGAACTGGACAAGCCGTCCTTTCTGCGAAGTCCCTCATCCACGAGCCGTTTGCTGTGATTAATGCTGACGACTACTATGGGAAGAACGCCTTTAAGGTCATGCATGACTGGCTGATACTTGACCATGCAGAGAACGCAATCGCTATGGCTGGCTTTATTCTGAAGAACACACTGTCCGATCACGGTGGCGTGACCAGAGGCGTGTGCAAGGTAGCGGAAGGGCATACACATGTGATTGATGTGGTGGAGACCAGTAATATAGTGAAAACAGTGAATAAGGACACAGAAGCAATCGGCGCGGAAGCTGACGGTGTGGTACTTGATCCGGAAAGCTATGTTTCCATGAATTTCTGGGGCTTCCCGGCTAAAGAGAACGCTGATCCTTGGTACATGGGCGTGCTTAAAGCTGGTTTCACGGAATTCTTCGAAACCACAGTCTCGGCAAATCCTTTGAAAGCAGAGTATCTGCTGCCAACACACATCGGCGGCCTGCTCCGGGATGGAAAGGTCACTGTGAAAGTCCTAGAAACGAACGACAAGTGGTTTGGTGTTACCTACCAAGAAGACAAAGCCGCTGTGGTTGAGAGCATAAGAAATCTGATAGAAGCTGGCGTGTACGCGGAAGATTTGTATAGTGATTTGTGACAAATGCGGCAATTAATGAATAGACGGGAAGGGGCTGTGATTACAATTGATAGATTTACTCAATACAATTCTAAAAAATGTACTCACAGCCCTTTACCAGCAGTTTTGGTTTGCGGTTATCCTCTCCATTCTTTTCATGTTCTTTTATCTCTATGCCAGAGAGCATGGGTGGAAGGAATCAATCCGGATCTGGGTCAGCAAATTTAAAGCCTCATCGTATTTTCGAAGAGTTTTTCTTCTTGTTTTCTACACAACGATGATCTTATTTCGGACGCTGCTTAATCGGAATATGTGGATGAACCCACTTTCTGATGTGATGGGTGGCTGGTGGCTATGGGAAGATGGTGAGCTAACGACAGAACCAATAGAAAATCTGATGCTGTTTATACCGTTCACTGTGTTGCTTTTGTGGGCGATAGGCAGCAATACAGACTTGAAGGACAAGTTCCTGAAAAATATGAAATTAACCACAGTCCTGTGGCAGTCCACTAAGATTACATTCATTTTCAGCGTGTCTGTCGAATTTCTTCAGTTGTTTTTGCGGCTTGGAACTTGGCAGCTCTCAGACATGTTTTACAACACATTAGGCGGATTTACCGGCGGACTGATTTACTGGATTGGGTGGCGTGTGAAGCATCGCGGAGATGAACCGCCGCTGTAACCAAAAAAGGAGTAACACAAAAAATATCTCATTAACCAACCTGAAATGGTATGAACCATTGTTGCAAATGGTAACAATTGAAATACGGAATTACCATGCCATAGGGAGCAAATTAAGAAAGATACCTTGTACCAATGAACCTTACAAAAGAATATAAGCAGACGATACTTCTGATTTTGATTGACCTTTTTATTTGTGTGCTCAGCTATCTGCTGGGAGGGTATTTGTGGCTGACGTTTTATCACAGTCTGACGGTTTCTCAGATCGTGCATAATTATGATGTACAGATGCTTTTGTTTGAAAACCTGCCAGTGATCCTGATTCTCTATCTCGCAGCAATCCTGCTGTTCAATGTTGAGAATGGGTTTATAAGACGAAGCACCGCCAGGGTGCTGTGGGCATCTTTGAAGTCTGGCGTGATTATGCTTCTAACGGAGGCGTTGGTAGTGTTTGCGCGTATCCGGTCGATGCCGGATGCTTCCCGTGGCACATATGTATGTATCGCTGTAGTTAACTTCTTCTTGTTTTTCGCTGTACATATGCTTCTGCGATATTACCTGCTGAAGGTACACAGGAATATGAAGAACGTGCCGCAGATGTTTCTGGTGACCACAACGGACCGGCTGGAGCAGACTCTGCGGGAATGTGTCAGCGAATGGAGTTACCGGCTGTGTGCGATTGCTGTGATCGATGAGGATCAGATAGGAAGAATAATCCATCTGGATGATTACAGGGAAGTGTCAGCGAAAAGTAGTAGCGATTCCATAGATGCGGACGATGCGGTTCCGGTTGTCGCTACCTACTATAATATGTACAGTTACGCGCAATGCCATGCTGTGGACGAGGTGTACATCAATGTTCCCTATCATACCGGAAAATCAACCTTCCAGGCTGCCATGCAGTTTGAGAAGATGGGTGTCAATGTCCATGTGAGCCTTGAACTGCTGAACCATTTCGAGGGCTGCCAGAAGAGTATTGGCGTAGTTTATGGTAATCCAGTGATTACGTTTTCAGGACATCAATATGACTGGCGGATGTTGGTGGCCAAGAGGCTCATGGATATTGCCGGAGGTATTGTAGGGCTTTTGATCACAGGGCTTGCGACAGTGATTCTTGCTATACCGTTGCTTGTCGAATCACCGGGGCCTCTGTTCTTTGGTCAGAATCGGGTCGGGAAAAATGGTCGCATCTTCAAGATGTACAAATTCCGATCAATGTACAAGGACGCGGAAGAACGGAAGAAAGAGCTTATGGCACAGAACGAGATGGGCGGCCCCATGTTTAAGATGAAGGATGATCCGCGCATCACAAAGGTTGGGAAGTTCATCCGCGCAACGAGTATTGACGAGCTACCACAGTTCTGGAACGTACTGAAGGGCGACATGAGCCTGGTAGGGACAAGACCACCGACAGTGGATGAATTTGAGCAGTATGAGGCATCCCAGAAGAGGCGGCTTAGTGCGAAGCCTGGAATCACCGGGCTGTGGCAGGTGAGCGGCCGGAATGATATCAGCGACTTTGAGGATGTTGTGAAGATGGATTTGGAGTACATAGATAACTGGAGCATTGGATTGGATGTGAAGATACTATTTAAGACCGTTATGGTAGTGATTAATAGAGGCGGAGAATAGGACTCTGATCGTAAAGTTTTAACAGGGAGGACAGGTTTCCGTGAATGAATCAGAAAAAGCATTCCTTATCGTATTAAGAGATGCGGTGCAATCGGGAAATGGCGCGAAAATAGAGAGCGATTTACAGACTGATTGGACAGCTGTGTTAAGCACGGCTAAAAAACAGAATCTTTTTCCTTTTGTATACGATGCTGCGAGGGTTTATCCTTCCTTTGTGGAGTTTGATGAAGCACATCCTGAATACTTTATGGTTGCCACAGCGTCGATGGGGTTACAGATGCAGAAGACGGATGCATTTCTGGTTTTATATAAAGCCTTCCTTGATGCTGGCTTATCGCCGATTACAATGAAAGGCATCATATGTCGTGGCCTATACGGAGAAAGAGCGGACTTCCGAGCATCCGGTGATGAGGATATCCTGATAGAGAAAAAAGACTACGAGAGGGCTGTGGCTGTACTGGAAGGCTGTGACTATCGGAAGGAAGCTGATCCAGATAAAGAGATGGCGGTCATCCAAGAAGTAACATTCCATAGCGAAGACCTGACTGTGGAGCTGCACTTGAATCCGTTTGGGAATACCTCTTCAAGCCGGGAGAAGATGAACGATTGGTTTCGGGATGTATTCCAGAGTGAGGAGGCAGTAGAAATAAGAGGTGTGTCGATAAGAACAATGACACCCACAGATCATTTTTGGTTCTTAGTATTTCACGCTTTTAAGCATTTCACCGGCGGCGGTTTCGGTGTGAGGATGATGTTGGACATTCTGCTGTTCGCTGAGAAGTATGGAGAGAGGATCAATTGGAGCTATGTGGATAAGGGGCTGACCGATGTCGGTGCGGCTGGATTCATGGCCGACCTTGTGGAGATAGGGAATAATTATCTTGGATTTTCCTTGCTACAGAAATATATACCTGTGTGCCCTGATGAGTTGCTTGATGATATGTTCCACACAGGGACTTTTGGGAACACCAACAGTGAGGACTATACTGCTGGCAGGATAGTTGTAGACGCAGTGCAGAAAGGGAAAATGAATGGAGGCAAAATGACATCTTACTTCCGTTTATTGTTCCCATCGTATAAAAATTGGTGCGCTTGGAAACCTTATTTGGCTGATAAGCCGTGGATGGTAGTTCCTGAATGGTGCTGGAGGATTGGCAGATTCATAAGAGGGGAAACAGCTACAAGCGATATGAACGGGTTGGATAAGAGTTACAAGATTGCAGAAGAACGTATGAAGGTGCTTGAGAAATATGGAGTACTGTGATAGGCACAGGAAATATGTTTTTGTAACAGAGGATATTGAAAAATGGATTACAAGAAACACAAAATGGAGCTTACTGGTTTTGAAGATGACGGTGCTTTTGTAAGAACGGGTGTTTCTGGCCTCGAATTATGCATCAGAAATATGAGATGGAAATTTATCCAGTATGAGGATAACAATGCGTTTGTCAGGGTGGCAATGTCCTATGGTGGCAGTGGATACAGTGAATGGGGCATCGAACCTGATAGATCGGATTCATAACTGTCGGCGAAAAACGTAGCTGTTTGTGAACAGTAAATTTTTATATGATAAAAATAGAGATGGGCACTTGCATGTCTTTATTTTTTCTCGACTTATATAGATTGACATGGTTTGAAAAAGGCGGTATGATTTTGTGAATGAAAATATGCTACTTATTTACTTCATGACAAGAGGTGCTGAATATGAATCCCAAAAAGAAACCCAATTATGACCCAAAGCAAATTTTACAGGATTTGATGGATGCTGTCGTGAGTATATATACGGATGGAAGTAACGGTGCAGGCACTTCCCTTGCTGCTGTTGCTGATGAACTTGATCTGAATCCGATTAAAGTGCGGAAACTTCTCATCACGGCGGGGGCTTATGAATCTACAATAGCGGATGATGTCCTTAAGCTCCGGTGCAGGGGCTGTTCTGTGCAGGAGATTATGCAGCAGATGAACTTATCCAGGGCATCTGTGAACTCTTATCTGCCTTACACGAAACTGCCGTATAATGCGGTGGAGGTATCCGCCAATGCGGATCGGGTCAGGAAATTCCGGGAACGGAATGCAGCGGTGGAGAAGCTGGCGGCTCAGCCGAGCTTTGAGCAGCTTTGGTCAGCCATTCTGCTTTTTCAGGCATATCCATTCCACACGGCAAAGGGGCTTAAGTTTAAATATTCGGTAAATGGTGGAGAGATCAAGGTTGACCGGAAGGAAAAGACGATTACGATAGCGTCTGTTAAGATGGCATATGAGAGGGCGAGGGGTGGAGAGATTACCGGCCCGAAGAAATTGGGGGTATTTGGCGCATCCTATCTTTATCCTGTATTTCTCAGATTAGGTGTGGTATGATTTTGTACGCTTCATATAGATTGAAATGAGTTGAAGCGGAAGGGCGGATGACATTATGAACAGGGACTATTACTTACAGAACCGAAGTAACAGTGCAAATTTTTTTCCGGAAACATGAACTTATATGCACGCACATGAACGGCTGGATAATTCTCATCATGAACAACCAGGTATATAATCTTGGTATAGATGAAGGAATTGGAGGTGATGTGTGATGCAGCAGGAGCCAGAAATCGACTATGAGCAGTTGGGGAAGCGAATCCAGCAGGCTCGCAAAGAGAGCAACATGACGCAGGAAGAATTAAGTGGCCGCTGTAACATCTCCACCTCGTATCTCAGTCGGTGTGAAAATGGAAATACGAGAATATCGCTACCATTGTTGTATAAGATTGGTGTACAAACCGGGCGGGGCGTAGACTATTTTTTGATGGACAGTCCTTCTTCTGATCCAAGTATAAAAATCAACAATTCCATCGGTAAACTTCTTTTACAGTGTTCGGCAGAGATGCTGACCCTGGTAGAACATTTCCTGCAGGGATTGTTGAATTACGACCAGAGTATTCGCAAAAGGCTGGAGTAATTGCTTTTAAAGCAGATCATATGATAGTCGATGGCTTTGCCGATGATGTCCGGACAGCCATGAAGAAAAGGAAGTATTGCCGTATGGCTGTCAGGTAAAATGCCGGATAGCTATGCGGTATTTTGTTTTTTATTATGGGAGGGAATAGAGATGCTGAAAATCTTTAAAAGATGGTTTGGCCAGAAGAATTCCCCTGTGCCAGACGAACAGATTATTGCTGAGCCGGAGCCGCCGGAAGAGGACGTACAATATGCCCTGGATTTTCTGCATGAGCTGACACGACTGGAGCATGAGCTTCATGGAAGCGGCGATCCGAATGAAATCGCGCTGGGTGCTCTGCAAGCCGGATGTGAATTTTATCAGGCGGAGTGGTGCGGAATACTGGACGTGGACATGGATTTGGGCGTATTCACACCGTATTGGTGGTATACACCTGTGGAGAATGACCGTACAACAGAGCTTTTTCGTGAAATTGAGTTTGCGGAGGGGTTCCCGCGCTGGGTGGATGTGTTAAAGAGTAATGATGTAATTATAGTGCCAGACATTGAACAGATCAGGAATACATATCCGGAAGAGTATGAAAGCTATAAGCGTTTAGAAGTAGGTGCGGTGATCGGCGCTCCCTATATGAAGCGTTCTATCGGTTTTGTTGCGGTAAAAAACCCGAAACGGTATAAGGAGCAAGCGGAGTTCCTGAAGATGATCAGCTATGTGGTTGTGGCTGAAGTGAATGAGCGGAAATTGATGGAGAGGTCGAACATCATGGTTCCTCCGGAACAGCTGCTGGCACATAATGATGTCCTGATCAAATTATTTGGAAATCTGGAGATTTACACCTATAAGGGGAAGATGAAAGAAGACGATCTGAAGTCGCCGAAGGGGTGCCGAGTGCTCGTATACCTGTTGCTAAACCGGCACAGGTCTATGTCCTCCAGAGAACTTGTAGATTCGATCTGGCCAGAGGAGGAATCGGATAGTGCTGTGAATAACATCCGCTCCTTGCTTTACCGCCTGCGCCAGAATACAGAGATTTTGCTGGATGAAGGGCATCTGATTGAGACAACGACGAATGGCTATCAGTTGAACAGCAGCCTGAATATCACAACGGACTGTATGCAGTTTGATGAATACTGTGTGGCTGCAGAGAATGTATCTGGTGTAGATTCCAAGATCGAATTGCTGAAAAAGGCCGTTGCGCTTTACCGGGGAAGTCTCTTCTCCTCCGCGACAGCGGAAACCTGGCTGATTCCTTTTGAGACACAGTATCATATGAAGTACATCTCGATTATGAATGAGCTGTTGGGGCTGATTGACAGAACGGATAATCACAGTGAACTGTATCAGTATTCGGTGATGGCGCTGGCCGTTGAACAGAATAACGCTGATTTCTGGTACTGGAATCTTCATGCATTATTTGCGAACGGTTCCTCTGGAATGGCGAAAAGGGAGATGGAATCCGCACGGGCAATCCTTTCAGCTGACGATTACAGCAAATTATTGGAGCGCCTGGGGCAGAAATAACGCTTCATGCGACGGTGAGACAGAAGGCAGCAGGGAATGTCACACCTGGTATTTACGGAAAGTCACGCCGTGTAACACACGAATTTTCATATCACGCAAAATAACATGGTGATACAACTGATAGTGCAATCCCCCGTGTTGTATGATAATGCCTGTGCCGCGCAAGCACGGTATCATGCAGCAACGGGGGATTTGTGGGTTGAAAAAGAAGAAGGCAGAGGAGGCGTGTGAGAATAACCGCGACCTATATGAGACGGGCAACCGGGTCATGGAAATCCGGACAGAAGCAAACCTGACGCAGGAACAGCTTGCGGAGAAAATGGGTGTGGCCGGGAATACGATTTCCAGAATTGAAACGGGCGCGTCTGCAATGAGGATTGATACACTATTCCGTTTATGCGATGAACTCCACGTTACACCGGATATGTTCTGCCCGGAGCGGTTTTATAAAAACACGGAAATGTATTTGGCTGAGTCGGCATCGGCGCTGATGCGGCGGCTCAATCAGGCAAACCAGAAGCTGGTGTATGATATGATGGTGCCATTGATCAGCCGGTTGCTGGAGACACAGGGACAGCAGTAATTTCGCAGATTAGCGGAGTGCTGCTGTTTTTTTATTCCCGCGAAGCAACGAGCCAAGTAGCCGTGCTTGCACGGATATTTGGCGACTGCCGCGAGGGTCAAATACCCCGATGCTTGCATGGATATTTGACTGGCTGAGAAAGTGGGAAATTGCAGGAACGGAAAATTCCACATAAATGTGGAATGAACCTGGCAGGTTCCCTGTATGTGTTGAGGAAATGAGAAGCCTCCTCTGGTAGAATGTTAGCCAGTTGGAGGTGGTGTGAGCGATGGGTCAGGGTAATGATTTCTATCGGCAGGAGATTCCCTATGATGCAATGGGCGACTTTTCTGAGCTTCTGAAGAAATCGAATGCGGAAAGAGAACCTGATCGTTCTGCTGAAGAAATGGAATAAGGCTGGCATACCAAAGCGGCGGCATGGGGTCACGGACTCCCGTTAAAAAAAACGGGTCGGTCCGGGGCTGATTGCCGCCGCTTTTTTGTTTCCGACTACAGTGCTGCCGCCCGTTTTGCCGCAAGGCAGAAAGGTGGCAGCTATGCTGACTTTAGAAGAACTCAGGAGGATGGTGGTGGAAAACGAAACCGGGGAACGTGTGCCTACACCCAAGGGGCTTAGAGAATCCGGGGTTCCGGTTGTTGCAAGCAAGGTGGTCGATGGGAATACGGATGTCACTGTCTATCAGAATGGGATGGTGCTTTATCAGGCAGACGGACATGTGACGGTATTCGCGCTGCATGATTGTGAGTCGTATTCTTATGCGTCTCAGATCGGGGCACAGTATCTGATTTCATCTGATTACTTTGAGAAGGAACAGTGGTATGTGCGGCTACTTCTGGAAGGGGAAGACCGGATCGCACTCAATGGGGAGAAAATCGCTCAGGCACGAAGCATCTCCTACAATGTGACAGGAGACGGATGGTTGACAGAACCGGATTCCGCACAGAATCCATTGGAGCGGATTGTAGAACAGGAGTATATCCAGGAGCTTCTGGGGATGATGACGGAAAGCCAGCGGCGGGCTGTCAGCCGTTGCTTTCTGGATATGGAACCACAGATTGAGGTTGCGCTGGAGCTTGGGATTTCTCCACAGGCTGTTTCCGACCTGATCGTGAATGGCGTTTGCCGTGTACGCAGACAGTACGGGATTAAAGACCGGCGTTTGAAGAAGGGAAAAGCAAAACAGAATAAATAAGCGAAGAGAGAACAGAGCCGTCTGTTGTCATTGCCGATAAGCGGCAGTGGTGACAGGCGGCTTTTTTAGTTGGGGAATTTTTTCGAGAGCTTGATTTTTGCACATGCTCCAATGGGATAGGTGAAGGGGTTGGATAAAATCCTGCCCCATGCACCTTGATAACTGAATGATCTGCCCAGATAGATACGCTGGCATTGAGTGAGCATTCGGCTCGCCTTACCAGGAGAAATACGTCGCGGAAGAAACGGGACAGGAACGGGTCTGGGGTATACAGGCAAACGCTCAAATACTTTGAATGACAAGAGAAAAATATGTGGCGGGCAGGTGTTTTGCCTGCTCTGCCACTTTTATGTGTCGCTGCAGCAGGAGAACGACTGCCTGCTGTAGCTGTAGAGTAGAAAATAGAAAAAACAAACGAGTGAGGAGGTTAAAAACGTATGAGCAAGATTGTGATTGGCATTGCAATCGTAGCCGTAGCGGGGATTCTGATCTGCTGTGTAAAAGCGGGTGCAGATGCAGACCGCCAGATGGAAAAAATGTTTGACCGCAGGAAGTAGGAGGCGTTGGATATGGGAAAGAATAGCCGAGGCAGGCCATGAGCGCCGCGATTCTGCCGGAACTCCCATATTTCTACGGAGGACAGGCAGAGCAATTCGCCTTTTACCGGATTCCCAAGGTGTTTTTTACATCGCCGATATTTTCGTCTCTGTCCACAGATGCAAAGGTCCTATACGGGCTGATGTTAGACCGGATGCAACTGTCTGTGAAAAATGAATGGATGGATGAGCAGGGACGGGTCTATATCTACTACACCCTGGAAAATATCAAGCGGGATTTGGGCTGCGGAGACCAGAAAGCGGTGAAGCTCCTTGCTGAGCTGGACAGTAAATATGGCTTGATTGAGCGGAAACGGCAGGGCCTGGGGAAGCCGATGATGATCTTTGTGAAGGACTTTTCAGCGGTACTTTTAAAACCGCAAGTCCAGACTGATGAAAATCACAAGTCTGGACTGATGAAAACCACAAGTCCAGACCTGCGGAAATCACAGCCTAATAATACTGAGAAGAATAATACTTATATGAGCGAGACTGAATCTATCAATCTATCCGGGGAGGATGGATACGATGCGATGGATGAATACGAAGACTATCGAAATTATTTTATGGATGCGTTGGCGTTTCCTTCTCTGTTACAGGATTATCCTTATGACAGGGCGATACTGAATGAGATGTTGGAGCTGATTGTGGAAACTGTCTGTTCCAAAAAGAAGGTGATCCGGGTAGGCGGCGAGGATAAGCCACTGCAGATCGTAAAGAGCAGGATGATGAAGCTGGACAGCGAGCATATCCGGTATGTGCTGGACTGTATGAAGAAAAATACCACAAGCGTCCGGAATATCCGGCAGTATTTGCTGACATCACTCTATAACGCATCCGGAACGATCAGCAGCTATTATACAGCGTTGGTGAATCATGATTTGTACGGGACGGACGATCAGTGACGAAAGGAAGGTGGAAAGTTGCATGAAGAAGTAAATGAGAAAGTGATTTCCCTCGCAATCAAAGGCGGCAAGATTTCTGCCGATCTACTAAAAGCGGCTCTGACGAAACTGCTTAAGGAGATGGGGGAGATTGAGAAAGAGACGGAACAGAAACTGAAGGCAAGAAGAGAGACGGTCAGCCACGGAAAGCAGAGCCTGAAAAAGCTCACACAGCAGGGCAGCCAGCTGACCAATATTGAGGTTACGGATAAGAATATCAAATCGTTTGACCGTGTGGCGCGGAAATATGGCATTGATTACAGCCTGAAAAAAGATGCGTCCACGGAACCGCCGCGGTATCTGGTTTTCTTTAAGGCCAAAGATGTGGATGTCATGACGGCTGCGTTTAAGGAATATACCGGCGTGTCCATGAAGAAAACAAAGAAGACTTCTATCCGTAAGAAATTGCAGATTGCCAAAGACCGTGTAGCAAAGGAGAGGGAGCGGACAAAGACAAAGGAAAAAGTGAGGAGGCCGGAGCGGTGAGCAAATCGAAAAAAGGAGGCGCACAGAATAAAAAGGCTCCCTCGAACCAGACCGGAGGCACCTGCTGGCTGGACAAGCTGAACGGTAAGGTGAAGGAGGCAATTTCGAGGGTAAATATGAAAAAGCTGGTGCTTTTGAATATCCCTTATGTCTTTGCTTTTTACCTTGTAGATAAGGCCGCATGGTTGTACCGGCATTGCAACGGAGACAGTGTGGTGGCGCGGCTGATGGTCATGCTACAGTATTTCGGGCTGGCGTTTCAGAATCCGCTGCCGAGCTTCCGGCTGTATGATCTCGGAATCGGGATTGTCGGCGCAGCGGCGCTGAAAATAGCGGTTTATCTGAAAGGCAGGAATGCCAAAAAGTATCGGCAGGGCGAGGAATATGGTTCTGCCCGCTGGGGGACGCCCAAAGATATTGAGCCGTTCATCGACCCGGTATTCGAGAATAATGTCCTGCTTACGCAGACGGAACGCCTGACGATGAGCAGCCGCCCAAAAAACCCAAAGTATGCGCGGAATAAGAATGTCATCGTGATCGGCGGCAGTGGTAGCGGCAAGACAAGGTTTTTTGTGAAGCCGAACCTGATGCAGATGGCGAAGCTGGTGTCGTATGTAGTCACTGACCCGAAAGGTACGATCATCATCGAATGCGGAAAAATGCTTGTGAAGGAAGGATACCGGATCAAGGTGCTGAATACGATCAACTTTAAGAAGTCGATGCACTACAATCCGTTCCATTACATCCGCAGTGAGAAGGATATTCTGAAACTGGTGAACACGATCATTGCCAATACGAAGGGCGAAGGCGAAAAATCGTCAGAGGATTTCTGGGTGAAAGCAGAGCGCCTGCTGTATTGTGCGCTCATCGGCTACATCTGGTATGAAGCGCCGGAGGAGGAACAGAACTTCTCTACTCTTTTGGAGTTTATCAATGCAAGCGAGGCCAGGGAAGACGATGAGGAATTTAAGAATGCTGTCGATGAGCTGTTCGAGGAACTGGAGCGGGATAAGCCGGAGCATTTTGCAGTACGCCAGTACAAAAAGTACAAATTGGCGGCAGGTAAGACCGCGAAGTCCATCCTGATTTCCTGCGGCGCAAGGCTGGCTCCGTTTGACATTCAGGAGCTGCGTGACCTGATGGCTTATGACGAGATGGAGCTGGATATGCTGGGCGACCAGCGGACAGCGATGTTTGTGATTATCAGCGATACTGATGACACATTCAATTTTGTTGTGGCTATGATGTACACCCAGCTGTTCAACCTTCTCTGTGACCGTGCGGATGATGTGCATGGCGGCAGACTCCCGTTCCATGTGCGGCTACTGTTGGACGAGTTCGCAAATATCGGGCAGATACCAAAATTCGATAAGCTGATTGCTACGATACGAAGCCGTGAAATCTCGGCTTCTATTATTTTGCAGTCACAGTCCCAGCTGAAGACCATTTACAAGGATGCTGCGGAAACCATCATCGGTAACTGCGATACGATGCTGTTTCTGGGCGGCAAGGAAAGCTCCACGTTGAAAGAGATTTCCGAGACGCTTGGGAAAGAAACCATTGACCTTTATAACACGTCCGATACGCGGGGAAACAGCCCCAGCTATGGGACAAATTATCAGAAAACCGGTCATGATATGCCATAATTCATGGTGACGAGTTCAGTTGCCTTGAATAACAGATGGACAGGGACACGATCAACTGGATTCGTACAAAATCGAATACAGGAGGTCGATATGGAAAAATTCAAAAAACGTATCCATGATGACAGCAACGGTCTGGACTATGTTCTTGTCGGCGATTACTATATACCAGACCTGAGGCTGCCGGAAGAAAGCCGCCCCATCGGGAGATGGGGCCGGATGCACCAGATATATCTGCAAGAACACCGCCCCGGCCAGTACAAAGAATTGCTTCTGTCGGGAAAACTCTGGACGTATCTTGCCGATCTGAATGAACAGGCCGCTGACCGGTTGGCGTGTATCGTCTCGCAGATGCAGGAGGCGGAGGGCGTCAATGAGGAATTGAAAGCCCGCGACTGGCTCTGCTGGGTACAGTCCATAAACAGCATTCGCAACCGTGCAGAGGAAATTGTCCTCGCAGAACTCGTGTACAGATAGGAGGCGCTATGAGATACCGCATTGAACGCACGAAAGGTCAGTATTGCCATTTTGCCAATAGCCGGGAAGAATTGCTTGACTACCTGAAGCACGCTCCGGCGGGAACGGTTACGGACATCCGCAAGGTTTATAAAAGCGGTGTCACAGATTCCGTTATGGAAATATATTTTCCGTATATCAAAACTACAAGTCCCATGAAGTAACAACATCATCTTTTGAGCCACTTACTGGAAACTATCCGGTAGGCGGCTCTTTTTATTTCCGATTGCGTCTGGCCTTACGGTTGGGCGGGATGGGGCTGGCCTTTCCCCTCATATTGTTGGGATTTTTGAGCATCTTGGACAGGCTCAGTATCCGCAGGAACGCTGAGAAGTCCTCCGATGAAATCTTCTCAAAGGGGATCTGTAACTTATCGCAGAACTCATGGATCATCATTTCTATATCGCTGCCCTGTTGGATGGCCTGTTCAAATTTTCCCTTCACATCATCCAGCGTGGGCTGCGGGTCGGCAGTAGTCTTGTCCTTACGATGCGCTTCCCGGATGTCCCGGACGATGCTGTCCAGGTCATCGTGCATGACATGGCTGTAAAAATCGCTTTCCTGTACCTGTCCCAGTTCCAGCGTCCTCACATAGAGATCATCTTCTCCGGGCGAATATTTGCTGAGGATACTTTGCCGGGTGGCTTCCATCACCAGATTCATCTGTTCCACCCGCATATTGGCGATCTGATCGATGCAGATTTCCATGTCCACCATCAGCCGCCGGAAGTTCGGGTGGGTAGCCAGTTCGCAGAGAAGCCGGTTGTTGATTTTGCCGCTGCGTAAAAGTTCCACCATATCATCACTCAGATGCAGAGATTGAAGTTCTGTATTTGGGTGATTTTTATTTTCCGTCAGCCCCATCAGATAGTCAGTGGACACGCCGTAAAAATCCGCCAGTGTCGCAATGGCAAACGGGCTGATGTCTTTGTAGTCATCGGTTTCATACTTTCCCAGCGCAGATTTGGACAGGCCGGTCTGCTCGGCAAGTTGTTCCAGCGTCAGGTGCTTGTCCACCACACGCAGGTCTTTGAGCCGCTCCGGGATTGTCAGCTTTGCGTACATCCAAAGCCCCCTCTCGTCATTGTTTTTTCAGTGATTATATTCATTATAGCACGATTCCATAAGCGTGGAAATATGCGGATTTCGAGCGTTTTTCCGACGTTTTGGATATACGGGAAAGGGCCTCTTTTTTCGGTAAACTGGTTCTTGCAGACAGGCACAGAACCTTGAAAATCGAATGACCGGCTGCAAGGGGTATGGCCTCCGGGGAAGTGACGCCAGGGCAGAAATCGAGCGCACCAAAGAGGCCGATACGCCGGGAAATATTCCGGGCAGGAGCGGCTTGCAGGCAGACCGGCGGACAGAAACAAGTTTATCACGCGGGGCGCATGGCTCCGCAGCAAAGAAATGGAGGAAATCATTATGACACTGAGTATGAAAGAAAAGAAGATTCTCTACGCTTATGGCTGCCCCAGCCACCACAACACGGTGACACGGTTGAAATGGCTGACGGCCCTGACCGTTGACCCGGAAGCCAAACGCCGGATGCTGGGGCTGGCCCGGAAGGTGGAGACGGAGGTGGACGAAAGCTGGTACGAGGCATTTTACCACCATCTGCGGATGGAGATGGACGAGTACCGCCGTCTCAAGCGCAGCCTGCGTGTGCTGAAATCTTATACTGATTATGAGGAGGATTTGTATGAGGAAGCTGTCTAAGTATGAGAAGGAAACCATTATCAACTGGAATGAGGCGGAGAACCTTGCCAGCATCTACACATTCAACGCCAGCTTAAAGCGCAGGCTGGCGGAGTTCAGTCGGAAGTATCCGCTTCTGTGCCGGTTGGAACGCAGCACACCGGAGGGTAGCGTGACCTATGTGCTGGACAAGTCCCGGTTGTCGATCCGGCTGGTGCCGCCGTACAGCGAGGAACGGAAAGCCGCCGCAAGGGAGTACGCAAAGGAGCATGGCTTTCAGGTGGTGGGGGTGGAAGAAAAAATCGCCTGAAATCGGGGCGTTTACGGAAAAAATGCCGGGTCTGCACCCGGTGTTTTGATCGGCAATCCGCGCAGGCGTACTCCGTATCCACTTCCCGCCTATGGGCGCAAATGTGCGGATACGGAGCCGGTGAAACTGGCGGAAACCGCTCCTGCGGTGGAAGTCAGCTTCGCCGGTGCGGGAGTACAGAGGGCAGCCAGCCCTTTGTGCCGGGGTGCAGGGGCGGCAACGCACTGCTGGGGTCAAGGGGCAACGCCCATTGGGCGGGTACAGGGCGGCAGCGCCTGTGCGGTGTGTAGAGGCGGCGAGCCTTTACTCCGGTGTCCAGAGGTGGAAAACCTCGGCCCAGGGAAAGTTGATGCCTGCGTCAACTTGTACTGGGTATTACCTGACGCAGACTTTCGCAGGATTTGCGGCTTCGCCGCCCTCCCCCGGCCCCGGAACATCTTCGCAGGAAGGAGGAAAACTGTTTGAAACTGACACGACACAATGGGCGCTCCGGCAAGCATGGCACTTACAATCCCCGTCACAATGACCGCCGGTTCGATGTGGAGAACAGCGAACACATTGACGCTGACCGGGCCAGACAAAATATCTACTGGGACTGCTACCGGGGCTTTACCACCCATGAGTTCCGGGAGAACCCGGAGCAGCCGGATTTCAGCTTTGAGGAAATTGAGCGGATGTTCTACTACGAGCATTACGGCGGCCATGTGGAGGCCCAGAACGCCCGCAATGAGAAAACACGCCACACGGAACGCAACCGTACTGTGGAGGACTTGCTGAAAAATAACAAGACCTGTCCGGAAGAAACGCTCTACCAGATCGGCACGATGGAGCAATCCGTCCCGCCGGAAGTGCTGTTTCAGATTGTCACAGAATTTCAAGAGGAATTTGACCGCCGCTTCGGTTCCCATGTCCATATCATTGATTGGGCGCTTCATCTGGACGAAGCCACGCCCCACATTCATGAGCGGCACGTCTTTGACTGCGAGAACCGCTACGGGGAACTGTGTCCCCAACAGGAGAAGGCGCTGGAAGAACTTGGCGTCCCTCTCCCAAAACCGGACAAGCCCAAAGGCCGGAACAATAACCGCAAGCAGACCTTTGATGCCATCTGCCGGACACTGCTTTTTGACATCTGCCGCAGGCATGGTCTGCATCTGGATCAGGAGCCGTCCTACGGCGGGCGGGACTATCTGGAAAAGCAGGATTATATCCTGATGAAGCAGAAGGAGCGGCTTGCGGCGCAGGAGCAGAAGCTGGAAGAACTGACGCTCAAAATTGAGGATGTGGAGACGCTGTTAGATGATGTTTCCGATGTGGCCTATGACAAGGCGGTGGAGGTGGTGACCGACAAAGTACGGGAGCAGACCCAGCTTGAAGATTTGAAAGTGATCGAGGATTACCGGAAGAATGTGACATCGCCAAAGGCAAAAAATTCCCCGGAAGTGGTGCGTTTAGCAAACACAATCCTCGGAAGGGTGCGGGAGAGGTTACTGCAATCCGCCGGTAAGATTCTGAAAACAGTGCAGACGGCCTTGATGCAGCCAGAGGTCAAGCAGGCCGGGAAGGAGCAGATCAAGAAGAAAGCCAAAGAATCCATTATGGATAAACTGGCAAAGGCAAAAATCAACACTGCCCGGGAGAACCGGGAGCGTTGGGAACGTGAGGGGCGGATTGCCTCTACAAAGAAACAGGATATGGAGTTATGAGGCGCCTGATTTCAGGATTCAGGTGCCTTTTTCTCTGTCTGGAGGTGAGAAAATCGAATGTGTTTGAAGCGGTAAAGCAGGCTGTCCCCACAAGGCAGGCTGCGGAATCTTACGGGGTGCAGGTCGGCAGGAACGGGATGGCCTGCTGTCCCTTCCACGATGACAAGCATCCCAGCATGAAGGTTGACCGCCGGTTTCACTGTTTCGGCTGTCAGGCGGACGGGGATGTGATTGATTTTACCGCCCGTCTGTTTGGTCTGAGCAGTAAGGAGGCGGCGTTGAAACTGGCGGAGGATTTTTCTGTCAGCTATGACGCCAAAGGCCATGACCCGCCCCGCAGGAGGCCGGTCAAGCGAAAAATCAGCGAGGAACTGCGCTACCGGCAGGCGGAGCAGAAATGTTTCCGGGTATTGTGCGATTACCTGCATCTGCTGGAACACTGGGAGCAGGAATACGCCCCGCAGAACCCGGATGAAGCATGGAATCCGCTGTTCGTGGAGGCCCTGCAAAAGAAATCGTACACGGAGTATCTGCTGGATATTCTCCTGTCCGGCAGCATGGAAGAACGGGCATCCGTTGTCGTCCAACATGGAAAAGAGGTGAGGAAGATTGAGCAGCGAGTATCAGAGTTTAGAGCCAGCCACCCGGCAGGCCGTCATGAGCGCAGCCGCAGCCTTAGCGCCGGAGCAGAGCGTTGACGAGGTGCGGGAAAGCCTTTCCATCACGGAAAAAGGCCAGCCCGCCAACACCATCGGCAACTGCCGGACAGTATTCTGCCATGACCCGCTGCTGCGGGACGCTATCCGGCTAAATCTCCTGACTGACCGGGTGGACATTGTGCGGGATTTGGGCTGGCGCAGGAATACAAGCGCCCTGACGGATACGGACGTGAAGTATCTGCTTCTCTATTTTGAGCAGACCTACGGCCTGACCAGCGAGAAGAAAATGACGGCGGCCCTGTCCATCGTGGCGAATGAAAACTGCTACCATCCCATACAGGACGTACTGAACGGTCTTGTCTGGGACGGGACGCCCCGCATCCGCTCCTGTCTCCATCATTTCTTAGGTGCAGACGAAAGCGACTATGTGGAGGAAATGTTAAAACACTTCCTGCTTGGGGCTATCCGGCGGGTGTTTTCTCCCGGCTGCAAATATGAGGAAATGCTCTGTCTGGTGGGCGGACAGGGGGCTGGAAAGTCCAGCTTCTTCCGGCTGCTGGCGATCCGGGATGAGTGGTTCTCCGATGACCTGAAAAAGCTGGATGATGACCGGGTGTTTTTGAAGCTGCAAGGCCATTGGATCATTGAGATGTCGGAAATGCTGGCCACCAGCAGCGCCAAAAGCATTGAGGAAATCCGCTCGTTCATCAGCCGCCAGAAGGAAACCTATCGCACACCCTACGAGGCCCAGCCCAAAGACCGGCTGCGGCAGTGCGTGTTCGGCGGTTCGTCTAACACGCTGGACTTCCTTCCTCTTGACCGGGCCGGGAACCGGAGGTTCCTTCCTATCATGATTTACCCGGAGAATGCGGAAGTTCACATTTTGGAGGACGAGGACGCTTCCAGAGCCTATCTGTTGCAGGTCTGGGCGGAGGCCATGACGATTTACCGCAGCGGCCGCTATTCCATGAAGTTCAGCAAGTCTATCCAGCGCCAGCTGGTGGAGGTGCAAAAGAATTTCATGCCGGAGGACACCGAGGCCGGGCAGATACAGGGCTTTCTGGAACACTACACCGGCAGCATGGTCTGCTCCAAACAGCTTTTTAAGGAAGCGCTGGGCCACACCTATGACGAGCCGAAGCGGTGGCAGCTTCATAATATCAACGAGATCATGAATACGGTGGTGACGGGCTGGAAGCCGTTCTCTAATCCGAGAATGTTCGCCGGATACGGCAGGCAGAAGGGCTGGGAACGGGATGTTTCCGGCAACGAACTGCCCGGCAACGAAGATGGATTTGTGGAACTGAGCGAGGAAGAATGCCGCCAGTTGGAGCTTCCAAAGGAGTGGATCGCCTGAAAATAGCGGTCTGTTGCCGGGATGGTTGCCGCTTGGTTGCCGGGTTCGTTGCCGGGTTTTTCCCTGTCTGGATACGGGAAAAGCCTGTAAATAAGGGATATTTTTATCATTATCTTTATCTCCGGCAACGAAAGCAACGAGATTTTTCAAGAAAATTCACAAAGTAAGATTTGCGGGCCAGACGGTAGTTTACAGGTTTTCAGAGGTTCGTTGCCGGACTTCGTTGCCGGAACTGCCGCCCGGCCTGCCTTTCTATGGAGGTAGCCTATGGAAAAAAGCAAAAATCAGAAGAATAAAGTCCGTTTTGTGGTAGTGCGGGAGTTCTCCGGGGAGAAGTCCATGCGGGAAGCCTTTGAGCAGCTGATCGAGCGTCAGACCTGTGAACACTTCGAGGAATGGCGTCAGCAGCGGGAAGTGGCAGAAAAAGCGGCGTAAAAACGGTTGATTCAGGGACAGGGGCATGGTACTATAATGGTATCGTGTCCCTGTTCATAGAAGGAGAACGCTATGAGCAGGAAAAAACAAGTCTACGAGAAAATCACCGCTCTCTACTGCCGTATCTCTCTGGATGACGGCGGCGACAATGAGAGCATGAGCATCAGCAACCAGAAACTCATGCTCCGGGACTTTGCAGAAAAGCATGGGATGTTCCAGTATGAGTATTATGTGGATGACGGCTATACGGGCCGCAATTTCAACCGCCCCTCGTTCCAGCGCATGATCGCTGACATTGAGGCGGGGAAAATCGGCTGTGTCATCACGAAAGACCTATCGAGGCTCGGCAGGAATTATATCGAAGCTGGCAGCTATATCGAAATCTTTTTCCCAAAACACAATGTGCGCTATATCGCCATCACAGACGGCGTGGACAGCCTGACCCGTCAGGAAATGGACATCACGCCCTTTAAGAATATCCTGAACGACATGTACAGCCGGGATATTTCCAAAAAGGTGCTGGCAGGACGCATGACCCGTTCCCGGCAGGGAAAGTTCTGCGGCGGACAGCCGCCTCTTGGCCTGATGCGTGACCCGGAGGACAAAGGGCATCTCATCCTTGACCCGGAGACAGCGCCGGTTATCCGAAAAATCTATGATATGGCGCTGGATGGCTGGGGCTGTATGCGGATTGCAAAGCAGCTCATGGATGATAAAATCCCTATTACCAGAGTAAAAAGCCATACAGAATGTGACGTGAATTACTATTCATGGGGAAGTGCGAGGATCAGCCATATCCTGCGGAATCCCTTTTATAAGGGTGCACATCTTGTCTGCCGGACACATCAGAAAGGCATCCGCTCCAACACTTATGACATTATCCCCCGTGAGGAATGGGAGGTCATTGAGGGCTGCCACGAAGCGATTGTGACACCGGAGGAATGGGAACAGGTGCAGGAAATCATTGACCGCAGGCCCACCATTATGAAAGGCAACGCCTGCCCCTTCTATAACCTGTTTCACGGGCTTGTCTATTGCGCCACCTGCGGGAAGTCTATGCAGGTGCGGTATGAAAAAGTCGGCAGAACCGGGAAGAACCGTTTCACCGGCGAGATGCGGGAGCCGATTGACAAGGCATACTATATCTGCCAGACCTACAACCGGCTGGGTAAGAACGCCTGTACCAGCCACAAGATTGAAGCAAGGGATTTATATAATCTGGTGCTGAAGGATATACAGGAACTGGCGGCGCAGGCCATGAAGGACGCCGATGCGTTCTACCAGCGGCTCAGCAGCCGGATGGAGCGCCGGTATCTGGTGGACGCTTCCCAGACGGAGAAGGAACGGAAACGGTTGGAAGCCCGGAATCAGGAAATTGACGGGATGTTTTTAAGCCTGTACACGGATAAGGCCAAAGGCGTCCTGACCGAGCAGCGGTTTATGAAGCTGACGGCGACGCTGGAACAGGAACAGGGAGCCAACCAGAAGCGCCTGCACGATCTGGCGGTGATGCAGAGCCGGGCGGACGCACAGGAAAGCGAAGTCCGTACCTTTATCAAGGAAATCCGGCGCTATGCCGCCATTGAGGAACTGGACGAGGCGGTATTGAACCGGCTTATCAGCAAGATTCTGATTGGCGAGATTAAGAAGGTGGACGGCCAGAAGGTGCAGGAAGTCAGGATCGTTTATAACTTTGTCGGGGAAATCCCGGAGATTGCCGTGTAAATAGTTTGCCCCACCTCTCAACTATTGAGGGATGGGGCTTTTGTTTATTGTCATTTGATTTTTCGATTGGATTTA
>JAJQDT010000111.1 GCA_021202075.1 Lachnospiraceae bacterium | reverse complement strand
CTTAGGAGGCGAACGCTCTATCCTGCTGAGCTACAGAGACTTATAATGACAGGCGCTGTTGAGATTTCATAAGCTCGAGCGCCTGTTCAGTATACTATATCTGTTTTGAAATTACAAGAAAATTTTTAATTGCCCGTATATGCTGAGGGCTTTGATTCATCTGTATCCTAAAAAAATGTTAAATTACTTGTATCTACAACTATTTTGATGATCTGCTGAATTTGCCTATAATTAGGCAAGTAAAGCAGATTATCTTGATCGTTAGCTGTTCATTTGCTTATATCGGATATAGGCAAATTCATTTATCTATCTTGATGGTCTGCTGAATTTGCCTATAAGTAGGCAAGTAAAGCGGATTTTCTTAACAGTCCTGATTACTCAAAGTTTACTTTACCCTGCAGCCAGATGTTTCCTTTGAATCTTCGGCCTACTTCCGGTTCGCCCATCAGATCGCTTTTGTTGACGCAGACATCCAGATCGATGTCATTGCACTCCAGCTTCATGTGATAGACTTCTTCGTCCGTTGCCGTATTGGTGACCTTTTCAAAATACTGAATATTCCCCATGATCTGATACTGGTCACAATCCACGCCATATGGCATGAAAAAGGTATCTACGATGGAATAAATGTCTTCAAGGTACATTCTCCTGGATATCATGGTATACAGATCCATGTCCTCGATAGTCAGGCTCTCCATCGCATCCTGGTCACCGTTTTTCGCAGCATTCAAAAGCCTGCTTCGTTCCGCTGTTGTCTGCTTCTGGTGACTGATCTGCTCATGGTCTTTGTGCACCGGGAATAAAATGACGCCGCCGCTGGAAAGACCGGACAGGGTGGCCGTCATTTTGCGCTGAAAGATCTGATTCAACAGCTCTTTCCGCTGATATTCCGCGGAATTCTGGAGATAAAAAATCAGAGAAACGCCAATCCGGCCATCGTCACAAACCCCTGCCCAGGAAACGCCGTCGACTTTTCTTTCGACTTCCAGATCCTCCTTTGTCGTCACACGGGAACCGTTCAGATAAGGAAAATAGTTTTCTCTGTGGAATCCGTTTCCATCAAGTGTACCGCAGATCACAATTCCCATATTCGGCGCATATTCCTTATACATCTGCATATAAGCAGTGTTGTTGCTGCCTCTGGCAATCTCGCGATCCGTATAATCATGAAATACTTCATTCAGATATTTTTCCATCTCTGGTTCTTTTTTTAATTCACTGAAACCAATCGCCCTTAAATAAGAATGCATTTATTCTCCCTGTCATGTCAAACGTATTTGACTTCTGTCCCTACTGTCCCTACCAGTGAAATCGTATCCTTTGTGTCATTCTGTCCAATTCGAATCATTTTCTGATTCGAACCAGTTCCTGTTCTGAACCAGTTCCTGTCCTGAATCAGTTTCTATTCTAAATCAGTTTCTGTTCTGAACCAGTTTCTGATTCAAGTCAGTTTCTATTCTGAACTAATTTCTGATCCAAATCATTTTCTGACCGGAATCAGCTCCATACCGCCCATGTATGGACGAAGTGCCTCCGGAATGCGCACCGAACCGTCCTCATTCAGATTATTTTCGAGGAAAGCGATCAGCATTCTCGGCGGAGCGACACAGGTATTATTCAGGGTGTGCGCAAGATATTTGCCATTTTTCCCGTTTACGCGGATTTTGAGGCGGCGCGCCTGCGCGTCTCCCAGGTTCGAGCAGCTGCCGACTTCAAAGTATTTTTTCTGACGCGGCGACCATGCTTCGACGTCGACGGATTTTACTTTCAGATCCGCCAGGTCGCCGGAGCAGCATTCCAGTGTGCGGACAGGAATATCCAGTGTGCGGAAGTAATCGACGGTGTTCTTCCACAGCCGGTCATACCACATCATACTGTCCTCCGGCTTGCAGACGACAATCATTTCCTGTTTTTCGAACTGATGGATCCGGTAGACGCCTCTCTCTTCGATTCCATGGGCTCCCTTTTCCTTGCGGAAACACGGAGAATAGCTGGTCAGCGTTTTTGGAAGCTCCTCCTCCGGAATGATTGTGTCAATAAATTTGCCAATCATGGAATGCTCGCTTGTGCCAATCAGAAACAGATCTTCACCCTCGATTTTGTACATCATGGCGTCCATCTCGGCAAAGCTCATAACGCCGGTCACTACATTGCTCCGGATCATATAGGGCGGAATGCAATAAGTGAATCCACGATTGATCATGAAATCGCGCGCGTAGGATAGAACCGCGGAGTGAAGCCGTGCGACATCTCCCATCAGATAATAGAAGCCGTTTCCGGCTACACGTCCGGCTGCATCCATGTCAATGCCATTCAGCTTTTCCATAATTTCTGTATGATAAGGAATCTCAAAATCCGGCACGACCGGCTCTCCGAACCGCTCCAGCTCGACATTCTCGCTGTCATCCTTTCCAATCGGCACCGAAGGATCGATGATATTCGGAATGATCAGCATGATTTCGCGGATTCTGGCTTCCACATCTTTTTCCTGCGCGCTCAGCTCTTCCACACGCGCAGCATTCTCTGTTACCTGCCGCTTTACTTCTTCTGCTTCCTCTTTTTTGCCCTGCGCCATCAGCATTCCGATTTGTTTTGATATTTTATTGCGGCTCGCACGCAACGCCTCTACTTCTTTCTTAATGTCGCGGTTTTTCTGGTCAAGCTCCAGCACTTCATCAACAAGCGGCAGCTTTTCGTCCTGAAATTTGTTGCGAATGTTCTGTTTCACAATCTCAGGGTTCTCTCTTACAAACTTCATGTCCAGCATTTTATTGTCCTCCATTCATATCGCTGAAATAAGCAACTGCCTGACGCAGTGCCTCTTTTTCTTCGGGTCCCAGGACGATATAGGATTCGCCCTTTACAATTTCTTTAATATACGTATAGCATCCGTCTCTTCCGTGGATCGTATTCAGTACAAATCCGGAATCATTCTCATCTAACATTGCAAGTGCAAAGCTAAGTCTTCCGCCAACATCTGGAAAAGCATCATATTTTACAATACCGATTTTATTCGCCGAGCGCTTCTGCACTTCCTTAATTCTGTGAATTTCATCATTCTGTATTTTACTCAGCTCCGTCAGCTTGTCAACCTCCAGAAATTTCTGAGTAAACGCTTTTTCAAGCGACGCCGCATCCTTCCCCTTCATAAATATGCGGTACCGTTTCATGAATCTGGTCATTCTCATCGATACGTGAACCATATACAGCAGAACCAGTATCAGGATTCCCATCATCGCAATTACCAGAATTCCCGGATCAATACCGATTGAATTCAGTACATTACTTTCCATTTTCATCTCCCCTTATCATTTTTCGTTCAATTTCATTCCTGTTCCTTTCATTTTTTACTGGAATTAAATCTCGAATCATTCCTTTTTGCAGGGATAATAGATTATAATTCGAATCATTCCTTTTTTGATTATGATTGCGCCTCATAATCAACTTACTCTGCAGCTGACTGCATTCACGATTATTTTTCTCGATTATTTTTGTTCGATTGTTTTGGCTCATGACTGACTACTTCATTATCATCATGAATTATGATTTTTTTCAGGATTGTCTGCTTAATTAAGCTTAATTGACTTTATGAATCATGGTTCTTCTTCATGATTGCCCGGAATTTACAGACTGTATCAAATACATAAGCCGTTCCAGCTCTTCCATCGAATAATAATCGATCACAATTTTCCCCTTATTATTTTTTTTGTGGTCAATCGAAACCTTTGTGCCAAGCACAGATTTCATTTTTTCTTCGATATCATGATAAATATAGTCCTGGTCGGTATCCGGCTTTGTTTTTTCCTTCTCGTCCTTCTTTTCCGTCACTAACCGCACCAGCCGTTCGACATCACGCACACTCATCTTCTCATCAAATACCTTTTGTGCATATTGATATTGAAGATCCGGATCAGTAATTCCCAGCAAAGCTCTCGCATGCCCGGTTGATATCATTTCATCAATCACCATCTGCTGAACCCGCTCGTCGAGTTTTAAGAGGCGCATAGAATTTGTCACAGCCGCACGGCTCTTCGACACACGCTCCGCTACCTCATCCTGTTTCAGGTTAAATTCTGTCAAAAGCCGTTTAAATGCCACAGCTTCCTCGATCGGATTCAGGTTTTCCCGCTGTATATTTTCGATCAGAGAAATCTCAACCCTCTCCTGCTCGGAAAATTCCCGAATAATCACCGGAACTTCCTTTAGCCCTGCCAATTTCGCTGCACGCCATCGCCGCTCGCCCGCAATAATTTCATAATAATTGTCCTTTTTCTGGACAATCAGTGGCTGTATAACACCAAACTGGCGAATCGATTCAGCCAGCTCCATCAGGGCATCCTCATCAAATTTTTTTCTCGGCTGTGAGCGGTTTGGCTCAATTTGCGTGAGCTTCAGCTTAATTTCCTGGCTTTTGTTTTCCGAATCTACAGTCTCTGCAGCTTCCTTTTTTTTTGTTGTCTGCCTCACGGCTGACTGCTTTGGAATCAGGGAGTCGAGCCCCTTTCCAAGCCCAGATTTTTTTACTGCCATTCTTCCTCCCCCCTGTGTATCACTTCATCAGCCAACAGCCGATATGCCTCGGCGCCCGCTGATTTCGAATCATATTTTATTACCGGAAGTCCATAACTCGGCGCTTCCGCCAACTTGACATTTCTCGGAATAATACTTTTATAGATATTCTGATTCAGATTTTCTTTTACATTTTCTACTACCTGAAGAGAAAGATTGGTCCTGGCATCATACATTGTAAATACAACACCTTCAATCTCGATATCAGGGTTCAGGCGCTCCTTTACCAGTTCAATTGTATGTATAAGCTGACTCAATCCCTCAAGCGCATAATATTCACATTGAATCGGCACCAAAACGGTATCCCCGGCGCACATTGAATTGATGGTCAGCATATTCAGGGACGGCGGACAGTCAATCAAAATATAATCATAACTGTCTTTTACTCCCTTCAAAACATTATTAAGCAAAAATTCCTTTTCTTCGATCCCGATTAGTTCAATCTCAGCTCCGGAAAGGTTAATGTTCGATGGAATCAGCGACAAATTTTCAAATACTTCTTTCTGCAAACAATCTTCAATCGTTGCCTCTCCCAGTAATAATTCATAGACTGTGTTTTCTACATTTTCTTTATCAATACCCAGTCCGCTGGTCGTGTTTCCCTGCGGATCCATATCGACTACGAGAACCTTCTTTCCTGTTTCCGCTATCGCTGCCGATAAATTAATTGTTGTAGTGGTTTTTCCTACTCCGCCCTTCTGATTGGCAACCACTATTATTCTCCCCATGTCTGCCGCTCATCCCCCTTTACTATTTCCATTATAGCCTATTTTTATTGATCTATCTTATTTCTGTTTCTTACTTATTTAGGTGCTTAAGAACAATTTTTTTCGCCAAACGGCAAAATTTTGGTTCCGTCCTGCCCGGAATTAGGGTATATCAAGTATATCACCATTTTTACAGAATTTCCACTATAAATGTTTCACGTGAAACATTCCTCTGTTTTTCACAAATAATCAACTGTATTTGACGTTTTTTTTACCATACTTTATGGATTACAGAACAAATCCTCGATCATAAAAGAAAATATGTCGATTCTGATTTTTTTCTTTCAATAACAGAAATCTATCAAAAAAATATACTACATGTCCATAAATATCAAACTAAGGATCATTTACAAAATACATAAGGAAAGTTCAATAACTGCATCTTCAATAACTGGATTACTGGATTTCATCTTACAATCAATAAAATGGAAATTGAAAACCATAAAACTATCTGTACAACCCTGCCTGACTCACTGAATTTTCTCCTCATATTCACGAATGAGTCTGATCACTGACTGAATTTCGGAACGGCAGCGATTTTTATTACCATTAATATAAGAAAGAGATTTTTCGGCTCTACCAGCAATCGTCTTTAAAAAAGTTTTTAAATCATTTACATCAAAATTGTTCTCATTATTAGAATTTTCTTTTACATTATACGAAACGGCATCAGGCATATTAATTGTATCGATACTTTTGTCGGTTTCTACCTTCTCGACTTCTTTATTCTCGATATCTTTTTTCTCGATTTCTTTTTTCTCGATTTCTTCTGCCATTAAATTATATTCATTTTGATTTAAAATACATTCTTCCAGTCGCTCTTTCACATATTCAATTTTCTGTTTTAAGGTTCGGATTTCCTTTTGTTTAGAGTCAATACGCTCATTCACCTGCGTATCAATCGTTCTTGGTGAGAATATATTTGTATCAATCATTTTTTCCTGTTCAAGCTTATCCAACAATTGTTCTGAACAGGATAAATCACCCATAAGTTCCTCCATTTCCTGATTCAAAGAATCGATTTTCTTGCTATTTTCGCTCTGTAACCTACTAATATAATCCTTTATCAATTTCATCACTTCCCTATTCATATATATTTGTCGAACAAACCAGCACCAATATATTTTATATTTACTTATCCGCACAATTATAAATTCTATTTTTTACAAACTGGAATATTTTCTTTGCACATTGATAATTTAATTTAAACTCTACAGTTAATTAGGAGCAATATTTCATAGATTTATTTCTTTTCCCATAGATTCCTATTCTCATAGATTCACACGAACATAATTTACATAAATGATGATACATCAAATTTCAGGAAAAGAAAAGAAGAAATTTATGTTTCACGTGAAACATCCGCAGAAAATTATTCATGTCAAACATCCAAAAACACAAAGGCAAAAATCAAATATATTTATTACAAAGAAGATAAATTATAAAATATAATCAGGTAGACAAATTTCCGTGACAATGATAACCCAAATCAAATATAAATTTAAAAAATCGGCTATTTTATACAAGAGATTATAATTAAGATTCTAACAAGAACAGGATAAGTAGAAATCAATTTCTCAATATTAAGTTAAAAATTATTTATAAGAGCCTAACCCGATACAGGCCGGAACAAGAATTTTGTCAATTTGCGCAAAAAAATGCTCTTAAGTTCCTAAATAATCGTTTTACAAAAAAGTAAAGGATAATAAATATTAAAAATAAATTAACTTCGGAAAACAGCAAAATTTAGCGGTGACAATAGAATAAATAAGATGTATAATGTAAACATAGAATACGCAAATGAAGAATAGAACAAGTATAAAGCAATAGAAATACAAAGGATAAAAGATATAACACAATTAATTGTCCTTGATGCGAAAATAGAGAAAGGAGAACAACAAATTCATGAAGAAATCTACTATGCATACCACAGCAGCCATTATTGGCGCACTCCATGGAGTAAACAGGTATATAGACTCAACAATTGAAGCGAATGCTACTAAATTAAGCGGCAAAATCTATCATTGGAAACAGGGAGATGTTTTCTATAAGGTATCCGGAGAGGGAAGTCCACTGCTTCTAATACATGATTTGAATGTATTTTCATCAGAATACGAATGGAAATCTATAACAGCTGCACTATCAGAAAACCATACCGTATATGCAATCGATTTGCCGGGATGCGGCAGATCGGATAAACCCGCGATTACGTATACGAGTTACTTCTATGTACAATTGGTTGCAGATTTCACCAAAAGCATAATAAAAGAAAAAACGACTGTGGTAACATCCGGATTATCTGCGTCATTTGCAGTACTGGCAAATTCCATGCATAAATCACTTTTTCAACGGATTATCATGATTAATCCGCCGTCGTTATCGACCATGAAAATTGGACCAACCAATCGCTCTAAGGTAATCATGTGTCTGATGAATCTTCCGATTTTTGGAAAAACATATTACTATTTTTCAACGAATAAAAATAATACGGAATACTATCTTTCAGAAAAATGCTTCTATAATCCGTTTAACCTGAGGGAAACTGAAACCAAGGCGAGCTATCTGGCGGCACACTATGGAAAAGGCAGCGGAAAATATCTGTTTGCCAGTCTGAATGGCAATTACCTGAATGCAGATCTCACAGCAGCTATAAAAAATACCGATACGCAGCTGGAACTGATCATCGGAGAACATGAACCGTATGCAAAGGAAATCATGAATGGATATAAAGAATTAAACGATACGATAACAGTCACGGTAATTCCGGAAACAAAAAAGTTTCCCCATATGGAAGCGCCTGACAAGATTATTGCCCAAATTATAACCGAAGAAGAAACACAATAATCTTGATTGTTAGCTGAGGAGTTTGCCTATATTTGGTATAGGCAAACTCAATATGCTGTGTTGCACATCAAAACTGCGGAAAAGGAAACCAGAAAAGATGAAACCAAGAAACCTACGTATATTCATTCCAACATATATTTCAATAATAATGATGTCCTGATATCAGATATTATGAGAAGAAAACCGCTTCTCATAATCTCCAAAATCTGGCGATTCTGTCGTTGACTTATCAGTTCCGAGTACGCAAGCTCTCCGCTTCCGCTCCGGTCGGTGCTAAACGAGCGCCACTGGCGCTCAGCACCCTCTCCTTCCGATAAGTCATATTATGAGAAGAAAATCGCTTCTCATAATGCTCCAGAATCTGGAGATTCTGTTGTTAACTTATCGGGTGAAAGCCCGCAAGCGCGCTTTCCTTCCGATAAGTTATACTATCAGAATACAAGACATAAATTCAGGACTTTTGTACCATAGAAATAAAAAATCAATGCAACGATACAGAATTAATGAAGAGGCTTTTTCGATGGAATACCTGCTTTTCGCGGATACTCCGTCGAGGAGTTTCTTATTTTTTTTATAATCACAAAGGAACGGACAATTTCCGTCTCAGGAATCGAGATTGTTTCGACGCCGGACAACTCCCCGCCAAGCAGATAGCATGCTTTTCTTGCCTGATGAACCTCTACTTCAACATCTGCGGACTTATAGGAAATAAACATCCCTCCGCATTTTACAAAAGGAAGACAGTATTCCGCAAGCGAAGAGAGATTCGCGACAGCGCGCGAAACACAAAGATCAAAGGATTGACGATAAATCGGATTATGAGCGGCATCCTCCGCGCGCGCGTGAACAGCCGAAATTCCATCCAGCTCCAGTGTTTCGATCACCTCATTTAGAAAACGAACCCGCTTATTCAGCGAATCCAAAAGTACAACCTGTAAATCAGGAAAAATAATTTTCAGGGGAATGCCCGGAAAACCGGCGCCGCTCCCTACATCAATTAGAGAAACACCCCGGGAAACTGATACTTTATGAGAATCATAAAACTCCGACGAATCAAAATCTCCCAGATCATCAGAGCATTCACGAAAATCAGAATATTCCTTAGATGCAGAGCCTTCCTGAAAAACAGAACTTTCACGGGAAACAGAACTTTCACGGGAAACAGAACTTTTACAAAAACCAGAACATTCCGAAGATGCAGAATTCCCATAAAAATCAGAACGACACCTGGAAAATAAACCGGAAAGTTCCCCCTTCTCCACCAGAAGTACACTGTCAATGAAGTGTTTTTGCACAACTTCCTCGAAGGAGGTGATTGTCGTCAGATTCATGACCTTATTCTTCTCAACAAGCAGATCATAATAAATCAAAAATTGAGAAACCTGTGTCGATGACAAAGAAATCCTGATTTTTTGAAAAGAATTCACGATAAACGCATGAGAATCCGATCCAACCGGATTCGAAAAAACATACTGATTCAACAAAACTACCTCCTCGTAAGAAAAGTTATCCACAATTCATCCCCAAAATTGTGGATAACTTTTCTTAAATTTAGATAAACATAAGTAAAAGTATACCTTCATAAAAGAAATCTTCGTAAAAAGAAAATCTTCGTAAACGAAAATCATCGTAGTAAAATAATTTATGAAATGGAAATTTAAATTGTTCACTGATTTTTTAAATGCACCAGCAGAACCGAGATATCCGCCGGTGATACACCCGCGATCCGGGACGCCTGCCCGATGGAAGCCGGGCGGAACTTCGAAAGCTTTTGCTGTGCCTCCAGGCGGAGACCGGAAATCTGATTATAATCAAAAGAAGCCGGTATCTTCTTTTTCTCGAGCTTTTTAAACTGCTCTACCTGTTTCATCTGCCGATCCAGATAACCCTTATATTTTATAGAAATATTAACCTGATCCTGTACATCCGCGGAAAGATTCGGACGACCCGGATCAATTTCGGCAAGAGTCTCATAGGAAAGCTCCGGACGGCGGATCAATTCGCCTAACGACACAGAAGATTTCAGCTCCGTACTGCCATGTCTGCTTAAAAATGACTGCACAACTGCGGAATCCGGGACGAAGGTATGCTCAATTCGTTCCGTTTCCTCCTGAATCTGTTTCTTTTTTATCAGAAGCTTCTGATACCGCTCCTCATCAATCAGGCCGATCTCATACCCTTTTTCAGTCAGGCGAAGATCGGCATTATCCTGTCTTAACAGTAAACGATACTCCGCACGTGAGGTCATCATTCGATATGGTTCGAAATTTTCCTTCGTCACAAGGTCGTCAATCAGAACTCCGATATAGGCTTCCGAGCGATCCAGAATCAGAGGCTCCTTTCCCTGAATCTGACGGGCTGCATTGATTCCGGCAATCAGTCCCTGAGCAGCTGCCTCTTCATAACCAGAGCTTCCATTAAACTGACCGGCGGAATACAGCCCGCGGATATTTTTAAATTCCAGAGACAACTTCAGCTGGCGGGCATCGATGCAATCGTACTCAATCGCATAGGCATTTTTGACAAGTTCCGCATGCTCGAGCCCAGGGACAGACCGATACATGGCTATCTGCACATCCTCCGGGAGAGAACTCGACATACCTGAAATATACATTTCATTTGTATGGATTCCTTCTGGCTCAATAAATACCTGGTGGCGGTCTTTGTCGGCAAATTTGATTACCTTATCTTCGATTGACGGACAATATCTGGGACCGGTACCCTCGATTTTTCCGGAAAAAAGCGGGGAACGGTCAATATTTTTACGGATGATTTCATGGGTTGTTTCATTTGTATAGGTCAGCCAGCAGGATACCTGCTCTTTCTGAATGCTATCCGGATCTGTCGTAAAGGAAAAAGGTACAATCCGCTCGTCGCCTTTCTGCTCCTCCATTTTAGAATAGTCAATCGAAGGACCGGCAATGCGGGCGGGCGTTCCGGTCTTAAACCGGCGCAGTTCAATCCCAAGAGAGCGCATGGAATCCGTGAGATGATTGGCCGCCGCCAGACCATTCGGACCCGTATACATACTGACATCCCCATAAATACAGCGGGCTTTCGAATAAGTACCTGCACAGAGAATCGCAGCCTTACAATGAAAAACAGAGCCGGAATACGTCTTTACACCGACCAGCTTTCCCTCCTCAACCAGAAGATCGGTCACCTCGAGCTGTTTGATACGCAGATTTTCCGTCTGTTCGAGCACCTGGCGCATGCTCCTGGTATAATCGGATTTATCCGCCTGGGCGCGCAGAGAATGAACCGCCGGTCCTTTCGAGCGATTCAGCATTTTAGACTGAATAAAGGTCTTGTCAATATTCTTTCCCATTTCTCCGCCGAGCGCATCCACTTCACGAACCAGATGTCCTTTCGAGCTGCCGCCAATATTCGGATTGCACGGCATCAGGGCGATGCTGTCAACGCTAACCGTGAAAATAACTGTCTGCATCCCCATGCGCGCACAGGCAAGCGCAGCCTCACAGCCCGCATGACCGGCGCCAACCACAACGACATCCGCATACTCCTCAACCAAACTCATAGTACAGAACCTTCCACTTATATAAAAAAATATTATACCAAATCATCACAAAACGACTAAAAATTATACATCTTACATTATTTATACATTATAAAAACCAATAATTTACATTATCAAATAAACATAAGTATTCAACCAATACCGACGAATCCCTAATCAATAGCCCTCAACCACCAGTCACTAATCACTAATCACTAATCACTAATTACTAATTACTATTCACTACCCACTACTTACCCATACAAAACTGTTCAAATATCTCATCCACCAGATCCTCGCCGACATCCCTGCCGATGATTCTTCCAAGTGCGGTATATGCGTCCATCAGATCAACCGTAAAGAAATCCTCCGGTAATCCCATATCAATATTCTGCAGGACTTTATTTAAACTGTCCTCAGCCTGAATCAGCTCCGCTTTTTGTCTGGCACTGGTGATGATCACGTCATCATCAAATGAAATCTCTCCATTATAAAACATCTCTTTTAGCGTCGTCTCGAGCAAATCGATGCCTGTCTCTTCTTTGGCGGAAATTTCGATTACCGGAAAACGATACTCAATGAGAGCACGCACCTCTTCGGGGCTGGTCACCGGCTCCAAATCCGATTTATTTAAAAGAACGATTGATTTTTTTCCATCCAGGATCCGCAAAATCCGCTTATCATTATCATCAATTTTAGTTGAAGAGTCAACTAAATAAAGAATTAAATCGGCAGATTCTGCTTTTTCTTTTGCCCTGTCAACACCAATCTGCTCAATCCTGTCATCCGTATCCCGAATACCTGCGGTATCAATGACATTCAAAGTAATACCGCCCAGCGTTACCGTCTCCTCCAGTGTATCACGCGTTGTGCCCGCAATATCTGTCACAATCGCACGCTCCTCGCCGGTCAGAACATTGAGAAGAGAGGATTTTCCGGCATTCGGTTTTCCGAGAATCACCGTCTGTACTCCCTCAGTCATGACTCTTCCATTATCAGCCGATAAAATCAGCCGATGTACCTGATTCCGGATATCTTCCGTCTCTGTGCGCAGTTTTCCGGAATATCCTTCCAGACTATAATGCTCCGGATCATCCAGCGCAGATTCAATGTATGCAGTCTGATACAAAATCCGCTCCCGAAGCGCATGAACCTTCCGTCCCAAGGAGCCACGAAGCTGACCAAGTGAGCTTTGCAGCGCTGACTCATTTTTCGCGTGAATCACATCCGCAACGGACTCCGCCTGGGAAAGATCAATTCTTCCGTTTAAAAAAGCGCGTCTCGTAAATTCCCCCGGCTCTGCCGGACGGGCGCCGTGGCGCACTACCGTCTCCAGTACTCTCCGGGTCGCATAAACACCGCCATGACAGTTAATCTCAATCGTATCCTCTGTCGTAAAGCTGCGCGGGGAACGCATCAAAGTGACCAGAACCTCGTCCACCGTCTGCCCTTCATCCTGAATATAACCATAATGAACGGTATGCGAAGGCTGGTCGGAAATCTTTTTTCTGCCTCCGGGAGAAACAAATACGCGGTCTCCGACCTGCAGCGCATCCGAACCGCTGACCCGCACAATACCAATCCCCGAACCGCCAATCGCAGTCGAAATCGCGGCTATGGTATCTCCGGAATTCATATAATCTACGGCCATTCCTGGTTTCTCCTCCTGATATACATATCCATAATCCAATGGGAAAGATACCTGACATATCTTTCCCATCCGTTTTTTTAATCGCTTATTTGATTTTAGAAACTGTCACAAAATAACTTATTCTTCTTCCTGTCCTGATGGTTCTGTTGTCTGCACGGACTCGGCTGAATCATGGACCTTTTCATTGACATTTTCATTTTCAAGTTCAAAGGATTCCCGGCTGTAGCGGCTGCGGCGATTGTAATTGTTCCGATATCTGGAATAACCGTCGCCCCTTCTGTCATTCCTGTCATAATCCCGGTCTCTCTTCAATGTAACAACAACCTTGCGGTACGGCTCATCCCCTTCGCTATGCGTCGTCACATACGGGTCATTCTGCAGAGCGGAGTGAATGATTCTTCTCTCATACGGATTCATCGGCTCCAGGAATACCGGGCGTCTGGTCTTTTTCACCTTTGAGGCAATGTTCCTGGCCAGATTCTCCAGTGTTGCTTTGCGGCGGTTCCGGTAATCCTCCGTATCAAGCTTTACTCTGACATAGGAAGCTTTTCCCTTATTTACCACCAGACTGGTCAGATACTGCAGCGAATCAAGCGTCTGCCCTCTCTTCCCAATCATGATTCCCATATCATCGCCTTCGATGTTGACATTCAGGCTGCCGTCCTCGAATTCCGTCTGAATCTCCACATCCATCCCCATCGCTTTTAGGATGTCAGTAATAAAATCCTTTGCTCGCTTCTTTGCTTCCTCCGGATCTGCCGGTACTCTTGGAATCTTCAGGCCTTCTTCATCCGCAGATTCCTGTGCCGCAACAGCAGCAGTATACTCAGCTTCCATATTTGCAGCCTCTTTCTTAAAGGATTCGTTCTGGCCGGATTCCTTTTTCTGATTAAAATCCCTCTGTCTGGATTCCTTTCTTCCGGATTCTTTTTGACCGGAATCCTTTTGGCCGGAATTCTTCTGGCCGGAATCCCTCTGAACCGATTCATTTCTAGCCGATTCTTTTACATAAGGCTTCTTCTGCTCTTTCTTTGCTTCCTTTTTCAAATCAGAAACATTTTCCGTTTCTTTCTTTGCCTCTTTTTTGAAATCAGAAGCTCTCTCCGTTTCTTTATTTAATTCTTTTTTAAACTCTTTCTTTGAATCTTTTTTGATTTCTTTATTCTGCGATTTTCCTTCTTTTTTCTCCTGCTTATAATCCTGTTTATTCTCTTTTTTGTAGTCCTTTTTCGGTTCCTTTTTCGGTCTGGAAGGCTTCTCATCAAATATTTCCTTCATCAGATCCTCATCCGTGACTTTCTTTTTCGCCTCAATGGTCGCTTTCCTGCCGCCAATGCCGAAAAATCCTTTGGAACCCTCATCGATGACTGTATACTCAATATTATCGCTGCTTGTGCCGAGCTCAATAGCTGCCTCAAGCACAGCATCCTGTACGGTCTTCGCCGATACGCGTACGGAATCCATAAAAACACCCCCTATTTCTTCTTCGTTCTTTCATTATATTGCTGCACCATCTGTGCTTTGGAAGCCAGACTGCCAGGCTTAGCCGTTGAATTATTCTTATAATAATCCGTAGAAGCCTTGATCTTATTTGCTCTCTCTTCTTTATTCAGTTCTTTTTGATCATCCGTAAGCTGCTTACTCTGGGCAGACTCAATATTCCGGGTAGAAATCTTTGCCGTATTCGCAATTTTCTGCGGAGGAAGCCCCTGCTTCTCGCGCTTTTTATTTTCCTTCTCCAGATTCTGTTTGATCAGATCCTCTACATCAATCTTATCAATGCTCCGATTGACGAAAACCTGCTGAATGCTTCGAATCACGGCGCCGGCAATCCAGTAGATACCCATACCAACGGGAAGCGAAAGACAGAATACCGCAGACATCAGCGGCATCACCGTATTCATGGACTTCATCGTGGCATTCATCGTATCATTCGAGTTTGCCGAAGGATTATTTTCATTGCCAGTAGAGGCAAGCTTCGCGTTCATCCACTGGGTCAGAGCAGCGAGTACCGGAATCAGGACCGCACCGATGATCAATAACCAGGAACGTGACTGGTAAGCGCTTGTCATAATCGACATCGGAGAATCCGCAATGTTCAGACCAATGAAATAATTCATCCGGTTCACCGTCGTCTGTGTCGATTCAATCACGGTCGACAGATCCGGGAATGACTCCAGAAGTTCTGACCAGTTTGCTGTCTTAAACTTATACAGCACATCGATCAGCTTGTTCATGGTCATCTCAAAATTGCTCACACTGAGGGAGCTCGCAGCGTCTGTCATAAACTCTTCCGCGCCGGATGCATCCAGAAGCTCAGCGGCCAGCGGAGAAAATGCATTATACACAGAGGTAACATATGCCGGCACATTCCATATCACCCGATAAAGGGCAAACAAAATCGGCATCTGAATCAAAAGCTGCAGACAGCTGCCCATCGGATGCACACCGTATTTTGCGTAGACGGCCTTCGTCTCTTCATTCATCTTCATCATGGCCGCCTGGTCGTCTTTTTTCTTTTCATACTTTTTATTGATTGCCTGCAACTCCGGATTCATTTTCACCTGGAGCTTGGAAAACTTCTGCTGCTGAATTGTCAGAGGCAGCATGAGCATATAAATAACAATCGTAAAAAGAATGATGCACAGACCAATATTGGGTAAGCCGATCTGTTCCTGCACCCAGAATATCGCATTCATAATATAACCGAGCACGGTCGCGATTGGTCCTATAATGAATGCCGTACTTTTCGTTAAAAGCATTTCCCGCCTTCCTCCTCACGAAAAACCATATCAGAATAATTGTGCATAAAAATCAGGGAACCGGGTCATACCCTCCCCTGGAAAACGGATTGCAGCGCATGATCCTCCACGCCGCCATGGCACTGCCCTTCACGGCTCCGTATTTCTGAATCGCCTCAAGCCCATACTGTGAGCACGTCGGCGTATAAGGGCATCTGGTCCTCTTTAAAGGTGAAAGATACTTTTGATAAAAACGAATCAGACGAATCAAAATCTTTTTCACACGTTCTCACTTCCTTCACCGGCACTCGCCCTGCTATTACCTGTAACACGATGAAGCCTTCCCAGATGAAGCAGCGCACTCTCTACTTCGCTGTAGCTTCTTCCCTTTACGGCCGGTCGGGCCACCACCACAATCTCCAGGCCCCTCTCAAATCTCGTCTCATTCAGACGGTAAGCTTCTCTGACCAGCCTTGTAACACGATGTCTTACTACACTGTTTCCAACCTTTTTACTCACTGAAATGCCAATACGATTCATCCGATATGCATCCGTTCTCCTCACATACATGACCAGATATCTGTTCGCATACGATTTTCCCTTCCGGTAAACGCACTGGAAATCACTATACTTTTTCAGTGATTCTGAAAATTCCATAAAAAATCCTTTTTGCGGTAAAAGTAAGGGACTTTTGTCCATTGCTCTGCTCCCATCAGTAAAGAACCCTATGAGGCAAACAACAGATACAAAAATCCCCCTGCTATTATTCCCGGCAGACTTACGCTGACAAAACTTTTCTTCCTTTTGCCCTTCTCGCGGATAATACTTTTCTTCCGCCCGCTGTACTCATTCTTGCCCGAAAGCCATGTACTCTAGAACGATGTCTTTTCCCTGGCTGAAATGTCATCTTCATAATCCGGCACCTCCTTTTCTCTCTGCTTTTTCCGCATACTCATTTTCACTCCCCTCATATAACAAAGAGCGGTATGCGTCGTCTGTATAACCTGTTACTTTCTGAAGACATCGAACCAATTATATGCACAAAATTCCTTCAAGTCAAGCAATTCCTTATAAAACTTATCCACAAAATTTCCACGTTTCCACATCATTTCTGTGCCTCTGCAAAGAACGGATGCTAACAGATGCTGACAAATGCGCTATGCAGCCTTCCCGGGCATTCCAGTATAACACAGAAATGTGAATAAGGTTATCCACCAAAATTGGTTTACGTAAGTTTTCCACATTTTGTGGAAAACCTGTTGATAAAATTCATTTTCTCTGTATTCGCATCCGTTTATCCACACGCATTTTTCCTTTATTTCAGGGAAAAACCGGAGTTTTCCACAGAAGTGGATATCCTGTTCACAGCCTGGTTTACAAATTTCGACCTACCCTGTCGAATCCGGTCGGATTTTCTGATTTATCCGGCAGAAATCCCATGATTTCCACATAGTTATAAACATCTCTCATTACACGTCGTACTGTGTCGAGGCTTTTATGGCCTGCAATTATTAAGTGCGAGGCGCGGGTATGACGCATAACAATTAATTTTCACAAGAATCAAAAAATTACATTGCTAAATGCTCAATTTTGGGGTAATATTAGCGTAGGAAGAAATCGTTTTTTGGAGATAAAAATATGGACTTACTAAAAGAAAAATGGAAGGAGATTCTCTTCACAGTAAAAGAAGAGCACGAGCTTTCCGACATTGCATTCAAGACATGGCTGCAGCCGCTGGAAATTCACGCCGTCTCAGATCATACAATTACCATTCTCGTCCCCTCCGGACAGGTAGGGGTCGATTATATTACGAAAAAATATACGTTTCCTCTCAAGGTAGCGATTGCGGAATTTACCGGAAAGGAATATGAGCTGGAATTTCTCCTGCCTGAGCAGGCGGAGAAGAAGGAGAGTCCGGTGAAGAACAGCTTTCCGACCGGGAATACGGCGGACAGCCAGAGAGTACTCGCGGAACAGGCGGGACTGAACCCGAAATATACCTTCGACACATTCGTAGTCGGCAATAATAATAAATTTGCCCACGCGGCGGCTCTTGCTGTGTCCGAATCTCCGGGACGGATGTACAATCCTCTCTATATTTATGGGGGCGCCGGTCTCGGGAAAACGCATTTGATGCACTCGATTGCTCATTTTGTTCTGCAGCAGGATCCGACGAAGCGCGTCATCTATGTGACGAGCGAGACATTTACGAACGAGGTGATTGCCGCAATTCGTAACGGTAATGCGACTTCCATGACCAAATTCCGCGAAAAATACCGCAACGTGGACGTGCTTCTGATCGACGATATCCAGTTTATAATAGGAAAAGAGTCAACCCAGGAGGAGTTTTTCCACACATTTAATGAGCTTCATAATAATAAGAAGCAAATCATCATTTCCTCCGATAAACCACCGAAGGAGATCGAGACGCTGGAGGCCAGACTTCGCTCACGGTTTGAGTGGGGACTGATCGCCGATATCTCTCTGCCCGATTTTGAGACAAGGGTGGCCATCCTTCAGAAGAAGGAAGAAATGGACGGCTATAATATCGATAATGAGGTTATCAAGTACATTGCCATGAATGTAAAATCCAACATTCGTGAGCTGGAGGGCGCATTGAACAAACTGATCGCCCTGAGCCGTCTGAATAAAAAGGATTTCTCCATTGAACTGGCTGAGGAGGCCCTGAAGGATATCATCTCCCCGGACAGCAAACGGGAAATCACACCGGATCTCATTATCGACACGGTTGCAGAGCATTTTCACGTATCAGCGGACGACATCAAGGGCAGCAAACGGAATTCCGAGATTGTATTTCCGCGGCAGATTGCGATGTATCTGTGTCTGGAGATGACGAATACCGGAACCAAGCGTGTGGGCGAGATCATGGGAAAACGCGATCACTCCACCATCATTCATGGGCAGAAGAAAATCGCGGGTGAGATGAAAACCTCTGAAAATACAAGAAACACTGTGGAAATCATCAAAAAGAAGATTAATCCGAACTGATAAACTATATCAGTTCCGTAGAGCTGGCCACAACGGAGAGCAGACTGCGAACCGCCTGTAAAACAGGCGATATGCCGCCTGCACCATAAAAAGTTATCCACAAAGTTTTCCACTTATCCACACCCGAATGCAGTGAATTGGATGTGAAAAGTCCGGGGACGGCGGTGGATAAAAATTCTCCGCCGGATAAAACCTTTTCCGGGCGGATTTTCGCGGATGTGGAAAACTACAAAGTTTTCCCAACCGGCCTGAGGTGGATTTCACCGGGTTTTCCATCGCGGGTTTCCGCATAAAAACAGGGCAAAGAAAGGTTATTCACTTATCAACATTCCTTACTGTTAATACTACGGATTTTCTTAATATTATAAATAGATAGAGAAACCAGCACGCTTTTGCCAGCTGACATAAGTTTTAAGGATAAATTGGAAAAATCAGATTTTCAATATAAATTGAAAGAATTTCTAAAAACAAATGCAATTGATACAGAGAAGGAAAGGAGTTACATTTTATGAAAATCATATGTGATAAACAGGAGCTTTTGAGAGCGCTGAACATTGTTATTAAGGCAGTCCCTTCCAATACAACCATGCCGGTGCTCAAATGCGTCCTTATCAATGCTTCCTCTTCTGATATTACATTTACAGCAAACGATATGGAGCTGGGTATTGAGACAAAAGTGACCGGAATGGTAGCGGAAAAGGGAACGGTTGCTCTGGAGGCGAAGCTTTTCTCGGATATGATCCGCAAGCTGCCGGACAGTGAGGTGACCATTTCTTCGGATGAAAAGTTAAATACAGCTATTACCTGTGAAAAAATAAGGTTTCATATTATGGGACAGAGCGGAGAGGATTTTCCGATTCTGCCCTTTGTTGAGAAGGACTATAAAATCAGCCTCTCCCAGTTTACTCTGAAGGATGTCATCCGGCAGACCATTTTCTCCATCGCTTCCGGCGATAATAATAAGACACTGACCGGCGAGCTGTTTGAAATCCGGGAGAACCAGCTGAGGGTCATCTCCCTTGACGGACACCGCAGTTCGGTTCGCTATATCGATATGAAGGACGCCTATGAGGATAAAAAGGTGATCGTTCCGGGTAAAACACTGAGCGAGCTTTCCAAGATTTTTACAGGCGGAACAGAGGATACGGTCAATATTTACATGACCGACAATCATATTTTATTTGTATTTGATGAAACAATCATTGTTTCCCGGTTGATTGAAGGAAAATTTTTCCGCCTGGACAGTATGCTGACCAACAATTATGATACAAAGGTCCGGATTAACCGCATGGATTTCATGAATTGTATCGACCGTGCAACGTTGATGGTAAAGGAAGGGGACAAGCGCCCGATCATCCTGAACATTGCCGATAATGTGATGGAGCTGAAGATTACGTCTCAGATCGGAATGATGAATGATATGATCGATATCGAGATGGAGGGGAAAGACCTCAAGATCGGCTTCAACCCGAGATTTCTGCTCGAGGCGCTCCGGGTAATTGACGACGAGGAAATCGATATTTACTTTATGAATTCCAAATCGCCCTGCTTTATCCGGGATGAGAATCAGACTTACAATTATATGGTGCTGCCGGTCAATTTTGTGGATTAAAAAGTTAAAAACCAGCAGCAATATTATGACGCAATAAGCGGCATATAACCGTAGCGCAGGTGATATGCGACCTGCTATTTGAAAGTGATTAAAATAATAGCAGCATAAAAAGGACTGTCCTTGCGGATTTTCCGCAAGGAATAGAATTCCAGAATAACAAATGCGAGGAACCTTTATGAGAACAGTGGAATTCAGGTTAAAGGACGAGTTTATTAAGCTTGGCCAGGTGCTGAAGGCAGCCGGTGTAGCAGAGAATGGCGTGGACGCGAAGTATATGATTCAGGACGGGAAGGTTCTGGTGAATGGCGAGAAGGAGCTGCAGCGGGGAAAGAAGATACACCCGGGCGACGAGGTGGTGTGCGGCGATATAAAAATTATCATTTCTGCCGGAAAATCACCGGAAGATGCCTGAATAAACGGATGCTTGCAGAATTTATAATTTTATTGAGGTTAATTACTTATGTGGTCTTAACCTGACATCGAAAGCTGATGGGATTGCGACCACATTCTTTCAACAATTTTTAAAAATACATATAATAAATATATGCAATATTTTAATTTATAAATAATAAACAAATATAAATTTTTGCAAATTTGAGAAATTGAGGGCGGCAGGATGAGGTGCAATGATTATTGAGTCCTTGAAACTGGATCATTTTCGGAATTATACCGGTCTGGAGCTGGAGTTTGACCGGGGCACGAATCTGTTTTACGGGGATAACGCGCAGGGAAAGACGAATATTCTGGAAGCGGTCTATGTGTGCGGCACGACGCGCAGTCACCGGGGCAGCCGGGATCGGGAGATGATCCGGTTTTCGGATGAAGAGGCGCATATCCGGATGCAGATCCAAAAAGGGGATATCCCTTATCGGATTGATATGCATCTGAAAAAATATAAATCAAAGGGAATCGCCATCAACGGCACGCCGGTCCGCCGGGCGGCGGAGCTTGTCGGACTGGGCAGTTTTATTTTTTTCTCCCCGGAGGATCTGAATATTATAAAAAACGGTCCCGCCGAGCGGAGAAAGTTTTTGGATATGGAGCTTTGCCAGCTGGATAAGATTTACCTTTACAATCTTTCGAGTTATAATAAAGTGTTGGCGCAGCGCAACCGTCTGCTGAAGGATTACGCATTTACCCGCGACGCGGATGGTCTGCTGGATGTACTGGATCTGCAGCTGGTGAAGTTTGGTGCGGTTATCACAGACCTGCGCAGAAAATTTTCGAAGCAGCTCGGGGAGCTGATCGGTTCCATCCACGGAAATCTTTCCGGCGGCAGGGAGATGCTGCGGCTGGAATATGAAAATGATGTGGAGGAAGCGGAGTTTCCGGACAGGCTGCGGGCTAACCGGGAGAGGGACATCAAGTCTAAATTTACCGGCGCGGGTCCGCATCGGGATGACCTCTGTTTTCTGGTGGATGGAACGGATATCCGCCGGTTTGGCTCACAGGGGCAGCAGCGGACAGCGGCTCTGTCGCTGAAGCTCTCGGAGATTGAGATTGTGAAGCAGAGTGTGAAGGATACGCCGGTGCTTCTTCTGGATGATGTGCTCTCGGAGCTTGACAGCAACCGGCAGAGTTATCTGCTGGACAATATACATAATATCCAGACGCTGATCACCTGCACCGGGGTAGATGATTTTGTAAAGAATCATTTTCAAATTGATAAATCTTTTTATGTTCATACGGGACAGGTCGAGACAGTTTCTGTCGGAACAGCAGAAACAAAGTGAAAGGAACAGACTTGTTTTTAGATGATATGGAATAGCTGTTGCAGGGATATGTGTGAGCAGTTGTGAGAAGAATCAACAGTTACGGGTTTACAGGCATGGCAGCATGGCAGGAGGAGTGACATGAGCAGAACTGATATGGAAAAAGAAATCGATATGGATCGTATCTTTGATAAGGACGCAAAGAGTAATTTGTCTGACGGAGAACGGAAGACAGTTATTTATGAAAATGAAATAAATGATAAATCAGAAAATAAAAAAGCAATAAATGATAATAAAGAAGAAAACAGTGGCGGGGATGATGAGAGAAAAACAGACGGTGCAGAAATGAAAGCTGCCGGAAGTGAAGGAACGGAAGATAACGGTGCTGAAGTTGAAAATAAAAATGACGCCGAGATCGATGAAGCGGAGATTACCAGCGCGGCGGGCGTGGAGTACGGCGCGGATCAGATCCAGATACTGGAAGGCCTGGAGGCGGTGAGAAAGCGTCCGGGTATGTACATCGGCAGCACCTCTTCGAGGGGGCTGCACCATCTGGTGTATGAGATTGTGGATAACGCGATTGACGAAGCGCTTGCCGGTTTTTGCAATCATATTACGGTGACGATCCATGCGGATAATTCGGTGACGGTGACGGATAACGGTCGCGGGATTCCGGTCGGCATCAATCATAAGGCTGGGCTTCCGGCGGTGGAAGTCGTGTTTACGGTGTTGCACGCGGGCGGCAAATTCGGCGGCGGGGGATATAAAGTCTCCGGAGGACTGCACGGCGTAGGAGCTTCGGTCGTGAATGCGCTTTCGAACTGGCTGGAGGTGCAGATTTTTCATGAAGGCCATGTTTATCAGCAGCGGTACGAACGCGGCAAGGTGATGTATCCGCTGAAAATTGTCGGCGACTGTGAGCCGGAGAAGACCGGCACGGTGGTGACCTTTTTCCCGGACAACACGATTTTTGACGAGACTGTGTTTGATTTTGATACGCTGAAAAACCGGCTGCGCGAGATGGCGTTCCTGACGAAGGGTGTGAAAATCGAGCTGACCGATGAGCGCGAGGAGAAGCCGGTTCAGAGAACCTTCCACTATGAGGGCGGTATCAAGGAATTTGTGACCTATCTGAATAAAGGAAAAGCGCCTCTGTATGACGATATTATTTATTGTGAAGGCATGCGGAATAACGTGTTTGTCGAGGTTGCGATGCAGCACAATGATTCCTACACGGAGGGCAGCTACAGCTTTGTAAATAATATCACGACGCCGGAGGGCGGCATGCACCTGACCGGTTTTAAGAATGCGCTGACGAAGACATTTAATGATTATGCGCGCTCGAATAAGCTGATCAAAGACAGCGATCCGAGCCTGATGGGTGACGATATCCGCGAAGGCCTGACCGCGATCATCAGCATTAAGATCGAGGATCCACAGTTTGAGGGACAGACCAAGCAGAAGCTGGGCAACAGCGAGGCGCGGGGCGCGGTAGAGAATGTTGTCTCGGATCAGCTGAAAATTTATCTTGAGCAGCACCCGCAGGTCGGCAAAATCATTGTGGAAAAGTCGGTGCTGTCGCAGCGCGCCCGAGAGGCAGCCAGAAAGGCGAAAGAGCTGACCAGGAGAAAATCTGCGCTGGACGGCCTGTCGCTTCCCGGAAAGCTGGCGGATTGCTCGGATAAGGATCCGGCGAACTGCGAAATCTTTATCGTAGAGGGAGACTCCGCAGGCGGTTCTGCGAAAACGGCGCGCAGCCGTGCGACGCAGGCAATCCTGCCGCTGCGCGGGAAAATTCTGAATGTGGAAAAGGCAAGACTGGACCGCATTTACGGGAACGCGGAGATCCGGGCGATGATTACCGCGTTCGGCACTGGCATCCACGAGGATTTTGATATCACGAAGCTGCGTTATCACAAGATCATTATTATGACCGATGCCGATGTGGACGGGGCACATATCGCGACCCTGATGCTGACCTTTTTGTATCGATTTATGCCGGAGCTGATAAAGCAGGGATATGTCTATCTGGCCATGCCGCCGCTTTACAAGCTGGAGCGGAATAAAAAGGTATGGTACGCATACAGCGATGAGGAGCTGCAGGCTATTATCAGTGAGGTTGGGCGCGACCAGAATAATAAGATCCAGCGTTATAAGGGTCTTGGAGAGATGGACGCGGAGCAGCTCTGGGAGACGACAATGGATCCGGAAAAGCGGATTCTGAAAAAGGTGACGATGGACGACGCGCAGTCGTCGGAGATTGATCTGACATTTACGACGCTGATGGGAGACCAGGTGGAGCCGCGGCGAGAGTTCATAGAGGAGAATGCGCGGAAGGTGAAGAATCTGGATATCTAAGAGAACATACGATCGGGCAGACATATCAGGTTCGGGCACGCCTGTCCGGTCTGTGATGTATGGATCGGTGGCGTTTCACTTGGGTGATTGGTTTAGGCATATTGAAGTAGCTGGTATGTGTTAATAAATTTGGCATATTTTTATCCAAATGAAGGGAGATTTCTTGTGGAAGACAATATTTTTGACCAGATTAAGGAAGTTGACCTTAAGAAGACGATGGAGGAGTCGTATATTGATTATGCGATGAGTGTAATTGCGGCGCGTGCGCTTCCGGATGTGAGGGATGGTCTGAAGCCGGTGCAGCGCAGGGTGCTTTACTCGATGATTGAGCTGAATAATGGCCCGGACAAGCCGCACAGAAAGTGTGCGCGTATTGTCGGTGATACGATGGGTAAGTATCATCCGCACGGGGACAGCTCGATATATGGCGCGCTGGTGAATATGGCGCAGGAGTGGTCGACGCATTATCCTCTGGTGGATGGTCATGGAAATTTTGGCTCGGTGGACGGCGACGGCGCGGCGGCAATGCGTTATACGGAGGCGCGCCTCAGCAAGATTTCGATGGAGATGCTGGCGGACATTAATAAGGACACGGTGGATTTTGTCCCGAACTTTGATGAGACGGAGCGGGAGCCGGTGGTGCTTCCGTCGCGGTTTCCGAATCTGCTGGTGAATGGGTCGAATGGAATTGCAGTCGGCATGGCGACGAATATTCCTCCGCACAATCTGCGCGAGGTGATCGCGGCTGTGGTGAAAATGATTGATAACCGCGTCGAGGAGGACCGGGATACGACGATTGAGGAGCTGATGGAGATCGTCAAGGGTCCGGATTTTCCGACCGGGGCACAGATTCTCGGGAAGCGCGGAATCGAGGAGGCGTATCGGACCGGGAAAGGGAAGATCCGTGTCCGTGCGGTGACAAATATTGAGACGATGAGCAATGGGAAAAGCCGGATTATCGTGACGGAGCTTCCATTTATGGTAAATAAGGCGCGCCTGATTGAGAAAATGGCCGATCTGGTGAAGGAGAAGCGGATTGACGGGATCACGGCGATCACGGATGAGTCGAACCGCGAGGGCATGCGGATCAATATCGAGCTGCGGCGGGACGCGAATGCAAATGTGATCCTGAATCAGCTTTACAAGCATACGCAGCTGCAGGATACGTTTGGAATCATTATGCTGGCGTTGGATGGCAACCAGCCGAAGGTGATGAGTCTTCATGAGATGCTTAGCCTGTATCTGAAGCATCAGGAGGAGGTCGTTACCAGGAGAACAAAATATGATTTGAATAAGGCGCAGGAACGAGCTCATATTCTGGAGGGTCTGCTGATCGCGCTGGATCATATTGATGAGGTGATCCGGATTATCCGCGCTTCGCAGAATACGCAGATGGCGAAGGCCGGTCTGATGGAGCGTTTTGGTCTGTCGGATGCACAGGCGCAGGCGATCGTGGATATGCGTCTGCGGGCTCTGACCGGTCTGGAACGTGAGAAGCTGGAGACGGAGTACAAGGAGCTGATGCAGAAAATTGAGGAATATAAGGCGATACTCGGGGATGAAAAGCTCCTGCTTGGCGTGATCAAGACGGAAATCAGTATGATCTCGGAAAAATACGGCGATGATCGGCGCACGACGATCGGGTTTGATACGGCGGAGTTTTCAACAGAGGATCTGATCCCGAATGAATCGGTTGTCGTGACGATGACGAAGTTTGGCTATATCAAGCGGATGCAGCCGGATAATTTTAAGAGCCAGAACCGGGGCGGCCGCGGGATTAAGGGAATGCAGACGCTGGAGGACGATTACATAGATGAGCTTCTGATGACGATGACGCATGATTATCTGATGTTCTTTACAAATAAGGGTCGTGTGTACCGTCTGAAAGCGTATGAGATTCCGGAAGCGAGCCGGATGGCGCGTGGCACTGCGATTGTGAATCTGCTGCAGCTTGAGCCGGAGGAAAAAATCACAGCGCTGATCCCGATCCGGGAATATAAGGAAGGCAATTATCTGTTTATGGCGACGAAGAATGGCATTGTTAAGAAAACGTCGATTACCGATTTTGCGTTTGTGAGAAAATCTGGTCTGGCTGCCATTACTCTCCGCGAGGATGACGAATTAATCGAGGTGAAATTTACAGATAATAAAAAGGACATCATTCTTGTGACAAAATATGGTCAGTGTATCCGTTTCCATGAGACCGATGTCCGCAGTACCGGCCGCACTTCGATGGGCGTGGTCGGCATGTCGCTGATGGATGGCGATGAAATCATCGGCATGCAGCTGGATGTGCAGGGCGAATATCTGCTGATTGCTTCGGAGCATGGCATGGGCAAGCTGACGGAAGTCAGTGAGTTTAAGAAGCAGGGACGCGGCGGAAAGGGAGTCCGGTGCTATAAGATTACAGAAAAGACCGGAAATGTCGTTGGCGTAAAGGCGGTGAACCGTGAGGATGGGATTATGATGATCAGCACGGGCGGTATTATTATTCAGATGCCTTGTGAGAATATTTCCATTTATGGGCGCACGGCCAGCGGCGTGAAGCTGATGAATCTGGATACCGATCCGGAGACCGGAAGCATGGATAAGGTCGCGAGCATTACGAAGGTGAAGATAGTGGCGGATGCGGATGGAAATAAGCAGGCGAAATCGGAGAATGAGGCATCTGTAGATGATATGGAAGAAGCGGCCGGCGGTGATACTGATTTGACCGGAGATGCTGATGAAGATGAAATAAAAAAAAATGCAGATAATGAAGTGACTGAAGATGAATAGAACAATGATGATTTTTCTGCAGAAACGGAAGAAAAATCATCAGATGGACAAAAGAAGGAGGAATAGAGTCATTTGAAGTTTGCGCATGGATAGTAATCGTGGGACAGAAAGGCACTCATTTCGACGAAAGAGATGGTATGAAAGAGTGAAATCTGTGTCATCGGACAAGGTTTATGTGCAGATTGAAGGACTCTATGAGAGATATGAAGATACGCAGGATGGCTGCCATCTGGTCGGCGAAAATCATCAGTACTGCGTGCAGGCTTTCCGGCAAACAGGGTGTGACGTTTGCCGGAAAAGTTGCATTAAGGATTGATCCGAACTGTCTGCGGGATTTGTCTGCGCAGGTACGGAAAAAGATTTTCGTGGTCTGCGGCACGAATGGGAAAACGACGACGAATAATTTGCTGTGCTCTGCGATTGAGCAGGAAGAAGTATTATATAAATCTAATTTTCAGGAAGAAACGTCTGTTAAGGCTTTCGGAAAAAATTCAGACGCAGGTAAAAATTTTTTCAGGAAAAGAGAAAGTAATCATTCTGGTGGAAATATTGCCGGGATAAGAAAAAATAAAGTGGTCTGCAATCACACCGGCTCGAATATGCTTGCGGGTGTGGCGGCGGCGTTTGTCTTGGCGGCAAAGAATGATGGAAGCCTGGATGCGGATTATGCCTGCATTGAGATTGACGAGGCTTCGACGCTTCGCGTGTTTCCGCATTTTAAGCCTGATTATATGGTGCTGACAAATCTGTTCCGCGATCAGCTGGACCGGTATGGTGAGATTGATATCACGATGGATATGCTGAACCGCGCGATGAAAATGGCGCCTGATATGCAGATTATTGTAAATGCGGACGATGCGCTTTCATCTTATCTGGCGATGGAGAGCGGGCATGAGTTTGTTACTTATGGAATTACAGAGCGCGTCTTTTCAGAGGAAGTGCAGGGCGAGCAGCATGAAATTCGCGAGGGCCGTTTTTGCAAAAACTGCGGCGCCAGGCTGGAGTATGAGTTTTATCATTACAGCCAGCTTGGAAAATATAACTGTCCGAGCTGTGAGTTTACCAGACCGGCGGTGGATTACGAGGCACTGCACATTGATATGACGGACGGGCTGGCGTTCGATGTGCTGGAGCGGCATAGAATCGCGAGGCAGAGCAGCATGGAAGATTCCGTTCCGAAGCCGGAGCGAGAGATTCACGAATACCGGAGCCGCCATATTTACGCGAATTACCGGGGATTTTATAATATATATAATATCCTTGCGGCCTATACGGCTGCGCGGAATGCGGGGCTGAGGCTGAATAAATTTGAACAGATATTGAGTAATTACAATCCGCAAAATGGCAGGATGGAGCATTTTAAAATCAGAGGAACGGACGTGATCCTGAATCTCGCCAAGAATCCGGCCGGGTTTAATCAGAATATTTCTGCGGTAATGGAAGATAAAAAGGAAAAGGACATCATTATCGTAATCAATGACAATGCGCAGGATGGTACCGATATCTCCTGGCTGTGGGATGTGGACTTTGACCGGTTCGGGAAGAAAAAGACGAAGAATGACTATGGCGCGGAGAATCAAAAGCAAAACCAAAATGAACGGGGACAAAGATCGGAAAAAAATCAAAAGCAGCTGTCGGATGATGCTGGAAAAACCGGGGAAGGAATTCACTCGATCACAGTGAGCGGGATTCGTTGTCAGGATATGCGGCTTCGCATGAAATATGTGGATATTCCCTGCGAGATGATTCCAGATGTGAAGACGGCGATCGAAGCGCGGCTTGCAGACGGCTGTGGGAATTTGTATGTGCTGGTGAATTACACTGCGCTGTTCTCGACAAGAAATATCCTGGCGGGGATGAAATGATATTTAAAATCAGGATTTTTGGCGATAAGGAGACTTAAATGAAAATAACGATAGGTCATCTTTACCCGGATCTTTTGAATCTGTATGGGGATCGGGGAAATATTCAGTGTATGAAGAAGCGCTGTGAGTGGCGTGGCATTGAGGCTGAGGTGAAGGAGTTTCAGATTACGGATGAGGTGAATTTTTCGGAGCTGGATATCGTACTTCTGGGCGGCGGCTCGGACCGGGAACAGATGCTGGTGTGCGAGAGGCTGCAGACAATCCGTGCGGATTTTCACGCCTATGTGGAGGATGGTGGCAGTGTGATTGCAGTCTGCGGCGGTTATCAGCTGCTCGGGCATTATTATGATACGTCGGATGGAAGGATGGAGGGACTTTCTCTGGTGAATTTGTATACGGAGCAGGGCAAACCGCGCCTGATTTCGAATATTGTGATTCAGAATGATGATTTTGCTTCGCCGATTGTCGGATTTGAAAATCATGGTGGGCGGACGTTTATCAATGATAATCGGCCGCTGGGAAAGGTGCTGTTTGGATTTGGGAATAATGGGAAGGATGGCGCGGAGGGCGTCCTCTACAAAAATGTGGTGGGTACTTATCTGCATGGACCGCTTCTTCCAAAGAATCCGCATATCTGCGATTATCTGATTGGGAACGCGCTGGAGAAAAAATATGGAACGAGGGAACTGACGCCGCTGGATGATACGCAGGAACTGGAGGCGAACCGGTATATTGTGGAGCGGTTTGTGAAGAAATAAAATGAATCAGGACATAGATATGTGTTCTGAGTTTTTTAGACAAATTCAGAAATTTGCCCAAAGAGAAATCGGAGATTTCTCTTGACATAGACAGGAAAACGTAGTACCCTGTGCTCTATCCACTGTATATGTTCGTTTCGTTTTTAAGCAGATACAGGTACATATCGCAGATGGAAACGAATACAATGAAAACCGCGCAATGAAGAATCGCTTCGCGATTGGCGCAGTCTACGTCCATTCTCGCATTGCGAGAACGGTCATATGAAACAATTAAATAGCTGCTTTTCTCTTATTCAGAGTGGTGGAGGTACATAGGACCTGTGAAGCCACGGCAACCCCGGCGAGAGCCGTCCAGTGACGGATAACCTGGCCGGAAGGTGCCAACCTGAGCGAGTGAACTCGAACAATAAGGGGATTTGATGATTGAGTTTATTGAGTCCGCCTTTGTGGCGGACTCTTTTCGATTCACTGAATCTTGAAAAAAATGTTATATAACGAGTAAACATCAGGAAAAGGCCAGACACACAGGAAAATGTGTCTGGCGGCAGAGAAAAACAAATCATCACAATCTGAAATAGCAGGTGCAAAATGAGGATAACCTGTCGAATTTCAGAAAGGAAAGGAGACACGATATGGATCGATTTTTATTTACATCAGAGTCAGTGACGGAGGGACATCCGGATAAGATCTGCGATCAGATTTCGGATGCGATTCTGGATGAGCTGCTGCGGCAGGACCCGATGAGCCGGGTGGCGTGCGAGACGGCTACGACCACCGGGCTGGTGCTTGTGATGGGCGAGATTTCGACGAAGGCGTATGTGGATATCCAGAAGGTCGTGCGCGATACGGTGCGCGAGATTGGCTATACCAGAGGAAAGTTTGGATTTGACGCGGATACCTGCGCGGTGATTACCGCGATCGATGAGCAGTCGCCGGATATCGCGATGGGTGTGAACAAGGCGCTGGAGGCACGGACAGCGGACGGCAGTACCGGAAACGGGCCTGATTTTACGCAGAATATGGCCGGCGGCCAGGGAATGGCAGGCCAGAATGCAGGCGGCGCGGAATATGGCATGTCCGAGGAGGAAATCGACGCGATCGGTGCGGGCGATCAGGGAATGATGTTTGGCTACGCGACGAATGAGACGGAGGAGTACATGCCGTATCCGATTTCTCTGGCGCACAAGCTGGCGCGGCAGCTCACGAAGGTCCGCAAGGACGGTACGCTGAAATATCTGCGGCCGGATGGGAAGACGCAGGTGACGGTGGAATATGATGAGAATGGCAGACCGTTCCGCCTGGATGCGGTCGTGCTTTCGACGCAGCATGACCCGGAGGTATCGCAGGAGCAGATCCATGCGGATATCAAAAAGTATGTATTTGACGCGATTCTTCCGCAGAATATGGTGGACGAAAATACGAAATTTTTTGTCAATCCGACCGGGCGGTTTGTGGTCGGCGGGCCGAATGGCGACTCCGGGCTGACCGGGCGCAAGATTATAGTGGATACCTACGGCGGATACGCGCGGCATGGCGGCGGCGCCTTTTCCGGAAAGGACTGCACAAAGGTAGACCGCTCCGCTGCATACGCAGCCCGCTATGTGGCGAAAAATATCGTAGCAGCCGGGCTGGCGCAGAAGTGCGAGATTCAGCTCTCCTATGCCATCGGCGTGGCGCGCCCGACCTCGATCATGGTAAATACGTTCGGCACCGGTATGCTCTCGAATTCCAGGCTGACGGAGATCGTCCGCGAGAATTTTGACCTGCGTCCGGCCGGCATCATCAAGATGCTCGACCTGCGGCGGCCGATCTACAAGCAGACTGCGGCTTACGGACATTTTGGAAGAAATGACCTGGATCTGCCGTGGGAGAAGACGGACCGCGCGGAGGCGCTGCGGAAATACTTATAAGTTAGGATAATTATTTCGAAAACAGGCTGACTGTAATCTTATTGGCTTTCGATGGGTGTTCACCGGTTTTTCATACAGGAGAAATAATGATTCGAGCGGTAAAGGGGAAGCAGATTTTTAGCTTCCCCTTTTTATAAAAATTTTAGAAACAATCCGTTTTATTTATGAGAAATTGGCCGTTCCGTATGGTATACTAAAAACTGATCATGAGCAGGAAAGAAAAATGGCCAGGCTTCGCGCAAACCGCGATGAGAGTGACATGATGATAATTCTGAATCAGATTTTTCGCCAGATTGCAGCAATGAGTATTCCGGGTGATTTAATCGAACAGGATAAAATCGCCGTGTGACACTATGAAAGCCTGGCATGAGGGAATAACAGGGTGATGAAATGAAGCTGAGAAACAGGCTGATTGTGGCCTTTTTGATTATAATTATGGTGCCGTTTCTGATGTTTGGCATCATCATGCTGAGTTTTACCAGGTACCGGGTCGTGGTGCAGAATAATTACGGAGTGTCGATTTCCCTGGACAGCATTACCGATTCGGTGCAAATTATCAGCAATTCGACGCAGGAGTGCTTTGAAGCGCTGCAGGCGCAGGCGGATGAGGATGTGGAAGTGCTTCTGGATTCGTCGTACCTTGAGGCGAGAAACGAGGAGCTTCTTGAGCGGTATTCGTATCTGATCATGATGGTGGACGGGGAGCTGTATTATTGCGGCACGGATGAGGATGTGGCGGTGCTGCTTGCGAATCTGCCGGCGTTCCGGGAAGAGGGGGATACGGCGGATTCCAGCATATATATCGGTGAGGAGACGCAGGCATTCGTGCGCCAGCTGGATGTGGTGTTTGCGGATGGCTCGGAGGGCAGCATCTATATTATTTCTCCGGTAGGACAGATTGTGAGACAGACCCGGAAGCTGCTGCAGGATCTGGTCATCGCTGTGGCCGTGATTCTGGTGATTACCGCGTTTCTTATGATTATCTGGATCTATACCGGGGTGAATGTGCCACTGAAGAAGCTCAGTGAGGCGACGCACCGGATCAAGGAAAAGGATTTTGATTTTGAAATCGAGGTGAAGGGGCACGACGAGATCAGCATGCTCTGCCGCGATTTTGACGATATGCGGCGGCAGCTGAAGATGCAGGAGGAGGAAAAGGATTCCTTCGACCGCCAGAGTAAGGAACTGATCAGCAACATTTCGCACGACCTGAAGACGCCGATCACGGCGGTGAAGGGATATGTGGAGGGCATCATGGACGGCGTCGCGGACACGCCAGAGAAGATGGATCGCTACATCCGCACGATTTATATCAAGGCAAACGACATGGACCGGCTGATCAATGAGCTGACCTTTTATTCCAAGATCGACACGAACCGCATCCCGTACAACTTCAACAAAATCGACGCGGTCGAGTATTTTGACGACTGTGCGGAGGAAGTCGGGCTGGAAATGCACGAGCGGGAAATTCGTTTTTCCTATATTAACACTGTGGAAATCGGCACACTTGTCATCGCGGACGCGGAGCAGCTCAAGCGCGTCATCAATAATATCATCGGCAACTCCATCAAATACATGGACAAGCCGAAAAAGGAGGTTCAGCTGCGCGTCTTCGACGCCGGGGATTATGTGCAGGCAGAGATCGAGGATAACGGTAAGGGCATTGAGAACAAGGATCTTGTGAATATCTTCGACCGTTTTTACCGCACTGACCTCTCGCGCAATTCGTCCCAGGGCGGAAGCGGCATCGGCCTCTCCATTGTGCGGAAAATCATCGAAGACCACGGCGGCCGCATCTGGGCCACCAGCAGGGTCGGGGAAGGTACCACTATGCATTTTGTGATACGGAAGTACGCGCTGGGGGATTCCGCGAAGCAATGAAATATTCCAGTAATTATTCGCCATTAGCTATAATCACAGGTCACCGTCGGGCGGTACATATTTTGTCAGGGCGGCTTATGGCCTGGTGCGGAGAAAATATAAAGCCGCGCATGAAAGTTGCGGCAGCGTTCTCGATTTGCTGCGCAAATCATAACATTCTTCGCGCAAGGCGTGGCCTTCGTCCATACTTGCTGCGCGAGTACGGACATATGATACAATGATTCAGGAAAGTAAGCTGCCCAATGGCAAATAAAATACCAGCA
>JAJQDT010000016.1 GCA_021202075.1 Lachnospiraceae bacterium | reverse complement strand
CTCTCAATCCGAGCGATAAAATTCTCAAGCTCTGCAACCGACTTTTTCGCGGCTACGTAGTCCTTAACGACGAGGTAATCGGGCTTTTCCTGTATCTCTTTTTCAAGTCCTGCTACAAGGTCCTCTGCGTCGTCAAGCGCAGTAGCGAGATAGCGCTTGATTGCGTTCCACTCTGATAACGTGAATTTCATCTCAAAACCTCCTTACTTAAATAGGTCTCTTGCTATGTAGTCTCCATAGCCCTTATCAATATACGCCTGCAGCACGGACCGAGCTTCGACGTCATAGGTTATATGGTCGTGTACCTCCTGAATTGTGTCGTACTCCTGCGACAAGGCGACGATTAAGTCGCTTACCGCTTTTGTACTCCATGCAAGAGCCCGAGCCTTATAGGATTTCGCGGTAGGGGCGAGCCATTTGACATCGCCCTTATCATATCTGCGCCGACTCATACCGACACCTCGCATATAAGATACTCGGTATTGTTCTCATCGCGGTAGAGGTACGGGTCTATCAGCATGGGCCTCGGCCTTCGGCTTTCGATAAAGGCCTTAGCCGACTGCATACTCGTATAGCCCTCCTGACTGACTTTGCTCGGGTGCGCTTTAGGCGTCACCTGTACAACGTAAATTCTCATCTCGCCGCCTCCTGTCTCAGCTTGAGCAGCTTGCTGAGGGTGCAGTGAAGGAAGAAGTCCCTCAGCTCGTCCTCGGTGGTCTCATACTCGGTACGCACAATCAGCGTATAATTTGCGGCGTAACGGCTCCAAGAAACATTGAAGTGCATGTAGCTGTACCCTTGAAGGCAATCTTTGATTGCCGTGCACTCGCTCTCAGTGAAGTAGCCGAGCTCTGTAAAAATGTGTTCGGTCATGGTCTTGTCCTCCTTATCAGTGAAGCTTGTATGTATTGCCCTTAGCCTTGACGAAGTAATGCTTTACGAGCGCGCCGGCGTGGTTTCTGCTCAGAACGCTGTAGACTTCCTCAATATCGGAAAGACGGACGCTCTTGCAGCGGGGCTGTCTCTTTACAAAGGAAAGAACGACGGACTTTGCAGCTTCGGGCATAACGGTTGTTTTCTGAGAGCCGAAGCACTCATGGCGGTTATTCCAGCGGGCATTCTGAAGCATTTGCGCTTTGATTGCTTCCTCGCGGGTACCGTAGAATTTGTTGCCGCAGCGATTTTCTCGGCCTACCTGATAAAACCTTTCTTCGCGGATAATCTCAAGTTTGTTATTCCAAATGGTTACCCAGTCGTTTTGGTCGTTCGGCCTGAGCCTGTCGTCCGCTTCGGGCTTGCCGACAATGATTTGAATACCTTCGAGGTTATTGAAGAAACGAGCGCCTGCCTCGTAGTCGATAAAGGTATCGATTAAGACGCGGATAATCTCTTTGCCGTCGGTCAAATCGATTTTGCTGATTTCGCCCTGACTGCCGCGCTGAGTGGCGGTGTTGATGTACCAGCCCTCTGCCATATAGCCTGCAACGATTTCCGTGAATCTCTTGTTAATATCCTTGAACAACATGTTTTTGTCCTCCTTATTCTTAACGGTCTTATTGCCGCCTGACATATATAATTATGTCGTGTTTTTCGGCTTTTGTATGCCGACAAAGCGCTCAGACTTTTACTGATTTTAGTAGCTCTGTTCCGTGCGGTTTTTACCGATAACAGTAACTCAGAGTAAAAGGTCAAATATGTAATCAAGCTCTAAGCCAAGCTCTGAGTACATAATTTCCTCGCACTCTATGGGGTCATACTCGCAGTCGCTCATCATCTGACGGGTTTCCTCTAAGCGCTCCTCAGCCTCAGCGCGGGTCAGGTCGTCACGCTCCATAAGTATTTTTACGATTCTGTTCATAAGGTCGTCCTCCTCTTCGTCATAGAAATATTCGCTGTCGTCCGACAGCAGGGTTGAATCAATCAGCCTGTCAATAAGCCGCCCGAAAGCGGGTACCTTTTCGGCGAGCCACGCAAGCACGCCTGCGAGACTTACGAGTCCCATAATTAAGGATAGGTAAATCAGGCCTACCAAAATATCGTCAAGCATAAGCGTTTCTTCCTTTCTGCCCGTCTCGCCGATAGCCCAGCGTGTTTCTTCTTATTTAACCCAGCGGATTTTTACACACGGGTCGTCGGCGTAATAATCAACCGTGCTGTTTAAGTACAAGTCCCATGTTCTCAGGACCTCGCGCTCTTCGTCCTCAGTCAGCTCACGCACTTTGACGGTAGTTTTGCCTGTGGAAATGTTTACGTCTTTACCAACGAGCTTTCCGTATTTACCGAGGTAGTAGCAGCCGTTCGGCGTTTTAGTGCCGTCGCTTATGAACACAGTTTGCTGAGCGGCAACTTTCGCAGCGGCGTTTTGCTTGGCGAGAGCTTTAATGCTCGGAAGCATAAAGCTTATGAAGTCCTGCTTTGTCATTTGCTCTACGGCGTTATACATAGGCTCGATAACCTCTGTATACTGTTGATAGGTTATATCCTGCTTGGAAAGCTCTAAGAATTCGCTGTACATCATGGTTTTGTCCTCCTTATTCTTGGCGGCTTTATCCGCTTGACATTTATTATTATGTCGTGTTTTACTGATTTTGTATGCCGACAAAGCGCTCAGACTTTACTGAAAATAGTAAAGTCCTTTCTGTGCGGTTCTTACTGATAACAGTAAATAGAGGGCTTTCGGGCAAAAAAATAAGCCCGCACACGGATTTCTCCGCATGAGGGCTTGAAGGATAGGCTTTTATTCGGTTGTAGAGCTGACCGCGAGTTTCTGAGCGCGTACCTCAGCTTCAATCTTAGTAGTGAGATATTCGGTAATATCTCCGTAAACCTCTTCGATAAAGCTTTGTACAGCAGGACTCAGCGCTGCGATACATGCGGTTAAAGACTTCTGCAGCGCTTCGGTCTGGGCCTCTTTGGTAAACGACCCTGAGCTCTTTAATGCGTCGACGTAGGTCTGACTTGTCGCTGATACCGCCGCGGTGATAGCCGAGGAAATTTCAGCGATATAGGTCTGGACCGTTGTGCTGTCCGCGTTCGCTTCGGCGTTGTCCGCCGCATTCTTAATCAGTTTTACCGCAAAGGTTGTAATAATCGGAACGGCCACAGTAATAACGGCCGTCAAAAGGGTAGTTAAAAACTCCTGCATAATATTCTCCTTTACTCGTCCTCCTGTTGGCAGGAGCACGCCCCGTTATAGGGGCATGTCCCGCAGCCGCTCTTGTCGCAATGGCATTTTCCGTCCCAGCGGACAAGAGCGACAACCCAAACAGTATAGACGGCTATAGTCAGTATCGCCAAAACGGCGTTTGCAATTTGCTCTATCATGACTGCGGAATAGTGAGTACCCAGCCGACGAGGATATAATTTGCCGTCAACTTGCTGTACTTAGACTTATTCGCGGCCACGATTTTCGCGACAGTCGTACCATACTTAGAAGCAATCGCCGATAGGGTATCGCCCTTGACAACGGTATGCGTTATGGTTGTAGAAGTCGTGCTCGAAGTCGTGCCGAGAATCTTTACATAAGAAGCGTTCTCCAAGTAAATCCAGCCTGCACCGGACTTCAGCTTGCCCCAGCCGTTACTTACCTCTGTAATCGTAAACGTACCCTTGCCGGTATATTTTCCGGTCTTAGAGTAGCTTGTCCCGGCGCCTGTACGGATATTAAGGTCGGAGACGAGCACCTGAACCTTGAACGGGGTAGCAGGGTACGAGGTATTTGCCGCGGTTGAGGTCGTAGTCTCGTCAGAGGAAGAGGTATCGTCGGACGAGCCGAGCAGGGCGTTGACCTGCGAGGCAATATCGCTCATCTTATTATAGAGGTAATCGCCCGGGCAAGCCTTGTTTGCGTAGTCGCGGTGGACCGTCATATTCGCGCCGTTTAAGTGGTTGACACGGGTGTTCTTGTCCGTGCTCCATACCAGCTTCGAGATATTATTCCTCTTGCAAATATCCGCCACGAGCTTAATCAAGGCGTTATACGCCGCGGTCGTAACGGCATAGGGGCTTGAGGTATCGCTTGCGGTCTCAATCGTGATTGCGCGGTGGTCGTTTGCCGCGTTGCTGCTGCACCAGCTACGGTCCGCCTCATCGACGCAAAGACCGATGGAGCCGTCTGTGCCGACACCGTAGTTGCAAGAGGCGTTACGGTCGGTATTGGCAAAATAGTCGCAAATCTGCTTTGCGGTCCACTGACCTACCACGCAGTGAATAGTGATAGTGTCAATGGCATGCGTTCTCGGGCTTGTCTTTTGCGTTTTCGTGATGTTGGTATAAGTTACCAAGCTGCTGTTGCTCATACTTGAATCGCTTCCTTTCGTTGTAGTAGTTGTTGCCGCGGTAGTTTCGGCGTACTTGTCATAGTACGTTTGTCCATAACCCGCGCGTTTAGTCTGGACCGTGGTCGACTGGTCGGCGGGTTTCTCATATTTCGTCAAGACGGCGTTGGACGCCTCTAAAACGGTTGTCGCGTTTTTCAGCGTAGAGAGGACAGAGGAATAGCTGCTCTGCATTTCCTTCATCAGGTAATCGAGCTGCATTTCCAAGTCTCCGATACTCGTCCCTTCGCTTTCGGCGAATTCAAGCAAGCCCTGCTTCCTGCTCCAGTACGTCCACTGAGCCAAGCCGTAGCCGGCGCTGTCGTTGACAAAGTTGGTATACTCGCCGTTATCCACAGCCTGCGTATACGTGTCGTCGGTAAAACCCAGCTTGCTTTCATAGCTGTTCTGTAAATTCGTAGGACTTAAGCCGGATTCGGCGTAAAGGTTTCCCATGAGCCCCGCAACGCCGTAAGCGTTGCCGAGTTTACCGTATAGGTAATTCCATATTTTCTGTTCGGTTGTGCTTCCTGTTAAAGCCATAATATCAGCCTCCTTTACTACATTTCATTCGGGTCGCGGTTATCGCCGCCCGGACTGTCGGCTTTAGAATTTTTACGCGCTTCTTCCTCATCCGCCTTTTGCCATTCACGGTCGCGGCGCTTGTCCTTGTTGGTTTTAATCCAGCCCATAATCCCGCACTCGCCGCCGAGGCAGGCGAATACGCAGGAGCAGAGGGTATCGGGGATAGAGCCATAAACCGTGAAGAGGTAAATCATACAGATAGTGAAGAGCAGGAGTGAGGCGCCTACGATAATCAGGATAATATCCATTGTACCGAGTCCTGATTTTTCCGATTTCTTCTGCGGCGTATCGTCGCCGCTTTCTGATTTCTTTCCCATCGTCCTCGCCTCCTAAAATCCGATTTGCGCAAAAATAAAGCCGAGCACAATACTGATAATTGCGGTAATCGTATAGCTTAAAACTTTACGCCACATTTCGCCGTCCCGGCCTTCGATAGCGTTGAGGCGCTTGCCCTCGTCCTCTTGGAGCTGCCTCATGTGCTCGATATTGTCGGTGAGCTTCTGCACCGATACCGTCAACTCCTGAATCTGCCGGTTGTTGCTCTCGAGGGTCGTCAGCCTCTTGTTAATACGGTTGTCCTCGGCGGTCATGCGCTCAAATTCGGCGTTGACCGTTCGGCGGAACTCTTCATGCTCCGCTCTTGTGATTGGTGTGTCCATCGTCGTTTACTCCTTTCCCGCAAAGGTACTCAGCCTCAATGCTTTTCAGCTTGCGCCTTAGTCCGTAGCTGTCGCAGTGCTGCAGCAAGCCCTTATAAGACGCCATAACACGCTGATATTCCTTATACGAATACTTGTTTTCGGCCAGCCCTTTACAGAGGAGCTTCGTCCTCCTGATACAGCGCCGGGCCGTCTGCTTCTTGAGCTTCCTGTGCGTAGCCCAGACGCGGTACCCGACAAAATCAATACCTGATGAGATAGGACGGATAACTGTCTTGCGTTCGTTCAGGTCCAAATGCAAACGCTCCTGCAGGAACTGGCCTATGCCATCCTTCAGGAGCGCGAGTTGTTCTTTCTTGCCGACGATAACTATATCATCAACATATCGGATATACATTTTAATCTTAAGAACGTGTTTACAGTATTGGTCCAGCTCGTTGAGGTAAATATTTGCAAAGAGCTGACTCGTTAAGTTGCCGATAGGCATTCCTCTGTCTGACAACCGCTCCTCTTCGGTACAGTCGTCGGGGCTCTTGCCCGGCGGAAGCCCGAAGCGCATATTCTTGTTGTCGATTATCTGCCCGAGCAGCCACATAAGCTGCTCGTCGGCAATGCGCTGTCTCAGAATATCGAGCAACACGGCGTGGTCTATCCGGTAGAAGTATTTCGATATATCGAGCTTCATGAAATACCAGTCGCCGTCTTGCCTCGATACCTTCCTCAGCCAGTATTGCAGGCGGTCAATCGCCGCATGAATGCCTTTTCCCTTTCTGCAGGCGTAGGAGTCGTCAATAAAAATCTTGTCGTATCTCGGCATGAGCTCGTGGTATACGGCCCATTGCACGATACGGTCTTTGAATTTTAACGACATAATCAGCCGCGTTTTAGGGTCATGGATGAAAAACGTATGGTACTCGCCGACCTCGTAGGTCTGCAATTCGAGCTCACGTTTTATCTCAAAGAGATTCGGCTCTAACCGGTCGGTGAATTCCATAATATCGTCTCGGTAGCGTTTTTGACGGCGCGCGTC
>JAJQDT010000005.1:80746-119750 GCA_021202075.1 Lachnospiraceae bacterium | reverse complement strand
GGAGGATTCAGGTACCTAAAGCCAGCCGCCGCGGAGCGGCTTGGTACAATGAAAGGCGCGCAATGGAGAATCGCTTCGCGATTGGCGCGGCCTGCGTCCATACTCGCAAGCGAGTATGGACATGTGATATACTGATTGCAATTTGAAAAGGCAGGGACGAATATGTATCAGGTACTACTTGTAGATGATGAAATCCTGGTGAGGGATGCGATACGGGAGAATATTGACTGGGAAGGGCTTGGCTTTACGCTGGCGGGCGACTGTCAGAACGGGAAGGAAGCCATTGAGTTTGTGAATGCGCATCCGGTTCAGGTCGTTCTTACGGATATCAATATGCCATATGTGGACGGGCTGGAGCTGAGCAAATATCTGTTTGAAAATTTTCCGGAGACAGCGATTATCATTTTCAGCGGTTTTTCGGAGTTTGACTATGCGCAGAAAGCGATTCAGTACCATGTGTCGGAGTATTTATTGAAGCCTGTTACAGCCAGAGAGCTCTCTGAGGTGCTGAAACGTACCTACGAAAAGCTGGATCAGACGCAAAAAGAAGAACAGAAGCTTCAGAAGCTGACGAGCACCTATAAGGAATATCAGAAGAACGCGGTTTTGATTCAGTCCAAAGCACTGAGTAATTTTGTGCTGCACAGCCGGGAGCCGGAGGAGAGTCTGCGTGAACTGAAGGAAATGGGCATTACATTTCGGAGTGGCAATTACCGGGTGGCCGTGCTGGATATTGATCTTTATTCGAATTTATATGAACCTGATCTGGAAAAGCAAAAAGAGAGCGCGCTGATGGCGTTTGTCGTGTTTAATATCAGTGAAGAACTGTTGAAGCAGGAGCGGCTGGGTCACGCTTATCAGGAAGGCAATCATCGGATTAACCTGTTGCTGGAGAGCGGGCGGTTTGAGCAGCCCGGAAATCAGAGAACCATCAGGAGCGAATTTCTGGATGCGTCCCGCCGGATTTGTGAACGAATCCAGCAGGAAGTCTACAAGGCTCTCGGAATGACGGTTTCTGCGGGACTGGGCGTCTGCGTGTCTGATACGGACGAGCTGTATCATTCGTGGGAATTGGCACAGGAAGCGCTTGCGCGCCGCTACAGCGGCGGGGGCGGGTTGATTCTGGACATGGAGAGCGGTGCGTTTTCGACAAATCGCTTTGCAGTGGAGAATTATGAATCCTCACAAGGCGCATCAACAGGAGAGGGCAGCGGTTGTTCAGATAGCCCGTCAGCAGACGGAGGTGAATCAGGAGAGAATCCGGCATCCCCGGATTATAATATAATTCAGAATCAGCTCGCGGAGGCCATCCGGGATCATGACAGCGCACGTGCGATGGCGGCGCTGGATGAGATGGAGTCGTCGATGCGCCGGGAGCTTCTGGAGAAGAACCGTGTCTGTCTGCAGCTGGCGCAGGCGGTGCGTCAGGTGGCGGATATCGGGCTTGCGAGCGGCCTGGATGGCGGGTGGCTGTCGCAGGAGCGGGAAGCGGCGATTGACCGGATTGCGAAACAGAGAAGCATGCCAAAGGCGGTTGCTGCCGCGAAGGAGTACACGGAGCAGGTGCTGAAGGCGCTCGATTCAATGAGTGATTCCAACAGCAAACGCCTCGCGATGCGGGCGGTGGATTACATAGAGAAGCATTACGCGGATCCGGCTCTCGGGCTGAATGACGTCTGCGGATATCTGGGGGTCAGCACCAGTCATTTTTCCACCTTATTTAAAGAAGCGACCGGCGAGACCTTTATGGATCTTCTGATCCGCACACGGATGCAGAAAGCGCGGGATCTTCTGGAGCATACCTCGATGAAGAATTATGAGATTGCGGAGCGCGTAGGGTATTCAGATCCTCATTATTTCAGCATTGTGTTTAAAAAGATGACGGGCAGGACGCCGACGGAGTATGCGAAGGAAAAGCGGAAAAATCAGGACAGGAATGCGGTGGAGATAGAAGAGTCATACGGAAAGAACTAGAATGATGGAAAACAGGGACAAACTCAAGAACCACGGAAAAACAGAAAAATACAAAAAAGTACGAAAAAATCCTCTCCAGAGCTTTTACAATCGGTTTAAGAGCATCCAGACGTCGATCCTGTTTACCAGCTCGATGCTGATTCTGTTTGCAATTGTGATCGTGGTGGTTGTCTCACTGCGGTACACACAGGATGAGGTGTATGAGAACGCTATCAGCTACACAGAGCGGCTGCTTTCCCAGCTCAATACGGATGTGGACTCTTATATTGAGTATATGGAAAATATTTCTGATATGGTGAGCGAGAATGCGGATGTACAGAGTTATTTTTTTGACAACTCTCTTTCGGATGAGGAGAGAGAGGAGGCGAAGACGCGGATTCAGATGCAGTTTGATACGATCCTGCAGAGCCGGACGGATATCTATAACATTGGCGTGATTTACAGCCGGGACACTGTGCTGATCAATGGAGATGACACGGAGCTGAATCCGAATGTGGATGTGACGCAGGAGGAGTGGTATCAGAACGCAGTTGCAAATCCGGAGGAATTTTCGATTTCCTCTTCCCATGTGCAGAATGCGGTGAAGGACTGCTATAAGTGGGTAATTACGCTGAGCTCTGTCGTCTCAAGCAAGGCAGATCCGCAGGAGACGGCGGTCGTCTTTATAGACCTGAATTACAGCTCCATCAGTAAGCTGTGTGAGGATAACAGTACGGGCTCTGAAGGATATGTCTATATCATGGACGCGGACGGCGGGATGATTTACCACCCGCAGCAGCAGCTTCTTTACGGAGGGCTGAGGACCGAGCACACATCGGAGCTGCTGGAATACGAGGGAACCTATACCATCCTGTCAGAGGATAGCGGCGACCGTCTTTATATCTGGTGCGCTTCAGAGAAAACGGGCTGGGTGGTGGTCAGTGTCGCGCAGACGTCCGAGCTGTTCCGCAACAGCAGGCAGACGCAGTTTATCTATTGCATGACGGCGGTGATATTGCTGGTGATTGCCGTGTTTATTTCCAGCGTGGTTTCCCGACAGATCACGAAGCCGGTGCAGGCGCTGCGCGATTCGATGGAGCAGGTGCAGCAGGGGCATCTCGAGGGCAATCAGGTCACGGTCGAGGGAGACAATGAGATCAGTTCGCTTGGCAATTCGTTCAACCTGATGTCACGCCGGATTGAGTCGCTGGTCGCCCAGAACCGGAACGAGCAGGAGGAAAAGCGGAAGATGGAGCTGCGCGCGCTGCAGTCGCAGATCAATCCGCATTTTCTGTACAATACGCTGGACTCCATCATCTGGATGGCAGAATCGAAAAAGACCGATGAGGTCGTGCTTATGACGTCGGCATTTGCCCGGCTGATGCGTCAGAACATCGGCAATGACGATGAGCTGATCAGCATCGGGCAGGAGATGATGGCGATTGAAAATTATCTGACCATCCAGCAGATGCGCTACAAGGACAAGCTGGAATACCGCCTGGATGTGGCGGCGGATATCCGCAATGAGCGGATCATCAAGCTGGTCCTGCAGCCGCTGGTTGAAAATGCAATTTATCACGGACTGAAATATAAGGAAACGCGCGGAATGCTCACGGTAAAGGGGTATCGCGTCGTGGATGATATCTTTATCGAAATCGCGGATGACGGCGTGGGGATGGACGAGGAAACCCTATCACATATTTTTGAGACCCACAAGGTCAACTATCAGTCGAATGGCGTCGGCGTCTACAATGTGCAGAAGCGGCTGCAGCTTTATTATGGCCCGGATTACGGGCTGACCTATCAAAGCAGGGCCGGGGAAGGCACTTGTGTGACCGTGAAAATACCAATCACGCGGGTGGAAGGGTAGGGTTAGTTTATGCGGATGATAAAAAAGAACCTGCGGACAATCGTGATGGCGGCGGCAATCCTGGCGGTGATCCTGATTGTTGCCATGTTTTATTCCTATGCGTTCGGGGACGCGGATGAGAAGAGCTATTACCTGATCTATATTCCGAAGGTATGGGACGAGGACAATGATTTCTGGTCGGCACTGATTGAAGGGGCGCAGATGGCGGCGGAGGAGTATCATGCCACACTGGAGATCCTGGCTCCGGATTCGGAGACGGACTATGATCAGCAGAGACAGTACATTGAGGAAGCCATTGCGAAGAAACCGGATGCGATTCTGGTTTCGCCGTCAAGCTATACGGAAAATATAGAGACGCTGAAAAAAGTGAAGGAAAATGGGATCCGGCTGGTGTTTATTGATTCTGTCGTTTCAGAAGAAATCCAGGATCTGACTGTGGCGACCGATAATGTGAATATGGGCGAGCAGCTTGGGGAATATGTGTGCCAGTTTCTGGATGAAAATTCCCAGATTGCGATTGTCGCGCATGTGGAAGGTTCCTCGACCGCGATTGAACGCGAGGAGGGAATTCGGACCGGGCTCGGAGCGTATGAGAGCCGGATCGTAGAGACGGTTTTTTCCGGGTCGGAGTATTCCGTGGCGTATGAGCAGACCTGTGCGCTGATTGAGAAATACCCGGACCTTACCATGATCATTGGCACGAATGAGTATTCCGCGGTCGGCGCCGCGCGGGCCATCCGGGATCTCGGGCTGCAGGATCAGATTACCTTTGTCGGGATTGACAGCTCACTCGAGATGATCCAGCTGATGGAGGAGGGAATTTTCCGGGGCTTCATCATCCAGAAATCTTTTAATATGGGTTATCTGGGTGTGGAGACGACGATCGGGCTCCTCAATGGCAGCGTCAAAGAGGGAACAAATCTGGATTCTGGATCGAAGCTGATCACCCGGGAGGAACTGTATACGGAAGAAAATCAGAAGCTGCTGTTCCCGTTCTAAGGCAGTTTCTACATGACGTTCCCTGCATCACTACAATAGAACCCCCGGACATTTACAGGAAACGAAGTAAGATTTTTACCTTTTCAAAGAAAATTTTCCATTTTACTTCTTTTGCTTCTGCTTTATAATGAGACTTATCGGAAGAAAAACGCGCTTGCGGGTTTTTACCCGATAAGTCAGCGACAGAATCGCAAGATTCTGGAGCATTATGGAAAGCGATTTTCTTTCCATAATGGCGACAAGTGGAATTGCGTATTCTGAAAACAGGAGGATGCAAAAGTGGAAAAGATTAAAAACAATTCTCTGGTAAAGAAGATTGGCCTGAACCGGGTGCTCCTGGTGTGCGTTGTCATTGTGATGTACATCGGCTTTGCGATTCTGAGCCCTTCTTTCCTCAGTTACAAGCGTATTCTGGATACCCTGAATTACATGTATTTCCTGGGTTTCCTGTCGCTGGGTGTTACCTTTGTCATCGCGACCGGCGGGATTGATTTCTCTATCGGGCCGGTCATGTTCTGCTGTGCACTGATCTCGGGCTATTGCCTGATGACCTACGGCGCACCGATGCCGCTGGCGCTGATCCTGAGTATTCTGATCGGCGGCCTCTTTGGGGTATTTAACGGCTATATGGTGGCCTACTGGTCGATTCCTCCCTTTATTATTTCTATGGCAAGTATGAACATAGCGAAGGGTGTTGCGTCTGTGTTCACAAAGACACAGTCTGTCAGCTGGCCGCGCTCGGATGCGGCGAACGGCTGGTACCGCAATCTGGTCAAGGTCGGCAATTTTCCGGTGGGCCTGGTGATTTTCCTGGCGGTGGCCATCGTCTGCGCGATTGTCCTGAATCAGACCAAAGTCGGCCGTTACATACTCTGTCTGGGCAGTAACCGTGAGGCGGTGCGTCTTTCCGGCGTTAATATCAAAAAGTGGGAAATGATTGCATATATCATCTGCGGTCTCCTCGTGGGTGTTGCAGCAATCTTCTATGTGGCGTGCTATACGACTGTACAGCCGGGCTACGGCGACCAGTATAACAACGAGGCAATCGCTGGCTGCGTTATGGGCGGTACTTCGATGGCGGGCGGTCTGGCGTCCATCAGCGGTACTGTGATCGGTGTACTGATCATTGCACTTCTGCAGCAGGGCATTCTGGCTCTGGGTCTGAATAAGAATTATCAGCTGATCATTACGGGTGTTATCGTTATCGTAGCGGTTTACTTCGACGTGCTCGGAAGACGCCGTAAGAATTAGGAAGGACGCAGAAAGGCATAGGTGAAAATATGGGTGAAGTTATTTTAACAATGAAAGATATTGACAAGTCTTTCCCGGGTGTTCACGCGTTGGATCATGTACAGCTTGAACTGCGTAAGGGTGAGGTTCATGCGCTGATGGGAGAGAATGGCGCGGGCAAGTCGACATTGATGAAGGTGCTGACCGGTATTTATACGAAGGACTCCGGCAGTATTATATATGAAGGAAAAGAAGTAGAGTTTCACAATGCAAAGGAAGCGCAGGACGCGGGCGTTGTGATTGTGCATCAGGAGCTGAATATGCTGAATCACCTGACCGTAGCGCAGAATATTTTCATCGGCAGGGAGCCGAAAAAAGGCCTTGGCATTGATGATAAAAAGATGCGCGAGGATTCGGCGGCGCTTTTTAAGAAGCTGAATATTGATATCGATCCTTCCGCGACGATGGGCGACCTGACGGTCGGCAAGCAGCAGATGTGCGAGATTGCCAAGGCGATTTCCCATGACGCGAAGGTGATTGTATTTGATGAGCCGTCCGCGGCATTGACGGAGGCGGAGATTGATGAGCTGTTCAAGATTATCCGCGACCTGAGAAAGCAGCAGCTTGGTATTATTTATATTTCCCACCGCATGGATGAGATCAAGGTGATCACTGACCGTGTGACGGTCATGCGTGACGGCGCATATGTCGGCACTCTGATTACAGAGGAATGTACGAAAAATGACATTGTCAACATGATGGTCGGCCGTGTGATTTACGAGGATCCGAAGACGGAGAGCCTGGTGCCGAAGGATGCGCCGGTGGTGCTGAAGGTCGAGAATCTGAACGCCGGCCGGATGGTACAGAATGTCAGCTTCGAGCTTCACAAGGGCGAGATCCTGGGATTCTCCGGACTGATGGGAGCGGGGCGTACCGAGACGGCGCGGGCTATCTTCGGCGCGGACGAAAAGGAAAGCGGCGATATCTATGTAAACGGCAGGAAGGTGACGATCCATTCGCCGCAGGACGCGGTAAAATGCGGCATCGGTTATCTCTCCGAGGACCGGAAACGTTATGGAATCGTTGTGCAGAAGACCATTTCGGAGAACACGACGCTGGCCTGCCTGGAAGAATACATGAACGGGCTGTTCATTGATAAGAAGCGTGAGGACGAGAGCGCGCAGAAGTTTGTGGATTCTCTGGCGACCAAGACGCCGGGCGTCGATCAGCTGGTGGTGAACCTCTCGGGCGGCAATCAGCAGAAGGTTGTCATTGCAAAATGGCTTTGCAAGAACAGCGACATCCTGATTTTCGATGAGCCGACCCGCGGTATTGATGTCGGCGCCAAGAATGAAATTTACAAGCTGATGAACCAGCTGGCTGCGGAAGGGAAATCCATTATCATGATTTCTTCCGAAATGACCGAGATCCTGAGAATGAGCGACCGGATTATCGTTATGTGTGAGGGAAAGATCACTGGCGAGGTTGCGATTGAGGAAGCGACGCAGGAAAACATTATGAACCTGGCGACGCGCGATATAGGTTAGGAGGGAGAATACCATGGAAAAAACGGCTACTAAGAAAAAGTCAATCCTTGCGGGAGCCAGCGGGCAAAAGCTGGTGGTCATTCTGGTCATAGCTGCGCTTGTCATTTTCTTCTATGCAAGAAGTACAAACTTCCGCAAATATACGACGCTGGTCAGCATCCTGGACTACTCCTATTACATTGTCCTGATGTCCATCGGCGTGACATTCCCGCTGATTACCGGCGGCGTGGATCTGTCCATCGGGACCGGTCTGATCTGCTATTCGCTGGTCGGCGGCTATCTGATTTCATTCCAGAACTTCCCGGTCTGGGCCGGCATGCTTGTTTCGATCCTGTTCGGCACCGCGATCGGATGCCTGAACGGCGTGGTGGTCGCGATTATGGAAATCCCGCCGTTCCTCACGACCCTGTGTACCTGCATGATTACGAGAGGACTTGGCGCGATTATTGTAGGTGGGTTCGGTATTTCCTGGCCGACGGCGTCAGCGCCGGGCGGATGGTTCCGCAGTATTTTTAAGATTACGCTGGAATCGAACCGAAAGGTTCCGATCGGTATCGTCTGGATTATTCTGATCGTGATTATCATGTCCTATGTGCTGAACCACACAAAGGTCGGGCGGTATACGATCAGTATCGGAAGTAATAAGGAAGCGGCACGGCTTTCGGGTGTGAACGTCAGAGCTTATCATGTGCTTGCCTATGTCATTTCCGGATTTTTCGCGGGCCTTGCGTCGATTGCATATTCTGCAATTTTCGCTACCGTACAGCCGGGCACCGGCGCAGGCTTCGAGCTGGAAGCCATCGGCGGCGCGATCATCGGCGGCGTGTCCGCATCCGGCGGCGTCGGCACGGTGACCGGCTCCATGCTCGGTGTGTTCGTCATCTGCCTTCTGAAGACAGGACTTCCGTTCATCGGACTGCAGGCGAACTGGCAGCAGATTATTACAGGTATCGTGCTGATCGTGGCGGTACTGGTGGACGTCCTCAAAAAGAGGGGCGGAATTGAGTAAACAGGGAAAGCCGCGCAACAAAATCGTCTGACGACGATGGCGCGGTGCCGTTCTCGATTCACTTTGTGAATCGGAACATTGCCTGCGTCAGAGTTCTCGATTTGCTGTGCAAATCGGAACATATCCCGCATCAAAGAGCGATGCGGGACAGGAAATAAGATATGCAGTCTCGGCTGCTGACCCGTCCGGGGACGGGCGGGGTATGCGCCGGAAGACTTCATATAAATAAACCAAACAGGAGGGTTAGAAATGAACAAGAAGTTATTAGCTACAGTATTGGGTGTAACGATGGTTGTATCCGCAATGGGCTGCACGGCATTCGCAGACGAAGTAGTTACCGCAGACGGTGAGTACACGTTTGAGATTATCGTAAAGAGCTATCAGTCCTCTTACTGGCAGGCAGCAGTGACCGGTATTAATTCCGAGGCTGAGGCAGTTGGCGTTACCGCAAACTCCAATGGCCCGAACTCTGAGTCCGACATCGCAGATCAGGTACAGATGCTTGAAGATGCGATCTCCAAGAATCCGGACGGCATCGGCCTGGCGGCATGCGATCAGGAAGCAGTTCTTGACGCTCTGCAGGAAGCGATGGACGCAGGGATCCCGGTAGTTCTGTTTGACTCTGGCGTACCGGATGCTCCGGAAGGATCCGTATATTCAACGATCGCTACGGATAACTATGGCGCTGGCGCTACTGCAGCAGAGAATCTGTATGCGGCTCTGGCTGACAAGATCGCAGCGGCTGACGGCGTTGTAAGAATCGGCGAAGTAAACCAGGAGTCCACTTCTGAGTCCATCACGAGCCGCGGCCTTGGCTTCATCGACAAGTTCATCGAGCTGGCTACCGCTGATGGCTATACCGTAGCTGTAACAGGCAACGAGTATTATGTAGACAACTGCGCGGACGCAGGTGATGAGTCTTCTGCAAACATCATCATCGAAGTAGCGGTTCCGGCACAGACCACCGTTGAGCTTTGCGCAACAGAGGCTTCCAACATCCTGAACAAAGAAGACACCATCGGTATCTTCGGTTCCAACCAGGTAGCGGCAGAGGGCATCCTCACTGCAAATGACAACCTTGGCGTTCTCGGCAGCGATCCGGAGACCTCGATCCTGGCAGCTGGTTTTGACGCTGGTTCTGTTATCAAGGCAGCTGTAGCGGACGGCACAATGTTCGGCGCTGTTACACAGTCTCCGCTGGCTATGGGCATCACCACCGTTGATGTTCTGACCCAGATCGCAAACGGCGAGGAAGTAGAAGATGTTTCTACCGATGGTTACTGGTACAACGTAGACAACATGGATGCAGATGACATCGCTCCGAACCTTTATGACTAATCGAATGACGGGATGACCGGAATCCGAACATAAAGTGAGAAAAGAAAATGAGGGCTGCTTCGGCAGCCCTTGTTTGGATTAAGCTTCGCCATGCAGGCCACAGAATATGGCGCTTCTGGCGCCATATTCTGTGGCCTGCAAATAAAGACACTTTTTTTCACAAAAGAGAATCTTATCATGAAAGCTGTTTTCCTGTATAATTTCAAAAGAAATAGAGAATCCGCGTAGCTTTAGATGCGCGGTATGCAAGAAACTTACATTGGGATGGGCGGAGAGAGATCGGTATCCCATTCCAATACAAATCAATCCACGTATGCTTTGTACTGTGGGGATATCATAAATGCCAAAGCATATTTATGTCGTACTCTGATAATTTACCGAACGTGGATTGAAACAACAATTGCTGATGATTCAGAGCAGCAGGAAAAGAAAACATTTTTTTGCAAAAGAATAGTTCAGGAGGGTTTTACCATGTCGGTTTATTATCTTGCAGTAGATATCGGGGCTTCCAGCGGTCGTCATATTCTCGGGCACATGGAGGATGGCAAAATTGTGCTGGAGGAGATTTATCGTTTTGAGAATGGAATGGTAAAAAAGGACGGTGAGTTATGCTGGGAATATGACCGCCTTTTTACGGAGATTCTGAATGGCCTTAAAAAATGTAAGGAGATCGGGAAGATCCCGGTCAGCATGGGAATCGACACCTGGGGCGTGGATTTTGTGCTTCTTGATGAGAATGACCAGGTGATCGGGAATACGGTTGGCTACCGCGATCATCGTACGGACGGGATGGACGAGGAGGTCTATAAGATTATTTCCCTTGAAGATCTGTACGGGCGGACGGGCATCCAGAAAGCGATTTTTAACACAATTTATCAGCTGATGGCGATTAAGAAAAAGCATCCCAAGCAGCTGGAGCAGGCGCAGACACTTCTGCATACGCCGGATTATTTCCATTATCTGCTCACCGGGAATAAGACCTGCGAGTATACGGAAGCGACGACCGGACAGCTGGTCAGCCCGGTTACGAAGGACTGGGACTATGAGCTGATTGATATGCTCGGTTATCCGAGACGGATTTTCCAGAAGCTGATCATGCCGGGTACGCTGATTGGTACGCTTTCTGAGAGTGTGAAGAAGGAGATTGGATTTGACCTTAAGGTAGTCGCACCGGCGACGCACGACACGGGTTCTTCCGTGCTGGCTGTTCCGGCAAATGACGACGATTTTATATACATAAGCTCAGGCACATGGTCCCTGATGGGCGTTGAGCGGGAGATTCCGGACTGCTCGAAGAGGAGCTGTGAGCTGAATTTTACGAATGAAGGCGGCTATGCGGGACGTTTCCGCTATCTGAAGAACATCATGGGGCTCTGGATGATCCAGTCGGTGCGCCATGAATTTAACGACGCATACAGCTTTGCCCAGATCTGTGACCTGGCGGAGGAGGTAAAGGATTTCCCGTCCAGAGTGGATGCGAATGATGAATGTTTCCTTTCTCCGGATAATATGACGGAGGCTGTGAAAGACTATTGCCGCAGGACCAGTCAGCAGGTGCCTGAGACGATCGGCGAGCTGGGTACGGTCATCTATGCAAGTCTGGCGGACTGCTACGCGAAGACCGTAAAAGAACTGGAGGAGATGGGCAAGAGAGAGTATCACCGCATCCATATCATGGGCGGCGGGTGCAATGCGGATTATCTGAACAAGCTGACTGCGGAAGCGACCGGTAAAGAAGTACATGCAGGACCTTCGGAGTCAACGGCGATTGGCAATATCACCGCACAGATGCTCAAGGCGGGCGAATTCAATTCGATTGAGGAAGCGCGGACCTGCATCCATCAATCATTTGATATTAAGATTTATAATCAGAAGACGATTGCATGACAATGGATGGACACGGACGTATATGGAATGGATGCCTGCGCTGCCCTGCGTCTGGTGAAAACGATTGAGGTTATTTATTAGAGCTCATTTATTATTAATTAAGCAAGGAGGAATTTCTCATGTTAGTTGAAACAAAGGCAAGGGTTGGTACATTTTCGATCGCGCTCGGCGCATATCTGCCGCAGTTCCCGCAGCTGGTGCCGGAGTTTGAGGCACAGTATGAAGCGTTTAAAAAGACGCTGCCGGATACGGTGGAAATCATTGACGGCGGGATGGTGACGACAAAAGAGCAGTCGCAGGCGGCCGGCGACAAGTTCCGCGCGGCAGATGTGGATCTCGTATTTCTGCAGCTTCTGACCTACGCGACTTCCTACAATATGCTTCCGGCAGTGAAGGATCTGGATGTGCCGGTGGTACTGGTAAATGTGCAGAAGCTGAAGGCGCTGGATTATCAGCATACGGATATCGCTTCCTGGCTCGGCGAGGGCTATGCCTGCGGCGCAGTCGGCGAGATGGTAGCGGATCTTGAGCGCTTTGGCAAGAGACATGCGGTGATCACCGGCGTCGTTGAGGGCGGTGACCCGGGCGTACAGGCGGAGATCGAGGACTGGTGCCGCGCGGCACAGACGCGCCGCAGATTCCGCGACACAAATCTCGCACAGATCGGCAGACCGTATCCGGGCATGATGGATCTTTACATTGATGAGTCCAACCTCTATCGGAGGATGAACCTGTATACCAAGCAGTTCGACTGGGAGAAGATGTGGATCATCGCGGACAATATCACCGATGAGGATGCCATCCGGGCGAAAGCGCAGGATATCCTGGATACCTTCGATATCGAGGGCGGCGGTACCGTGGAAAAAGTGTGGGATATGGCAAAATATGTCGTAGCGTTCGAGCAGTGGGTAAAGGATGAGCAGATCGGTCTGATTGCTTCCCATTACGACGGACTGGCGACCGGAAAAGCCGGCGTTCTGGACAGCATGCTGATCCCTGCATTCTCCATGCTGATTAAGCAGGGCATCGCCTGCGCAGTTGAGGGCGATATCAAGGTAGCCATGGCCATGAGTATTCTGAAGACGATTTCCGGGACCGGCCAGCTCGCTGAGATGTACTCCATCGATTTCAACGATGACATTGCAATCATCGGCCACAGCGGATCGGGCGACGCGGATATTTCCGATAAAAAGCCGACCATGAAGATCGTCAACGTGTTCCACGGCAAGACCGGCGGTGGCTATCTGACCCAGTTCTATCCGTACACCGGACCGGTGACCTATCTGGCCATCACGCAGGACGGAGACGGCCACTTCAAATTCGTCGTAGCCGAGGGCGTCAACGAGGAGGGCGAGATCCTTTCCTTCGGCGATACCAATATGCGTACACGCTTCACCTGCGGCGCGCGTGAGTTCGTTACCCGCTGGAGCGAGTGTGGTCCGACTCATCACTTCGGAGCTGCGACCGGCAGACACATCGACACCATCCTCAAGGTGGCGAAGATCTTTAATGTGCCGGTGGATATTGTGACGCGGTAGTGCAGATGGCCGGAAGATTTTTGTGGATTTTTAATTTTTATCTAGCAATCTCGTGATTGTATGTTACAATGAAAGCCGCGCATTATAGAATCGCTTTGCGATTGGCGCGGCCTTCGTCCATACTCGCTGCGTGAGTACGGACATGTTATAAATGCATTTAACAAGGGAGCCGGAAGGTGAATGCGTCTCACCCGACCCGGCGTCAATAGTTACTAAGAAATAGTCGTCATCTCGGCAAGGAGCAGGACGGCTATTTCTTTTGCTGCAAAAATTAATTGCAAAATAGCTTCAAAATCCTTATAATAGAACTGCTGTGTTTTACATGGAAAACAATCACGGCAGTTTTCCTTTTGAATCAATTAGTTTTGTGGAGGACTTGCATGGCAAAATCACTGTTTATTGCGGAGAAGCCGAGTGTGGCGCAGGAGTTCGCGAAGGCTTTACACGAGACGATGCGGCGCGGCGACGGCTATCAGGAATCGGATTCTTATGTGGTGACCTGGTGCGTGGGGCATCTGGTGACGATGAGCTATCCGGACGCGTACGACCCGAAATACAAACGATGGAGCCTGGAGACGCTTCCTTTTCTGCCCGATGAGTTTTTATATGAGGTGATTCCTTCGGTGCAGAAGCAGTTTACGATTGTGAGCCATCTGCTGAACCGGAGCGATGTGGATACGATATATGTCTGTACGGATTCCGGGCGCGAGGGAGAATATATTTACCGCCTGGTGGAGCAGGAGGCGAAGGTACAGGGCAAAAAGCGCCGCCGCGTCTGGATTGATTCCCAGACGGAGGAGGAGATCCACCGCGGGATTGAGCGGGCAAAGGATCTGTCGGAGTATGATAATCTGGCTTCGGCGGCTTATCTGCGCGCGAAGGAAGATTATCTGATGGGGATTAATTTTTCCCGCCTGCTGACGCTAAAATATGGCAATGCGATTTCAGGCTATCTGGGGAAAAAACGCGCGGTCGTATCGGTCGGCCGTGTGATGACCTGCGTGCTGGGGATGGTTGTCCGGCGCGAGCGGGAGATTCGGAAGTTTGTGAAGACTCCGTTCTACCGCGCCGTGCAGACCGTGGAGCTGCCCGGCGGAGGACAGGGGCAGGCATCGGGAATTGAAGGGGAATTTCGCGCGGTGGAAGGTTCCGACTGGTATCTCTCACCGAAGCTTTATAAAGAGAACGGCTTCCGCGAGCGGGGGGATGCTGAGCGATTGATTGGAGATCTGATGCCCGCGAGTGCTGCGGCAGGCGGGAAAGCCGCCGACAGCCGCGCATTGCCCACACAGGATGGTTCGGGGGTTCATACGACCGGAGGACAGAGGGGAAGCACAGCCGCACAGACAGGGAGCATGGCCGCACAGACAGAAAGCACGGCCGCACAGACAGGAAACGCGGCCGCACAGCGGGGCGCCTGGTCCGGTGATACCCTTCGTGCTGCGGCCGGTGAGACGGCCCGCATTGATTCCATCGAAAGAAAGAAGGAGAAGAAGAATCCGCCCCTGCTTTATAATCTGGCGGAGCTGCAGAACGAGTGCTCCCGCATGTTTAAGATCAGCCCGGATGAGACGCTGCGGATCGTGCAGGAGCTCTATGAGAAGAAACTGGTCACGTATCCGCGAACCGACGCCCGTGTGCTCTCAACTGCGGTGGCAAAGGAGATTTATAAAAACATTTCCGGCCTGAAGCGATTCGAGCCGGCCGCGCCATTCGCGGAAGAAATCCTGACGACCGGCTCTTACAAAGGAATCGCCCGGACGCGGTATGTCAATGACAAACAGATCACCGACCACTACGCCATCATTCCGACCGGTCAGGGGCTCAATGCTCTGGGTTCGCTCAAAGGGCATGCCTACGGCGTCTATGCGGCGATTGTGCGGCGGTTTTTAAGTATTTTTTATCCGGCGGCGGAGTTTCAGAAGGTCGCCATGGTGACCGTGATGGGGAAGGAGAAATTTTTCTTCTCCTTTAAGGTGTTGCTGTCCGAAGGCTATTTTAAAGTCGCGGGCAATCCGAATGAGAGAAAAACAAAAAACCAGAACCGGGGGTCGGCACAGGATTCGCGAAATAGCAGCCGCGTGAAAACCCCGGATTCGCCGGGAGAAAATTCCGGCAATGGAGCCGAAGGGCAGGAGGCGGAATTCGGCGCCGATGTGCTCGAAGCCCTGAAGGGTCTGCGCAAAGGCATGCAGCTTTGTGTGCGCTCTCTGGGTATTCGCGAGGGTGAGACTTCCCCGCCGAAGCGGTACAATTCCGGTTCTATGATCCTTGCCATGGAGAATGCCGGTCAGCTGATCGAGGATGAAGAGCTTCGCGCGCAGATCAAAGGCAGCGGGATCGGAACGAGTGCGACACGCGCCGAGATTTTGAAAAAGCTGGTCGCTAACGAATACATAGCCCTCAACAAAAAGACGCAGATCCTGAGTCCGACCCTGCAGGGAGAAATGATTCACGATGTCGTCTACTGCTCCATTCGCTCTCTTTTAAATCCGGAGCTGACCGCGAGCTGGGAAAAGGGACTCACCTATGTCGCGGAGGGCTCGATCACGAGCGATGAATATATGGAAAAACTGGAGAATTTCATCCGCTCGCGGACGGACGGTGTCCTCGCCCTGAATAATCAGCTGGCCATGCGCCCGCTGTTTGACGAAGCCGCACAGTATTATGCGAAGAAAGGCACTTCCGATCAGTCATACCATAAAAATAGAAAGACTTCAGATGCGAGCCCGGATAAAGTTTCCGCGCGAAGAGGAGGAGCCGGAAAACAGAGAAATTCAGGTTCGTCAGATAATGCAAAATATCACATATAGTTTTATATACTACGGCGTGCATGTGTGAGTGTGATTAGCATGGAGGAATTTTCATATGGAAATCTGTAAAATCAAAAATCTGTATAATTTAAACGAGACCATCGCAAAGGATTTATTCGACGGGGCAGAGTATCCCTGGGAGGTGCTGCCGAATATCAGCGCGTTTATTCTCTCTCTGGGAAACACCCTGCCGGAGGCGGAGTATGAGAAGCGCGGCGAGGATGTCTGGATTGCGAAGAGCGCGGCGGTAGCGCCAACCGCGTATATTCATGGTCCGGCAATCATCGGAAAGAATGCCGAGGTGCGCCACTGCGCTTTTATCCGGGGCAATGCAATCGTCGGCGAGGGCGCGGTTGTGGGGAACTCGACCGAGCTGAAAAATGTTGTCCTCTTCAATAAGGTGCAGGTGCCGCATTATAATTATGTGGGCGATTCCATCCTTGGCTATAAAGCGCATATGGGGGCAGGCTCCATCACCTCAAATGTGAAATCAGATAAGAAGCTGGTGGTGGTAAAGGATGGCAGCGATCGCATCGAGACCGGGCTGAAGAAATTTGGCGCAATGATCGGCGACGAAGTCGAGGTCGGCTGCGGCTCCATCCTGAACCCGGGCACGGTGATCGGGCCGCATTCGAATATTTATCCGCTCTCGTCGGTGCGGGAGGTCGTCCCGGCAAATTCCATCTATAAAAAGCGCGGGGAAGTGGCTGAGAAATTTTAAAGGCCGGCCGTATATTATGAAAGTCTGCGTATGCTGCTAAAAATGCAGCGAGGCGGCTGAAAAAATATAAATCATGGGATATTTGACACATCCGTGCCGCGCACTCCGCCGCTGACATCCAACGCAGCCACGTACTAAGGAACTGTCGCGGATGTGATGTACCGCTGAATTTCAGGTTTATATGCCGGATTTTTTAATATAATGATTGAAATTTTAACGGAAACGTGTTATTCTTTAAATAAGAAACGAACGAATGTTCGATACGGGACAATAGAATTAGCAATGAACAGAACCAGTAATGAATGATTGAGAAACAGGGGTAATTTTTTATGGCAAACAGCAATTCGCAGGAACGATCTGGCGCCGGGAAAGCCGGTTCCGGTCAGGTATATGACGCGAGCAGTATTTCGGTGCTCGAGGGTCTGGAGGCAGTCCGCAAGCGGCCGGGGATGTACATCGGCAGCGTATCGCGCAAGGGCCTGAATCATCTGGTCTACGAGATTGTGGACAATTCCGTGGATGAGCATCTGGCAGGCTACTGTACGCAGATCGAGGTTTCTCTGGAAGCGGACGGTACCGCCATTGTGCAGGATAATGGGCGCGGGATTCCGGTCGGGATGCACGAGAAAGGGATGTCGGCGGAGCGCCTGGTCTTTACGACGCTGCACGCGGGGGGCAAATTTGACAATGGCGCATACAAGACGAGCGGCGGCCTGCACGGCGTGGGCTCCTCCGTGGTCAACGCGCTTTCGACCTGGCTTGATGTGCAGGTGATGCTGGGCGGGAAAATTCATCACGACCGCTATGAGCGGGGCGTTCCGGTGATTGAGTTGGAGAACGGCCTGCTTCCGGTGATTGGAAAGACGAAGGAGACCGGTACAAGGATTCAGTTTCTGCCGGACCCGGAGATTTTTGAAAAGACGCGGTTTTCCGCGACGGAGCTGAAAAGCCGTCTGCACGAGACCGCCTACCTGAACCCGGAGCTGAAGATTCATTTTGTGGACCGGCGCGGGAAAGTGCCCCCGCGCGAGAGCGCTGCGGCTGACGGGGTCGGGCAGACAGAGGCTTCTGTGGGCAGCGCTGCAGATGTGGTGGAGGATATCTGGTACTATGAGCCGGAGGGCATTACCGGGTTCGTGCGCGAGATGAACCAGGAGTCTGAGCCGGTCGGCGACCCGGTCTATTTCAAAGGCGAATCCGAAGGCATTCAGGTCGAGGTGGCCTTCCAGTATGTGAACGAATTTCATGAGAACGTGCTTGGATTTTGCAATAATATTTATAATGCCGAGGGCGGGGCTCACCTGACCGGATTTAAGACGACATTTACCACGGTTATGAATACCTACGCGCGGCAGATTGGCGTTTTGAAGGAAAAGGATCCGAATTTTACCGGCGCTGATATCCGCAACGGCATGACAGCGGTGGTTTCCATCAAGCATCCGGATCCGCGCTTCGAGGGACAGACCAAGACCAAGCTGGACAATCAGGACGCGGCCCGCGCGGTCGGCAAGGTTGCCGGGGAGGAGGTCGTGCGGTACTTTGACAAGCATCTGGACGCGCTCAAGAGTATTCTCTCCTGTGCGGAAAAGGCGGCAAAGATCCGCAAGACCGAGGAGCGGGCGAAGACGAACCTGCTGACAAAACAGAAATATTCCTTTGACACCAACGGAAAGCTGGCGAATTGCGAGAGCCGTGATCCCGGCATCTGCGAAATCTTTATTGTAGAGGGCGATTCCGCCGGGGGGTCGGCGAAGACCGCCCGCGACCGCAATTTCCAGGCCATCCTGCCGATTCGCGGGAAAATTCTGAACGTCGAGAAGGCGAGCATTGACAAAGTACTGGCGAACGCGGAGATCAAGACGATGATCAACGCCTTTGGCTGTGGCTTCTCCGAGGGCTATGGAAATGACTTTGACATCACGAAGCTGCGCTATGACAAGATCGTCATTATGACCGATGCCGACGTCGACGGCGCACACATCAGCACCCTGCTGCTGACGCTGTTTTACCGTTTCATGCCGGAGCTGATTTACGAAGGGCATGTCTACATTGCCATGCCGCCATTGTACAAGGTGATTCCGTCTAAAGGAAAGGAGCAGTATCTCTACGATGATAAGGCGCTGGAAAAATACCGGAAGACGCACAAAGCGCCATTCACCCTGCAGCGTTACAAGGGCCTGGGCGAGATGGACGCCGAGCAGCTCTGGGAGACGACCCTGAATCCGGCCACCCGCGTCATGCAGCGCGTCGCCATCGAGGACGCGCGCTTCGCATCCAGCGTCACATCCATGCTGATGGGCACCGAGGTACCCCCGCGCAAGGCATTTATCTACGAGCACGCGCAGGATGCGCTGCTGGACGTATAGGAGGTTTTCATGGAACAGGACGAACGCATTATCGGAGCTGAGTACTCCGAGATCATGCAGAAATCATACATTGACTACGCGATGAGCGTCATCATTTCCCGCGCTCTGCCGGACGTGCGAGATGGCCTGAAGCCGGTGCAGCGGCGCACCCTGTACGACATGTACGAGCTGGGCATCCGCTATGACCGGCCGTACCGCAAGTGTGCGCGTATCGTCGGCGATACGATGGGTAAGTATCACCCGCACGGCGACAGCTCGATTTATGACGCGCTGGTCGTGATGGCGCAGGAGTTTAAGAAGGGACAGGCGCTGGTCGACGGGCACGGCAACTTTGGCTCGATCGAGGGCGACGGCGCGGCAGCCATGCGTTATACAGAGGCGCGGCTGCAGAAAATCACGCAGGTCGCGTTTCTGGCGGATCTGGACAAGGATGTGGTAGATTTCGGGCCGAACTTTGATGAGACAGAAAAAGAACCCACGGTACTGCCGGTGCGGATTCCGAACCTGCTCGTGAACGGCGCGGACGGCATCGCGGTCGGCATGGTGACGAGCATTCCCCCGCATAACCTTGCGGAGGTCATCGATGCGGTCAAGGCGCTGATTAAAAACAATAAGCTGACGGACGCGGATCTGATGAAATATATCAAAGGACCGGACTTTCCGACCGGCGGCATTGTGGTGAATCAGGACGAGCTGCTGAAGATTTATGAGACTGGGCAGGGGAAGATCCGCCTGCGCGGGCGTGTGGAAGTGGAAAAAGTGAAGGGCGGCAGGGAACGGCTGGTCATCACGGAGATACCATACACCATGATCGGCGCAAATATCGGTAAATTCCTGAATGAAGTGGCTGCGCTGGTTGAGACGAAGAAGACGAACGATATCATCGACATCTCAAACCAGTCCTCCAAGGGCGGGATTCGTATCGTGCTGGAGCTGCGCCGCGGCACAGATGTAGAAAAGCTGAAGAATCTGCTGTACAAAAAGACGCGCCTGCAGGATACGTTCGGCGTCAATATGCTGGCGGTCGCGGACGGCCGGCCGGAGACGCTCAGCCTGCGGAAGATTCTGGAGTACAACATTGATTTTCAGTTCGAGGTGACCACGCGCAAATATCGGAATCTGCTGGATAAGGAGCAGAAAAAGAGTGAGATTCAGGAGGGCCTGATCCGCGCCTGCGACATCATCGATCTGATTATCGAAATCCTGCGGGGCAGCCGCAGCCGCGATCAGGTAAAGGAATGTCTGGTAAATGGTGTGACGGAGGGCATTCGTTTCAAAACAGAAAAATCACGGAAAATGGCGGCAAAGCTGAATTTTACGGAGCCGCAGGCGAATGCGATTCTGGATATGCGTCTGTACAAGCTGATTGGCCTGGAGCTGGAGGTTCTGATGGAGGAGCATGAGCAGACGCTGAAAAACATCGCGTCCTATTCTGACATCCTCAATAACTACGATTCCATGGCAAAGGTTATTATAAAGGAGCTGGACGGCTATAAAAAGGAATTTGGCCGACCGCGCCGGACAGCAATTGAGAACGCGGAAGAGATCGTGCTGGAGGAGCCGAAACTTGAGGAGCTGCCGGTCGTCTTTCTGATGGATCGGTTCGGCTATGTCCGTTCGATGGATGAGAGCATTTACGAGCGCAATAAGGAAGCGGCAGATGCGGAGAGTAAATTTGTGATTCACTGTCTGAATACCGACCGGATCTGCATATTTACGGATACCGGACACGTGCATCTGTTAAAAATGCAGGACGTTCCATTCGGGAAATTCCGCGACAAAGGCACACCGGTGGATAACCTTTGCAATTACAACAGCAGCGAGGAGAATTTCATTGGCGTCATGGCGATGAACGACATCCGGGAGACTGTGGTCACATTCGTGACGAGAAGAGCGATGGTAAAGCAGGTGGCCGGCAGTGAGTTTGATGTTTCGAAGCGGACGACCGCCGCGACAAAGCTGCAGGAAGGCGATTTGGTCTGTGCGGTATATGCGCCGTCTGAGCACGCGCACCTGGTACTGGCATCTGAGAACGGGTATTTCCTGCGCTTTGCGGTGTCCGAGATTCCGCTCAAGAAAAAGACCGCCCTGGGTGTGCGGGGGATGAAGCTGGCGGATGGAGATACTGTGGCAGAAGTGTACTGGATCGAAAAAACCGACGCGAAAAAAGCAGGCGCCGGGCAGGATACCGGGATATCGGAGGTTCCATACAAAGACCGGACGGTCAATCTGACGAAGCTTCGGATCGCAGCCAGAGATTCAAAAGGAACAAAGATTCGAAAGTAGCGAAGCTATAAAAGTAAAGAAATCCGCGCCGGGCAAGGCATATCCCATGCGAAGCGTGGGATGCCACCCGGCGAGGCATATCCCATGCGAAGCGTGGGATGCCACCCGGCGAGGGTGTTTTAACAGTCCTGTTGTCCCTGCTATGCACAGACGATTGGAATCATTTCACGGTAATCTTCGCCTTTTCATCTCGTACATCTCAGCCTCAGCAGCTTTAATCAAATCTTCCGGATTTTGGCCGCTTTCATAGACGGAAAGTCCGTAGCTGGCTGCCGCAACCCGGCCGCCGATGCTGCCCGGATCCAGAATCTTGCCGGAATCGCGGCTCAGACGCTTGCACAGAAGCGTCGCTTCCTCCAGCGACAAGCCGTTAAACAGGATGCAGAATTCATCGCCGACATACCGGAACACCAGGTGCTGGTCACAGGTTGTCCGCAAAAGATCACTGAATTTTCTCAGATATTCATCTCCGGCCTGATGACCGAGCGTATCATTTACTTCTTTGAAATAATCGATATCCAGCATCGCGCAGACCAGTCCGGCGTCCTCGTCGCTCAGATGTGTCAGAACTTCATTCAGTGCGGTGCGGTTATAAAGCATGGTCAGCTGGTCGGCAATCATGCCCTGGCGAAACTGGACGCGCTCGATTTCTTTTTTAACGGCAGCATGATTCTTTTCCTGTTCAAAATAAATCAGCACCAGGCAGGCGATATAAAAACCGGCCATAATCAGCAGCGACACGGCGAAATTCACAGTGGTATAACCGTTCGTTAATATCTCAATCCTGGCGGAATCCCAGGTAATCACTACATCCCCGACAATCCGGGCAATAAATGCGCAGATGGCGGTCACACTCGTCAGCATATAATTTCCATACAGGCAGGAGAGCATCAGTGGGATGGCGAACAGAAAATAAAGGGATGGAAAAATGCTGTGAATGGTAAACAGGACAAAGCAGATGGCCACAAGGCCGATCGATATCGCATAGGCCTGCATGGTCAGATGCTTCGGGTAAATCCTTCTCAAAAGCAATACCAGAGAAAGAATCAGTATATTCAGGCCGGTAGGAATCAGCAGATACCTTACCGCGTAAACCGCGGGCGACGCCTCTATCAGCCCCATGGGATTCATTATGAAAAAGAGGATGGCTTCCAGCATAAAGGAAGCGATAGCCACCCCGACACTGATATACATATGAAGATTCAGCCAGCGCCGGTTTACCTTTTCGTATTCAGATTCGATGGTTTGTATATCATTATTGATCATAAGCAGAAATCTCTTTCTTTATATTAATTTTAATACTTTATTTTAATTTTGGCTCTCGCATGATGCTACAATGGTCTTCTGCATAAATTCCCATGTAAATAGTCATTGTTGAAAATCAGAAGAACCATTTGGAATGCAAAGAAGCCGACGTATCCTCTCTGCGGCCTGCGCAACACTTGTTTCCATGATATCAACCGTGACATCCGCGTATTTTTCGTAGAGCGGGATCCGTTCCGCGTAGAGCGCTTCGAGCGTCTGTCCGGGCGCCAGTGTGACGCCGCGCCGTGTCAGGTCGCCGAGGCGGTTTCTTAACTCTTCACAGTTGATTTTCAGATAGACGACCGTTCCAATGCTGCTAAGATGCTCCATTGCCTCCTGGCAGTATATGACGCTTCCGCCGGTTGCGATAACGGTCCGTGAAGCTTCGATTCCGGCATTGACCCGGTTTTCGATCTCGCGGAACTCGTCAATGCCGCGCGACTCGATGATTTGCCAGAGCAGCTGTCCCTCAGCCTTCTGAATCAGAAGGTCGGAGTCTGTAAAATCATATCCAAGCACCTTGGCGAGAACGATGCCGATGGTGCTTTTTCCGGCTCCCGGCATGCCGATTAAAATGATGTTGTTTTTCATTTTGAGTATCCCTTTTTCCAGAGCCGTTCATTTAAGATGCAGGCTGCGTCGAAGCTTTTATGGCCTGTGAGCGACAGCAACGAAACATTTCCTTTATTGGCGGCTATGCAAAAAATACATTCAGCGCGCCGAGCAATCCGTTGCTGGCGAGTCCCATGATGACGCCCGCGAGCAGGACGCCGAGCATAACCGCAGTGATGGTGGACTTGAAATCAATTTTCAGTATACTGGCCGCGAGTGTACCGGTCCATGCGCCGGTGCCGGGCAGAGGAATGCCCACGAAGAGCAGCAGCGCGACAAACAGGCCTCTGCCGGCCTTTGCCTGCAGCTTCTGCCCGCCTTTTTCTCCTTTTTCCAGAAAGAAGGTAAAAAGCTTCCCGATCAGCGGTTTGTCCTGCCCCCAGATGAGTACCCTGCGCGCGAACAGATAGATGAATGGCACCGGAATCATGTTGCCGATAATCGCGACAATATAGGTCGGAACGGTCGGCAGGCCGAACAGCACACCGTAGGGAATCGCGCCTCGAAGCTCGATGATGGGCAGCATGGAAATCAAAAATACAATCAGATAGCTTTTCATAAAACTACAATTCTCCTTTAAGAATCTATTTCAGTCAGTATTCCAGTCAGACAAACTGCTATCACTATATCAGTAAATGAAAAAAAACGCAACGAAATTCCTTATAAATTTTTATACAGCGAAATTTCCATATCATTTTTTGAACGGAGATATTCCGGATAAATTATCAAACGGCGAGTTCTCAGATACTGGGCATTGCAGAGGGCCGGCCAGCGTTCAGGTATACGATATGCCGTGTTTTTGCGTATAAAAATTAGCTGGCGTGGATACACTATGCGCAGTACTGATCCACTGGATTAAGAAACGAACGGGAGGTAGTTATCATGGCGGAACCGCAGAAACTATACTGGAAGCTCTGGCAGAACGTGGCGTGCATGAATCATTTGCTGCCTGTTGAGGAGAGCTTTGACCTGATACAGAGGGATATCCGTCTCGGAGGCCGGGAGGCTTCGTTTTATTTTATCGATGGGATGATGAACGATGAGGCACTGCTGAAGATTCTCGATTCCATTCTGAAAATCACTCCCGAAGAAATGCCCGATGACGCGCAGAATCTGATTAAAAAGTTTCCATATACGGAGGTGGAGACCATTGAAGATTTTGACCAGGCTGTGCGCATGGTGCTCTCGGGGATGACGGTGCTGTTTGTGGATGGCTATGCGGAGGCGATCCAGATTGACTGCCGTACGTATCCGGTCCGGAGTGTGGAAGAGCCGGATATGGACAAATCGCTGCGCGGGTCGAAGGATGGATTTGTGGAGACCCTTGTATTTGACACGGCTCTGATCCGCAGGCGCATCCGCGATCCGAATCTGGTCATGGAAATCGTGGAGGTCGGCACGTCCTCACGCTCGGACGTGGTACTCTGCTATATGAAAAACCTGGTTGACCCGGCGCTTCTTGAGACGGTTCGCAGCCGAATCCGGGCCATCGAGGTGCCGGATTTGTGCATGAATCAGCAGAGTCTTGCGCAGGCGCTGATCGGGACGCGCTGGTACAATCCGTTTCCGAAATTCAAATTCACTGAGCGGCCGGATACGACGGCGGCCTGCATTATGGAGGGAAAGCTGTCCATCCTCGTCGACAACGCGCCCTCCGCCATGATTTTACCGACCTCAATTTTCGACATGATCGAAGAAGCAAATGACTATTATTTTCCGGCATGGACGTCCCTGTATCTGAAAATCTCCCGCGTCCTGATTCTGATCGTGACCGTTTTCCTGACGCCGGTCTATCTGCTCCTGATGCACAACCCGCAGTGGGTGCCGCCGCTCTTTGATTTCGTTCTGATCCGGGACCAGATCAACATACCGCTTATCTGGCAGCTGCTGATTCTGGAGCTTGCGATCGACGGCCTGCGCCTGGCGGCATTGAACACGCCGAACATGCTCAGCACACCCTTAAGCATATTTGCCGGCCTCGTGCTCGGCGAATTCTCTGTCAGCTCCGGCTGGTTCAACACCGAGGTCATGCTCTACATGGCGTTCGTCGCCGTGGCGAACTACACCCAGCCGAACTTTGAACTCGGCTACGCGGTCAAATTCATGCGGATCATTATCCTGATCCTCACCGCCCTGTTTGACCTGCCCGGGTTCCTCGCGGGATGCATTCTCCTGATTCTGCTGCTGTGCACGAACCGGACGCTGAGCGGGCGGAATTACCTGAATGTGAAATTGAACTGAGAAGTGAGCGGCTGCTGATAAGCGGCCGTTTTTTCTAACTGCGCCCGGGCTTTTATGGTCTGCGAAAGCGCCGTTCAAACGCGAAGCGTTTCTTTCATTAGCGGCGCGTTCTGCCGCTGAGCTTAAGCGAGGGGGCGCTTCCATTCGTGCGTTAGGCGGTGCAAGATGCATAAGCTATTTTTTGACAGGTTCTAAGATTTTGCTTGTGAACCGGGAGGGCTTGTGCTACACTAAACTGCACAGGCCACATGCCATATCAGTATGATGCAGTGCGAAGCATCAGAAACTCAATAGCAGACGGCAGAGTTTTGCAAATTTTTCGGCCGGAGCGGAGAAAAAATCAGCGTTTCTGTGATGGATGTCTGAGGCAGAGTACGCGGGCTGCGTTGAGGTTTTTATGGTCTGCGATTCGCGCGTTAGACGATGCAGGATGAGTAAGTAATTTCACGACAGTTCCTGACATAAGTAGTGAGATGTGCGGATTGTATAGAAAATGACTTGGAAAAAGGTGCAGCGAATCAAATGAAATATTTAAATGAAGATATCCGGACGGGCAGCTTTCAGCATATGTATCTGCTGTACGGCGAGGAGGCCTATCTGAAAAATCAGTACAAGAATCGATTGCGGGATGCGATATTGCCGGAGGATGACACGATGAATTTCACGGTCTTTTCAGGCAAGGGGATTGATGTGAATCAGGTCACCGATCAGGCAGAGACGATGCCTTTTTTTGCGGAGCATCGTCTGATTCTGATTGAGGACAGTGGCTTTTTCAAAACAGCCAGCCCGGAGATGACCGATTATCTGCCGCAGCTGCCGCAGGAGACGATACTGGTCTTTGTGGAAAAAGAGGTAGACAAACGCGGCCGGATGTTTAAAAAGGTAAAGGAGCTCGGGCGCGTGGTGGAGATGGGGCGGCAGGATGCCCGCACGCTGACGGCCTGGGTACTCGGAGCAGTCAAAAAGGAAAAGAAAAAGATCACGAAGGACGCGGCAGATCTATTTCTCGAGAAGACCGGTGATAATATGGAAACCATCGCGCAGGAGCTGGAGAAGCTGCTCTGCTATACGATGGACGCTGACGCGATCACGGAGGCGGATGTCACGGCAGTGTGCGCAGATACAACGGAAAATCGTATTTTCGACATGATCCAGGCGGTGGCGTTGCGGCAGCAGAAGCAGGCATTGGCTTTGTACTATGACCTGCTCTCCCTGAAGGAGGCGCCCATGCGCATCCTGTTTCTGATCGCGCGGCAGTTCAATCAGATGCTGCTGGTGAGGGATTTAAGAGACCAGGGCTGTGACAATTCAACCATCGCTTCGAGAGCCGGCCTTTCGCCCTACATCGCGAAGAAGGTGCTCTCTCAGGCAAATTCGTTTTCAAAAGAGAACCTGCAGCAGGCGGTCGAGGACTGCGTGGAAGCCGAGGCCGCCATCAAGACCGGGCGGCTCGGCGACCAGCTGGCAGTGGAAATGCTGATTGTGAAATTCAGCGAGCGCGCGGAGGAAAGAAAGACGAATGCTGATCCATTTTATAGTGAAGAGAATATTGCTGAGTTGGAAAGGCGTGTTGCTGAGATAAAATCCGGCAAATGCACATTGAAAGAGCATGAATTGCCAGAGGGGGATTCATAAGGAATTCATGAGGAAAAACATAGAATTGGCTTGACAAACACATTTTCTTTCGCTAAGATAGCATGGAATTCAGACGGGCTGCAGATGATAAGAGCGGCTTGCGAATAAGGTGTTGAGAAAGAGGAGTACGCATGACGGCGCCGACAGAGAGGAAGATTCACAGGCTGGAAAATCTTCCGGGAGGACGGATGCGGAACGTGGCTTTCGAACTGAATGGCTGAAGCCGGAAGAAACAATTTTTATGTGCCATTACGGAACGTGTCTGCAGACATGACATAAGATATGGCTGGAGAGAGTTTGGCTGGTGTGTAAGGCATTCCGGGAATTCCCGTTACAGAATAAGAGATACAGATATGGTTGCTGAAGCCTGCTGGTTATGTACAGGTAGCGGCAGCAGGAAATGTCTGTAAGAAAAGGTGGTACCGCGAGACATTCGCCCTTTGTATATATTATATATACAAAGGGCGTTTTTGCATGTGCAAGGGTTTGTGCAGAAGCAAATAATTTCTTTGCGCAGAACCGCACAATGGATAGAGCGGGAAGGTTCCATCTATTTATTAATTAAGAAAGCAGGAGGAGAAGATTATGGGCAGAGAGCTGGCAAAGACCTATGACCCGAAGGGGTTAGAGGATCGGATCTATCAGAACTGGTTGGATAAGGGCTATTTTCATGCGGAGGTGAATCCGGAGAAAAAACCGTTTACGATTGTGATTCCGCCGCCAAATGTGACGGGACAGCTGCACATGGGGCATGCGCTGGATGAGACGATGCAGGATATCCTGATCCGGTTTAAGCGGATGCAGGGCTATGAGGCGCTCTGGCAGCCGGGCACGGACCACGCCGCGATTGCGACGGAGGTGAAGGTGACCGAGATGCTCAAGTCGAAGGGCATTGATAAGGACGAGATCGGCCGCGAAGAGTTCCTGAAGTACGCGTGGGCGTGGAAGGAAGAGTATGGAGGAAAGATCACGAATCAGCTGAAGAAGCTTGGCGCGTCGGCGGACTGGGAGCGAGAGCGCTTCACGATGGACGAGGGCTGTTCCAAAGCAGTGGAGGAGGTTTTCATCCGTCTTTACGAAAAAGGATACATTTATAAGGGCTCTCGCATTATCAACTGGTGTCCGGTCTGCCAGACATCGATCTCGGACGCGGAGGTGGAGCATGTCGATCAGGACGGCTTTTTCTGGCACATCAATTATCCGGTGGTCGGCGAGCCTGGGCAGTTTGTGGAAATCGCGACGACGCGCCCGGAGACGCTGCTCGGAGATACTGCGGTCGCGGTGAATCCGGAGGATGAGCGCTATACGCATCTGGTAGGGAAAATGCTGGAGCTGCCGATGACCGGCCGTCAGATTCCGGTGATCGCGGACGAGTATGTGGACATGGAATTTGGTACCGGCTGCGTGAAGATCACGCCTGCGCACGACCCGAACGATTTTGAGGTGGGAAAACGGCATAATCTTCCGGAAATCAATATTCTGAATGACGATGCGACCATCAACGAGCTGGGCGGCAGGTACGCGGGAATGGACCGCTACGAGGCGCGCAAGGCGATGGTCAAGGATCTGGAGGAGCTGGGGCTTCTCGTGAAGGTGGTTCCGCATTCACACAATGTCGGCACACATGACCGTTGCAAGACGACGGTCGAGCCGATGATCAAGCCACAGTGGTTCGTGCGGATGAAGGAGATGGCCGAGCCGGCGATCGAGGCGCTGAAGCGCGGCAAGCTTCAGACCCCTGGTGCGGATTTTGCGTCAGAGGTGGCCGCGGAAGATGAGGCGAATGAGGATTTGTCGGAGAAGTCTTCCGGGGAGACAGCAAAGAATGTTGGCCTGACGGCAGGAATCAATGACATGGCAGACGTGAATGAGTCGGCAGGAATAGAGGAATCAGAGGAATCGGACTTCGAGGGCACACTCACGTTCGTCCCGGATCGCTTTGACAAAATCTATCTTCATTGGCTGGAGAATATAAAGGACTGGTGCATTTCCCGCCAGCTCTGGTGGGGGCACCGGATTCCGGCATATTACTGTGACGAGTGCGGCGAGACTGTGGTGGCGCGGGAGATGCCGAAAATCTGCCCGAAATGCGGAAGAGGAAGCGCCCCCTCCTTCCAGTCGGCGGCAGTCTCTGCTCCGCTCCGGTCGGCGCTAAACGATCGTCCACTGGACGATCAGCGCCGCAGTGCCCATTCCGAAAGTGCTTCGCACTTGGGCACTGCTCATTTTACCCAGGATGAGGATACGCTGGATACCTGGTTTTCATCCGCGCTCTGGCCGTTCTCGACGCTTGGGTGGCCGGATCAGACGCCGGAGATGGAGTATTTTTATCCGACCGACGTGCTTGTGACCGGTTATGACATTATTTTCTTCTGGGTGATCCGGATGGTATTTTCCGGCATCGAGCAGACCGGCAAGGTGCCGTTCCATCATGTGCTGATCCATGGTCTGGTGCGGGATTCGCAGGGGCGGAAGATGAGCAAATCCCTCGGGAACGGCATCGATCCGCTGGAGATTATCGAGAAGTATGGTGCGGACGCGCTGCGGCTGACGCTGATCACCGGAAACGCGCCAGGCAACGATATGCGCTTCTATATGGAGCGGGTGGAGGCCTCCCGCAATTTTGCGAATAAGGTATGGAACGCGTCGCGTTTCATCATGATGAATCTCGACAAGGCATCGGAAACTGGCGGAGAGGCAGAAATCCCGGAACAGATGGAACTCTCAGCGTTGACCGGTGCGGATAAATGGATCCTTTCTAAAGTAAATGATCTGGCCAGAGATGTGACCGACAATATGGAGCGCTATGAGCTGGGCATCGCGGTGCAGAAGGTGTATGATTTCATCTGGGAAGAGTTCTGCGACTGGTACATTGAGATGGTGAAGCCGCGCCTTTACAGCGAGACGGACACCTCAAAGGCGGCTGCGCTGTGGACCTTAAAGACGGTACTGACCAACGCGCTGAAGATGCTGCACCCGTTCATGCCGTTTATTACGGAGGAAATTTTCTGCACGCTGCATCACACAATGGAGGCGGCGGAAACGGCAGATGGTGCACAGCAGAGCAATGCGAAAGTAAACGCGACAGGCAGTGCGCAGCAGAGCAATGCGAAGGCGGATACAGCTGAGGCAACCGGCTCCGGATTCCATATGGAGGACGTGGCGGAGTCAATCATGATCTCCTCCTGGCCTGAGTGGAAAGAAGAATGGAACTTTGCCGAAGAGGAAAAGGCCATCGAGACGATCAAGGAAGCGGTCCGCGCCATCCGCAACGTGCGCACCGGCATGAATGTGCCGCCGAGCAAAAAAGCGCAGGTGTTTGTGGTTTCAGAGGACGCGGCGATCCGCTCCATCTTTGAGGATGGGAAGGTATTTTTCGCTACTCTCGGTTATGCGAGCGAGGTCCGGGTGCAGGCAGATAAGAGCGGCATCAGCGATGACGCGGTCTCTGCGGTATTCCCTGGTGCGGTGGCTTATATGCCGTTTGCGGATCTGGTGGATGTTCAGAAGGAGCTGGAGCGGCTTGAGAAAGAGGAAAAACGACTGACCGGAGAGCTTGCCCGCGTGAACGGGATGCTTGGCAATGAAAAGTTTACCAGCCGGGCGCCGCAGGCAAAGATTGACGAAGAAAAGGCGAAGCTGGCGAAATATACGCAGATGATGGAGCAGGTACAGGCACAGCTGGCAAGGCTTCGCGGCTGATCTTCTTTTGGAAACTGTTTTTTCGTAACAGATCCCGAGCATTCAGGATTGAGAGATTCATGGGAAATGTCCAGGGATTGAAAGCGGCAGCCGGGTTCGGTATGGATGCAGGAAATATGGGAGAACAGAATGTCACTGCAGTTTATTTTTGGAAATTCAGGGAGCGGGAAATCGTATTTTCTGTATCAGAAAATCATAGAAGAATCCAGGCTTCATGCAGAGAAGAATTATCTGGTCATCGTGCCGGAGCAGTTTACGATGCAGACGCAGCGGGACCTGGTAATGCTGCATCCGGACGGCGGCATCATGAATATCGATGTCCTGAGCTTTCGGAGACTCGCGCACCGGGTGTTTGAGGAGGTCGGTACCGACCGCAGGACCGTGCTCACGGAGACAGGAAAGAATCTGATGCTGCGCCGCGTGGCGGAACAGTGCAGGGAGGAATTAAAGGTACTTGGCGCGCGGATGAACCGCACCGGGTACGTTTCAGAGGTGAAGTCTATCCTTTCGGAGCTGATGCAGTATGAGGTTACGGATTTTGATTTGCAATGCATGGAGGAGGCGGTGGAAAACCGCCCCCTGTTGCATGCGAAGCTGGAGGACATCCGCGTTCTTTACCGGGCGTTTCTGGACTATCAGCGGGACCGGTTCATGAAACCGGAGGAACTGATGGAGGTGCTTGCGCAGGTGGCTGACCGCTCGAAGCTGCTGGCACGGAGTGTGCTTGCATTTGACGGGTTTGCCGGGTTCACGCCTGCGCAACTTACCGTCCTGGAAGCGCTGATGAAGGTCTGCCCGAAGATTTATCTGACGGTGACGATTGACGCACGGGAGGATTTTTATGGAGAAATCCGGGAGCATGAGCTGTTTGCGCCGGGTCGTCGGCTGATCAAAAGTGTGACGGATCGCTGCTTTGATACGCGTTCAGGCATGGATCAAATGGTTGATAGTTCAAGCATTGATGGCGGAAATGCCGGAGAACTATTTGAGCAGGCGATTGTGCTGGGGCCAGGGGCCGACCGGGCACAGACATGCGGTGATACCGGGCTGCGGATGGACAGTCTGGTCGGATCCCGGGAACAGGCAAACGGCGATCCAGCGCTCCGGATAAACGGCTCTGCCAGCCCTTGTGAGCAGATATGCGGTGATACCGGGCGCAGGAGCGAAGATCTGGATGGTTCCCAAAAGGTTGTACCGACAACCAATAATGGCCCTGAATCAAGAGACCGGCAGCTTCCGCGTTTTCGGAAGGGCGGCGCGCTGCGGCACCTGGAGCAGAACCTGTTTCGAAAGAATCAGCAGCCTTACCGGGGTTCCTCCGATGAGATTTCGCTGCATGAGCTCTCCTCTCCGGTACAGGAGGTGCATTTTGCGGCCTGCACCATATCCGGGCTTGTCAGGAGCGGGGGCTATCGCTACCGGGATATCGCCGTTATCGCGGGCGATCTGGGCGCGTATGGCAATTATGTGAAACGAATTTTTCCGACGTATGACATCCCGGTCTTTGTGGATGAGACGCGGCAGCTGCTTTTGAACCCCTGCCTGGAGTTTGTGCGTGGAGCGCTCGCGATGGTGCAGCAGGATTTTTCTTATGAGACAGTATTTCGATTCCTCCGCACGGGGATGGCGGGTCTTTCTTCGGATGAAATCGACCGGCTGGAGAATTATGTGATCGCTGCGGGCATCCGGGGACACGCACGCTGGGAGCAGGAGTGGACGTGGTGCCCTCCGCAGCTGGCGCAGGTAAAGAGCCCGGCGGAACCGATTCTGCAGCCGGTTGACGTGGAAGATACCGGGAATGAGTTTATACAGGCTTCTGATGCAGAAGCAGCCAGGAATGAGATGAAGAACAGACTATCCTGTGATTTTGAGACAGGATATGGCTCATCTTTGTCTACCGATGGCCTCGGGAGGAGCACAGAATCGATCGATTGTTCAAATGGCTCAGACATTCCTATAGACATGGCTGATGAGGGAGAAGAGCCTGGAACCATACCACTGGCAGGCCTTTCTTTCTACAACGCCCTGCGGGTGCGTTTTATGGAGCGGGTCGGTTCGTTTGCGGAAAAAATGCGGGAGAAGAATCGCCCCCTTCTGGAGTATGCCCGGGCTTTGTATCAGCTTCTTGAGGCTTGCGGCGTTCAGCAGCAGCTGAAAAACAGGGAGAATGAGCTGCGGGCGTTTACGGCCGGAAGACATGCGGCTGGAGAATCTGTATTACCCGAATCTGTGCCTGGGGGTTATAAAACATTGGAAAACTCTGCGGGGCAGCAGACGGTTAACGAGGAGCTTGCCTCGGAGTACCGGCAGATTTATCCGGTTCTGATCGGGCTGCTTGATGAGATGGTGGAGCTGCTCGGCGAGGAGCGAATGGACTGCCGGGAGTTTTCAGAAATACTGGACGCCGGGCTTTCCGAGGCGAAGATTGGCATCATTCCGCCGGAGATTGACCAGGTGCAGGTGGGCGATATCCGGCGTTCCCGTCTGGCGAATGTGAAGGTGCTGTTTTTCCTGGGACTGAATGACGGCTGGGTGCCGTCGCGCGGCGATGGAGGCGGTATTGTTTCGGATACGGAGCGGGAAATCCTGCTCGCGTCCGGAGCGAAGCTTGCTCCTTCCGCCAGGGAGAACAGTTATATCCAGAGGTTTTACCTTTATCAGAATCTGACGAAGCCGCAGGACCGGCTTTATCTGTCGTGGTGCTTAAGCAGCGGGGAAGGGCAGGCGATGCGGCCGTCTTACCTGGTGTCCGTCTTTGGCAGGCTGTTTCCGGAACTGCAGGTGCACAGAGAACCCGATGCCGGAACCCGGCTCTCACAGGTGACTTCTAAAGAGAATGGGATGCTCTATCTTTTGCACGGGCTGCAGGAGCTGTCAGGCCGGAATGAGGCATGGATGCGTCCGGAAGCTGCCGGGCCGACGCAGGAATGTTTGGAGCGGACATCGGAGAGCACAAGGTCGGTACAGGAATATCCAGAGCCGGCATCGGAGGCCGCCAGGCCGAATCCGGAATGTACGGAGCCTGTGGCAAAATGTGAGAAGCTTACACCGGAAGCTTTGGAACCGGTGCCGGAAGGTGCTGAGGATTCGCCGGGCGCCTGGCTGGAGCTTTACCGCCGGTATCTCTGCGATGAAACCTACCGAGAACGGGTGCGTACGCTGGCGGGAGCGGCATTTCTTCGGGGAGAGACGCCGGATGCGGGGCAGCTCGAAGCGCAGACGGCGAAGGAACTGTATCTGACTGCCGCGCCGGACGGGAAATACCACTGGATGTCGGCGAGCGTGACGAGGCTGGAGCAGTTTGCCGGATGCGCGTTTTCACATTTTGTCTCCTACGGACTGAGACTGCGGGAGCGCACGGAGTATGGCGTGAAAGCGATGGATCTGGGGAATCTGTTTCATGAGGCAATTGAATTGTTTTCCAGGCAAATGCTGACGGAGGGACTGGACTTTGGGGAATGTCCGTATGAGGAACAGGCGCGCCGCATGGATCGCTGCGTTGACCTGGCCGCAGAAGCTTATGAAGGGGGAATCCTGCATGGAAGCGCACGGGAGGAGTACACGATTCGCAGGCTGAAACGAATCCTGCGGCGGACGATCTGGGTCATGCGTGAGCAGATGCGTGCGGGGCAGTTCCGCCCGGCCGGAACGGAGATTTCATTTGCCGATACGGGGAATCTGAACGCGGTGCATGTGTCGCTTAAGGAGAACGGCCGGATTCGGCTGCAGGGGCGGATTGATCGGATTGATACGGTCGAGACGGAGGATGCGGTTTACGTAAAAGTGGTCGATTATAAGTCCGGGATGACGCAGTTTGATCCCGTGGCGTTCTATTATGGATTGCAGCTGCAGCTGGTCGTTTATCTGAACGCGGCTTTGGAGATGGAGGAGCGGCTTCATCCGGATAAACGAATCATTCCTGCGGGTATTTTTTACCATCGACTGCAGGATCCGGTATTAAATAAGGAAGAAAGTCCGGATCAGGCTCGCAGGGCAATATTGAAAAAGATGCGGCCGAACGGGCTGGTAAACAGCGACGAACAGATCATGCGGCTGCTGGATGCGAACCTGGAGGGGGATTCGCTGGTGATTCCGGTGGGAATAAAAAAGGATGGCACTCCGAAAGCAACATCCAGCATAGCGACTACAGAACAGTTCGCGGCGCTTTCGGAGTATGTATCCGGGATGCTGACACAGATGGGCGACGCAATTCTGGACGGAAGCATTGAGGCGCGCCCGTTCACGGATCGGAATCAATGCGCGTGCGACTATTGTCCGTATCCGGATGTCTGCGGATATGACCGGAAAATTCCGGGACGGTGTGAGCCGCGAAAACCAAAGCTGGGCGCCGAAGAAGTGTGGGAGCACCTGTCCAACGCGAAGCGTTCTTCAAATGACAGGTGCGATTTGCCTCCGAGCAACGGCGAGGAGGCGTTACCCGAGCACCTGTCCGGACATATCAAATAGTAAAGAATCGAGGTGGCGGATATGGCAGTGCAATGGACGAGTGAACAGCAGCTGGTGATTGATACGCGCGGAAAGGATATTCTGGTGTCCGCCGCGGCCGGTTCCGGAAAGACGGCGGTGCTGGTGGAGCGTATCCTGAAAATGATTACGGATGAGACGCAGCCGGTAGATATTGACCGGCTTCTTGTCGTGACATTTACGAATGCGGCTGCGGCTGAAATGCGCGGGCGCATTCGTGATGCGCTGGAAGCACGGGCCGAAAAGGATCCGGACAATGCTCATTTGCAGCGGCAGCTGGTGCTGGTGCATAACGCAAAAATCACAACGATTCACAGCTTCTGTCTTCATGTGCTCCGAAACCATTTTCAGACAATCGGAATTGATCCTGCATTCCGCATCGCGGATGAAGGCGAAGTGATGCTGCTTGAGCAGGACGCGGTGAAAGAAATCGTAGATGAGGCGTATGAAGCAAACGGACAGGTGCGAAGTCTGGAGAATGAAAGAAACAGGCAGGCGCGAGAGTCGGAAAACGAAGCAAATGAACAGGCGTGTGCCCGGACAGATGTTGAAAGCGAACGGACGCGTGACCGGGCAGATACAGCAGACCGGGCAGATACAGCAAACCGGGCAGATGCAGCAAACCAGGCGGATGCAGCAGATCAGACGGCTACAGCTCAGGCGGTTTCCGGGACGGCATCAAATCTATCAGACGAAGTGCAGCCGGATCCGGAATTTGAGCAGTTTCTGGAACAGCTTGCGACCGGTAAGGGCGACGCGGAAGTGGAAGAGATGATTCTGCAGATTTATCATTTCGCGCTGGGGCAGCCGTTTCCGGAGGAATGGCTGCGTGAATGTCGGGTGGCGTATGAGCTCTCTGCATCCGATCATTCCGTGAGGGAATCTGGGCAAAGCGGACGGGACGGCCGAACCACAGAAGGAGCAGAGGATTCCGATACTAAAGAAAGAGATACTGCGTCTGGCTCCAATGGAGTCCTGGGCGGGGAAACTTTTCCAGGAAGGCAGTGGCATCCGGCGTGGATGGTTTTTGTCGAGGCGGATACGGCAATGCGTCTGGCGGACGTCCGGCAACAGGTGCTCCTGACATTGAAAATCACAAGAGAACCGGACGGACCGTATCCATATGAAAAGGCACTGATTTCGGATCTGGCTCTGGTTGATGCGCTGATATGCCAGAACGAGACGGTGCGTTGCAGATCGGATGAAACAGATAGCTCCCGTTCCCGGGACGACAGCCGTAAGGAGAGGCGGAGCGCAGGCCGATTCTCAGATTATCTGGAAGCATTTCGAAAAATGGGGCCATTTGCCCGTCTGGGCACAAAGAAGGACGAGCGGATCTCGGAAGACAAAAAGCAGCGGGTAATGGCGATCCGCTCCGGGTATAAGGACCAGATTACCGCGCTCCGTGACCAGTATTATTATGATGACTTGGAATCACTGCGGGATGTGTATCAGAAGAGTGGGATTTCCGTGCGTGTTCTGACGAAGCTGACGGAAGCATTTATGAAACGGCTCTCGGAGAAAAAAACGGAAAAAAATGTCCTGGATTTTGGCGATATGGAGCATCTTGCGTTGAAAGCCCTGGTGAAGCGCGAAGAGGATGGCAGTCTTGTTCCGACCGCCGTGGCGCAGGAATACGCGGAGACCTTTGAGGAGGTCATGACCGACGAGTATCAGGACAGCAATCTGGTTCAGGAATTGATTTTATCAAGTGTTTCCGGCAAGGGAAACGGTGTGCATCTGGCGGAAGGGGCTTCTGCTCATACCGGGAAAAAACATGCCAGGCAGAATTCGGACGTGCACAATCGCTTCATGGTAGGTGATGTAAAACAGAGCATTTATCGCTTTCGCCTGGCCCGACCGGAGCTGTTTATGGAAAAATACCGCAGTTATCCTGCGATACACGGCATTAGCGGTGAATTAATTTGCGGCACTGAATCCACTTGCAGCACGGCTGGTGAATCAATTAACGGCACTGAATCCACTTGCAGTATGGACGATGAATCTGCTTGCGGCAAGAATGGTGAATCCACTTGTGGCATGGGAGGGGAATCCAGGGACGATTTAACTGCGGCGGCAGTAAAAGCGGCTTGCCGCATCGACCTTCACCGGAATTTCCGCAGCCGTCCGCAGGTTCTGGATGCAGTGAATGATGTTTTCAGGAAGATTATGACGGAAGCTCTCGGCGGAATAGAATATGATGCGGACGCCGCGCTGTATCCGGGGGCGGTGTTCCCGGACGGGGCAGATGCATACAAGGCGGAACTGATGCTGCTCGATGGTTCCGCAGTGGCGGATGCTGTACCCCGGACATCCGATGGCGATCCCCTCGCCCCCGAAGGAGGCCGATCGCAGTACACCAGCGTGGGTAGAGATGCGCCCACCTTCGAAGAAGGCCGTCCGCAGCGCCCCGATGGTGGCCAGGATGCGCTGGCCTCCGAAGGAGGCCGATCACAGCACCCCGGTGGTGGCCAGGATGCATTCCATCCCGAAGAAGGCCGTTCGCAGCGCTCCGGTGGAGAGAATATGTCCTCCGCGGATCTGCGTGTCGAGGAGGCGAAGATGGTCGGGCGGCGGATCCGGGAGCTTGTGGGGAGTATGCCGGTGACGGATAAGGAGTCCGGCGGCACCAGACCGGCGCGGTACGGGGACATCGTCATCCTGCTCCGGACGGTGAGCGGATGGGCGGAAGCCTGGGGGGAGGTCCTTGCCGATATGGGAATTCCGTGCTTTACGGGTTCCCAGAAAGGCTATTTTTCCGCTGCTGAAATTCGTGTGGTTCTTTCTTATTTACAGATTCTGGACAATCCGCTTCAGGACATCCCGCTTGCGGCGGTGCTGCGCAGCGCCATCGGCCGTTTGACCGATGAGGAGCTTGCGCAGATCCGGCTCGCGGCCGGCGGGGATACAAAGCTTTCTTTTTATGACTGTTGCCTGCGCTATCGGAAGCAGCCGTCGGATGAAAAGACCGCGCAGAAGCTTGAAACATTTTTTGGGACATTTGAGAGGCTCCGCGCCGGGAGTGCTCACACGCCGGTACACAAGCTTTTATGGGAAATCCTTGACATGACCGGATACGGCGAATATGCGGCTGCTCTTCCCGGCGGGCGGCAGCGCAGGGCGAACCTGGATATGCTGGTGGAAAAGGCAATTGCATATGAGGCGACCAGCTACCGCGGGCTCTATCATTTTGTCCGCTACATTGAAAATCTGCAAAAATACGAGGTGGATTATGGCGAGGCAAATATTGCCTCCGAGGCGGACGATACCGTTCGCATCATGAGCATCCATAAAAGCAAGGGACTGGAATTCCCCATTGTTTTTGTCAGCGGACTGGGCAAATCCTTTAACGAGATGGACGCCCGGAGTCAGGTGGTGATGCATTCCGAGTGGGGGATTGCCTGCGATTATGTGTGGAATGCGGATATGCTTACGGACAGAGAAACGATGGCCGACCCGGGCAGTGG